>NZ_JBIVBC010000008.1:0-295022 GCF_044745865.1 Streptomyces sp. NPDC086787 | reverse complement strand
GACGCCGAACGCACCGCACTCGGCTGGATGGAACGCCTCGAGGTCGACGGCCTGAAGGACAAGCGGCCCGGCGAGGTCTCCGGCGGCCAGGGCCAACGCGTCGCCGTGGCCCGCGCCCTGGTCACCGCACCACGCGTCCTGTTCGCCGACGAACCCACCGGCGCCCTCGACTCCTACAACGGCGAACGCGTCATGGATCTGCTGACCGACGCCGCCCGCTCCACCAACGCCGCCGTCGTCCTCGTCACCCACGAAGCCCGGGTCGCCGCCTACTCCGACCGCGAGATCGTCGTCCGCGACGGCAAGTCCCGCGACATGGAGCGCGCCATATGAACCCACGCCAGTGGGCCAGGGACCTCACCATGGGAGCCCGCTTCGCCGTCACCGGCGGCCGCGAGGGCTGGGTCCGCATGACCCTCACCGCCGTCGGCGTCGGCATCGGCGTCGCACTCCTCCTCCTCTGCACCGCACTCCCCAACATCTTCTCCGCCCGCCACCGCGTGGAGGAGGCGCGTCTCGACTACCCGGCCTCCGACACGCTCCTCCCCAAGGCGGACAACACCGTCCTGGTCGGGCACACCGACACCACCTGGCACGACGACGACGTCCGCGGCCGCCTCATCGAACCCGAGGGCAGCAAGGCGCCGCTGCCCCCGGGAGTCGACCGCTTCCCGGCCAAGGGCGAGATGGTCGTCTCCCCCGCACTCAAGGACCTGCTGGCCTCGGACGACGCCAAGCTGCTCCGCGAGCGGCTGCCGTACAGAATCACCGGCACGATCGGCGAGAGCGGACTCATCGGCTCCCACGAACTCGCCTACTACGCGGGCGCCGAGGGGCTGCCGGTCAAGCCGGACTCGTCCCGGATCGCGCGGCTGAAGACGTTCGGCACCCCGGTCCCGTCGACCGAGGAGAAGACCGATCCGGTGCTGCTCCTGCTGATCCTGGTCGTGTTCGTGGTGCTGCTGACGCCGGTCGCCGTGTTCATCGCCGCCGCCGTCCGCTTCGGCGGCGAACGCCGCGACCGCCGCCTCGCCGCACTGCGCCTGGTCGGCACCGACAGCCACATGACCCGCCGGATCGCCGCGGGCGAGGCCCTCGCCGGAGCCCTCCTCGGACTCGCCGTCGGCACCGGCTTCTTCGTCCTCGGACGCCAGACCCTGGGCACGATGGAAGTGCTGGACATCAGCGTCTTCCCCAGCTACCTCGACCCGACCCCCGTGCTCGCCCTGCTGGTCGCGGTGGCGGTCCCGGTCGCCGCCGTACTCGTCACCCTGCTCGCCATGCGCGGCGTGGTCGTCGAACCCCTCGGTGTCGTACGCGCGGCCAAACAGCGCCGCCGCCGGCTGTGGTGGCGACTGCTGCTGCCCCTCGCCGGCCTCGCCATGCTCTACCCGATGATCAACAAGGGCCGCGACAACGGGAACTTCAACCAGTACCTCGTCATCGGCGGCGTCCTCCTGCTGCTGATCGGCATCACCGCCCTGCTCCCCTGGGTCGTCGAAGCGGTCGTCGTCCGGCTCGGCGCAGGTTCGCTGTCCTGGCAACTGGCGGTACGACGGCTCCAGCTGAGCAGCGGCACCGCCGCCCGCATGGTCAACGGCATCGCCGTCGCCGTCGCCGGAGCCATCGCACTCCAGATGCTCTTCACCGGCGTGCAGAGCCAGTACACCAAGGACACCGGCAAGGACCCCAGCCGGGCCCAGATGCAGGTCGACCTGACCAACCGGACGGCGCTGTCCGGCGTCGAGCGCGAGTTCGGCGGCACCAAGGGAGTACGGTCCGCGGTGGCCCTGGCCTCCGGGTCGTACGGCGACAAGCGCCGCGCGCCCGACACGTCCAGCAGCATGACCGTGGGCTCCTGCGCCGCCCTGCGCGAACTCGCGGCGCTGCCCTCCTGCGAGGACGGCGACGTGTTCATGATGCTCCCCGCGAGTGACGAGGTCGCCGGCGCGGTCGACAGCGAACGCACCCTGGCGAAGCCCGGCCGGCAGCTCTTCATCGACCCGTCCTACGAGGACGGCCCGCGCGGCGCCGAGGTGGCCTGGACCGTACCGGCGCAACTGCGGGAGGTGAACGCGCGCAAGGACTCCCTGATGCCGGGCAGCTTCGGCCTGCTCCTCACCCCCGCCGCGCTGCCCGACCGGGCCAGGAAGACGCTCTACAGCCAGGTCTACGTGCGCATGGACACGTCGGTGCCGGACGCACGGGAGTACGTGCGCAACGCGGCCATCCGGGTCGACCCGATGGCGAACACGTTCACCTGGACCGCGACCAGCGAGTCCGCCAAGCTCGCCTCCCTGCGCACCGGTCTGTTCGTCGGCTCCGCCTTCGTGCTGGCGCTGATCGGCGCGAGCCTGCTCGTCTCCCAGCTGGAGCAGCTGCGCGAGCGCAAGAAACTGCTCTCCGCACTGGTCGCCTTCGGCACCCGGCGCCGCACACTCAGCCTGTCGGTGCTCTGGCAGACGGCCCTCCCCGTCGGCCTCGGCCTGGTGCTGGCCACGACGGTGGGCATCACCCTCGGCACGGTGCTGCTGAAGATGACGAAGACGCCGGTGACCATGGACTGGGCAAGCGTCCTGACCATGGCCGGCGTGGGCGCGGCGGTGGTCTTCACGGTCACCCTGCTCAGCCTGCCGCCGCTGCTGCGCATGATGCGCCCGGAGGGCCTGCGCACCGAGTAGCGGGCGGTCGGCTCGCCACTGCCACGGCCGCCCGACGTGGGCCCCTTCCCGCCAGGAGGGGCCCACGTCGTGGTGCGCTCACAGGCTGTGCTCCCGCACCACCCTCCGGGCCTGGGCGAACAGCATGCCGACGTTCACCGCCTTGCGGCAGACCACGACGGACACGACGTCCTGCTGCTCGTTCATGCGGATGAACAGGTGGGTGAGGTTGTCGCTGTTGACCAGGATCTCCTGGAAGAAGTGGTTGTCACTGGAGCTGCCACGACGCTCCTTGAAGAGGTCCTCGATCATCACGACCGTGCGCCCCTGGAACAGGTCGAGCGTCGCGCCCGCCAGCAGGTCCAGGACCTCGGGCGGGTGGTTGTCGATCGTCTCGTACGCGAGCAGCATCCCGGTGGACATGTCGACCACACCGGCCGCGACACACTCCGGCACCTCGTTGCGCAGCGTTTTGACCAGGCTCATGACCTGGTCGGAGAAACCTGTTGCCATGCGTTTCGTCGCCATCCCTTCACACTCCCTCTGGGGCTTTTTCGGTGAGGATCGAGCCGATGCGGTCGAGTGCCGGATGGGTCGCGCGGTGCAGGTGGTCCACGTCCATCCCCTCGTCGCCGAGCACGACCATCAGTGCGGTGTCGCCGACCGCGTAGAAGGCGAGGCAGCCGTGGCTGCCGTAGGTCACCGTCTGCCGCAGCGCACCGCGTGCCGTGGCGTGGGCCGTGCGGCGGGCGAGGCCGAGGCTCGCGGCCGCGAGGGCGGCCAGGCCCTCCGGGTCGATGGAATCCGCCGTGTCGGCCGCGATCAGCATTCCGTCGGCCGCCGCCAGGGCGGTGTCGGTGATTCCGGTGACCCGTTCGCGCAGCCCGCGCATTTCCCGCGCCAGGGCTTCGTGGTCCATGTACTCAACTCCCTCGTTCGCTTGGCTTCTTCTGGTTTCATTTGGCGGTTCCGTGCCGCAGACGGAAGAACCCCTTCCAGCTCGGGCCGCTCTTCGCCGGGTCGAGCGCCTCGGTGATACCGCTCGCGCCCGGTTCGCGGCGCGGCAGCCGCGTGGGGACGGGGATCGGTTCCGGCGCGGGAGGTGGAGCCGGTGGCTCCCGGTGCCGTACGACGGGAGCCTCCCGGCGCATGTGGACCACCGGTGCCGCGGTGGTCGGCCCGGCGCACACCAGCAGCCCCTCGCCGAGCATCCGCGCAACCTCCACCGTGACGGTGTAGACCCCACGTCCGGCACGAAAGGCCAGGTCCCGGGTGGTGCGGCGGCCGTCGGCATGGCCGAGCAGCTCCTGTTGCAGCGGGGTGAGAGGGTGCCGCGGCGGGGCGCCGGGCAGGGGGCGTTCGCGGTCGGGGCGCACGGGGTGGGCCAGCGCGGCCACGGCGGCCAGCTTGCGGTTGGCGTCCTGGAGCAGCCGGCCGGGCACCTCGCCGACCGTGACGGGGGCGTGCGGCTCGGTGCCGTGGACGGGCTCGCAGCCGTCCACCCGGCCGGCGACGATGGCGAAGGCCGCGTCCTGGAGGGCCATCACACAGACCACCCTGAGCTGGGCGGCGCCCGCGTACCCGTGTGCGATGAGCCCGTCGGCCGGCCAGCGCGCGCCGCCGGACCGCCGTACCAGTTCGGCCCACTGCTCGCCGTCGATCCGGTTGGAGCGCAACAGCAGTGCCTCGGGGCCCGGGGCGCCGGGGCTCTCGGCCGCGACGACGAGTCCGGTGCGCAGATGGAAGGCGCCGCCGGGACTGCCCGGTACCCGCAGTTCTCCCGTGAACCCCTCACGCCCGCACGCGATCAGGGCGTGCGCGAGCCGGCTGTAGCCGGCTCTGCCGAGGGAGTCCCGTTCCTCCGACATCACTCCCCTTGGCAGATCGTGACCGATCGGCATTTCGCACTGACGCCTGACGCGTCACACCGAGGGGGTATGTGTATCAGTTCGATGGTGTATTCCAGCGGGGGATTCCCCAGCTGTCGCCGGCTGACGGAAGTTGGAATTTCAGGCTGTTCAAATCGCTTTGTTCGAGACTCATTTGATCGATTGTGGAAGGTATTTGACGGCCCGAGCCATGAGCTCAGTTCTCGGCGAGCACCCGCACCGGCAGCGGCCGCAGCGCCACGCGCAGGGCGGCGGCGAGCTCCCGGTACTCGGCGCCGCGGGCCGCTCCGGCGCGCATGGCCAGGGCGATACGGCGGCTCGGGGCCGGGGCCG
Organism: Streptomyces sp. NPDC086787; assembly: GCF_044745865.1. NCBI lineage: Bacteria > Bacillati > Actinomycetota > Actinomycetes > Kitasatosporales > Streptomycetaceae > Streptomyces > Streptomyces sp. NPDC086787. Next base: position 290,140 of record NZ_JBIVBC010000008.1, on the reverse strand, counting down.
CGAAGCCGGCGGTGAGCAGCTGGTCGCTGCGGGTCGCCTCGACCCGCAGGGCGGTGCTGGGCAGCAGGGTGCAGCCGAGGCCGCCCGCGACGAGCTGGACGAGGGTCGCGAGGCCCGCCGCGGTCGTGCTGACCGGGGCGTCCTCCCGTCCCGCCTCACGGCAGATGTCGAGGGCCTGGTCGCGCAGGCAGTGCCCCTCGTCGAGGAGGAGCAGGTTCAGCTCCCTGAGCGCCTCGCGCGGTATGTCCGCACGGCCGCCGAGCCAGTGGTCGAGCGGGGTGACCAGCACGAAGTCCTCGTCGAACAACGGAAGTTCCACCACGCCGGGGACGCCGAGGGGCACCGCGAGCAGCAGCAGGTCGAGTCGTCCGCCGGCCAGCCCGTCCAGCAGACGGGCGGTCTGCTCCTCGTGCACATGGAGGTCGAGCTCGGGGTAGCGGTCGTGCGTCAGCCGCAACACGGTGGGCAGCAGATAGGGCGCGACGGTGGGGATGACCCCGAGCCGCAGCGCCCCCGTGAACGGCGCGCGGACCGCCTCGGCCTCCTCCAGGAGCGCGCCGACCTCCTCCAGCACCGCCTTGGCGCGTACGGCGAGACGCGCACCGGCGGGCGAGAGCAGCACCTTCCGGGTCGTACGCTCGAGCAGGGTGACCCCCAGGGTCTCCTCCAGCGCGGAGACGGCGCCCGACAGCGCGGGCTGGCTCATCCCGATGGCCGCCGCCGCGTCCCGGAAGTGCAGATGCTCCGCCACGGCGGCGAAGGCCCGCAGCTGGGAGAGGCTGGGCCGGCGCCGTTTGGCGGGTGTACCACTCACGGTCACTGATAGATCCTTCCGATCAACGCGACCGAGTGTAGCTATTTCCCGGATCAATGCGGCCTGTGCCAACATCAACAGCGTCCAACCCAAGGGAGACCCCGCGATCCGGGTGTCTCCTCGCTGCAAGGAGAGCGTGTGCTCACTGTCGGTGACAAGTTCCCCGAGTTCGAACTGACCGCCTGCGTCTCGCTGGAGAAGGGCAAGGAGTTCGAGACGATCAACCACAAGACCTACGAGGGCAAGTGGAAGATCGTTTTCGCGTGGCCCAAGGACTTCACCTTCGTGTGCCCGACCGAGATCGCGGCCTTCGGCAAGCTGAACGACGAGTTCGCCGACCGTGACGCCCAGGTCCTCGGCTTCTCCGGCGACTCCGAGTTCGTGCACCACGCCTGGCGCAAGGACCACGACGACCTGCGCGACCTGCCGTTCCCGATGCTGGCCGACTCCAAGCACGAGCTGATGCGCGAGCTGGGCATCGAGGGCGAGGACGGCTTCGCCAAGCGCGCCGTCTTCATCGTGGACCAGAACAACGAGATCCAGTTCTCCATGGTGACCGCCGGTTCCGTCGGCCGTAACCCCAAGGAGGTCCTGCGGGTCCTCGACGCCCTCCAGACGGACGAGCTGTGCCCGTGCAACTGGAGCAAGGGCGACGAGACGCTGGACCCGGTCGCGCTGCTGGCCGGTGAGTGACATGTCCCTCGACTCCCTCAAGTCCCGCGTACCCGACTACGCCAAGGACCTGAAGCTGAACCTCGGCTCGGTCATCGGCAACTCGGACCTGCCCGCGCAGCAGCTGTGGGGCACGGTCCTGGCGACCGCCATCGCCTCCCGCTCCCCCATCGTGCTGCGTGAGCTGGAGCCGGAGGCGAAGGAGAACCTGTCGCCGGAGGCGTACACCGCGGCCAAGGCCGCGGCCGCCGTCATGGCGATGAACAACGTCTTCTACCGGACGCGTCACCTGCTGTCCGACCACGAGTACGGCACCCTGCGCGCCGGTCTGCGGATGAACGTCATCGGCAACCCCGGTGTCGACAAGGTCGACTTCGAGCTGTGGTCGTTCGCGGTGTCCGCCATCAACGGCTGCGGCCTGTGCCTCGACTCGCACGAGCAGGTGCTGCGCAAGGCCGGCGTCAGCCGTGAGGTCGTCCAGGAGGCGTTCAAGATCGCCTCCGTGGTCCAGGCCGTCGGCGTCACCCTCGACGCGGAAGCGGTACTGGCCGAGTCGGCCGAGTAACCGCCCCGGCGCACACGGCCCCCCGCTCACCGGACGGTGAGCGGGGGGCCGTCGTCTTTCCCTGCTGCGTCCGCCGGGCGAAACGCCTTCGGCAGGTGACTGATAATCAGTCACGTGGCGGTGGAGGTGAAGCAGAGGTGAAGCACAGCAGTGCGGGGGATCGCGTGGGATCGCTGGTTGCGGCGGATGATGTCGGGCCGGCCGACGACAGGTTCGACTGGTTCTGCGAGGCGGTGTCCAGCGACGTCATGCCCGTGACGCTGAGCGCCCGTCGGGCGGCCGACTTCCGGGCGAGCATCTCGTATCTGGATCTCGGCGTGGTGGGGCTGTCCACCGTGGCGTGCTCACCGGTGCTCTCGCGTCGCACCCCGACCCATATCCGGCGTGGCGATCCCGAGCACCTGCAGCTGGCGCTCATCACACAGGGGGCTGTCAGGATCTCCCAGCGAGGCAGTGAATCGGTGGTCGCGGGGGGACTCGTGCTCACCGACACCTCACGACCGAGCGAGGGGGCCTGCACCGGCGGGCAGGCCGAGACGCTGGTCGTACAGATTCCCCGTCAGGCCCTGGCGCTGAACCCGGACCGCGTCGACCGCCTCCTCGCACAGAACCTGGCCGCGGACGCGGGGTCGGGGGCGATCCTCGCCGACTTCCTGAAGACGCTGATCGCCCGCGGCCCGCGCTGCCACCCGGAGGAGCTGCGCGGGATGGGGGCCGTCACCCTCGACCTGGCCACCGCGTTTCTCGCGCGGCAGCTCGGTGACCCCGGCCAGGCGCCCGCCGAGGCTCGCGCGCAGGAGACGCTGCAACGGATCCACCGCTTCATCGAGAACAACCTCGGCGACCCGGACCTGACTCCCCAGGTGATCGCCGATCGGCACAACCTGTCCCTGCGTCGTCTCCACGCCCTCTTCGGCGACCAGCCCCTGACCGTCGCGGCACGCATCCGCCGGAGCAGGCTGGAGCGAGCCCACGCCGACCTCGCACGCGGGGAACTCGGCGGTCAGCCCGTTCAGTCGATCGCGGCTCGCTGGGGCTTCCCCAGTGCCACCGGCTTCAGCCGGGCGTTTCGCGAGGCCTACGGGGTCACCCCCACCGAACATCGTGCGTTGTCCCTGGCGGCCGCACGACACGCAGCGCACAGAAACCCGGCACGCCACGAACACCACCAGGCGCCGCCCGGGCCTAGATTCTCCTCTGGAGACACCGCGGCGTGAGCTGTGGGGCGAGCGGTGGTGCCGGAGACGTCACGGGGGTGCGTCTCCGGCAGCATCTCCCCGGTTGGGCGGATCAGCTCTCGGTGACGGGCGGGGCGGCCGGTTCGGCGGTGGGTGCGGGTGGCTCCTGCGGGGGGCCAGGCGGCGAGGTCGGGGCCGGGGCCGGGGAGGTTTCCCGGGAGTACTCCCGCAGATAACCCACCACCGTGTTCGTCACCGCCACCAGGGGCACGGCCACCACGGCGCCGCCGATTCCCGCGATCATGCCGCCCGCGGCCACCGAGAGCACCACGGCCAGGGGGTGTACGCGGACCGCGCGGCCCAGGATGAACGGTTGCAGGACGTGGCCCTCGATCTGCTGGACCGCGAGGACCACCGCCAGGGTCATGACGGCCGTGAAGACGCCCTGCGTCACCAGCGCCACCACGACCGCGAGCGCACCGGAGGCCACCGCGCCGACCAGCGGGATGAAGGAGAACAGAAAGATGAACACGGCCAGCGGGACGGCCATCGGGACGTCCAGGAAGTAGATGCCGAGGCCGATGAAGATGGCGTCGATCAGGGCCACCAGTACCGTGCCCCGGACGTAGGCCGTCAGCGTGCGCCAGGCGCGCGGGCCGGCGCCGGCCACGCCCGGACGGGCCGCCTCGGGCACCAGCTTGAGCGTCCACTGCCAGATGCGTTCACCGTCGTAGAGCAGGAACAGCGTCGAGAAGAACGCCAGCAGGATGCCGGTCAGGGCCTCCACGATGACCTGGACTCCCTCCAGACCCGTGGACGTTATCTGGTCGGCGTTGGCGCCGATCGCCTCGCGCAGGTTCTTGGCGATCTGGTTGATCTGCTTGTCCGTGACGTGGAACGGGCTCTTCAGCAGCCAGTTGCGCAGATCGTCGATGCCGTTCTGGATCTGGCTGGAGAGGGTGTCGATGTTCTCCATGACCTGCCAGGTCACGAACCAGCCGATCAGCCCCATGACGGCGAAGCCGAGAAACGCGGTCATCGCGGTGGCCGGGCCGCGCGGCACCCCGTGGCGCCTGAGCCGGGCCACCGTCGGCTGGAGCAGCGCGGTGATCAGCAGCGCTATGACGAACGCCAGGACCACCAGCTGGACGGCGCTGATGACCCGCATCAGCACCCAGACCGTGCCGGCCAGCACCAGCAGGCGCCAGCCGGCCTCCGCGGCGACCCGTACGCCCCACGGCACGGCCTGGGCGGGATCGGGGCGCGGTGTCTGCGGCACGGGCGGCGGGGTCGCGGACGGGGCCGGTTCGGCGGCGCGCTCGACCTGGGACTGCTCCGAGCCGCCGTGGTCCTTCTCGACCTCGGCCCTGCGTTCGTCCAACCGCTCACCCATCTCGGTCAGTCCGGCGCCCAGTCGGCCGAGCCACCGTGGCACTCGCGACATGATCCGTCCTCTTCCCCCCGCGTTCCCGGGTGCTCGCCACCACTCCCCCCGGGAGTCGTCTGGCTCCGACCGTACATTGCGAAAGCCCCTCCCCCTAGGACGGGGAGGGGCTGCGCGAGGCTGAGGGACCCTGGGGGCCTCAGTACGAGTGGTTGGCCTGCCAGTACGACCATGCGTCGCAGGGGCTGCCGTACCTCTCGTTCATGTAGTTGAGGCCCCACTTGATCTGCGTGGCCGGGTTGGTCCGCCAGTCGGCGCCGACGCTCGACATCTTGGAGCCGGGGTAGGCCTGGACGAGACCGTAGGCACCGGAGGTCGGGTTGACCGCCCGGTAGTTCCAGGTGGACTCGTGGTCCACGATGTTGCTGAAGCACTGGAACTGGCCGGCTCCGACGATCTGGCGTGCCATCGCCTGGACCTGGGAGACGGTGTAGGAGCTCTGGACCGGGAAGCTGGAGGAGTCACGGGCGGAGGACCGGCTGGCGGCCTTCTTCGCCTCTGCGCGCTCCTTGGCCTGCTTCGCCGCCTTCTCGGCGTCGGCCTTCTTCGCGACGGCGGCCTCGGCGGCCGCCTTGCGGGCCGCTGCCTCCGCGTCCTTCTTGGCGCCGGCGTCAGCCTGGATGGCCTGGGCGTCTGCCTGCTGCGTCAGGGACGCGGTCTGCACCTGGGCCTGCTGACCCGCGGGTATGTCCGCGAGGAGCGTGGTGTCGGCGGCCGTCGGCTCGGCGTCGTTGTTCTGCGCGACGCTGCCCGAGGCAACTCCGACGACGCTTCCGACGGCGGTGACCGCGGTGGCCGAGGCCACTGCGAATCCCCGGACCGAAATCCGGCTCACACGGTTTCCTTCCAGCATCGCCCGCTTCGGTGACCCTGGCGGACGCAATCGTGCCCTTGACGCTGGCCTCCCAACTGCGGGGTCACGGGAGGCACGGGCCCGGTGGGAACTCCCCTACGGGAGTGCCGTGTGTAGCTCGGGCGGCATACGGCTTCGCTGTGGAGTTGGCTGTGATGCTCATGTTGTTCCGTACCGCTGGGGGTACAGGGGTGCCGTATGCGGGGCCTGACAGGAGTGAGACTCTGCCGCAACCGGACGGCGGGTGGCAATTCTGGGGTACGTGTGAAAGCTCACATCCCGTTTGGTCCATGCGTTTTCGAGAAACCCTCACGCGCGAAGGCGCCGCCCGGCTAGGCTCAAGCCTTTTTCGGACGGCGCCAACCAGCGGGTGAATCGGTCAGATGTGACCGTCCTCCAGCATTTCGGTCACCAGTGCGGCGATCTGCGACCTCTCGGACCGCGTCAGGGTGACGTGGGCGAAGAGCGGATGTCCCTTCAGTTTCTCCACGACGGCGACGACACCGTCGTAACGCCCCACCCGCAGGTTGTCCCGCTGTGCCACGTCATGGGTGAGTACGACACGTGAGTTCGCGCCGATCCGGGACAGCACCGTCAGCAGGACGTTCCGTTCCAGCGACTGCGCCTCGTCCACGATCACGAACGCGTCGTGGAGTGAACGGCCCCGGATGTGGGTCAGCGGCAGGACCTCCAGCATCCCGCGCGCGGTGACCTCCTCGATGACCTCGCGGCTGGTGACCGCGGAGAGCGTGTCGAAGACCGCCTGCGCCCACGGGCTCATCTTCTCGGCCTCGTTGCCGGGCAGATAGCCCAGCTCCTGACCGCCGACCGCGTACAGCGGGCGGAAGACCATCACCTTCTGGTGCTGGCGGCGCTCCAGGACCGCCTCCAGGCCCGCGCACAGCGCCAGCGCCGACTTGCCGGTGCCGGCCCGGCCGCCCATCGAGACGATGCCGACGTCCGGGTCGAGGAGCAGATCGAGGGCGATCCGCTGCTCGGCGCTGCGGCCCTTGATGCCGAACGCCTCCCGGTCGCCGCGCACCAGCCGGACGTTCCCCTCCGGGGTCACCCGGCCCAGCGCCTTGCCGCGCTCCGACTGGATGGTCAGGCCGGTGTGCACGGGGAGGCCGGAGATCTCCGGGACGTACACATGCCCTTCCTCGAAGAGGATGTCCACCTGTTCGCCGGGCAGGGTCACTTCGGACATGCCGGTCCAGCCGGAGGAGTCCGTGATGGCGAGTTCGGCGCGGTACTCCTCGGCGAGGAGCCCCACGGAGGACGCCTTGATCCTGAGCGGCAGGTCCTTCGAGACGACGGTGACGTCGTACCCCTCGGCCTGGAGGTTGCGGGCCACCGCGAGGATGCGGGAGTCGTTGTCCCCCAGGCGGTACCCGCTGGGCAGCACGCTGGGGTCCGAGTGGTTGAGCTCGACACGGACGGTTCCGCCGAGGTCCCCGATCGGGATGGGGGCGTCCAGCCGGCCATGCCGCACCCGGTAGTCGTCGAGCAGGCGCAGGGCCTGCCGGGCGAAGTAGCCGAGCTCGGGATGGTGCCTCTTGGCCTCCAGTTCCGTGACCACGACGATGGGGAGCACTACCTCGTGCTCGTCGAAGCGGGTCAGGGCATTGGGATCGGCCAGCAGGACGCTGGTGTCGAGAACATAGGTGCGCCGGTCGGACTTGTGGCGCTTTACGCTGGTCACCACGGAAGGACGTACCCCCTCGGATGAGGTCGGGGAGCGACGGGCTGGAGCTGGACCGGTCGACGGCCCCCGCGAACGGCGGGCCGAGAACCGGCCCTCCGCGGCTTCTTCCGTGCAGTGACCGCACGGGCGGGCTGGTGCAAAGGGCCTCCCGGGCGGACGGCCCCGAGCCGCCCGCTGAGATCCGACGCCCGTGGTTCGGGCGTCGACCTGCATGGCTTATGCCCTCGAACGCGCACTGCCATGCACATGCATGGGACAGCGCGCGTGTGAACTCCTCGTTACTCCTGTCCCAACAGGGACTTACGGGGCGACTCGCGGGTCGGTTTCCACACCGCGGGCCTCACCCGGACGGCCTACGTCAGCCGCCGAAGCGGCGGTGGCGCGCCGCGTAGTCGCGCATGGCGCGCAGGAAGTCGACCTTGCGGAAGGCCGGCCAGAAGACCTCACAGAAGTAGTACTCGGAATGGGCCGTCTGCCACAGCATGAAACCGGACAGCCTCTGCTCGCCGCTGGTGCGGATCACCAGATCGGGGTCGGGCTGGTCGCCGGTGTAGAGGTGGCGGCCGATCATGTCGATGTCGACGGCCTCGGCGAGCGACTCCATGGAGGTGCCCCTGTCCGCGGCGTCCAGGATCATGGAGCGCACGGCGTCGGCGATCTCCTGGCGGCCGCCGTAGCCGATGGCGACGTTGACCAGTATCCCGTCGCGATGGGCGGTGGCCTCCTCCGCCTCCTTCAACGTCCGCTGCATCCGCGCGGGCAGCAGGTCGAGGTTGCCGACGTGGTGGACGCGCCAGCGGCCGTCGGCGGCGAGGGTGCGTACGACGTCCTCGATGATGCCGAGCAGCGGGGCGAGTTCCTCCGGCGCACGGTCGAGGTTGTCGGTGGACAGCAGCCACAGGGTGACGACCTCGACGTCCGTCTCGGCGCACCAGCCGAGGAACTCCTCGATCTTCTCGGCGCCGGCCCGGTGACCGTGGGCCGTGGTGGAGCCGGCGGCCTTCGCCCAGCGGCGGTTGCCGTCGACGATGACACCGATGTGCTTGGGCACCTGGGCGTGGTCCAGGTGGCCTTCCACCCGGCGCGCGTAGAGCCTGACCAGAAGGCCGCGCAGTCGGTCGCGCAGGTTCACGTGTTCGTCAGCCCCTCCGTGCAGTGCGGTCCCCCTGTCGGCGAAGCCTACCCCTGCGGGGCATTGGCGGGGTTCGCGGGTTCGCGGTTCACCGCCGGAGGAAAGGGGCCCGGTGAAAGGAGGAGGGGTGAGGCGGAGGGGGTGCGGCGGAGGGGTGAAAAAAACGGGCCGGTCCGTGGGGGGGAGACGGACCGGCCCGAGGGGGGGTTTCCACCATAACCCTTTGTAAGTGATGTTGCGTGCATCGGCACGTAAAAACTACTCTCCGCAGTCACCCGGCGACACCAGGATGGGGACGAAAGCAGTGGCCCGGGAGATTCCCGCGGGCGCGAACGGCGCCTGGCGTGTCCGACGGTGCGTCATGGCACCGCGCAGCCCCCTCCACTGCGCGGTGCCCACCGCGCAGCTTTGCTCACGCGAATTACCTTGGTCTGAACTTACGTGAGGCGGCGGGGCGAATGCGAGTCGCTCGCGATAACGATGTGGAAACCTTGTGTGGATCTAGGCTCGCAGAATGAGCAGGGCGTGCGTGTCGTCCCCGTGCTGGACCGTGCCGGCGTGCTCGAAACCGTGTCTCTGCAGCAGGCGGACGGAGGCCGTGTTTTCGGAGAACGGGTCGGCGTACAGCGGCCGGGTGCGCTCCTCCTGGAGGAAGGCGGCGAGCGCTCTGGTCCCGATGCCGCGTGCCCAGTACGGACGGCCCAGCCAGTAGCCGATGTAACGGCGGTCGCCCTCCCACCAGGAGACGACGCTCCCGGCGATCTCCCCGTCCACGGTGACCGTGCGCACCAGACAGCCCGGGTCCACGAGGACCCGCTCCCTCCAGTGCTTCAGGAACGCCTCCCGCGGCCGGGGCGTGAACCGCGACCGCCGGACGGCCTCCGGGTCGTGCTCATGGGCCAGGAACACCTCCAGGTCGGTGTCGGCGACCGGGCGCAGGCGTACGTCGGGTTCGTGCCGCGCGTCGCGCGGCTGCGGGGTCTCCCTCATGCCGACCGAGTGTGGCAGGAGCCACTGACAACGGCCCCGCTCCGCCGGTGCGGCGGGACGGGATTCGCGGGGGCTTCCCAACCCGGCTTCATGGATGGGACAACTTGTCCCACTGGACAGGTGCGTTGGCCCTACGGATCGGGAGGTGCTCCGGGAATGGGGCGGTGGCGGGACGGACGGGGCAGGCTGGTCGTGCACGGGGGTGACGGCCCGGTGGACGTACCGCTGGAGATCGCCGCGTCCTATCGGGCCCGTACCAGGGGACTGCTCGGCCGGGACGCCGTCGACGGGGCGCTCCTGCTCTCACCGGCCGGGAGCGTGCACACCTTCGGTATGCGGATCCCCATCGACGTGGCCTACCTCGACCGTTCCCTCCGCGTCATCGCCGTACGCACGATGCCCCCCGGGCGCCTCGGCCTGCCCCGGCTCCGTTCCCGGCACGTGCTGGAGGCGGAGGCGGGGGCCATGGCCGGGTGGGGGGTCCGGGCGGGTGTTGCCCTGTTCGTCACGGCGTGTTCGTGAAGGAACGGCGGTAGGAGCGGGGCGGCACTCCCCGCCGGCGCACGAACTGTTCGCGCAGGACGGCCGCGCTTCCGTATCCGACGCGGTGGGCGATCTCCTCGACCGGCAGGTCCGTGGTCTCCAGGAGTTCCTCGGCACTGCTCAGACGCAGGCTCCGCAGCCAGGCGTGGGGGGTGGTGCCGGTCGCGGCGGTGAAGCGGCGGGCGAAGGAGCGTTTGCTCATCAGGGCACGCCGGGCCAGTTCCGCGACGGGAAGCGGCCCGTGGAGGTTCTCCCGGGCCCACGCGAGAACCTCGGCGAGCCGCTCGTCGCGGCAGTCCTCGGGCACGGGGGCGGCCAGGTACTGTGCCTGCCCGCCGTCGCGGTGGGAGGGCAGCACCATGTCCCGGGCGACGGCGTTGGCCATCGCGGCTCCGTACTCCCGTCTCAGCAGGTGCAGACAGAGATCGAAGCCCGCGGCGGCTCCCGCGCCCGTGATGATGCGCCCTTCGTCGATGTAGAGGCCGTCGGGTTCGACGGTGACGTCGGGATGGCGGCGGGCGAGCAGTTCGGCGAACCGCCAGTGGGTGGTGGCCCGCCGTCCGTCGAGCAGTCCGGCGGCGGCGAGCGCGAAAGCGCCCACGCAGTGGGCGGCGATCAGTGAGCCGCGCTCGTGTGCGGCCGACAGTGCGTCGAGCACGGCGGGAGCGGGTGGTGTGCGGAAGTCGGCCCAGGGCAGCGCGATCACCAGATCGGCCGAGGCGAGCCGGTCAAGGCCGTGCGTGATGGTGAGCGGCACGCCGAGGTCGGTGGGGACCGGCCCGGGCCGGTCGGTGCACAGGGCGAAGTCGAAACCGGGCAGGGTCTCACCGTGCGGGCCGAAGACCTCGGTGACGATGCCGACGGCGAGCATGCCGACACCGGGCGGCGTGTACGCGGCGATGGTCGCGAAGGGAGGCACACGGGCAGTGTGGCACCAATCCTGCGATCAGCGGCAGTTGTGCCACTCGTGAACGGCCCGCCTGCCCGGAAGCATTGAGGCCATGACAGACGCACCGCTCGGCCGCAGCGCCGTGTACACGATCCTGACCACCGGATACGTCGGCTCCACCGGCCCCGGAGTCGCCGCCACCGTCTCCTACGTGTCCGACGGCGACCGGCACGTGGTCTTCGACCCGGGCATGGTGGCCGGCCGCGACCGCATCCTCGCCCCGCTCGCCGGGTTGGGGCTCGGCCCCGAGGACATCACCGACGTGGTGCTCAGCCACCACCACCCGGACAACACCATGAACGTGGGCCTGTTCGAAGGGGCCCGGGTGCACGACCACAAGGTGGAGTACCTCGGCGACCAGTGGAGGAACCGGGACGCGGAGGGCTACGAACTCACCCCGTCGCTACGGCTGATCCGCACCCCGGGCCACAGCGCCGAGGACATCACCCTGCTGGCGGGCACGGACTCGGGCGTGGTCGCCTTCGCCGGTGACCTGTGGTGGCACGCGGACGGCCCGGCGGACGACCCGGTGGCCCCCGACCGCGAGGTGCTGCGCGCCTCCCGGCTCCGGGTGATCGCCGCCGCGAACCTGATCGTGCCCGGTCACGGTGCCCCGTTCAGACCAGACGACACCACGCCGCGCTAGCCGCTCGCTGCGTGTCGTCCCGTCCCGTCCGGTCGAGGTTCGCCGTCAGCTCTCCGAGCGCGGGAAGGACACCTCCACCCGCCGGTTCTTCTTCCGGCCGGCCTCGGTCGAGTTGTCCGCGATGGGGTACTGCTCGCCGTAGCCCCTCACCTCGAAGGTGACGCCCGCGTCGTTGAGGTCCGCGGTCAACACCGCCTGTACGGCGTTGGCTCGTTGCTTCGACAGGACGTCACCGTGGGCGGACGAGCCCAGGTTGTCCGTGAAGCCGAAGACACGTACCTGTTTCGCGTTCTGCTTCCTGATCTCCTCGGCGATCGCGTCGATACGCGCCTTGGACTCCCCGCTCAGCCTCGCGCTGTCCTTGCTGAACAGCACCTCCGCCTGAAGCGCGAACTTCACGTCCGCGTTGGTGTCCTCGCGACGCTCGTCCCCGCTCTGGTCCTCGACCACCGACTTGATGTCCAGCACTTTCACCGCAGCCAGCGTGGCCCCCTCCGGGAGCTTCAGATCGGGGTCGGTGGGGTCGACCCTCACGGGCGCGGCGGGGGTGGCTTCGGTCCCCGGGGGGACACTGGGGCCGGTGTCCGCCTCGGCAACGGGGAGGGCAGTGCAGAGGTTCGCCGCGACGAGGAGGGCGAGGAGAGCGGGGGTACGTTTTGTGGTCACGGGTGACCTCATCCGGAGATTTGGATGGGGGCGGTGGGGAAACCCGGCAACTGGAAGCCGACCTCTGTGGTGTCCGCGGGCGGCGACGGGAACTGCATGAACACCGGAAGCGACTGACCGGCTTCCAGAGCCGGCAGGCCAGTCGTGGTGAGCGGACGGCCGTCCGTGTCACGCAAGACGTAATAGCGCTTCTTCCCCTTGGAATCCACGAGAGTCGCGCCACCGAGCGAACTTCCGTTTCTGATGATCTCGGTCTCGTTACCGCTGAGATTGGAGGGGATCACGGCGGTACTTCCGCTGTCGTTCTTCATGGTGCCATTCACCGTGACAAATCCGCCCGAGTCGCGCGTGACAGACGTGATTTGCAGCAAGAGGCCATTGGGCCCTTTCAGCTCAGCCAATGGCTGGTCTGATTGGCCTTGTTGAGCACTCGGCTTGGACCCTCCGGGCTTGGCGGTGGAGGCAGCCGCCCCCGGCTTCTTGTCGTCGCTGCCACCGCCACTGCAACCAGCCACACCGACAGCCAGTCCTGCCGCAATGGTCAGCACGATCATCCCCCGCCGGGCCTTGGCAGTGAACCGAGTGCTCATCACTCTGCTTCCTTCCCTACTCGTCGTTCGCTTCTCAGTCGGCCAGGTGGACGTCGAAAAGATCCTCAGGCCCCGGAATGTCGGTGAGGTCGTGTGGGTCAAGATTCCAGTTCCGGTCCTTGCAGGTGAGGCGTGGCAGTGCGGTCTGCCCGGCTTCCGTTCCAGGAATCTCGAAGGTGCAGAGCGGCTCGATCACCGCTGTGGCGGAAGCGTCCGCGTACGTGTGCTCCGTGCCGGGAACGACCGAGTCCCCGACCGGCTTGTCGGTCTGCACAGAGACCTCGTAGTCCAGCAGCCCCTTGGATCCACAACTCTCGACGTGTGCGTTGTTCTGCCCGGCAAGCTGATGGGCGCGCCAACACGAAGGACTGACAGGCGCCTTCCCGTCGAAAATCTCCTGCCACTTGGTCGGATCGAGAACGGCCGACTCCCATTGATCGGCGAGCTGATCACGGGTGTTCTGTGCCGCCGCGAGGGCAGCCGCGTCCGCGGCTGTCTGGGCACCGCTCCGATTCGCCGCGGCCTGGCCGACCGCGAGGTAGGCGAACGCAAGAAAGAGCAGACCCGCCACCACCGTGATGTAGATGGGGAAGGCCTGCCCTAAGTCGCCGCGCTTGCGCGATACCGTCAGGTTATCTGCGCGATCTTCGCCTTGATCTTGTCGAGAATGGTCTGGCCGATGTCGGTCCCCGTGATCGCCAACACGATCGCCACCACCACAGCGATGATTCCGAGATACTCGACCGCGGTCTGGCCCCCGTCGCCGCCGCGTCGCCGCGCTGCGCTGATCGTGGTGTTCCTCCAACCACTCACACGCACCTTCGCCGCAACAGCCGCCCTCAGCATCAGATCGCTCATCATGCTCCCCTCCGGCTTCGCTTCCGACGCCGGGACCGTATGCCCGACCGCCCCGCCCCCCGAAGGGCCCCAGGGCCCATTCCCGGGCCCAACTTCTTGCTCGCGGGTTCACTTCACGCCACCCCCAGCCACTTCGCCGCCGCCTGTGAGCGGCTGGTGCTGTGGAGCTTGGTGAAGATGTGGTTGATGTGGTTCTTGACGGTCTTCTCGGTGATGAAGCAGGTGGCGGCGATCTGCTGGTTGTTCATGCCGGACGCGATGAGGTCCATGATCTCCGCCTCCCTGCCGCTCAGCTGGAACCGTGACCTCGGTGACGGTAATGACTGTCCCACAGGAGATTGCAATCGCGAAAGAGGCTTGGGGAGGATTGGGCTTGAATTATCGGTAAGTTCATCGCACTCGTGTGCAGTTGCACGCACCCCGGGCCGGGACAGCAGCACCCCCGCCGCCGTAGTCGTGAAGTGCACCCTGCCCTCCCCGATGTCCCGTACCGCCCTGACCAGTTGGTCCGCGTCGAACTCGCCGTGGACCAGATAGCCACCGGCCCCGAGGCGTACCGCCTCCCGGATGGTCTCCGGCTCGTGGCTGTACGTCAGCATCATGACCGGAGCCAGCCCCACGAGATACGGAAGTGCCGAGATGCCGTCCACGTCGGGCATGCGGACGTCCAGGAGGACGACGTCGGGCGCGTGCCGGAGAGCCGCCTCGCAGGCCTCCCGGCCGTTCGTGGCCTGCGCGACCACGGTGATGTCCGCCCGGCCGGAGAGCAGGGCCGTGAGCCCCGCGCGGACCACGGGGTTGTCGTCGGCGACCACGAGCCGGAGCGGTGCGGCGGGGGTGGCCGGCGGAAGGTTCTCCACGGAGTTCGGGTTGCCTGGCATGCGGGACGACTCCTGTCATACGCCTTGGGTGGGGGGTGTCAGCGCAGCCAGCGGGAGTTCCAGCAGGACCTCCGTGCCCGCGCCCCGGGAACCGGCGCCCAGGTGGAAACGGGCACCCACGGATGCCGCCCGCTCCGCCATGCCGACCAGGCCGAAGTGACCCGAGTGACGCAGTTGTTCGAGGGTGGTGCCGGGCGGCAGACCGCGGCCGTCGTCGTGGACGCGGACGCGCAGCACGTCGCCGTGGACTCCCGCCTCCACGTCCACCCGGTCGGGCGAAGCGTGGCGTTGGGCGTTCTCCAGGGCCTCCGAGACGACGGAGAGGAGCTGACGGGCCACCGCCGGCGGAACGGGCGGCAGCACACGGTCGCCGGTGCGGCGGTGGACGGCCCACAGGCCCGTCCTGGCCGCGAAGTCGGCCGTACGGGCCGCGATTTCGGCCGACAGGTCCATGCCGTGGGTCGGGTCGTGTTCGCGGCGCAGGTCGGTGAGGAGTTCCCGGGTCTCGGCCGCCGCCCTGCGGGCCGAGCGGGCGACCAGCTCCGCCTGTTGCCTGAGCAGGGCGGGGTCGACACGGGCGCCCGCGGCGGCCGAGTCCGCCAGGCCGTCGGCGGCGAGGGCGACGCCGTACAGGGTCTTCGCGACCGAGTCGTGCATCTCCCGGGCCAGGCGGGCTCGTTCCGCGCTGACCGCCTCCGTCACCGCCAGCCGGGCCTGGACCGTGGTCAGGGCCCGGCTGGCGGCGCCGAAGCGGAGCATCAGGTTGCGCAGGGTCGAGCCCACCGCGCCGGCGATGACACAGAGGCCGGGCAGGAGCAGAGACTCGGCGAGCTCCGTCCGGTGGGCCTCCTTCAGGGTCGCGTGGACCAGGAGCAGGATCAGCGCCTGGAGCGACGCGAAGCAGGCCGCGCCCCGCCAGCTGTAGACCAGGCCCGCGAGCAGCGGTGTGCAGACACTGACGTAGGCGAGTGTGGTGTCCGGGCCGGCCGAGACGAGGAGCAGGGAGCCGAAGAGGGTGTCCGCCGCGAGGAGGGTGGGGTGGCGCAGCAGGAGGGGGCCGAAGCGCTCCCAGTCGCGGAACAGGACGTAGGAGGCCATGAAGGTGACGACCACGGCCGCGCCCACCAGGCGGACGCCCAGGCCGGGGGCGGCGTTGACGAGGGCTGCGGGGGCGGCCAGGGCGATCATGGCCAGCCGGAAGCCGAAGACCTGACGGCACATCGCCTGGAGGGCACGGATCTGGATCTTCTCAGTCCCGGGCAGTTGGTCGTCCGCGCCGCCGGGCAAGGCCTCGAACACCCCGCCCCCACCGGGCGCGGCCCCCAACGCCCCGCCCGCATCACGCGCAACCCCGGACGCCCCGCCCTCGCCGCGCACGTCCCCCGGCCGCCCCCGTGCGCCGAGCCACTCCCGGCCCGTGTGCCCCGTGTGGCCGTTCGCCACCGTCATGCCCGTCACCCGTCCCGCCTACTTCCCCGTGACCGAGCCGAAGTCGACGCCGGAGCCCAGGAGCAGGCCCGCGCCGAGCAGCAGCATGGTTGCCGGAACCATGAACGTGGTGATCATCAGCGTGGCTCTGGGTACCGCGCGGGCGGCCTTGCGGCGGGCGTTCTGGGCGTCCGTGCGGCGCATGTCCTTGGCCAGGGAGACGAGGGTGTCGACGATGGGGGCGCCGAGTTCCTCGCCCTGCTGCAAGGCGGTGACGAACATGGCCACCTGCTCGGAGTCGTTGCGGCGGCGCAGTTCGGCGAAGGCCTGGCGGCGGCTCATGCCGAGGTCCATCTGGCGCAGGGTGATGCGGAGTTCGTCGGCCCAGGGACCCTCGTACCGGTTCGCCACGCGGTCCAGGGCCTGGCGGAAGCCGAGGCCCGCGCTGACCACCACCGCGAGGACGTCCAGGAAGTCGGGCAGGGTCCGCTCGATCACGTCCTTGCGGATGCGCATCGCCGACCAGATGCCGACCTCCGTCCAGAACGCGCCGAAGGCGAGCAGGATCAGCGCGACGAGGTAGTTGCCGCGCATCAGCATCACCAGGAAGCCGACGCCGCCGAGGGCGCCGTACACCGCGCGGCGGGCCGCGTAACGGTCGATGGTCAGACCGCCGGGGTTGCCCGCGAGGTCGATGCGGCGGCGGTATCCGGCCACCCGTGCCGGGCCCATCAGACGCAGGACCAGGGGTGCGTAGCGCATGCCCATACGGTCGACCAGGGAGTACACCGCGCCGGTGCGGGTGGCGCCCACCTCCAGGGCGATCGCCAGGTCGCCGGGCAGTTTGACGTCCGCCCGGTACATGCGGATCCCGGCGAAGATTCCCCAGACGGCCAGGGCCATGGCCGCGGCCAGCAGGAGTCCGATGCCCGCTCCCGTTGACGCTCCCATCGACAGTCCCATTGCCGGTTCCGTTGCCAGTTCCGTCGTGAGTTCCGTCGTCAGTTCTGTTGCCCGTCCCATTGCCGCCCCCTCAGACGTCGATCCGGCTCATCCGGCGGATGAGGACGAAGCCGATCGCGTACAGCCCGAACGCGATGATCACGCAGGCCTGACCGATCGGTGAGCCGGTCATGCGGGCCAGGGCGCCGTCCTTGACGCCGTCCATGAGGAACAACGCGCCGATGCCGAGCACGGGTACGGCGTACGAGGTCATGGTCACCTGGGCGAGCTGGGTGCGGATCTCGCGACGGGTCTCCTTGCGCTCCTCCAGCGTCTCGGTGAGGTTGCGCAGGGCGGAGACCACCTGGCCGCCGGCCTTGTTGGACAGGACGAGGGTGGTGACCAGGACGACGAGTTCGCGGGAGGGGAGCCGGTCGGCGAGTTCGCCGAGCGCGTCGTCCAGTGAGTGCCCGACCGACAACTGGTCGGCCACCTTGGCGAGTTCCTCGCCGGCCGGGGCCTCCAGTTCCTCCGCCGCCATGCCGATCGCGGTCCGCAGGGCGAGGCCGGCCTGGGTGGCGTTGGCCAGGATGCGGGCCAGTTCGGGGAGTTGGCCGATGAAGCGTTCGATCCGGCGCTGGCGCTGCCAGTCGAGGAACCTCAGTGCCGCCCAGATGCCGCAGAGTCCGGCGATGGGGCCGAAGAAGGGGGCCAGGGCGGCCGCGCCGACGAGCCAGAGGGCGGCGGCGGCCGCGAGCATGCCGACGAGGAATTCGCCCGGGGTGACGTCCAGACCGGTCGCCGCCAGCCGCAGTTCCAGCTTCCGGCCGGGCGTGGTGCGGCGCAGCCGCCGGTCGAGCGTGCGGAAGCGGCGTCGGCGGCCGGAGTCAGGGAGTTCACCGGTGTAGGACAGGCGGTCGATGAGCGCGGCGCGCTGTGCCCCGCCGGCGGCGTAGATGTGGATGCCGACGACGGCCAGGACGCAGGTCAGCAGGGTGACGCCGGTGGTGAGCGCGACGAGGGTGTGCAGTTCCATGGGGCGGCCTACCTGGCTTCTCGGGTGGCGAGCTGGTGCGTGCCCTGGGCGACACCGAAGGCCTGCGGGATGGGCTGGCTCGCCATGTAGAGGCGGTCGGCGGTGCGGCGCGGGAGCGGGAAGTGGTGGAAGGCGCCGTGCACACGGCCGTCGTGGGTCATCGGCTGGGCGTCGAAGCGGGCCACCGTCGCCAGCCGGTACGGCTCGCTGCCGTGGCTGTCGAGGAGGGCGATCTCGGTGATGCGGCGGGCGCCGTCGGCGAACCGGGTGAGCTGGACGAGGACGTCGACGGCGCTGTTGATCTGGTCGTGCAGGGCGACGAAGGGGACCTCGACGTCGGACATCGAGGCGAGGGTCTGGAGCCGGGTGAGGGCGTCCTCGGCGCTGTTGGCGTGGACGGTGGCGAGTGAGCCGTCGTGGCCGGTGGACATCGCCTGGAGCATGTCGAGCGATTCGCCGCCGCGGACCTCGCCGACCACGATCCGGTCGGGCCGCATGCGCAGCGAGTTGCGGACCAGGTCGCGGATGGTGACCTGGCCCTGGCCCTCCACGTTCGGCGGCCGGGACTCCAGGCGGACGACGTGTGTCTGCTGGAGCTGGAGTTCGGCGGAGTCCTCGATGGTGATGATGCGCTCGTGCGCCGGGATGAGCCCGGACAGCGCGTTGAGGAGGGTCGTCTTCCCGGTGCCGGTGGCTCCGGAGACGATGAGGTTGAACTTCGCCTGGACCAGGCCCGCGAGCAGAAACAGCATGTGCTGGTCGAGGGAGCCGAACTCGATGAGTTCCGGGAGGGTGTAGGAGCGCGGGAAGCGCCGGATGGTGAGCGTGGGCCCGGTGAGCGACAGCGGCGGGATGATGACGTTGACGCGTTCGCCGGAGGGCAGGCGGGCGTCGACCATCGGATTGGACTCGTCCACGCGGCGGTTGACGGTCGAGACGATGCGTTCGATGGTCTGCATCAGCTGTTCCTGGGAGACGAAGCGCAGCGGCAGCTGCTCGACCCGGCCGGCTCGCTCCACGAAGATCGCGTCGGGGCCGTTGACCATGATCTCCGTGATGGAGGCGTCCTCCAGGAGCGGTTCGAGGATGCCGAGGCCGAGGGCCTCGTCGACCACCCGGCGGATCAGCTGGGCGCGTTCGGCCGTGGACAGGACCGGGCCCTCGCGGCTGATGATGTGCCCGAGCACCCGTTCCAGCCTGGCCCGGCGTTCGGCCGCGGCGAGCGAGCTCATCTCCGCGAGGTCGATCTCCTCCAGGAGCTTGGCCCGGTAGGCGGCGACCAGTTGGCCGTCCTCGCCCCGGCTGCCGTGCTCCTCGGGGGAGTTGATACGTGCCCGCAGGCTCATGGGTGGGGGCTCCTCGTTCCTGGTCCTCGGTCAGTGGTCGAGCGGCATGGTGGCGGTCCGGTGGGCGTCGCCGAGGCCCCAGAGGATCTTGGGGATGCGGACGGTGGCGGTGACGGTGACGGTGTCGCCCCCTGGTGAGTCGTCGCACTGCACTGCGATGCCTCCGCTGACCGCGTCCGCGCACGCCTGCTGCGCGCTCTCTCCCAGCGAGGCGGCTCGCGCGCCCGCGCGGGCGGCGGTTCCGGCCTGCTCGGCGGCGTAGGCGACGGCCCCGATCTGGATGCCGGCCAGGCCGACGAGCAGCAGGACCGGGATGAAGCCCAGGTATTCGATGGCGACCTGACCGGAGTCGCGTCGCCCGCTGCGGCGGGACATGTCAGCGCTTCACCTCCTCCACGGCTCCGGCGTGGCCGTGCACCGTGACCGGGAAGCCGATCGCGCCGGGGAAGAGGACGGGGACCTTGAGGCGGACGTCGGCGGTCACCCGGCCGGTCCCGCCGCAGGTCACCGAGGCGTCCCCGCTCCACGCCGAGGGCAGGTCCTTCAGCCCCGCGGCCCGGCAGGCGCCGTCGCGTTCTCCGCGCGGCACGGCCGTCCCGGCCCGTACGGCCTCGTCGGCGGCGTTCCCGGCGAGCGTGAAGGTGTAGCCCACGAGCACGGCCTGCCACATCAGCACCAGCGTCAACACGATCACCGGGGTCATTCCGAGCAACTCGATGCTGACCTGTCCCTTGTCCCCTCCCGGTCGTCTCATCCCCGCTCCCCTCCCTCCTTCCGCCGCCGGAATCCCACCGCCCCGTGGCCCCGTTCGCCGCGGTGCGTGGCCTCGGCCGGGCGGGCCAGGCCGAGTTCACCCGCGAGCGCCCACAGGGCCTGCCGCACGGTGCTCCTGCCGTCGAGTTCGTGGAGGCGTCCGGCGTCCACGGCGCCCTGGAGTTCCTTGAAGGCCGCCGGGATGGCGGTGCCGGCCAGCGCGGTACCGGTGACGCGCTGGATGAGCGGCGGCTGGATCTCCGTACCGCGGGTGTGGCGGTTGACGACGACGGTCGTCTCCTCGGCCTTGCGGATCTGGAGGCGGTCCCACATCCGGACGGTGCGTTTGGCGGCCCGTACGGCGACCACGTCGGGGGTGGTCAGCAGCAGGGCCGTGTCGGCCATCTCCACGGCGGCGGCGCTCGCGCCGGTGAGCTGGGCGCCGCAGTCCACGACGACGACCTCGTAGCGGGCGCGGACGGCGCCGACGATCTGGCGGGCGGCGTGGTCGGTGACCTCCTCGCCGCGTTCGCCCTCGCCGGGGGCGAGCAGCAGGGCGAGCCCGGTGTCGTGGCGGAAGACGGCGTCGGCGAGGACGCGCGGGGAGATGTCGGTGATGGCGGCGAGGTCGGCGACCGAGCGGCGGAACTGGACGTCGAGGTAGGAGGCCACGTCGCCGGTCTGGAGGTCCAGGTCGACCAGGGCGGTGGGACGGCCGGACGCCTGTGCGGCCAGGGCGAGTTGTACGGCCGTGAGAGTGGTGCCGACGCCTCCCTTGGCGCCGCTGACCGTGACGACCGTGCCGCCGGTGCCGGGCAGTACGTCGGCGCCGTGGCCGAGGTGTCGGCGTACGCCGGTGGACCACTGCGCCACGGCCTGGACGCGGTTGCCCAGTTCCTCGTAGCCGAGGGGGTAGCCGACCAGGCCGCGGGCGCCGGAGTCCATGGCGGCGGCGAACAGGCCGGGGCCGACGTCGGTGGTGACGAGGATGACGCCGACGGCCGGGAAGCGCAGGGCGATCTCGCGGATCAGTTCCAGCGCGGGGACCGGGCCGATGCGCTCGTGCACGACGACGACCTCGGGCAGTTCGTCGACGGACTCGGCGGCGAGGCGGGCGAGGGTGTCGACCAGTTGGGTGGAGTCGGTGACCGGGGGGACCGGTTCGGCGTCCGGGAGCTGGCTGAGCAGGGTGGTGAGGGAGCGGACCGCGTCAGCGTCGGCGCCGGCCGGGAGGATCCTGATGGGCATGCGGGCCGCCTCTCACTTGTCCGTCGCGAGTTCGTAGGTGCGGTCCTTGTCGGGGACGGTGGTCGCGCCGCCGGGGGCGACCAGTGCCAGCCGGACCCGCTGGGCGAAGGACTCGGCGTAGGTGATGCGCTGGGCGTCGATGGTGGACAGGGCGAAGGTGATGGGGACGGCGTCGGTGGGCTGCTGGTTCTTGTCGTCCGGTTCCAGGGAGGTGAGCTTGCCGACGGCGAGGACCCGGGCGTTGGTGACGATGATCTTCGACTGGTCGGGTTCGCCCACCTTCTTTCCCTCGAAGGTGGCGTAGACGTTGACCAGGGAGCCGGGGGTGATCTTGCCGGCCACGCCGGTGGCCGCGTCGATCATGATGGCGACCTCCTGCTGGCCCGCCTGGAGCGCGGGCTGGTCGACGATCATGTCGGTCTGGAGCAGGGAGCCCTTGCGCAGGGTGGTGACGGCGATCTTGCCCTCGATCCCGCGGAGGTTCGTGACGGCCGTGGACGACAGCCAGCGCCTGGGCATCGTGATCTTCTCGAACTGCCGCGTGTTCAGCGTCGTGTAGGGAGCCACGTCGGAGCTGAGCCGGTAGGCGGTGACCTCGGGGCCGACCTTGGACTTCACGTCGTCGATGACGGAGAGCACGCCGGCGAACGCGCCGAGCGCGCACAGGACCGACAGGGTCAGGAGTATCACGCCGCGGCGCTGACGGGAGTTCATGAACCGTGCAACCTCATTGGTGGTAAGTCGGTCGAGCGGGATCGAGGGGGTGGGCGGGGCCGGTCAGGCGGGTGCGCGTTGCTCCAGGGCGCGTGGTGCGGGCGGTTCACGGCCGGGCGGGGTGGCGGAGCAGAACACGCACCGGTCGCCGATGAGGTCGATGCCGCACCAGTGGCAGCTGCTCTGCCGTACGGAGGCGACGAGTTGGTAGAGGACGGAGGGATCGGCGAGGTAGCCGCAGAACTCGATGACCTTCCCGGTCCCCCACCAGCGGGCCGACTCGGCGGGCAGCGGGACCTCGCGCAGTCCGTGCGTGCCCCAGGTGGAGGCGAGCCCGGCGGGCCAGTCGGACTGCAGCTGGCCCTTGGCGAGCAGCATCCAGGTGCCGAACTCGGGCCCGGCCAGGGTGGTGTCGGGGCCGACCCGGACGAGCCGCGGCTCGGGGTGGGCGACGACGGCGAACTGACTGCCCGGCACCCAGGACTTGGCGTGCGCCTTGAGTCCGACGGGTACGCGGTCCAGCCGGGCCACGGAGCCGAGGACCGCACCGGCGTGGATGTAGTGGGTGAGCAGCCGTCCGGCGGAGGCGAGGACGCCGGGGCCGAGGTCGCAGGACGCGAGCTGGCGGAGCTGGCGGGCGAGGACCGCGATGCCGAGTGGCGGCAACTCGGGTCGGAACAGGGCGATCCGGTCGCTCTCCATGAGCGAGCGGAGGGTGTGCAGCCGCTGGGTGACCCCCGCGGGCGCGGCGGCGGAGCTGACGACGATCACATGCCCGTGCTGCTCGACGAGCGCCTGGAGCTGGGCCAGCGCGTCGCCCAGCGGCCGTTTGTCGAGGTCCCGCAGCACGGTGGCGGGCACGGTCCGCTCGTCCTGCGCCGGCAGCTCCATGTCGGCGCTGGTCACGGCAATGGCAGTTGGCACGCGCAGCTCCCCGCTCTTCCCACCCGCCGGTCCACCGGTGTTGTTCCAGCGCCCCGGGACGACGTCACTGCGTGACTACCCGAGCACTGTACTCACGCCCCTGTGACCGGAGAACAGCTTTGCGTAGCCGACCGGGATCCGCGTGCTCGCAAGTCCCTGCAAACCGGGACAGGTTGAACAAGAGTCAGGTGGCCGGCCCGTCCCGGACGGCACAGAAGGGCGACGGGAGCCCTTCGCCTCCCGCGCCCGGCACGGCCGATTCGCGCGGGGCGACCTTTGTCCGCTCTTGACCCGCTCATGCCAAAGCTGCACCATGAGCGCCACCCGCACAGCCCACATACGGCCTACAAAAGGCCCACGTACGGACCACACCCGGCTAGCGCACAGCATCCGCACCCCGCACCGTCGCACTGAAGTACCCCCAGCTCCGCTCCACTCCCCACTCCGGCAACCCCGGACCTCCTGGAGACCCAAGGAGAACTCATGCGACTTCGCACGCGCGGCTCAGGCATCCGCGGCAGCAGACGGACAGCCGCGCTCGGCACCCTGCTGGCCCTCGCACTCGCGGCACCCCTGTCGGCCACGGCCACGCACGCCAGCGCCGACAGCGCCCGTGGCGCGGCCCCCTCCGCCGACGACATCCAGCAGTACGAGATCCACCAGGGCACGACCCGGGTGACCCGTACGGCCATCCAGCAGACCGGCGTCACCGTGGACGAGGCCGACGAGGAGAGCGTGGTCGTCTCCGGACGCGCGGACCAGGTCAAGCAGCTCAAGAGGCTCGGCTACGACGTCACCCCGCTGGGCGCCGCACCCGACCGGTCCTCCGCCGCCGACGGCACACGGCTGTTCGACTTCCCGTCGGCCGACTCGAAGTACCACAACTACGCGGAAATGAACGCGGAGATCGACCAGCGGCTCGCCGCCTACCCGGGCATCATGAGCAAGCGGGTGATCGGCAAGTCGTACCAGGGCCGGGACATCGTCGCGATCAAGGTCAGCGACAACGTCGCCTCCGACGAGAACGAACCCGAGGTGCTCCTCACCTTCCACCAGCACGCGCGCGAGCACCTGACCGTGGAGATGGCGCTGTACCTGCTGCGGGAGCTGGGCGCCGGCTACACCACCGACTCCCGGGTGACGAACATCGTGAACAGCCGGGAGATCTGGATCGTGCCGGACCTGAACCCGGACGGCGGCGAGTACGACATCGCCACCGGGTCGTACCGCTCGTGGCGCAAGAACCGGCAGCCCAACAGCGGTTCCTCGGCCGTCGGTACGGACCTCAACCGGAACTGGAACTACAAGTGGGGCTGCTGCGGCGGCTCCTCCGGCACCAAGTCGTCCGAGACCTACCGGGGTTCCGCCGCCGAGTCGGCCCCCGAGGTGAAGGTCGTCGCCGACTTCGTGCGCGGCCGGGTCGTCGGCGGCAAGCAGCAGATCAGGGCGGGCATCGACTTCCACACCTACAGCGAACTGGTGCTGTGGCCCTTCGGCTACACCTACTCCGACACGGCCACCGGGATGACCGCCGACGACGCCGCCGCGTACAAGGCACTCGGGCAGAAGATGGCCGCCAGCAACGGGTACACCCCGGAGCAGTCGAGCGACCTCTACATCACCGACGGGTCGATCGACGACTACCTCTGGGGCACGCACAAGATCTTCGACTACACCTTCGAGATGTACCCGAAGTCGGTCTTCGGAGGAGGGTTCTACCCGCCCGACGAGGTGATCGAGCGGGAGACCTCACGAAACCGGGACGCGGTGTTCCAGCTGCTGGAGACCGCCGACTGCGTGTACCGCGTGATCGGGAAGGAAGGCCAGTACTGCGCCTAGCCGCTGGGGCTCAGTCCTCGAAGTAGGCGTCGAGCACCGCGTCCAACTGCTCTTCCCACTCCTGGAAACGACTCCTGGCCGTCGCCTCGATCTCGATCGGGTACCAGCGGCGGTCAGGAGTGTGCACCGTGACGGTGAACCGCTTGCCGAAGCGGGACGCCTCCGTCTGGACCGCGCCGATCTCGTCCCAGCGGAACTCGCAGGACTCCTCGTCGAGGTTCAGCCGTACGCCCTTGCGGTCGGCCACTATCCGGGCACGACGGTCGGCGGCCTCGAAGACCGGCCCTCCCGTGGCCTCCTCCGCGGACTCCTCCGCTGCCGCTTCTTCCGTCCCGGCCGCTTCCTCCGTCCGGGCCACCTCCGCCGCCTCCGTCACGGCCGCGTCCTCGGTCACCGCTCTCCCGGCCGCTTCCGGCTCCGCGCCGACCGGCACGGCGTCGGCCGGCTTGGCGTCGGCCGGCTCGGCGGATGCGGGGGCGGTGAGCCCGGGGACGAAGGCCGGGTCGAATCCGGCGCCCTCCAGGGGCTTGCTGCTCGATCCTATGCGCTGCTCCACGGCCGCAGTATGGACGACGGACGCCTCCCGTAACCAGCCAACCCACCCTTGACCCTGGTTCGGCCCGGTCGCTAACGTCCGCCGGGCACCAAATGCACCAAACGCGGCAGCTCAGGAGGATTCATGGACAAGGAGGCGATCGCCGGTCTGGCCGGCGAGCGTGTCGACCACCGTTTCAAGGGCCTGCCGCCGGATGCCGACGGGCTGACCGTCGGCGAGCTGGCGGCTCAGCGCCGCAACCTCTTCACCGGTGGATTCCCCACCCCTGTACTGGCCCTGTCCGCCGAACGCCTGGAGCACAATCTGACGGTCATGGAGGCCTACGCCGCCCGCCACGGCCTCGCCTTCGCCCCGCACGGCAAGACCACGATGGCCCCGCGGCTCTTCCACCGCCAGCTGGAGCACGGGGCGTGGGGCATCACGCTCGCCATGCCGCACCAGGTGCGGGTGGCACGGGCGTTCGGGACCGAGCGCGTCTTCCTCGCCAACGAGCTGGTGGACGCCGCGGCACTGCGCTGGATCGCCGCGCAACTCGCCGCCGACCCCGCCTTCCGCTTCGTCTGCTACGTCGACTCGGTGCGCGCGGTGGAGCTGATGGACGCGGCGCTGCGTGGTGCCGACCGCCCGCTGGACGTGGTCGTGGAGCTGGCCGCGGGCGAGGACGCGCGCACCGGGGCACGCACCGAGGCGCAGTGCCTGGCGGTCGCGGAGGCGGTGACCGCCGTACCGACGCTGCGGCTGGTCGGCGTGGCGGGCTACGAGGCGGAGGTGCCCGGAGCCGATCCGGACCGGGTGCGGGGGTGGCTGCGCCGGCTGACCGGCCTGGCCGTCGCCCTCGACCGCGCGGGACACTTCGCGGACGCCGGGGAGATCGTGGTGAGCGCGGGCGGCAGCGCCTGGTTCGACGTGGTCGCCGAGGTCTTCGCGGAGTTGCCCGGACTCTCCCTGCCGGTGCTGAAGCTGCTGCGCTCGGGCGCGTACGTCACACACGACGACGGGCACTACGGCAAGCTCACCCCGTTCAACCGGGTCGCCGGCCAGGGCGCCCTGGAGCCGGCTTTCCGACTGTGGGCGCAGGTCGTCTCCCGCCCGTCCGGCGAGGAGGCCTTCGTCAACGCGGGCAAGCGCGACGCGGGGCACGACCTCGGCCTCCCGGTCGCCGTGGTGGTGCGCCGGGACGGGGCGGAGCGTCCGGCCACGGACATCACGGTGACCGCGCTGTCCGACCAGCACGCCTGGCTGCGCACCGGACCGGAGGCGGATCTGGAGGTGGGCGACTGGGTCGGCCTGGGTCTGTCCCACCCGTGCACGTCGTTCGACAAGTGGCCGCTGATCCCGGTGGCGGAGGCGGACGGGACGGTCGTGGAGTACATCCGTACGTTCTTCTAGCCGTACTCCTGGCCGTACTCCTCGTTGTACTCCTGGCCGTACTTCTGGCTGCACTTCTGGCCGCGCCCAGGGGCACGCGGCCCGGCTGTGTGCGCCGGGTCGCGTGCCGGAGCGGGTTACGGCTTGGGCAGGGTGCAGCCGGCCGCGTTGAGGTTGAGCACGTTGCCGGTGGTGAAGCAGGCCGGGATGTTGTAGGTCTCCTCGGCGTAGTTGATGCCCTTGCGGACGGTGACCGTGCCGTTCTCGGCGACCTCGCACGGGTTGTTCACGGTGCAGCGCGCGCCGTCCTCGTTGCCCGTGTTGTTGACGGCGACCACCTGGCCGGTGGCGGTGTCGATCACCGGGGAGCCCGAGGTGCCGCCGATGGTGTTGCAGGCGGAGGTGTAGCGGACCGAGTCCTTCCAGGTCCAGTCACCCTCCTTGAGCCGGTAGACGAACCCGTCGACGTTGCAGCTGTAGGTCCGCTTCCAGTAGCCGGAGACGACCTTGATGGCGGTGCCGGCGGCCGGGTGCGACGCGCTCACGGTGAGCGCGTTGATGCCGTACGAGTTCTTGATCGACGCGTAGGTCGTGGTGGTGCGGTAGATCGTGACGTCCGTGTCCGTCATGGTCGAGTAGACGACCCGGTTGGCGCGGAGCGTGGCGATCCTGGAGCCCGAGGAGTTCAGCAGGCCGAAGGTGCGGCTGGAGGACTGGTTGGTGATGACCTCGCCGGGGTCCGGGAAGCCGGTCTCCAGGCAGTGACCGTTGGTCATCACGAGCGCCGGGTCGGTGTCCACGGAGCCTGCGAAGCGGATGACCGAGCCGGAACAGTTGCTGAGCGAGACGGTGCCGGCGTAGGTGACGGTCACCGCCGGTGCCTTGGCCGTCTGGGGTACGGCCACCGCGGGTGCCATGCCGGCCGCGGTGATCACCAGGGCGGCCAGCGGGACAAGGAGAGGCTTGTTCATGTGGGGTCCCCTCTGCAGACGTGAGCGACCGGAGATCTTCCGGCCGCTTCTTGTCATGCACATTCTGAAGGGGCCCGGGGGGTGGGGACAAGAAGCCGTACATGTACCCCGAGGCGCGGACCGTCAACTCAACTCACCCGGGAGAGGGGCGGATTCGGCCACCGACGGACATCGGCGCAAAACGCGCCGTCCCACGTGGCGGAAAACACGACCCATGGGGCGTTACCGGGCCGTAAGCTCACGCACATGCAGGTGATCCAGTCGACCAAGCTCGCCAATGTCTGTTACGAGATCCGGGGGCCGGTTCTTGAGGAGGCGATGCGGCTGGAAGCGGCAGGCCACCGCATCCTCAAGCTGAACACCGGCAACCCGGCGGCCTTCGGTTTCGAGTGCCCGCCGGAGATCCTGGAGGACATCCTCCGCAACGTCTCCACCGCACACGGTTACGGCGACGCCAAGGGCCTGCTGGCCGCCCGCCGCGCGGTCGTCATGCACAACCAGACCATCGGCATCGAGACGGACGTCGAGCACGTCTTCATCGGCAACGGCGTCTCCGAGCTGATCGTGATGGCGATGCAGGGCCTGCTGGACGACGGCGACGAGGTCCTCGTACCGGCGCCCGACTACCCCCTGTGGACGGCGGCCGTCTCTCTCTCCGGCGGCACGGCGGTGCACTACCGCTGCGACGAGCAGTCCGACTGGATGCCCGACCTCGCCGACATCGAGCGCAAGGTCACCGACCGCACCAAGGCGATCGTCATCATCAACCCGAACAACCCGACGGGTGCGGTGTACGACGAGGCCATGCTCAAGGGGCTCACCGACATCGCCCGCCGGCACAACCTGCTGGTCTGCTCGGACGAGATCTACGACAAGATCCTCTACGACGACGCGACGCACACACCGACCGCGGCCGTCGCCCCCGACCTGCTGACCCTGACCTTCAACGGCATGTCGAAGGCGTACCGGGTGGCCGGCTACCGGGTCGGCTGGATGTCGGTGTCGGGCCCGCGCGCGCACGCCGACTCCTACATCGAGGGCCTGACGATCCTGGCGAACATGCGGCTGTGCGCGAACATGCCGGGCCAGCACGGAGTCGTCGCCGCGCTCAGCGGCCGCCAGACGATCAACGACCTGGTACTGCCGGGCGGCCGGCTGAAGGAGCAGATGGACACGGCCTACGAGCTGCTGACCCAGATCCCCGGGGTGAGTTGCGTGCGGCCGAAGGGCGCGCTGTATCTCTTCCCGCGCCTCGACCCGCAGGTCTTCAAGATCAAGGACGACCGGCAGATGGTCCTCGACCTGCTCCGGCAGGAGAAGATCATGGTCGTCCAGGGCACCGGCTTCAACTGGCCGGAACCCGATCACTTCCGCGTGGTGACCCTGCCGGCGATCGGGGACCTCCGGGACGCGGTGACCCGAATCGGCACCTTCCTGGACGGATACAGCCAGCCGTGACCAGCGGACCGCGGTCCGTGACCCGACTCAACTTTAGACGAAATCCAAGCTAGGATGGCTTCCTGACAGGGCACAGGCCTGTCTGAGGACAGGAGGCCATCCCATGTACGAGCCGATCCGCACCAAATCGGTCCACAGTCCGATGGCCGAGCTCGCCGACTTCCCCCACCGGTCGCGCGAGGAGGAGCTGGACATCCAGCTCGTGGGGCACCTCGCGGCACTGCTCGCCGTCACCGACGAGCTGCGGGCGCTCACCCCGTCGGCCGACCTGGACACGGCGGCCGAACGGCTCGCCGAGCAGGTGGCCCGGCTGCGCGACGGACGGACACCGCCCCGCGCGGCCGACACCGGGACCGACGACCGGGTGACCTCCCTGCACGAGCGGGCCCACACCCTCGCCGGCCGCGCCCTCGTCGTCGCGGCCTCCCGCGCCGACACCTCGGTGGCGATCCTCACGGCCGAACGCATGGACGCCCACAGCACCGCCCTGGCCGACCCGAGGCACCTCAGCACCACCCCCTGACCTCACCCCCGACCCCACCCCGGGGTCCCTCCGACGGCCCCGGTCCGCGCGCACCCACAGCGACGCGCGGACCGGGTGCCACGAACCCCCGCATTCCGCCGGGCGGGGCAACTCCCTTTCCATCCGATCACTTTGGCGACCGAATTCGGGTCGGTGCCTGCATTCGGGTGGACTGCGCATCCCATTGCCTGCCGAATCGCTGTGTCGTGACGCCGGACTCGTAACGTCTGTGCAAAAGACGGCGGTTCGGACTTCTACGAGATGTGACAAAGTGAAACGTAGGCGATGGTGGGTGGGGCTTTCCGGTGCGGCCGCGATCGCGGCCGGCGTCACCATCTGGGCGGTGCAGGCGCATTCCGGAACGGACTCCGAGGCGGCGGTCCCGGACGAACGGGAAACCAACCTCCTTCTCCAGACCGCCCTGCTCCAGCAGAAGTACCAGGACCCGCAGGGAGCGGTCAGCACCTACCAGCGGCTGCTGCGCCTCGACCCCGAGAACAAGCTGGCCTGGTACAACCTGGGAGTCCTCGCCCAGCAGAAGGGCAGTACGGCCGAGGCCCGCACGGCCTACGAGAAGGCCCTGAAGATCGACCCGGACTACGCGTCGGCACTCTTCAACGAGGCGATCCTACTGAAGAAGAGCGAACCCGACCACGCCGCGGAACTGCTCAGACGCGCCATCACCGCCCAGCCCGAGGCGCCCACCGCGCATCTGCAACTCGGCCTGATCCTTGCGGACAAGGACCGTTCCGACGACGCCCGGGAGGAATTCCGGCGCGCTGTCGCGTCCGACCCCTCACTGCTTTCCGAAGTCCCCGTGGAATTCCGGGACTCTGTCAGCCCCGAACCGAATTCGAGCCAAGCAGGGAGTAGCGAATGAAGCCGACGGCGACCCCGAGGTTCTCCGTCTTCACCCCCAGCCACCAGCCCCGTTTCCTCGACGAGTGCCTGGCGACCCTTCAGGCTCAGACGTGTTCGGACTGGGAGTGGATCGTCCTGCTCAACAACGGCGCCCGCTGGCGCCCGGAGCAGCCCGACGAACGGGTACGCGTGGAGATCGCGGACAACCTCGACGGTGTGGGCGCGGCGAAGCGCAGGGCCTGCGAACTCGCCCGCGGCGAGATCCTCGTGGAACTCGACCACGACGACCTGCTGGCGAAGGACTGCCTCGCCGAACTCGGCAAGGCGTTCGACGCGCACCCCGACGTCGTCTTCGTGTACAGCAACACCGCGCAGATCCAGGAGGACGGCTCCCGGGACGACACCCGCTTCGACGAGTCGTTCGGCTGGGAGTACCAGGAGGTCGACGTCGACGGCCGCAAACTGCTCCAGGTCGTCTCCCTGGAACCGACACCGCACAACGTGGCCTACATCTGGTACGCGCCCAACCACGTGCGGTCGTTCCGCAGGAAGAGCTACGAGAAGGCCGGCGGCTACAACCCCGACCTCACGGTCCTCGACGACCAGGACCTGATGTGCCGGCTGTTCCACGTCGGCGACTTCCACCACATCAACCGGTGTCTGTACCTCCAGCGGGTGCACGACGCGAACACCCAGCGCGACCCGGAGATCAACGCGCACATCCAGCGCGAGACGGTCGCCATGTACGACCGGTACATCGAGGCGAACGCGCTCGCCTGGACGATGCGGCGCGGGCTGGTCGCGCTGGACCTCGGCGCGGCCGTCCGCAAGCCGCCCGGCTACGTGGGCGTGGACCGCCGCCCGGGAGACGGCGTCGACATCGTCGCGGCCCTGCCCGAGCGGCTGGACCTGCCGGACGACTCCGTGGGCCTGGTGCGCGCGGTGGACTTCCTGGAGTACGTGCCGGACAAGGTGCCGCTGATCAACGAGCTGTACCGGCTGCTGGCGCCCGGCGGCATGCTGCTGACCATGACCCCCAGCTCCGACGGCCGCGGCGCGCACCAGGACCCGTCGCACAGCGCCTACTACAACGAGAACTCGTTCTGGTACTACACGGACGACAACTACCGTTCCTACGTCCCCGAGATCGAGGCCCGTTTCCAGTCGTCGCGACTGGTCACGTACTACCCGACCGACTGGCACTCCAAGAACGACATCTCGTATGTGGTGGCGAACCTCATCGCGATGAAGAAGGGCGCCGCGCGCTGCGGCGGGAAGCTGCTCGTCTGAGCCCGTTCCGGTCCCATGACGAGGGCGCCCGGCAGGCCGTCAGGTCCACCGGGCGCCCTCGCTATGCCGGGCAGACGCTCGCGCGTGCCGCTTCGGCCAGGGCCGTGAAGGCGGGCGTCGCGAACGCCTCCGCCAGCTGGTCCTCCCACGGCGGGAGCGGGGCGAGTGCGGCCCGCCGCCAGTTGTCGTGGCCGAGCACCCCGAACCCCGGGCGGGCGGCCGGACGCGGGAACCGGTCGGAGCCGACCGGGCGGATCCGTTCGGGGTCGAGACCGGCGAGCCGGAAGGTCTCCCGCGCCAGCCCGTGCCACGTGGTACGGCCGGACGCCGTGCCGTGGTACACACCGGCCGGTGCCCGCCCGGCCGACGCGGCCCGGCCGAGCACGGCCAACTGCCGGGCGAGCGCGCGTGCCCAGGTCGGTTGTCCGTGCTGGTCGGCGACCACCTCCAAGGCCGGACGGCGGGAAGCGAGTTCCAGCATGGTGGTGACGAAGTTGCGGCCATGGGCGCCGTAGAGCCAAGCGGTGCGCACCACATGGCCGGAGTGCGGCAGCAGTTCGGTGACCGCCCGCTCCCCCGCCAGCTTGCTCCGCCCGTACGCGTTGAGGGGCCGGGCCGGCGCGTCCTCCGGGTACGGCTGGACGGCGTCGCCCGGGAAGACGTAGTCGGTGGAGACGTGCAGCAGGATCGCGCCGGTGTCCGCGCAGGCTCGGGCGAGGTGCCGGACCCCGGTTCCGTTCACGGCCGTTGCCGCCGCTTCGGAGTGTTCGGCGCCGTCGACGTCGGTCCAGGCGGCGCAGTTGACGACCACGCGGTGTCCGGCGACGGCGGAGCGCACGGCGACCGGGTCGGTGATGTCCAGCGTGTCCCGGCCCGCCGCGGTCACCACCGTGCCGGGATCGGCGGCGAGTTCGGCCAGCAGCTCCCGGCCCAGGAGTCCGCCCGCGCCGGTCACCAGCCAGTTCGTGGTCATCGCAGCGCCGCCCGCGCCCTGAGCGGCTCCCACCAGTCGCGGTTCGCCCGGTACCAGGCGACCGTGGCGGCCAGGCCCTCGGCGAAGGACACCCGTGGCACGTAGCCGAGTTCCTCGCGGATCTTGCTGTCGTCCAGCGAGTACCGCAGGTCGTGTCCCGGGCGGTCGGCCACGTGCTGGACGCGGTCCCAGTCCGCGCCGACCGCGTCGAGCAGCAGGCCGGTGAGCTTGTGGTTGGTCAGCTCCGTCCCGCCGCCGATGTGGTAGACCTCGCCGGGCCGGCCGCCGTGCAGGACCAGATCGATGGCGCGGCAGTGGTCGGAGACGTGCAGCCAGTCCCGGCTGTTGCGGCCGTCCCCGTACAGGGGGACGTCGCGCCCGTCGAGCAGGCTCGTGATGAAGAGCGGGACGACTTTCTCGGGGAACTGGTGGGGCCCGTAGTTGTTGGTGCAGCGGGTCACCACGACGTCCAGGCCGTGCGTGCGGTGGCAGGCGAGGGCCAGCAGGTCGGCAGCCGCCTTCGACGCGGCGTAGGGGGAGTTGGGCGCGAGCGGCCATCCCTCGGTCCAGGAGCCCTCGTCGATCGAGCCGTACACCTCGTCGGTGGAGACATGGACGAAGCGGCCGACGCCGTGCCGGTGCGCCGCGTCGAGCAGTACCTGGGTGCCCAGCACGTTGGTGTGCACGAACGGGTCGGCGCCGTCGATCGACCGGTCCACGTGCGACTCGGCGGCGAAGTGCACCACCACGTCCTGGCCGGCCATGACCCGGTCGACGGTGTCCGGGTCGCAGATGTCGCCGGGTACGAAGGTGTAGCCGCGGTGGTCCGCCACCGCCGCCAGATTGGCCTCGACTCCCGAGTAGGTGAGTTTGTCGAGGACGGTGATCCGTGCCGCGGAGTCCGCGGTCAGCCGGCGGCGCACGTATTCGGAGCCGATGAATCCGGCACCGCCGGTCACGAGGACGCGCATGGTTCTCCGAGTCTTCTCAGGTCGTCCGGTCATACGGACGGTGCCCGCGAGGCCGAGACCTCGCGGGCACCAGTCGGTCATACGTGGGTCACGGCGTCGCGCAGACGGCGTAGACGGTGCCTCCGAGACTGACGCCGGAGGCCTGCCAGCCGATGGGAGTGGCGCCCGCCGTCGCGGGCACCGGGTGACTGTCCACGACACCCGCGACCAGGAAGGTGCCACTGACTCCACCGCCGGTGGCGACCTGACCCGCGTCGCAAAGCGCGGTCCCGGACCCAAGGGCGTCAACAGGGGCAGTGACTACTGTCGCGCCTCCGAAGCCCGGACCCGTGGCACCCGTGGCACCCGTGGCACCCGTGGCACCCGTGGCACCCGTGGCACCCGTGGCACCCGTGGCACCCGTGGCACCCGTAGCACCCGTAGCACCCGTAGCACCCGTAGCACCCGTAGCACCCGTAGCACCCGTAGCACCCGTAGCACCCGTAGCACCCGTAGCACCCTGAGCGCCGTTGGTGCCGTTGGTCCCGTTGGTTCCGTTCGTGCCGTTGGTCCCGTTGGCACCCTGCGGCCCCGCGACACCCTGCGGACCCTGAACACCCGGAGCGCCGTTGAGGCCGTTGGTGCCGTTGGTCCCGTTGGCGCCGTCGGCACCCTGCGGACCCGGGACACCCTGCGGACCCTGAACGCCCGGAGCGCCGTTGGTTCCGTTGGTGCCGTTCGCGCCCTGCGGACCCGGGACACCCTGAGGGCCGTTGGCTCCATTGGTGCCGTTGGTCCCGTTGGCACCGTCGGCACCCTGCGGACCCGGGACACCCTGCGGACCCTGAACGCCCGGAGCACCGTTGCTGCCGTTGGTGCCATTGGTGCCGTTGGTCCCGTTGGTGCCGTTGGCGCCCTGCGGCCCCGGGACACCCTGCGGACCCTGAACGCCCTGGGTGCCGTTGGTGCCGTTGGCGCCCTGCGGACCCGTCGCGCCCTGAGGACCCTGAGTGCCGACACCCGTGGCGCCCGTGGCGCCCGTAGCACCGGTGGCGCCCGTGGGACCCGTGGGACCCTGAGCGCCGTTGGTGCCGTTGGTGCCGTTCGCGCCCTGCGGACCCGTCGCACCCTGAGGACCCTGAGTGCCGTTGGTGCCGTTGGAACCCTGCGGACCCGTCGCACCCTGGGGACCCTGAGTGCCGTTGGTGCCGTTGGCGCCCTGCGGACCCGTGGGACCCGTGGGACCCGTCGGGCCACGTGCGCCCTGGGGGCCCTGATTACCCTGCGGGCCACGCGATCCCTGCGGACCGCGATCGCCACCGCCACCGCCACCGCTCGGTGACGTGTACTGGGCGGCCGCCGCGACCGTGCTGCTGCTACCCCGGT
This sequence comes from Streptomyces sp. NPDC086787, assembly GCF_044745865.1. Taxonomy (NCBI): domain Bacteria; kingdom Bacillati; phylum Actinomycetota; class Actinomycetes; order Kitasatosporales; family Streptomycetaceae; genus Streptomyces; species Streptomyces sp. NPDC086787. The sequence continues at coordinate 255,088 of NZ_JBIVBC010000008.1, read as the reverse complement.
GGACCGCGTCGGTGATGGCCGCCGCGCTCGGGGCAATGCTGAGTACCGCTGCGAGAGTGCCCGCCGAAACCAGACCGGCGTGCCTCAGGCGAGAATTTCGAATCGTTCTACGGTTCAAGTGAGCCTGCCTCACAGAATTTGAATCGAACCGCAAGCACGCGCACTCGATGCGCTTCGTTCGCCTGCGTGCCGCGTGACGTACTGACCGCGGCCGTCGGCAATTCTTCGCAGATCTCCACGGAATAGTGACAAACGATTCCCATGTCCCCTTCAAAGATCACCCGTGCAGTCCTCAAATAGCGGCTGCGTGGGTGACGGGCCCGGCGAGATTCGCACGGTGGGCGGTGCAGTCGTCGAAGGAGGGCAGCAGACCCAGCCGTCCGGCCTCCGCCAGGGTCGGTGCCGCCGCGTCCTTGTCCGAGAGCACCGGCACCAGGTCCTCGGGCCAGGCGATGCCCAGTGCCGGGTCGAGCGGGTCGATGCCGTACTCGCGCCGTGGCGCGTATCCCTGCGAGCACAGGTAGACGACGGTGGACTGATCCTCCAGTGCCATGAAGGCGTGGCCGAGGCCCTCCGAGAGGTAGACGCTGCGATGCGTCACGTCGTCCAGCCGGACCGCCTCCCACTTGCCGAACGTCGGTGAGCCGGTGCGGATGTCGACCACCACGTCGAGGACGGCGCCGCTGACACAGATCACGTACTTGGCCTGACCCGGCGGGACGGCCGCGTAGTGGATGCCGCGCAGGGTGCCGCGAACGGAACGGGAGCAGTTGGCCTGCGCGAGTCCGAGCCCCTGCCCGGTCGCCGTGCGGAACGCGTCGCCGCGGAACCACTCGTGGAACCGGCCCCTGTCGTCCGCGAACACCCTGGGCGTGTCCACCCAGGCTCCTTCGATGTCCAGTGGTCGCACGCCACCGCTCCTTCCGCCGTACGGGGAGATGGTCAGCCCACGTGAACCGGCGCGTCGGGCGCCCGTTGCGGTACGACGAGGTGCTGGGCGTCCTCGTCGAGCAGGCCCAGCAGATAGTCGCCGTATCCGCTCTTGCCCAGCGGCCGGGCCAGTTCGCGGAGCCGGGCGTCGTCGATCAGGCCCGCCCGCCAGACCGCCTCCTCGACGCAACCGACCTTGAAGCCCTGCCGTTCCTCGATCACCCGGACGAACTCCGAGGCCTGGACGAGGGAGGTGAAGGTGCCGGTGTCGAGCCAGGCCGTGCCCCGGTCGAGACGGGTGACGTGCAGCCTCCCGGCTTCCAGGTACACGCGGTTGAGATCGGTGATCTCCAACTCGCCCCGGGCGCTGGGCCGCAGGCCGCGGGCGATGTCCACGGCGCTGTTGTCGTAGAAGTACAGACCGGGCACGGCGTACCGGGATCTGGGACGGGCCGGCTTCTCCTCGATGGACAGCGCCCGGCCCAGCTCGTCGAACTCCACCACGCCGTAGGCCGACGGGTCGGCGACCGGGTACGCGAACACCCTGCCGCCCAACGGGCCGTCGTGCCGGGCCAGCCGGGTGCCGAGGCCGCTGCCGTGGAAGATGTTGTCGCCGAGAATCAGCGCAACCGATTCAGCACCGATGAATTCGGCGCCCAGCAGGAAGGAATGCGCGATGCCGGCCGGGCGGTCCTGCGCGACGTATTCCAGGCGCAGTCCCCACTGGCTTCCGTCGCCGAGCAGCCGACGGAACAGCGGCTGGTCCTCCGGGGTGGTGATGATCAGAATTTCCCGGAGCCCCGCCATCACCATGGTGGAAAGCGGGTAATAGATCATCGGCTTGTCGAAGACCGGCAGCAACTGTTTGGACACCGAGCGAGTCAGCGGCCAGAGTCGCGAGCCGGTTCCCCCGGCCAGCAGAATTCCGCGCATGGCAGCACCATAGGCGAATTGGTACCGAATTCACGCGGAATGACATGCGGAGGTGTGCACCGCGGCCGGCCGTGACGATCGCTGGTCAGGGCACATCCCGAACCGGCCGCGGAGTCTCTTGCGGGCTGACTCAGCCCAGGCGGCGCACCAGTGCGCGGTACTCGTCCCACAGCTCCTTCGGAGTGTGGTCACCGAAGGTGTTGAGGTGCTCGGGGACCAGCGCCGCCTCCTCGCGCCAGACCTCCGGGTCGACCGTGAGCAGGAAGTCCAGGTCGGAGTCGGACAGTTCGAGCCCCTTGGTGTCCAGGGCCGCCTTGGCCGGGAGGATGCCGATGGGGGTCTCGACGCCCTCGGCCTTCCCCTCCAGACGCTCCACGATCCACTTCAGGACACGGCTGTTCTCGCCGAAGCCCGGCCAGACGAACTTGCCCTCGTCGTTCTTGCGGAACCAGTTGACGTAGTAGATCTTCGGCAGCTTGGACTGGTCCTTGTCCTTGGCCACGTCGATCCAGTGGGCCATGTAGTCGCCCATGTTGTAGCCGCAGAAGGGCAGCATGGCGAAGGGGTCGCGGCGCAGTTCGCCGACCTTGCCCTCGGCGGCGGCGGTCTTCTCCGAGGCGACGTTCGCGCCCAGGAACACACCGTGGTTCCAGTCGAAGGACTCCGTCACCAGCGGCACCGCGGAAGCGCGGCGGCCGCCGAACAGGATCGCCGAGATCGGCACACCCTTCGGGTCCTCCCACTCCGGCGCGATGATCGGACACTGGGCGGCGGGCACCGTGAAGCGGGCGTTGGGGTGGGCGGCCGGGGTCCCGGACGCCGGGGTCCACTCGTTGCCCTTCCAGTCCGTCAGGTGGGCCGGAAGCTCCTCCGTCATGCCCTCCCACCAGATGTCGTTGTCGTCGGTGAGGGCGACGTTGGTGAAGACCGCGTTGCCCCAGAGGGTCTTCATCGCGTTGGCGTTGGTGTGTTCACCGGTGCCGGGCGCGACGCCGAAGAAGCCGGCCTCGGGGTTGATCGCGTACAGCCGGCCGTCCTCGCCGAACCGCATCCAGGCGATGTCGTCGCCGATGGTCTCCACGGTCCAGCCGGAGATGGTCGGCTCCAGCATGGCCAGGTTCGTCTTGCCACAGGCGCTCGGGAAGGCCGCGGCGACGTACTTCGACTCACCCTGCGGCGGGGTGAGCTTGAGGATCAGCATGTGCTCGGCCAGCCAGCCCTCGTCACGGGCCATGACGGAGGCGATGCGCAGCGCGTAGCACTTCTTGCCGAGCAGGGCGTTGCCGCCGTAGCCGGAGCCGTAGGACCAGATCTCGCGGCTCTCCGGGAAGTGCGAGATGTACTTGGTCTGGTTGCAGGGCCACGGAACGTCCTCCTGGCCCGGCTCCAGCGGGGCGCCGAGGGTGTGCACGGCCTTGACGAAGAAGCCCTCGTCCCCCAGCTCGTCCAGGACCTGCTGTCCCATACGGGTCATCGTCCGCATGGACACGGCGACGTAGGCCGAGTCGGTGATCTCCACGCCGAGCGCGGACAGCGGGGAACCGAGCGGGCCCATGCAGAAGGGCACCACGTACATCGTGCGGCCCCGCATCGAGCCGCGGAACAGACCCTTCTCACCCTGGAATATTTCCCGCATCTCGGCGGGGGCCTTCCAGTGGTTGGTGGGTCCGGCGTCCTGCTCCTCCTCGGAGCAGATGAACGTCCGGTCCTCGACGCGGGCGACGTCGGTCGGGTCGGAGGCCGCGTAGTAGGAGTGGGGGCGCTTGACCGGGTCCAGCTTCCTGAAGGTGCCCTTGGCGACGAGCTCCTCGCACAGCCGCTCGTATTCGGACTCGGATCCGTCACACCAGACCACGCTGTCGGGCTGGGTCAGTTCGGCGACCTCGTTGACCCACGAGATCAGTTCCTGGTGGTTGGTGGGGATGACGGGGGGAGCCGCGATGTCGCGCGCCACGGTTGCTCCTAAATGGGGGATTTTGTCATTTTTTGCCCCGTGGGGGCCGCGGCCCGGACGCTTCGTAGCCGCTCATCCGGTGCCGACCGCACTCATTTGATCATCCGATGGTAGTGCGCATATGTCCAGAGCGCATCACAGGTGAGCGACGTGAGGAAGGCCACGGTTGGCGGGTTTCTTTGCGTGCACGTTGGGTTCGCCTGAAGGTCTTTTGGCGTTACCGCGGGTTTGCCGCCCGAGAGTCCCGTCCGGCGCCGTCCCGCGCGGGCGCGATGGTGCGACCGCGTGAGACGATGGCCACTATCGGCGCCACATCGGGGCGCGATGGCCCGTAACTTACGGTTCCGTAGGTACGATTTCACACATGACTGCGTCCGCCCCCGACGCGCCCACGGACTCGCCCGCCGCCGGCCGCGGTTCCGTCGCGCTCTCCCTGTCGCACCAGGTCAAGCCCAAGCTCCGCGGGTGGCTCCATCTCGGCATGTTCCCTGCCGTGCTCGTGGCTGGTCTGGTGCTCACCGCCCTCGCCGACTCCCCCCGCGGCCGCGTGGCCTGCGGCGTCTACGTCCTCACGGCATGCCTGCTGTTCGGCGTCAGCGCGCTGTACCACCGGGGGAACTGGAGCCCGCGCATGGACGGCGTCCTGCGCAGACTCGACCACGCCAACATCTTCCTGATCATCGCGGGCACCTACACCCCGCTGACCATGCTGCTCCTGCCCAGCGCCAAGGGGCAGTGGCTGCTGTGGGGCATCTGGGCGGCCGCGACGGCGGGCATCGTCTTCCGCGTCTTCTGGGTCGGCGCCCCGCGCTGGCTCTACACCCCCTGCTATCTGGCCATGGGCTGGGCGGCCGTGTTCTTCCTGCCGGACTTCATGCGCACCGGCGGCATCGCGGTACTCGTCCTGGTCATCGTCGGCGGGCTCCTCTACAGCGCGGGCGGCGTGATCTACGGCATCAAGCGCCCCAACCCGTCACCGCGCTGGTTCGGCTTCCACGAGGTGTTCCACTCCTTCACCCTGGCCGCCTTCGTCGTCCACTACGTCGGCATCTCGCTGGTCGCGTACCAGCACGCGTAGCCCCTCCCCCGTTCCGTCGAGTGGCCACGGCTTTCGAGTTTCGAGCCGTGGCCACTCTTTCGAGAGTTCCTCGCATTTCACGGCTACTGCCACAAGCGCTGCCGGCCACGGCGGCGCAGCCTGCACCACGACCGGCCGCACCGGCCGCCGATGCCGGACAATGACCGTCATGACGGCCGTACGCACCTCCACCCCGACCCCCGGCTCTCCCCCGCGCCCGGGACTCCGCGAGCGGAAGAAGATCAAGACCCGAGAGGCGATCCGCGCCGCGACCTACGGACTGATCGAGGAACAGGGGTACGACGCCACGACGATCGACCAGATCGCCGAGCGCGCCGAGGTCTCGCCGTCGACCGTCTTCCGCTACTTCCCGACCAAGGAGGACATCGTCCTCACGGACGAGCACGACCCCGTCGTCCTGGCGGAGCTGAGGTCCCGGCCCCCTCAGGAGCCCTGGTCGGAGTCGATCCGCCACGTGATGCGGCGGGCGGTCCGGCTCGGCGTCGAGGACGACCCCAGGGTGTCCCGGCTGCGCACCCGTCTCATGGTGGAGGTGCCCGCGGTGCGCTCACGGATGATGGAGAGCATGTCGGTCACCGGCCGCATGCTCTGCGAAGCCGTCGCCGAGCGCACCGGCCGGGACCCGGAGAGCCTGGAGGTGCGGGTCTACGCCATGTCCCTGGTCGGGGGCCTCATGGAGACCTCCCTGTACTGGGCGGCGAACGGCCACCGGGACGACCTCGCGGCCCTGGTCGACCGCACCCTGGACGTCCTGGAGCACGGCCTGCCCAGGGAAAACCCCTGAGCCCCGGACGCCCCTCCGTGACATCCTGACAGGGTGAACGGACCCGGACCCGAGATCCACGTCGAAGTCGCCCCCGGACTGCGCCTGTTCGTCCCGCACTCCCGCCGCGGCGGCAGCACCGCCCTGGCGGTCGACGGCGTCTCGACCCTCGGCCATGTCGTCGAGTCGCTCGGCGTCCCGCTGACCGAGGTCGGCGTGCTCGTCGTGGACGGCCGCGAGGTACCCGTGTCGCACATCCCGTCGGCCGGCGAATCCGTGAGCGTACGGGAGGTCGAGCGCCCCCAGCGGGTCCCGGGCGCCCCACTGCGCTTCCTCCTCGACGTCCACCTCGGCACCCTCGCCCGCCGGCTGCGCCTGCTCGGCGTGGACACGGCCTACGAGTCCACCGACATCGGCGACCCGGCGCTCGCCGCCCGCTCGGCGGCGGAGAAGCGAGTCATGCTCAGCCGCGACCGAGGACTGCTGCGCCGCCGCGAACTGTGGGCGGGAGCCTACGTCTACAGCACCAGCCCCGACGACCAACTCCCCGACATCCTGGACCGGTTCACACCCGAACTGCACCCGTGGACACGCTGCACGGCATGCAACGGCCTGCTCCGGAAGGCCACCAAGGAAGAGGTCGCCGACCAGCTCAAGGGCGGCACCCGGCGGTCGTACGACGTCTTCGCCCAGTGCGCGCAGTGCGGTCGCGCGTACTGGAAGGGCGCACACCACGAGCAGCTGGAGGCGTTCGTGGAGCGGGCGCTGAGCAGGCATACCCAGGGAACCTGAGTATCCGGCCCGATCCCCCGGGCACGCCGGTCGGCTTGGCTGACGGCATGACGACAGCGAACTCCGCACGCCCACCGGCTCCCGGCCACGCCCTGACCCGGTGGTCCGCCTGGGGCCTGGCCCTGCTCATTCCGAGCGTGCTCGCGGCCGCACTCGCCGCCCTGTCCACCTACCGGGGCGGACGCTGCTTCGAGTACGGCGGGTGTCACCAGGTGCCGGGAACGCTCGTGTACGGCAGCCTCGTCACGGCCGTCGCCGCCGGACTGGCGGCCCTGCTCTGGCCACGGCGTCACCGGCCCGGCGCGCGGACCTGCGCCGTGCTGCTCCAGTGGAGCGCCCAGGTCCTGCTGGTCCTGCTGATCCTCGGCTACGGCGGCTGACGCGCACCCGCCCCTCAGCGGTTGAGCGCGGTGCGCAGCCGCTCCGGGTCGGTGGTCGGGGCGTCGCACGTGAAGTCACGGCAGACGTAGGCGGCCGCCCCGCCGTCGATCAGCGGCCGGTCGGCCAGCAGCGGGAACTCGCCGTCGCCCGCGACCCCGTACGCGACCACCGCGCCGGGAGCGGTGGCGAGAAGCGCCGTACGGTGCAGCGCGGTAGCCGCCTCGTCGTCGAACGCCGGTGCCACGATCGCGACCTCGCGCGGGCCGTCGAGCAGGGCCTCCGCAACGGCCAGACCCCAGCCGGTGAACCGCGGCACGCGCGGCCCGAGCGCCTTCACCACGCCCAGCGCCCGCTCCGCGGCGACCCGGTGGCGTGTCGAACCGGTCTGCGCCGCATAACTGAGCAGAGCGCCCGCGGCGGCGGTCCAGCCGGAGGGGGTGGCGTTGTCGGTGGGGTCCTGCGGCCTGCGGATGAGGCGTTCGGCGTCGGTCGCGGTGTCGTACAGCGCGCCGCTGTCCGGGTCGGTGAACCGCGTCAGCACCTGGTCGAGGAGCAGTCCCGCGAACTCCAGCCACACGCCTTCCCCGGTGACCGACGCCAGCGCGAGGAAGCCCTCGGCGACGTCCGCGTAGTCCTCCAGCACACCGGCGTTGGTCCCCGCCCGGCCGTCGCGGCTGGTGCGGGCGAGGCGGGCGTGGTCGTCCAGATGCAGCCGGACGAGGAGATCGGCGGTGCCGACCGCGGCGTCGACCAGGTCCGGGCGGCCGAAGCAGGCACCGGTCTCGGCGAGGGCGGCGACGGCGAGCCCGTTCCAGGCGGCGACGATCTTGTCGTCCCGCCCGGGCGCGGGACGACCGGCCCGCGAGGCGAGCAGCCACTCCCGGACGGACGCGACCCTCTCCGCGTCGAAAACCCTTTCGTTCTGCGGCAGTTGGAGAACGGACCGTCCCTCCTCGAAGGTGCCCTCCTCGGTCACCCCGAAGTAGTCGGCGGCGAGCTCGGCGTCCTCGTCGCCGAGGACCTCGCGCAACTGCCCGGGCGTCCAGACGTAATAGGCGCCCTCGACATGTCGGCCCGTCCCGTCGTCACTGTCGGCATCCAGCGCGGAAGCGAACCCGCCTTCGTCCGTGCGCAGTTCGCGGACCATGAAGTCGGCGGTCTCCAGCGCGACACGGCGGGCGAGCTCCGATCCGGTGGACCGCCACAGGTGGGTGTAGACGCGGCAGAGCAGGGCGTTGTCGTACAGCATCTTCTCGAAGTGCGGCACCAAAGGTCCATTCGGGCGCGGCGTGAGTACGTACCGGTGGAACCCGCCTCCGACCTGGTCGTACAGGCTCGAACGAGCCATCGCCCCGCACAGCCCCTCCGCCATCTCCAGCGCAGCCACGGAACCGGCACGCGCCTGGTGGCGCAACAGGAACTCGACCGCCATCGACGGCGGGAACTTGGTGTCTCCCTTGAACCAGCCGCTCGCGGGGTCGATGTCCCGGGTCAGTTGGAGGAGCGCCAGCGCCTGGGTCTCGTCGGTGGGCAACCCTGCGGTCTCGATACTCAGCTCCCGCCCGGCAAGGTCCCTGGTGATCTTCGCGGCGACTTCGCCCACCTCGTCGCGTCGACTCGTCCACGCGCTGTGGACACCTTCGAGTACCTGCCGGAACGACGGCATCCCATGGCGGGGTTCCGGCGGGAAGTACGTGCCGAAGTAGAACGGCTCCCCGTCCGGCGTCATGAAGACGGACATCGGCCACCCGCCCTGCCCCGTGGCGGCCTGCACAGCCTCCATGTAGACGGCGTCCACGTCGGGCCGCTCTTCACGGTCCACCTTGACGGACACAAAGTGCTCGTTCATGTACGCAGCGGTGTCGTCGTCCTCGAAGGACTCATGTGCCATGACGTGGCACCAGTGGCACGCGCTGTAGCCGACGCTCATGAACACGGGGACGTTGCGCCGCCGGGCTTCCTCGAACGCGCCGGTCTCCCACGGCCACCAGTCGACGGGGTTGTCCGCGTGCTGAAGGAGGTACGGGGACGTGGCGCGCGCGAGTCGGTTGGGCATGCCCCCATCCTTACGCACCCGCCTCCACTCCGCCCAAGCGCCACGGGACGGCGCGAGCCCCTCGTGAACGGCCGGAGCAAGGGGACGGCGTGTCTCAGGCGGGAGTGAAGCGGCAGCCGACACCGTCGTTGGGGTCGCCGACGGTGACGGCGAGGACCAGGGAGCCGTCATGGCCGGCGGCGTAGTCGAGGTCGTTGGGTGTGTTGTCGAGGTCGAGGTTGACGTGCGCCGGGAGGTCGCCGAATCGCTCGACCATCGCCCAGGAGCCTGAGCCGGTGAAGCGGCTGGTGATCTTCAGGGTCTGGGAATCGGCACCGGTCGGGAAGCCGGTGGTGGTCAGCTTGTGGTCGGAACCGATCACGAGTTTCGCATCGCAGTCGCCGTTCCAGGTGCCGACGAGTTGTGCCTCGGAGACCGGCTTCTTGTAGGGGGCGAGTTCGCCCGTCATGGCCGCGCAACCGGAGAGCGGGAGGGCGCAGCCGAGGGCGAGGGCTGCGGCGGCCAGGAACCGGGGTCTCATGCGTGGTGCCTTCCTGTGAGGGGCGGGACAGATCTTCGTGCTCCGGGCGGAGGTCACGCAAGGTCCGGCCCGCTGCCGGGATCGGCCGGCTGTTGCCGGCCAGTCCTTGGGGAGGCCGGACCCGGCCGGTGAGGGCCGGGTCCGGCGGTCGAGGCGAACCGCCTCGGAGGCGCAGGGTGGTTCAGCGGTTCAAGGCGTCAGAACCCCTGTCTCTCCATCGCCCTCAGCTTGTTGAGCAGGCCCTGGTGCAGGATCTCGCTGATGCCGCCACTGTCACCTCCGCCCCCGCCTCCGGAGCCGGATCCGCCGCCCGAACCGCCGCCGCTGGAGGGCTGCGGGTCGCTGAGGCTGAAGGTCTCGGTCCAGGTGATGGTCTGGGTCCTCTTCGACATGACCCCGCCGGAGAAGCGTTCGTTCAGCGGAGTGGCGATGTGGTCGTTCCACCACTTGCTGTAGCCGCCGAGGGCGGGTGAGGTGTGCACCGCGGAGTTGATGGTGCTCGGGTTGTCCACCTTGAACTGCACCGTGACGTTGCCCGCCTTCTTGTCGAGGCCGGTGATCTTCCACTGGAGTTTGTAGGACCCCAGGAAGGCCGCGGACAGGTTCGAAGTGAAGTCCGAGGCGAGGTTCGCGATGCTCTTCAGGGGGTTCCCTCCGAGCTTGTAGGGGGACTCGTCGGCGCTGCCCACCTTGAGTTCGCCGCTGTTGACGCGCTTGGCGATGTCCTTGCGGACCTCCTCGACGTGCCGGTGTTTCTGAAGGGTCTGGGTGAACCGGTCGGAACCGTCCAGGTCCCGGTGTCGCGGGCCGGTGTTCGTGGCCCACTCCCAGCCGATCAGCACCGCGGTCGGGTCGTCCGGTGTGCCGATGATGGACTTCGGCATGCATTTGCGGAAGACCGGGTCCAGCTTGCGCATCCCCTCACCGATGGGGTGGAAGGTGTGGTCCACGGTCACGACGAAGACGTGGGCGGCCTTGCTCCCGAAGTAGTTGGCGACGTCCCCCCAGATCGACGAGGTACCACTGACGTCGGACCGCGCCAACGGGTTCTCCGAGGCGTAGCCGTAGCCGTTCATCTCCTGGGGGTTGTCCGCCGTCAGGACCGGGTCGCCGGACATGAAGCGGCCGAGCAGGGGGTCGTACTTGCGCGCCCCGACATCGGTGTAACCGGTCGAGTCCTCGGTCGAGGTTCCCAGGAAGCCACGGCTGCTGGTGGGCCAGGAGCCCGTCCTGGCCCGGACCGCGCCGAAGGGCTGGTACTCGGTGCGGGAGACCGCCTGGGTGTTGACGTCCATGGACATCGTGGGCGTGCCGTGGTTGTCGCTGAGCAGGTAGCTGACGCCGCCGCCGGGGAGCGTGGAACGCTGGGCGATGACCGGCCCGCCGCCACCGCCCACGCAGTAGGTGCGGACGCCGCCCAGCAGGACGTGCGGGGTGACCGCGGTGTTGACGACGATCTGGGTGTCGCCGACGAACAGGGTGGTCTGGGTCGGGTCGCGGCGGATCAGCTCCTTGCCGTCCGCGTCGTAGACGAAGCTGGTCGTCGCGGTGGCCTTGCCGTTCACCGAGGTGGTGATGGAGCCGAGGTGACCCTCGTCGTCCCACTTCAGCGCCTGGGTGCTGTCGGAGGTCGGCTGGTTGGCGGCGTTCGCCGTGGTCCAGCGCTGTCCGGCCGCGCCCGAGCAGTCGGCGATGTCCAGCTGGGTACCGGCCGTCTGGCTTCCCGACGGGTCGTCGAGGCAGCGGCCGGAGGCGGGGTTGACCAGCGCGCCGCCGGACTGGGTCCGCCACTGCTGGCCCGCTCCGCCGTTGCAGGAGGTCAGATCCACGGGGGTGCCGCCCGCGGTTGCGCCGCCCTTGACGTCGAGGCACTTGCCGAGGGCGCGGACCGTGCCGTCCGTGCCGACCGACCAGTTCTGCGCGGTGCCGCCGGAGCAGGCCGCGATCTGGACCGGGTTGCCGTCGGTGGTCGAGCCGTTCGCGTCATTGGCGCACAGGGCCGCGCCGCCGGTGGTTTTCACACCGGAGACGAGCGGACCGGTGGTGGCGACCGAGCGGCCGGTGGTGTTGCCGGACTCGTCGTAGCCGAGGTTCTGGGAGACCGTTCCGTTCGGACCGGTGCTGCTGACGGCCGTCAGCGAGTGCGGCTGGGGGCCGTTCGGGCAGGTGCCGGCGCAGCCCAGGGTGTAGTCGGTGGTGGTGTCACCGGTGGCGCCGTTGACGGCGTGGTCGATCAGCTTCTTGCGGTTGCCGATCGCGTCGTACTGGAAGGACTGCCAGTAGGCGCCGGTGCCGGTGGCGATGGACGAGGGAGTCGGGTCGGTGCCCTGCTTGGGGCAGCTCCCGGCGGCCGTCCAGGCCTGGCTGAGCCGGTCAAGGGCGTCGTACTGGAAGCACTGGGTGTCGGTGACGGTCTTGCCGGTCTCGCTCTGCTGGTCGGCGACCGAGGTCGGGTTGCCCACGGCGTCGTAGCTGTACTTGACGTCGTCGGCCGTCGGTCCCGGGGCCTGGGTACGGGTGGTCAGCGCCTCCGTCATCCGGCGGGTCTGGTTGTCGTAGCTGTAGGTGACGTAGGCCGGGTTGTTGGACGGGCCCAGGGTGAGCTGCGAAGGCTCGTTGTAGGGGGTGTAGGTGGTGCCGCTGAGGTAGCTCCACAGGCCACTGGTCGTGGAGGTCGGGCTGCCGAAGGCGTCGTGTCCGTAGGAGATCTGCTCACCGGGCAGCGCCGAGCCCACCTTGGGGTCGGTCTGGCCGGTCATCAGCTGGTTGTGGGTGGAGTAGGAGTAGCCGACGGTGTAGCTGGTCGGCAGCGGTGCCTCGCCGGAGGGCAGGGTCAGCGTGCTGCCGGTGAGGTAGCCCAGGCTGGTGTAGCCGGTGGCGGTGAAGGTGTAGTTGCCGGCGCTGGTGTAGCGGGTGGAGGAGGTGAGCTGCCCGGTCTGGACGGTGTCGTACGTCCAGGACGCGAACTTGGCGTCGCCGTTGTTCTTGTCGGTTCCGGTGAGTTTGCGGCCCAGCAGGTCGTAGGTGTAGTCGAGTTCGATGTTCCGGGCGTCCTTGACCGAGATCTGGTTGCCCGCGTCGTCGTAGCCGTAGTGGGTGGTTCCGGCGTCCGGGTCGGTGACGGTGGTCTTGTGGCCCAGCAGGTCGTACTCGAACTTCCACTGGCTGCCGTCGGGTCCGGTGATCTGCGACTGCTGTCCGTTGGGGTCCCAGCCGTACTTGGTCGGCGTGGTGGTGCCGCCGCTGACGTGGAAGCCCGTCGCGGCGCTGCCGGTGACGGTCGGCGGCGTCGTGTACTGGTCCAGCTCGGTGGTCTTGCCGCGCCCGTCGGTGAGGGTGGTCTGGGTGACGCCGCCCTGCGGCTGCACCACCGTGGTCCGGTCGCCGGCGAAGGCCGTGACGACCGCGGAGGTCTTCGACCCGTTGGTCTCCGAGGTCACCAGGCCCGGACGGCCCTGGTCGTCGTAGTCGGTGACGGTGGTGTCCGGGATGCTCGACTCGGCGGGCAGGACGAGGTCGTTGCCCGGGGCGCCGCTCACCGAGTAGGCGTTGTGGGTCACCACCTTCCAGCCGTGCGAGTCGTACTGGGTGTCGCTGACGGTGGTGTTGGACGCCTCGGCGGTCGTCTGCCGCTGCCGCTCCCGCAGGAGGGCGTCGAACAGGGACTCCTGGGTGGAGTACGAGCCGTCGTCGAGGAGCTTGTTGGTGCTGATCACGGACGGGCCGGTGGCGGAGAGGTGGTAGCCGAAGGTCATGTTGGCCGGAGCGCTCGCCGCCTTGGACTCGTTGGGCAGCCACACCGCGGTGAGCCGGCCGAGCGCGTCGTAGGTGAGGTCGGTCCGCAGGCCGGCCGGGTCGACCTTGGTCGTGGCGAGGCCGCGGGCCGGGTCGAACGTGGTGGCGAGGGTCTGGTACTTGGCCGAGTCGCCGGCGGTGACCTGGGTCCTCACCGAGGTCTGGGTCGGCAGGGCGCCGCTGGTGGGTGTGTAGGTGGTGGTCGTGGTCTGGGCCAGGCTGCTGCCGTCCGCCGCCGTGGAGTTCGGCGTGCGGGTCATCACCGCGGGACGGCCGTAGCCGTCGTAGGTCATCTTGTTGAGGGCGACGAAGTCGGGCTTGCCGCCGGTGACCGACTTCGCCAGCTCGGCGAGGCTCGCGTCTCCCAGGGTGGGGGCGTCTCCGGCCGGTGATGCTCCGTTCCAGGTGAACCCGTGCTGGTCGTAGGAGGTGCGGGCGTCCGTGACCAGGGTGCCGGTGCGGCTCGCCCCGGCCTCGTGGCAGTCCTGCTGGGCGACGACGGTCTCGGCGACCACGACCAGGTTCTTGGCGGGGTTCTCCAGGTAGCGGGTCCAGGTGCACTGGGCCTGGGTCGCGTCCGACACGTCGCCGCGGTCGTCCGCCTGGAGCGGCATGCCGGTGGTCGGCCGGTCCAGTGTGGTGTCGTAGAAGGTGTCGGTCTCGGCGTTGCGCCAGCCACCGGTGACGGCCTGCCGGGTGTGGGTGCTGCCCTCGCGGACCATGGTGGACTCGAGCGCGGGCAGTCCGGAGCGCTTGCGGGTCGCCGTCGGCCCGATGACGGTGGGCAGACTGACGGCCGCGGTGTCCACGGTGGCGTCGTCGCCGTCGCCGGTGTAAGTGTCGGTCTCGAAGGTCAGACCCGCGAGTTCGTCGCTGTCGGTGACGGAGTACTTGCCGTCCCGCGAGGTGACCTTGACCGTGGAGCCGCCGGATCCCTTCGGGTTGTTCTGGTCCATGCCGCGCAGGTAGGTGGTCCTGTTCAGCGTCCGGCGGTCGAAGACCTTGGTCCCGTCGGTGACGTGGAAGACGTTCGGGTCACCGGTCCGGGTCTCGACGGTGGCGTACCCGCGGAACTGTCCGTAGGTGCGGTTCTTGGCCTTGACGGTCTCGTTGTCGTCGTAGTGCCAGGCCGCCCCGCCGCCGTAGGAGTAGCTGGTGAGGAGCTCCGGGTAGCTGCCGTCCGGGTTCTTGTTGTGGGTGTCCTGGGTGAGCACCGACTTGACGGTGTACTTCTGGAACCAGTCCAGCAGCGGCTTCTCGTTGCCCGGCGGGGTCCAGTAGACCGGGTAGCAGTCGGCGGTGTTGGTGGCCGGGTCGCTCGGCACGTTGTCCGGGGTGCAGGTCGCCTTGTTGTAGGTGACGGCGATCTGGGCGCCGGTCTCCGTGGTGACGTCCTGGATCCGGTCGTGGTACATCAGCGGGATGTTGTCCACGGTTCCGACCCGGTTGGGCAACTGGAGCGGCGGGTCGAAGGAGACCGGCGCCTGGGTGATCGTGCCGCTCGCGCCGGCGCTGGTGTCCAGGCCCTTGCGCTGCACGGAGTCCAGCCACAGGGTCGGGGCGTGGTCGCCGCCGTCCGGGAAGGACTGGGTGAAGTCGTACTCGTCGACCTTCTGCGTCGATCCGCCGACCTGGATCTGGGTGACGATGGAGGCCAGCCGCTTCCGTGACCAGAAGGACGGTCCGTGGTTGCTGCAACTGCCGGTGGCGGCGCAGTTCAGGTCGATCGGGACGTCCGGCCAGTAGGCGGCGTTCGCGGTGGTGAACTGCGAGTCGGCACAGGTGTTGCCGCTCGGCGTTCCCGGGATGCAGCGCTCGGCCGTGTTGAACACGACCTGCTCCGGGGCGGTGTCCGAGTAGACGGTGCTCGCGGTCATGCCGTAGTCGATGCGGTTCAGGTAGCCGCCGCGGACGTAGGAGACCGGCGTCGTCTTCATGTCGGCGCCGTAGTGGTTGGTCTCCGGCGTGTAGTAGTACGCGGCGGCGTTGCCGTGCAGGTCGACCACGTAGTCCAGGTTCCAGCGCCAGCCCTGGTCGCAGGACGACGCGGCGAAGGTGTCCGCGTGGCAGGGGTCGCCGCTGTGGCCGCCGTACACCGGGAGCGTCCAGGCGGACTGGGTGGTCGGCTTGCCGGAGGACCAGCCGGGCAGCTGGTTCATGCCGAAGTAGTACTGGGTGCCGTCGGTGGTGGTGATCCGCCAGCATTCCTTGTTGTAGGTGCCGTTGGTGCAGTTCTTGAGGTTCTCGACCTTCTCCCCGTTGTCGTCCTTGGGGTGGAAGGTGTGTGTGTCGTCGTCGTAGACGAGCGCGCTGGACTTGCCGTTGAGTGAGAGCGTCAGGATCTGCCCGGCCCAGCACTGGTCGTTGGAGTACTGCGGCGCACCGGAGTCGGTGTCGTCCGAGCAGTTCGCGTAGGTGCGCTCGACGAAGCCGCTGGTGCTGGTGTCCCAGCCGTCACCGATCCAGGAGGACTGGTTGTTGGTGCCCTCGGTGCGTCCGTCCTGGCTCGACGAGTCGTAGCCGACCTGGATTTTGGGCCCGGGTCCGGCCACCGGTGCCGGGACCTGCACCGGGTAGTCGTACCGGAACGACCCGGTGTTTCCGGAGGTGCTCCAGGAACCGCTGGGCGTCAGTGAGGTGGCCGTGTAGTCGCCCGAGGAACCGCCGGCGCCGGAGGTGGCCGCCATGACGCTCATCGCCGGGGCGGCGGCCAGGCTGCGGGACGTGCCCGCGGCGGGCTTCGCGGAATCGGCCGCCTTCGTGGAGCCGAGCGGGACCGTGGTCGTCAGCGCCGACCCGGTGGAGGTCTTCAGCGGCGTCTGCTTCTGGCAGGCGGGGACCTCGGGCGTGGTCAGCGCACAGGCGGGCAGGCTCACCAGGTGCAGGCGGCTCGCGTAGTCGCCGCCGTAGGCGTAGCGGAAGGACGAGTCGTCGACGGTGAGGTTCACCGGACCGGGCTGCGCGGTGGCGTCGGCGGCGGAGACGCTGAACAGGATGCCGTGGATGCCGGCCGCCAGTGCGGTCTTCTGACTCGTGAGGGTGATCCGGATCCGGCCGGCGGCCGTGCCGGGCTTCTTTATCGCCTGGTTATGCGCACCCTTTCGCGCGCCCGCGGCCGGTGCACCGGCCGAGAACGTGAACGGCAGGGTCCCCGCCCGCACCGGGACCGGTCGGACGGCGCCGGTGCGTTCCCGCGCGGCGTCCGGGGAATGGGATTTCCGGCTGTCCGCGGCGGTCGGCGCGGCGAGGTCCACCACGGCGCTGCCGGCGGCCGGCAGCCGGGCGCTCTTGGCCGGGTCGTAGTGGCGGAACGAACCGATCCGTGGCGCCTTTCCGCCGGTGGCGCGGTGGAAAGGAATCACCTTTTCGTGGTGGCGGAGTGGTGGCTTCGCCGGATGGGCGGGCACGGCGACCGCCCCCGAAGCCCCTCCGAGCATGGATGCCAGCAGGGCCCCCGTCAGCGCGAGAGCGGCAGGCCGTGGCCTCCCGCCTCCCCCCGAGGCGCGGCCGGCGATTCTCCCCAGAAACACCGATTCACCTTTTCTTCCGAATGACGAATAAGCCGCGTCAAGGCAGCGGCGCGGCGACTTTATTACCGGATTGATGGGCGATCGATAACCGCACGATAACCGCGCCTGAAAAGGGGGTGAGGAAGTGACGATAAATCCCCAGGAAGCATGCCCAATCCTTCTGGAAAATGACAGAAGAAATATAGGATTCCAGCAGAACCGACCCGCAGACTGGCCCTCGTATCTCCGAATCGAAGCCATCAGGAATCAGCAAGCAGGAAAGGGGCCGTGCCCGGCCATGCCTAGATCAGTTCCGAGGACCCGCCCGGATGGCGCGAGACCTTCGCGCACTCTGGCGGCACTGCTCGCCGCCTCGGTGGGGGCGGGTCTGGCCCTGACCGCAGGCGGCACCGCGTTCGCGGCGGCCCCGAACCCGTCCGCCTCCCCGTCGGCGTCCGCGTCGTCGGCACCGGCGTCATCCGTGCCGTCGTCCGCCACGGCACCGTCGGGCGGTCCCACCCGTACCGGTCCGCCGAACCCCTCGACCGCTCCGCGCACCGGCGCCGCAAGCGCGCCGAGGAAATCCCCGGCCGCGGACCAGTCGCTCACCCCGAAGCTCGCGGGTCAGATGGACGCCGCCACGACCCGGGCGAAGAACACCCGCAAGGCGGTCGTGGTCGACGGACTCACCACCGACAACGCGCAGACGGTGGCCAACCCCGACGGCACCTTCACCATGACCCAGAACGCGGAGCCGGTGCGCGCCCGCCACAACGGCTCCTGGGTCGCCATCGACACCCGCCTGGTCAAGCGCGCCGACGGCGGCTTCGCCGCCAGGGCGGACATCGCCGACATCGAGTTCTCCGGCGGCGGCACCGCCCCTCTGGTGCGTATGGCGCGGGACGGCAAGCAGGTCGCCCTGACCTGGCCGACCGCTCTCCCCACCCCCGTGGTCTCCGGCGACACCGCGACCTACCGCGAGGTTCTGCCGGGCGTCGACCTCGCCATGACCGCCCGCCGGGACGGCTTCGGCGAGGTGCTCGTCGTCAAGACCCCGGCCGCCGCCGCCAACCCGAAGCTCGCCTCGCTGAAACTCGGCACCAGGACCGTCGGTCTGACCCTCCGCCAGGGAGCGGACGGATCGGCCACCGCGACCGACTCCGCCGGCACCACCGTCTTCCGTGCCGACCGCCCCCTGGTCTGGGACTCCAGTGCCGCCGTGCCCGGCACCACCCCTCCGCGGCACGCCACCCGCCCGGTACCCGGCGCCCGCGTCCCCGCCGCCTCCGTCCGCAGCGCCGACCGGGCCGCGGTCGCCGCCCCCGCCGCCGGTACGGCCAAGGCTCCGGCCGGCGATCCCACCCGGTCGGACTTCCGCCGGCCCGGCTCCCACGCGCACGTCACCACGATGCCCGCGAAGCTCGACAAGGCGCATCTCACCCTGGCGCCGGGCGCCTTCCTGAAGTCCGCGAAGTCGCTCACCTTCCCGCTCTACGTAGACCCCGCCTGGAGCGGCAACCCGAGCGTCTCCGCCTGGGCGGCCATCAACTCCAACGGCGGCAAGTGGACCAGCGGCGACGACGCGCCGCTCGGCCTCAACAACTGGAGCGGCTGCGGCAGCTGGTGCGGCTCGGTCGGGCGCGCGTACTTCGAGATGAACGCCAGCGGCTTCCAGGGCGCCAAGGTCACCGACGCGCACTTCTACCCGTACTTCACCTGGGCCGCCAACTCCGCCGCCGAGCCGACCCAGATCTGGCTCGACCCGGACTTCCCGAGCAACCTGAGCTGGTCCAACAAGCCCACCAGTTCGTCGCCCTCGACCTACGTGACCGAGGTCAAGTCCTGCATCGGTCACCACTCCAGCTCCGGCTGTCCCCAGGGAACCGTCGACTTCACCGTGACCTCCGCCGCCCAGACCGCGGCCGGCGGCGGACGACGCGACCTGGAGGTGGACGCCGCCGACGAAGGCGACACCTACCAGTGGAAGCGGATCGATCCCAGCAGGACCAAGTGGTCGGTCACCTACTTCCGCGCCCCCACCATCAACAGCTGCTGCTCCACCAGCCCGACGGTGACCGACGGCGGCACCACCTTCGCCACCTCCGGCAACCCCACGATGAAGGCCCTCGGCACGGACAGCGACGGTGAGAACGTCCGCACCGGCTACGAGCTGTCGAACTGGGCGAACGGCGCCGCCACCACCTCCGTGAAGACCGGCATGTACTCCGCCTACAGCTCGACCGGCGCCGCGTTCACCTACAACGGCGCGGCCCTGACCGACGGCAACACCTATGCCTGGCGCGCCGTCTCCGAATCGCAGCAGGGCGACATGTCCTCCGCGTGGACGGGATGGCAGGTGTTCAAGGTGGACACCCAGGCCCCGAACCCTCCCACGGTGTCCTCCCCGCAGTTCCCCGCGAAGATGTACGGAGCCTCACTCAGCGACGTCGGCGGCTTCGACTTCACCAACGACCTGACCGACAACGTCAAGGGCTACATCTTCAGCATGGACGGTGACCTCGGCAGCACCGTCTACAACGCCGCCTCGCCGCCTCCCACCTGGACCGGCAGCGGAACGCCCGCAGCGGGCAAGGTCTACTGGCTGACCGCCGACAACGGCAACGGCACCGGCGCAGTGAAGGTCAACGCGCCCGCCCGCGCCACCCTCACACCCAAGACCGCCGGTCCGCACCGGATCTTCGCCAAGGCCGTCGACCAGGCCGGGCACACCTCCGGCGAGAGCGTGGACCTCTTCTACGCCGGAGTCACCACTCCCAGCTACGCCTATGGCGACCAGCTGATCAACGGCTGCGCGGTCAACACGTGCAACGGCAACACCGCGGCCGTCCCGGCGGCCACCGCCACCGTGGGCAACAAGGCCACGCTGATCACCCAGAACAACTGCTGCAACGTGTTCTTCGCCGACGGCAAGCAGGCCATGCTCTCCGACGGCGGCGGCGCCGTCGCCCAGGGCGACACCGCGACGCTCAGCTTCTGGGTCCCCCGCACCGACAGCTACGGCATCGGCGCCAACCTGACCCGGTCCTACGACTACGGCCAGTACGACCTGGTCCTGGACAAGGGCACCTCGCACGCGTGGACCCTGGCCAGCGGCATCGACGCGTACGCCGCCCAGGTCTCCACCGTCTACCGCGACTTCGGCGTGCCGAAGGACTCCTCCGGTGCCCCCATGATGCTGAGCGCCGGCCTGCACACCCTGACCGTGGCCGTCTCCGGCAAGAACAGCTCCTCGGGCGGATACCAGTGGGGCCTCGACGTCCTGCGGATCGCCCCCACCCCGGCCCGCTGCACCATCACCGACCTGAGCCAGTGCCAGAACAACACCGCCATCAGCCCTGACGGCAACGGCGCCTCCGCCGGATACGGCGCCGACGACGACGTCTCCCCGGCCACCCTCTCCGCCGGCGACCTGACCGCGGCGGGCTGGAAGCCCGGCGCCTCGGTCACCGTCAACGGCGCGCCGATGACCCTGCCCGCGTACCAGACCGGCAAGCCGGACAACATCGCCGCGGGCGGCCAGACCATCGACCTGTCGTCGCTCACCGGAGCCGCCAACTCCGGCAACGCCCTGGTCTTCCTGGGATTCGGCACCAACGGCGACATCGACGGCGCGAGCGGAACGATCACCTACGCCACCCCCTGCTACGGCAACTCCACGCAGGGCTACACGATCGACTCGATGCCCGACTGGGTCCGGGGCCCCGCCACGGCCGCGGCACTCCAGATGAAGCACCGCAACTTCTACAACGGCACCCAGGACACCAGCAATCCGCGGATGTACGCGGTGTCGGTGCCGCTGGCCTGCCCCGGCGCGGCGATCGCGTCGGTCACCCTGCCGGTCGTCTCGAACGGCGTCTCCTACGGCAGCCCGGCCCTGCACATCATGACGGTCGGCATCCGGCCCGCCTCCTACACCGACAGCGGCATGTCCCAGAACTGGACCGCCAGCTTCGGCGCGCGGCAGGACGCCCACCTCGGTGACTTCGCCGACCGCAGCGTCCGGATGGCAGTCCGGCTCAGCCTCGGCGGCAGCCAGGTGCGTCTGCACCTGTCCAACGCCCTCGGCACCGCGCCGATCGGCTTCGACCACGTCACCGCGGCACTCCAGTCGGCGGCCAGGTCCGCGGTGCCCACGGGCACACCGGTGGAGGCCAGGTTCAAGGGCAGCACGTCCGTCACCATCCCGGCGGGCGGCGACGTCACCAGCGACCCGGTGACACTGACCGTCGAACAGCGGCAGACGCTGCTCGTCTCGCTGCACCTGAGCGCCGGCACCGCCGACGCGGTCGGCCACACCAACGCGAAGACCACCAGCTGGTACTCGGCCGCCGGCGTCGACGCCACCATGGACACCACCGCGGCCAACTTCACCTCGTCCATGGACAACGTCGACTGGCTCACCGCGGTGGACGTGACCAGCGGCGGCAACACGACCGGCGCCCTGGTCCTGTACGGCGACCACACCGTCAACTCCGACACCGTGACTCCCGACGGGGCACATCACCTGGCCGACGTCATCGCCGACCGGGTCTCCTCGGCCAACGGCGGCACCCTGCCCTACGCGGTCGTCTCCGAAGGCCAGGACAACTGGACCACGTCCAGCAACCTGCTGCCCGTGGTGGCGAACCAGCCCAATCCGGGCAACGCCGGCAACCCGCTCGACGCCCACGTCCTGGCCCAGAGCAACGTGCGCACCGTGCTCATCTCCACCGGCACCTCCGACCTCCTGGCCGGAACGGCCGCGCCGGACCTGGAGAACCGCCTGGCGGCGCTCGCCCAGCAGCTGCGCAAGTACTACGCGGACACCAGCGGAAGCAACTCCAACGGATTCGTGACGGTGTACGTCGCCACCATCCCGCCGGACTCCCGGTTCACCGCGGCCCAGGAGGCCGTCCGCCAGACCGTCAACGGCTACATCCTCAGCAAGGACGGCAACGACAGCTATCTGAACGGGAACGCGGACGGCGCGGTGGACTTCGCGGCCGCCGTCTCGGACACCGGCACGGGCGCGGGCAGCGCCGTCAAACCGGCCTACCTCTACCTGGACACCTCCAGCAACACCTACTACCCGAACGACTCCTACATCGCGGCCCTGGCCGCCCAGTACACGAAGAGCGTCGGCAGCACGGTCCACATCCAGCCCAACCGCGCCAACGTGAAGAGCCTCTCGCCGCGGCGCGGGTGACGCACCGCGGGCGGGACGGTTGCCCGGACCCGCACCCGTCCCGCCCGCGTCCGACCGCGCGAGCGCAAGGGCCGGACCCCGCCTCCCCGGGTTTCCGGCCCTTCGCCCGTGGGGCGGGTCCGCAAAGTCCCTTGCACGAGAGGGGAACCTCCCATGAGCGTCGAGGACGCCCATATCCAGCACACCGACTACGAGGCGCTGTTCCGGAGCTGGCGGGCGCGGGCCGGGGAAGACCCGGTCGCGGCCACCGGCCTGCCGCACGCGTTCACATACGGCGATGCCACGGCACTGGGCGCCCAGGGCTGCCAGGTGACCACGATCCTGGCGACCGCGCTGCCCCTGGCCACCGGCGACCGAGCACTGCGCGAAGCCGCCGCGGTCGTCGCCGACGGGACCGTCGCACCACCGCGCCTGGCGGGTGCCGCGGCCCTGCTGGCGGCCACCGAGGCGGCCGCCCTCCTCGGCAGCCGGGCGATCCACGGCCTGACCGCCGAACTGAGCGTCGTCTCAGCCGTCACCGCGGGCCTCGCCACCACCCTCGTCACATCGGCCCTGGCAGAACTGGGATCCGCCGAGCGTACGGAACCGAGCGCCGCCGCCGGGCTGCTCACCGCCCAGTTCCCCAGACTGGTGCGGGGCTTCGCGGCCGGGACGACCGACAGCACCGGGCTCGCGGAGGCGGCGGACATCGGCGGGCCACCCGGCGCCGTGGACATCCACGCTCTGGCGGGCAGTTCACGCCGGGGATGCAGCCTGGTCCAGCAGCTGCCCGCACTGCTCGGCCGCCTGGAGCGGGACGGCGCCCCGAGCTCCGTCATCGGCCCGGCGAAGGAACTCGTCACCGCCGCCGACCAGCTCCACTGGCGGCTCGCGGAGGCCGCACCCGCGGACGGCGAGCTGGTGCGCGGCTACCAACTGGTCTACGCGGGCGCGGCGAGCCTCACGCTGTGGCCCCGGACCGGCGAGGTGTGGGTACGCGCCGCGCTGAACGAGGTGCTGGCCCGCCTTCTGGACTCCGAGCCGGCCGCGGACGCACGGGCACGTCTCCTCGCCGAACTCCTCGACCGCCACCGCGGCGGCCACCCGCTGACACCCTTCGGGGCCTGAGGGGCACGGGCGCGCACGCCCGGGACAGGCCCTGCGCCAGTCGGCGGAGGGCCTGTCCCGGGCGGGGCTGCGGGCGGGGCCGGGTGGGCCGGGCAGCTCAGGAGGCGAGCCGGTGCCGCAGCGCGGCATCGCCGGAGAGCACCGCCTGGTGCGTACGGCTCAGCAGCCGCCCCGGCTCCACCCCCATGTGTTCGGCCAGCAACCGGCGCCCGTCGACATAGGTCGTCAGCGCCTCCGACTGCCGGTCCGACCGGTACAGCGCCGTCATCAACTGCGCCCGGAACCGCTCCCGCAGGGGATGCTGGGCGACGAGGGCGGTCAGGTCCGCCACCAGACGGCGGTGCTGCCCCAGGCAGAGCCCCGCCTCGATGAGAGCCTCCTCCGCCTCCAGGCGCCGTTCCTCCAGCTGCGGCCGCTCGGTCGCCGCCAACTGCTCGCTCGCGTCCGCCAGAGCCTCACCGCGCCACTGCGCGAGCGCCGCCCGCAGATCGCGGGCCGCCCCGCCGAAGTCGCCTGCCCGCAGCGCTCGATGCCCCTCACCGGAGAGCTGCCGGAAGCGGCTCAGATCGGAACCGACCGATCCGGCGTCCAGCTGGTAGCCGGACCGGATGCGCACCAGGGCGACGGCTCCGTCCAGGTTGCGGCGGATGCGCGAGGCGTAGGTGTGCAGTTGGGCCGTGGCCGTGGTCGGCGGACGGTCCTCCCACAGCAGGCGGCTGAGCCGGGCGTCCGGCACCACCTTGCCGCCGGCCAGCAGAAGCGCGGCCAGCACCGTGCGCTGCTTGCTGCCCCCGAGAGCGTTGTCCGTGCGGCCTTCGGTGACGACTCTGACGGGCCCGAGAATGCGGATCTCCATGGGCGTTTTCCCCTCGTACTCCGGGACACTCCACCTGGACCGTCCTCCGGGGAGCCCGGCGCCCCCGGCACCCCCGCGCAACCTAGGGAACCGCCGCATCACATACCTATCGCGCCGGTATCCCGTCAGCCTCTCCGGAAAACCTCCACAGCTCTTCCACTGGAACCTCCGTTGGGTACCATGATCCGCTGGAGCGGCCGCCGCCGCTCGGAAGCATGAGGCGCTGCATCGGGGGGCGGTTCAGGTGCCCTTGTCATTCGACGTTCTCGGGCCTCTACGCGTCAGCGCGGCCGGGCTGCCCGTCGCCGTCCGGGGTTCGCGCCAGCGCACCATCCTGTCCGTATTGCTGCTGCACGCGAACCGGATCGTGTCGGTCGACAAGCTCGTCGAGGCCGTCTGGCAGGGCAGTCCGCCCGCCACCGCCCGTACCCAGATCGCCATCTGCATCGCCGCGCTGCGCAAGGCGTTCAAGGCGGAGGGGGAGGCGGACGAGGTCATCCGCACCGCCCACCCCGGCTACCGGCTCTCGACCGACGGGCACCGTCTGGACCTGCTGGACTTCGAGGCCCTCACCACCCGCGCCGCGGAAGAGGCACGGACGGGAAACACCGCCGACGCCGCCGACGGCTACCGGCGCGCGCTCGGCCTCTGGCAGGGCCCCGTGCTGCCGGGCGTGCACGGGCGCGAGGTCGAGGACGCCGCCGCCCGTCTGGAGGAGCGGCGGCGGCTGGTCTACGACGAGTTCGCGCTGCTCCAGCTGGAACTGGGCAAGCACCAGGAACTCATCCCCCAACTCACGGCGCTGGTCAGGGAGCACCCGCTGCGCGAGCACTCGCGCCGCGCTCTCATGCTGGCGCAGTACCGGGCCGGGCTGCGAGCGGAAGCCCTGGAGACCTTCCGCGAGGGGCGCCGCCACTCCATCGACGAGCTGGGCCTGGAACCCGGACCGGCACTGCACGAGCTGCACCAGGCGATCCTCAACGACGACGTTCCCGGTGCCCTGCCAACCGCCCCGGCCCAGGCCTCGGCCGGGCCTCGGGCACCAGCCGTGCCCGGGCCGGGTGTGCCCGCGTCCCGGTCACCGGCGAAGGACTCCCTCCAGTACGCCGCACCCCGGCACACCGGGTCCGCCGCGCCCTCCGTTCCCGCACCCCGTGAGCCCGTCCCGCACCAGCTCCCGGCTGGGCCGCTCCCCGGAGCCGCCCAGCAGCGAGGACTCGTCCCGCCGCCCTCCGACCTGCCGCCCAACGTCCCGTCCTTCATCGGCAGGGACGGCGAACTGGCCCGGCTCGACCTGGAACTCACCCCGCGCGCCGACGACGAGCCTCCCGCGATGGCACTCATCACCGGCATCGCGGGCATCGGCAAGACCGGCCTGGCGGTGCACTGGGCGCACCGCGCCGCCCGGCTCTTCCCCGACGGCCGCCTCTACGTGGACCTATGCGGCCACGACCCCGACCACTCGCCGACCGCGCCGAGTGACGTCCTGAGCCGGTTCCTGCGCCGCCTCGGCGTCCCCGGGGAACAGATCCCGGCCGACATGGAGGACCGGGTCTCGCTCTACCGCAGTCTGCTGTCGGGGCGCCGGCTGTTGCTGCTGCTGGACAACGTGCTGTCCTACGCCCAGATCCAGCCCCTGCTCCCGGCCACCGGTGGCTGCACCGTCGTGGTCACCGGCCGGGAACCGCTCGAACAGCTCACCCTCCGGCACGGCGCGCTGCGCCTCCAGCTCGACGTGCTGAACCAGGAGGAGGCAACCGATCTGCTCTCCCGGATGGTCGGCGACGAACGGCTGACCATCGAGCCGGCCCAGTCCCTGCGGCTGGCCGAACTCTGCGACGGGCTTCCCCTGGCACTGCGGATCTCCGCGGCCCGGCTGGCCTCGCGCCCCCACTGGTCGGTGCGGCAGCTCGTCAGCCGACTGACCGACGAGAGTCGCCGACTGGACGAACTGAGCAGCGGTGAGGCCCGGGTCAGGGCGAGTTTCGCGCTGAGCTACCGGCACCTGCCCGGCGACGCGGCGACCCTGTACCGAAGACTCGGGCTGCTGGAGGTGCCGCACTTCGCCGCATGGGTCGCGGCGGCACTCATGGACTGCGACGCCTACGAGGCCGAACGGCTCCTGGAGGTGCTGGTCGACGCACAGCTGCTGACCGTCGTCGGTCAGGACGTCACCGGCCGGATGCGTTTCCGCTTCCACGACCTGCTGCGTCTGTTCGCCCGGGAACTGGCCCAGCGGGAGCCGGACCAGGCGGCACAGACCACGGCCCTCGACCGGGCCCTGGCCGGCTGGCTCACCATCGCGGAGGTGGCCCACCGGCGCGAGTACGGCGGCGACTTCTCGCTGATCCACGGGCGCACCCCGCGTCCCCCCATGGACCCGGACCTCCTGGACGAGCTGATCACCGAGCCGCTGGAGTGGTTCGAGGCCGAACGGCTCTCGATCCTCGCCGTGATCGAACACGCCTCCCGGCTCGCCGGGGAGCGGCGAGCCGCCCAACCGGCCTCCAGCGTTCCGGAAACCTCCGCCGCTCCGGCACGGGAACCGGGGCTGGAGGAACTGGCCTGGGATCTGGCGCTCTCGATCGGCGTGCTGTGCGAGACCCACCACTACCCCGACGACTGGCGGGCCGGCTGCGATCACGCGCTGGCCGCGACCCGGGCCTGCGGCAACCGCCGGGGTGAGGCCGCGATGCTCTCCGAGATCGGCTCGCTGCTGGTGCAGCAGGTGCGTATGGAGGAGGCCGAGAGCTACCTCCGCCCGGCGCTGGAACTGTTCGAGGAGACCGGCGAGAGGCACGGCTGGGCCCTGGCGAACGCCAGGATGGCGACGATCGACCGGCACTGGAACCGCCCGCAGCAGGCCGAACGACGGCTGCGGTCCTCGTGCGTGGTCCTCCACGAGTGCGGCGACGTCTCGGCGGAGGCGCACGCGCTCAACAACCTGGCCCAGCTCGCCCTGGACCGGGACGAGTTGGCGGCCGGACTGGAGCTGAGCGAGCGGGCGGTGGCGATCGCCCGCGGCGTCGGCGAGAACCGCGGCACGGCCCAGGCGGTACACCGTCTCGCGCGCGTCTACCTGGCGGCCGGCCGCTGGCGGCAGGCAGAGGCGGCACTCCAGGAAGTCCTGCGCATCGTCCGGGCCAAGCACGACCTCCTGGGCATCGCCTACGCGTTGCTGGGACTGGGCGAAGCCCATCTCGGTGCCGACGAACCCGTTCGCGCGGCACGAGAGCTGGAGGACGGACTCGCCCCGCTCGAAGCCCTCGGCAGCCCCCTGGTCGAGGGCCGTATCCGGCTGGCGCTGAGCGAGGCGTACGGTCGCACCGGGCGCCCCGACGAGGCCCACGCGATGGGCCTTCAGGCGCGTTCCGCGTTCGAACGCGCGGACTCGCCGTCCTGGATCCGGCGAGCCGACTCCGTCCTGGCGTCCCTGCCCACGCGGCCCGACCCGGCACCCGACCTGCCAGGACACGGCCCGGCCGCCGTCGCCGCCCCGCCGGTCCGAGGGTTGCCGCAGCGATAAGGAATCGAAATCAGCCCTTCCTATAGTCAGCGGTGTTCGGACTGCCAGTCCCTCATGTGCTCAGAAAGGGCCCCCGATGTTCCGCGCCGTCACCCTGGCCACCGCCCGTGCCGCCCTCCTCGCCCTCGCCGCCCTCCTGCTCGCCGCGCCCCTCGTCACGCATACCTCCGCCGACGCGCCGGCCGCCGCCGCGACCGGACACCGGGCGACGCCGCACAGCCAGGACTGGAGCACGGTGAGGGACTGAACGGGTCCGTGCCCCACAGGGGCGCCGGGACGGTTGTCAGGTAAGGGCGGCCTTCTCCAGCATGGTGAGGAACCGTGTCGCGAAGAGGTGGGCGTCGCCGGGCCAGCGGGCCGAGAGGTAGTTGCCGTCCTCGACGACGAAGGCCGGGCGGTGGTCGGTTGCGGTGTCCCGTCGTGACAGCGTGCGCGGGCCGCGCCGGAAGTCGGCGGGCGAGGCGAGGGCGGCGGTGATCTCGTCCTCGACGTAGGCCGGGTAGGTGCGGTAGTAGCGGCCGAGGCGCCAGGCCGTCAGCAGATAGGCGGATCGCTCCAGGTACTTGGGCAGACAGGTGGTGCGGCGCCCGTGAAGCACGCTGCGGCCGGTGGCCGGGTCCTGTGCGCGGGCGAGGACCAGCGGTCCGTGGCAGATCGCCGCGACCGGCCGGCCCAGCTGCCAGAATTCGGCGACCTTCAGTTGTAGTGCCGCCGATCCCAGGTACTGCCGCATTCCGCGGGCGTGGCCCCCGGCCAGCAGCAGACCGTCGTAGTCGGCGGCCACGAGATCCTGCCAGGCCACAGCACCGCGAAAGCGCGGGTCGGCCACCATACGGCGGTACAACCGCTTGGGCTCCGGCTCGGCGCCGAGCCTGCCGAAGAGGACCCCGTCCAGCAGTTTCGGGTCGGCGGCGGGGGTGACTCCCCGGCGCTCCGTCGCGATGACCACCTCATGGCCGGCCTCGGTGAGCGTCTGCCAGGGAACGGCCACCTCGGTGACGTCGAAGTCGAGGTCGGGCAGGGGCATCAGTATCCGCATGGGGACATCGTGTGCGGACGGGCCAGGCTGATCAACCCCCTTGCCCAGCAGGGCTCGTGGCGCTCAGGGGGTGGTGCAGAAGGTGGGGGCGACCGGGCTGTACGACATCACTGCTGACGCGGTGGATGCCGGCTCCCCGTCCCTGACCGGAGGGCGGTCGCGGGAGTCGGGGCCCTGAATGGCCCTTTCAGGACATGTCGGACTCACACCCCTGACGTCGCCTCGTCCTCCGCGTGGGTGGGCATCGCGGGCGGCGACGTCAGGGGCGGTCGCGCCGGGAGCGGTCGCGTCAGGGCTTCCGGTCGGCCGCGGCGGCGTCCGCCGGGTCCGGGGTCTGCTCGAAGTCGACCTTCCGCATGTGCTTGTTCATGGACTTCATCAGCCCCCACACGGCCAGGGCCATCACCGCGAAGACGATGAAGCCGAGGACGCCGGGGGTGACCTTGTTCTCGTCGACCTCCTTGGCGAGGGGGACGAGGTGTGTCAGTGCCAGGCTCGCGCTCATGTCAGGCATTGTCGCGGATGCCCGCGAAGAGGTCGTCCTCGGGGAGGGAAGTGTCGACGAGGGACTTCGCCAGCTCGTACTCCTCGGTGGGCCAGACCTGCTTCTGGAGCTCCATGGGCACCCTGAACCAGCCCCCGTCGGGGTCGATCTGCGTGGCGTGGGCGATCAGCGCCTTGTCACGGATCTCGTAAAAGTCGGCGCACGGGACGTGGGTGGTGAGCGTGCGCTCGGCGCGCTGGAACTCGTCCCAGCGCTTGAGCCACTCGCCGTACGGCGACTCCATGCCGCGCTCCAGCATCGCGTTGTGCAGCGCCTCCGTGCGCGGACGGTTGAAGCCCTGGTTGTAGTAGAGCTTCAGCGGCTGGTAGGCGGTGCCGAACTCGGATTCCGGGTACTTCTCGGTGTCCGACGCGCCCTCGAACGCCACCATGGAGATCTTGTGGGTCATGATGTGGTCGGGGTGCGGGTAGCCGCCGTTCTCGTCATAGGTGGTGATCACCTGGGGACGGAAGGAGCGGATCTGCCGCACCAGCTCGCCGGCCGCCTTGTCGATGTCCTCCAGCGCGAAACAGCCCTCCGGCAGCGGGGGCAGCGGGTCGCCCTCGGGCAGGCCCGAGTCGACGAAGCCGAGCCACTCCTGCTTGACGCCGAGGATCTCCCGGGCCTCGTCCATCTCCTTCTTGCGCACCTCGTGGATGTGCTCCTCGATGTACGTGTCGCCCTGCAGCTTCGGGTTGAGGATGGAGCCGCGCTCACCGCCCGTGCAGGTCACGACCAGCACGTCCACCCCCTCGGACACGTACTTCGCCATCGTCGCCGCGCCCTTGCTCGACTCGTCGTCGGGGTGCGCGTGAACGGCCATCAGTCGCAGCTGGTCAGTCAAGACTCATATCCTCGTCAGTCGGCGCCCCGTGGCTTCGGTGGCGATCGGCGGCTTCTATAGTGACCGAATCGCGGGGCGAATAATTCCGGGGCCGGAGGACGATCATGAGTACGGCGAGCACGCGGCTGCCCGAGGGGCGCTACGGCCGTTCCTCGGACGAGCACGCGGACCGCAGGCTCAAGGCCGCCGGGGCCGTCCTCGGCGCGGGCCTGCTGGTGCTGGTCGGGTATCTCGGCTACCACTACGTCGGGCAGAACGAGATCAGCGCCCAGGTGATCACCTTCAAGGCGTCCGCCGACGCGGTCGACGTGCATCTGGAGGTCCACAAGGACGCCGGTGCGGGCGGCTACTGCACCGTGCGCTCCCAGGGCGAGGACGGCTCGGAGGTGGGCCGCGCGGACTTCCGCTTCTCCGGACCGGCCACGCGCATCGACAAGGTCGTCACGCTCCGCACGACGGCCAAGGGGACGACGGCCGAGCTGCTCGGCTGCCACGCCGACTGACGCGCTCCCCGGGCACCATCTCTGACCTGCGTTGACGTAATTCTGATGGCTTATGTCCTCCCCCTTCGGCCGTTGAATTGTTAGGCTCGTGGTTTCGCCCATCCGTGAAGGAACATTCTTCTGGGTAGGGCGATGCTTTGTATTCCCAGTACCTACGAGGAGCACCTGTGACCCAGACCAGCGAGAACGTCACCTGGCTGACCCAGGAGGCGTACAACCAGCTGAAGGCCGAGCTGGAGTACCTGTCTGGTCCTGCGCGCACGGACATCGCCGCCAAGATCGCGGCCGCGCGCGAGGAGGGCGACCTGCGCGAGAACGGCGGGTACCACGCGGCCAAGGAGGAGCAGGGCAAGCAGGAGCTCCGAGTACGCCAGCTGACCCAGCTCCTGGAGAACGCCAAGGTCGGCGAGGCCCCGGCGTCCACGGACGGCGCGGTGGCGCCCGGCATGGTGGTGACGATCGCCTTCGACGGCGACGAGGACGACACCCTGACGTTCCTGCTCGCCTCACGCGAGTACGCGAGCTCGGACATCGAGACCTACTCCCCGCAGTCCCCGCTGGGTTCCGGCGTGATCGGCCACAAGGTCGGCGAGGACGCGGAGTACGAGCTGCCCAACGGCAAGAAGGCCTCGGTGCGGATCCTGAAGGCCGAGCCGTACTCGGGCTGATCCGCCGACGTCTCCCCGACGCGCCCCCGGCAGTCACGTGATCGCGTGACACCGGGGGCTCTGTCGTCCCGGCCTGTCGTCCCGGCCTCCTGCGCGGGGCCGGTCAGTCGAGCACCGTGTAGCCCGCCTCTCGCAGGGCGTGCCCGAGCTCGGTGCAGTGCGCCGGGCCCCTCGTCTCCAGGTGGAGCTCCACCTCGACCTCCGTGAGCCCGAGGCGCGGGTCGGTCCGTACATGGCTCACGTCGAGGACGTTGGCGTCGGCCGCCGACAGCACCCCGAGCAGCGTCGCGAGGGCGCCCGGCCGGTCCGTCAGCCGCAGCCGTACGGCCAGGTAGCGGCCCTGGGCGGTCATACCGTGCCGGAGGACCCGCTGGAGCAGCACCGGGTCGACATTGCCACCGGAGAGCACCGCGACCACCGGCCCGGGGAGCGGACCCGGGTCGCCCAGCAGTGCGGCGACCGGGCTGGCGCCGGCCGGCTCGACGACGAGCTTGGCCCGCTCCAGGCAGAGCAGCAGCGCCGCCGACAGCTGGTCCTCGGTGACCGTGCGGACCTCGTCGAGCAGTTCCCGGACGATCCCGAAGGGCACCACGCCGGGCCGGCCCACCTTGATGCCGTCGGCCATCGTCGTCGGGTTGGCTAGCGTGACCGGGCGCCCGGCGTCCAGTGAGGGCGGGTAGGCGGCGGCGCCCGCCGCCTGCACGCCGACGATCCGCACATCGGGCCTGAGCGCCTTCACGGCGACCGCGATACCGGCCGCGAGCCCTCCGCCGCCGATACCCACGAGGATCGTGCCGACCTCCGGGCACTGCTCGAGGATCTCCAGGCCGACCGTGCCCTGGCCGGCGATGATGTCGGGGTGGTCGAAGGGGTGGATGAAGACCGCGCCGGTGTGCTCCGCGTACTCCTGGGCGGCGGCCAGCGTCTCGTCGACCACCTGGCCGTGCAGGCGCACCTGTGCGCCGTAGTCGCGGGTGGCGCTGACCTTCGGCAGCGGGGCGCCCTTGGGCATGAAGACGGTGGCGCGCACCCCGAGCAGCGCGGAGGCGAGTGCCACGCCCTGCGCGTGGTTGCCGGCGCTCGCCGCGACGACGCCGGCGGCGCGTTCCTCGGGCAGCAGGCCGGCGATCCGGATGTACGCGCCCCGGAGCTTGAACGAACCGGTCCGCTGGAGGTTCTCGCACTTGAAGTGGACCGGTGCGCCGACCAGCTGCGACAGATGCCTGCTGCTCTCCATCGCGGTCACCCGCGCCACACCCATGAGCATCTTCTGGGCGCCGCGTACGTCGTCGAGAGTGACGGACCGCAGAGAGTGGGCCGTGCTGTAGCTCATGACTCAAGTCTCGCAGTTCGCCGTCGCACACAGTCGGGGTGACCAACCATCGAGACCGGTTCGCGCAGCGCCGGTACGGTCTGCGCCCGGGCCGCGTACCCTGTCCCCCAACCCAAGCAACCCCGCATCCATCATGAAGCGAGCCTCCGGCCATGCCCACAACACCCGAAATGTCGATGGACATGACAATCGTTGGTGACAGCGGTCTCCTCGACACGCTCCAGCACGAGGTGGCGGTATTCGCCCGCCGTGCCGAACAGACCCGGCTCGGCGGTGTAGGACAGGTGCGCAACACCATGGACCGCGCCGCGTATCTGCTGCTCAACCGCCTCGACAACGAGGGGCCGATGGGCGTCAAGGCACTCGCCGCGAGCATGGGGATCGACTCGTCGACGGTGACCCGGCAGGTGGCTCCGCTGGTCGACACCGGGCTCGTCAAGCGGACCTCGCACCCCGAGGACGGCCGGGCGGTGGTGCTCCAGCTGTCCCCGCGCGGGCTGTCCCGGCTGGCGGAAGTACGCTCGTCCAGGCGGCAGTTGATGGCCGAGCTGACGGCAGACTGGGCACCGCGGGAGCGCGAGGAGTTCTGCGCGCTCCTTTCCCGGTTCAACACCGCGCTCTCCGCCCGTATGGCGGTTCAGGGCGTGCCCACGCCGGAAACCCCGCCGGCCTCCTGAGCCCGACCCACAGCGGGAGGCGCGGTGCGAGAACCGCAGGCGTCCGGCGAAGCCCGCCGGGCCAGGGAGTTCGAGGCGTTCGTCGCCGGCGCGGCGGGCCGGCTGCTGCACACCGCCACCCTGCTCACGGCGGAGGCGGCGGACGACAACCCACGCGCGCGGAGGCTGCTGACCCATGCCCTCGCCCACACGTACGCGCGCTGGGACCGGCTGCGCGGCGAGGACCCGTACGACCTCGCCCGCCAGTACCTCGCCACACGCTTCGCGCGCGAGGCGTGGCACCGGTACGGCGGCCTCGGGCGCGCCCGACCGCATCCGGCCGGCGCTCTGGCCGCCCTCACCCCCAGGGAACGCCTGATCCTCGTTCTGCGGTTGTACGAGGGGGTCGCCGAGGAGCAGGCGGCGGCGCTGCTCGGCCTACCGGAGGAACGGGTCCGGGTGATCTGCGAGCGCGCGGCCCACGCCCTGACCCCTGCGGGGTTCGGATGAACCGGGCCGAGCGCGAGGCGGCCGTACGGCGGATCCTTGAGCAGGTTCCGCCGGCGGTACCCCCCGACCTGTATCCGGAGGCCGTGCGCCGCGGAGGCCGCATACTGCGGCACCGGACCACCGCGCGCCGACTGATGTGGCTGCTGCTGTGCGCCGCGGCCGTGGCCTTCACGGTGTGGGCCGCGACGGCCCACCCCTGGGTGGAGCCGCCTTCCCAGACGACTCCACCACTGACCCACTGGTAGCTCCGGACAGCGGCGGCTAGCCCAGCGCCTGCTGGAGGTCCGCCAGGAGGTCGTCGACGTTCTCGATGCCCACCGACAGACGGACGAGGTCGGCGGGGACCTCCAGGGCGGAACCGGCCGCGGAGGCGTGCGTCATCCGGCCCGGGTGCTCGATCAGGGACTCGACGCCGCCGAGGGACTCACCGAGCGTGAAGACCTGGGCGCGGTCGCACACCGCCACGGCCGCCTCCTCGCCGCCCTCGACCTGGAAGGAGACCATGCCGCCGAACGCCTTCATCTGCTTGGCGGCGACCTCGTGCCCGGCGTGCTCCGGCAGACCCGGGTACAGCACACGCGTCACGCGCGGGTGCCGGGTGAGCATGTCGGCGATCTTCGTGGCGTTCTCGCTGTGCCGGTCCATGCGCACCGCGAGGGTCTTGGTGCCGCGCAGCACCAGCCAGGAGTCGAAGGGGCCGGCGACCGCGCCCATCGCGTTCTGGTGGTAGACGAGCTCCTCGCCCAGGGCCTGGTCGGACACGATCAGCGCGCCGCCGACCACGTCCGAGTGGCCGCCCATGTACTTGGTCAGGGAGTGCACGACGACGTCCGCGCCGAGCGAGAGCGGCTGCTGGAGATAGGGCGTCGCGAAGGTGTTGTCGACGACGAGCCGGGCGCCCGCGTCATGGGCGACCTGGGCCACGGCGGCGATGTCGGTGATGCCGAGCAGCGGGTTGGACGGGGTCTCCACCCAGACGGCCTTGGTCCTCGGGGTGATGGCGTCCCGTACGGCCACCGGGTCGCTGGTGTCGGCGACGGACCACTCCACACCCCACCGGGACACCACCTTGGCGAACAGACGGAACGTGCCGCCGTACGCGTCGTTCGGGATGACCACGTGGTCGCCGGGGCTGAGCAGCGTACGCAGCAGGGTGTCCTCGGCCGCCAGTCCCGACGCGAACGCGAGACCGCGGCTGCCGCCCTCCAGGGCGGCGAGGTTCTCTTCGAGGGCGGTCCTGGTCGGGTTGGCGCTGCGGCTGTACTCGTAGCCGCCGCGCAGACCTCCCACGCCGTCCTGCTTGTAGGTGGACACCTGGTAGATCGGCGGGACGACCGCGCCCGTGAGGGGGTCGGCGGTGTTGCCCGCGTGGATCGCAAGGGTCTCGAAGTGCTGACTGATATGCCTGTCGCTCATGGGCACCGAGCGTAATGCGCCCGGAGGTGTGGTGGTGTACCGGAGAGTTGTCCACAGGCGGGGCGGGCACGTTGGCCATTTGTCGGCGGTGTCTGGTTCGCTTGAGCCATGGCAATTCTCTGGATCCTGATGGCGCTGCTCCTGATCAGCTTCGCCCTGCTCCCGTACCTGCGGCGCAGGCGCGGAATGATCGAGCAGGTCTCGCCCAACCACCCGGACGCGGCGGACCCGGCCGCCTACGGCTTCGCGCGCGAGGAGGAGCTGGACGTCCGGATGCCCGGCCCCGACCAGGATCTGCTGGATGTCCTCGACCTGGTGCAGCGCACCCAGGACTACCGGGCGGCGGCCCAGCTGCTGGCCGGCACCGAGGCGGAGGGCGAGCTGCGCTGGCAGCGGGTGCAGGCCTTCGCGGGCGCGGCCGCGCTGGAGCTCCAGCGGCGGCCCGGCGGGGTCAGCGAGACCCCGGGCGGGCAGTGGCTGCGGGTGTGGCGGGCCGAGCAGCCCAAGGACGCGGGCGGCGCCGCCGTGCACGCCGAGTTCCTGGTGCAGCAGGCGTGGCGCACGTCGACGCCGGGCACGGACGAGTTCCGGATCATCATGGAGGAGGCCCGGGACGCCTGCGCGCAGGCCGCGCTGCTCGCTCCCGGCGACCCGGTCCCGTACATCGTCGAACTGTCGGCGGCCCGTGGACTGGCCTGTCCGCGACCGGAGTTCGAGCAGCTCTGGCTGAAGATCCTGGACCGGGCCCCCGCCCACATGGGCGCCCATCTGGCGGCCCTGCCCTACTGGAGCGAGAAGTGGCACGGCTCGCGCGAGCTGGCCTACTCCTTCAGCGAGGCCGCCGCTGCGCGCGCGCAGCGGGGCTCCCTGCTCGCCGCACTGCCCCTCTTCGCGGTCTTCGACCATCTTCCCGAGGTGAACCTGGTCAGCGGTTTCTACCGCAGCGAGGTGGTGACCCGGGCGGTGCACGGCGCGCTGCACGCGGTGCACTCGGCCCGCCCCGACGATCCGATGTCGGCGCACGTGCGCCATCTGCTGGTCTTCTTCCTGGTGCGCTCCGAGCGCTGGGCGGAGGCCATGGACCAGTTGATACACGTCGACGGTCATGTGGGCGCCCTGCCCTGGACCCTGTCGGCCGACCCGGCCGCGGAGTTCGCCGTCTACCGCGCCCTGGCGGTCGCGGGCTACGAGGCGAACGGCGGCAGCCCGGCGACCCTGCACAGCTGACCCGGGCCGGAGGGGGAGGGTCCGGGCGACGGGCCCTGGCCGGGCCCGGTCGCCGCGGGTCGGATCGCCGCGGGTCAGATCGTCGCGGCGTCGATCACGAAGCGGTAGCGGACGTCGCTCGCCGTGACGCGCTCGTAGGCCTCGTTGATCTGGTCGGCGCCGATCAGTTCGATCTCGGCGCCCAGCTGGTGCTCGGCGCAGAAGTCGAGCATCTCCTGGGTCTCCTGGATGCCGCCGATGCCGGAGCTGCTCAGGGTGCGGCGGTTGCCGAAGACCGAGGAGAGCAGGACGTGCACCGGCTCCTCCGGGATGCCCACGTTGACCAGGGCGCCGTCGGTGCGCAGCAGCGAGAGGTAGGCGTCGAAGTCGAGGGGCGCGGAGACCGTGTTGAGGATGATGTCGAAGGTGCCCTTGAGGTCCTCGAAGGTCTTCGGGTCGCTGGTGGCGTAGTAGTGGTCGGCGCCCAGCCGCAGGCCGTCGTCCTTCTTGCGCAGGGACTGCGAGAGGACCGTGACCTCCGCGCCGAGCGCGTGCGCGATCTTGACGCCCATGTGACCGAGACCGCCGAGACCCACCACGGCGACCTTCTTGCCGGGGCCGGCGTTCCAGTGGTGCAGCGGGGAGTAGGTGGTGATGCCGGCGCACAGCAGGGGTGCGGCCACGTCCAGGGAGAGGCCGTCGGGGATCCGGACGACGTAGTTCTCGTCGACGACGATGTTCTCGGAGTAGCCGCCGTAGGTGGGTTCGCCGTCCTTGCCGACGGCGTTGTAGGTCCAGATCGGCATCTTCACGCAGTACTGCTCAAGGCCGGCCTTGCAGTTGTCGCACTCGCGGCAGGAGTCGACCATGCAGCCGACGCCGACGCGGTCGCCGACCCGGTACTTGGTGACGCCCGGGCCGACCTCGGTGACGATGCCCGCGATCTCGTGGCCGGGCACCATCGGGAAGATCGCCGTGCCCCAGCCCTCGCGGGCCTGGTGGATGTCGGAGTGGCAGATGCCGGCGAACTTGATGTCGATCAGTACGTCGAACTCGCCGACCGGACGCCGCTCGATCGTGGTCCGCTCCAGCGGGGCCTTCGCGGTGAGCGCGGCATACGCGGCAACAGTGGTCATGGCGGTGCTCCTAGCGGGGGTCCTGCGTCCGGCCGCCTTCCGACCGGTACACATCCACCCTGCATCACTCCCGTGGCATCACCCAGTCCACGCCTTTGCGTACGTTCGCCGGTCCTACCACTGGGAGGGTCAGGCTCCCCCGCGTACGACCGTGAATACTGGACGTATGGACGAACTGCCCGAATCCGCCGCACCGCCCCTGGACCGGCGCGCCGAGCTGAGCGAGTTCCTGCGCAGCAGGCGGGCCCGGCTGAAGCCGGAGGACGTGGGGCTGCCCGACTTCGGACGGCACCGCCGGGTGCCCGGTCTGCGGCGCGAGGAGCTGGCGCAGCTGGCCGGGGTGTCCGTCGCGTACTACACGCGGCTGGAGCAGGGCAACGGGCAGAACATGTCGGCGGAGGTGCTGGACGCGATCTCCCGCGCGCTCAGGCTGACGGACGCCGAGCACGCGCATCTGACCCACCTCGCCAAGGGCAAGCAGCACAAGAGGAAGGCGGCGCCGCGGCAGCAGCAGGTGCGTGGATCGCTGCGGCAGTTGCTGGACACGCTGGACGGCGTGCCGGCGTACGTCGTGGGGCAGCGGGCGGAGATCCTCGCGTGGAACCGGATGGCGGCGGCGCTCTTCGGTGACTGGGCGGAGCTGCCGGTCACGGAGCGCAACTGGGCGCGGCTGGTGTTCCTGAAGCCGGAGTACCGCGAGCTGTTCGTGGACTGGGAGCAGAAGGCGATCGACATCGTGTGCGCGCTGCGGATGGACGCGGGCTGCCATCCCGACGACCCTCGGCTGTCCGCCCTGGTCGGTGAGCTGTCGGTGAAGAGCCAGGAGTTCCGTCGGCTGTGGGCGACCCATGACGTCAAGGAGAAGACCTTCGGGGTGAAGCGGCTGCGCCATCCGCTGGTGGGCGAGCTGTCCCTGAACTTCGAGTCGTTCCGCATGACGGGCGACAACGACCAGTCCCTGGTCACCTATCACGCGGAGCCTGGTTCCCCGTCGGCGGACGGGTTGCGGCTGCTGGCCAGTTGGGGCCGGGACGCGTCCGCCGTCGCGCGAACGACGTGAGACGACATGAAAGGGGCGTGCCGGGAATCCCGGCACGCCCCCGCCGTCATGGACGGCTCACGGACTACTTGGCGTAGTACGCGTTGTAGATCGAGATCGTCGACTTGTTGCCCTGCTTGTCGGTGATCTTGGCGTGGAAGGAGATGGCCTTCCCCTTCGCCGGGTTCCTGACGGTGATCTTTCCGCCCCGGACGACGGTCTTCTTCCAGGTGTGGCCGTTGTCGTACGACACCCACACCGCCAGCGACTTCAGGTTGCGGCCCGCGGCCGCGCCCTCGACGGTGACCGGGACGGTGACCGTCCTACCGGCGGCGACGCGGTTGTCCAGGCCCGTTTTGGCGTTGAACCGTGCGGTGGAGGCGGGCAGCCTGGCCGGGTTCCGGCCGGACGGCTTCTTCGAGTGGAAGGTCCAGCTCGCGTCGATGCGGGTGGAGGCCGCGGCCACCGTGACGCTCCGCCTGACGGAGGTGGTCAGTCTGTACTCGGCGTTACCGGCCGGGACCTTGAACGTCCCGTCGCCGAACAGCGGGTCGGTGTTGGAGCCGACCTTGACGCCGTTGCGGTACAGGGCGGTGGTCACCGAGGTGAAGTTCGACCAGCCGGCGTGTCCGCTCGCGTCGGCGAACAGTGGGACGGCGCCGGAGATCTCGTTGCCGTTGCGGAACAGGCCGTAGTTCTTGTTCAGATGCGGGCCGAAGACCGCCGTGTTGAACGTCTTCGTGTACGTCCTGCGCGCCGCGAAGGTCTGCGGGTCGCCGAGCGTGTACGACGCCTCGGTGATCGGGAAGCCGTCCGGGTCCACCCCGGAGTCCTGCTCGAACTCGAGACCCCACTTCACGCCGGCCGGCGTCGACAGGTGCAGGACGCGGGTCGCGGGGAGCGACTGCGGGACGGAGACTCCCGAGCCGCCGGAGCTGCCGGGCAGATAGCCGAACGCGCCGACCGAGCCCTTCTTGCCGTGGGCCCCCGCGCCCAGGTTCACCTTGACCGTGGCCAGTTCGCTCGCCTTGTAGTGCTTGGTGAAGCCGGTGGCGAACTGCCTGCCCTTGACGCCGAACGCGGTGTCGTACTGCTCCTTGCCGCCCTTGGTCCAGTGCATGTCCCACTGCTGGTACACCGACCCAGCGGCGCCCTGCGGGCCGAAGCCGGCCGTGCGGAAGTTGCTGTACGAGTCGAGCATCCAGCCGAGGCCGTAGGTCTGGCCGCCCGCCGTCACATCGGTCTCCGCGGAGGCGAACTGCGGCTTGGCGGCCTTGTCGGGGACGCTGATGCTCACCGGCTTGGCCTTGCGCGCGTCCAGCGTGACCGTCTGGTTGCGGTCGACGGTCAGCCTGGGCCGCATGAGCCAGTCGATGCCCTTGGAGGCGTCCACCGGGTCCCCGAACACCGCGCTGTTGAGGATGTAGGCACCGGTGGGCACGCGCACCTTCACCGTGCCGGAGCCGTCGTTCGAGGGTGCGAAGTCCTTGCCCCCGGCCAGGCCCGAGACTCCGGTCAGGTCGGCGCCGTAGTACTTGGCCGGCTTGCCGTCGCGTCCGGTGAACCTGAGGGTGACGTCGTACGACCGGACCTCGCGCTGCACCGCGGCGGCCGTGCGGACGGTCTGTCCGCCGCCGGTCGCGGTCACGTACGCGGAGTAGTCGCCGTCGGTGGTGCCGCCGAGTCTGGTGTCGACGGTGATGCCGACGGAGGCCCTGCCCCCCGCCGGGACGGTCACCTTGGACGCGGCGAGCTCGAAGAAGCCCGCCGGAGCGGCCTGGCCGGCGGGGTTGGCCGTGGTGAGTGCCAGGTCGAGCGTGACGTCCTCGGTGCCCAGGTTCCGGTACGTCAGCTGCTTGGCGACCGGGGTGTCGTCGGTGTGCGGCCACTGCTGGGTGCCGAAGCTCAGCGACACCGGCTCGGCGATCACGGACTGCCTGATGGCCTTGTCGACGGCGATCCGGCCGGAGCCCTGCTCGAACGGCGTGTACTTGCCGCCCTTGGCGGATCCGGTCAGGGCCGCCTTGAGCTCGGCGTAGCCCCAGTCGGGGTGTTCCTGCTTCAGGATCGCGGCGGCGCCCGCGACATGCGGGGTCGCCATCGAGGTGCCGGAGATGGTGAGGTAGCCGGCGGGCTTCTCGCCGACCTCCTGGTCGATGACGCTGCCCTTGGCCGCGGCGGCGGTGATGTCCACGCCGGGCGCGGTCACGTCCGGCTTGATGGCGCCGTCACCGGTGCGCGGCCCGGTCGAGGAGAAGGAGGCGAGCTCGTCCTTGTCGTCGACGGCGCCGACGGTGAGCGCGGCGTCCGCGCTGCCCGGCGAACCGACCGACTGGGGACCGTCGTTGCCCGCGGCGATCGCGAACAGGACGCCCTTCTCCGCGGACAGCTTGTTGACCTCGGCCTCGAGCGGGTCGATCTCGGGTGTGTCGTAGGCGCCCAGGCTGAGGTTGATGACGGAGGCGCCCTGCTGGACCGCCCACTCCATGCCGGCGATGATGCCGGAGTCGTCACCGGAGCCGCTGTCGTCCAGGACCTTGCCGTTGAGGATCTTCGCGTCGGGTGCGACGCCCCGGTACTTGGCGGCGGCCCCCGCGGGAGAGGCGGCGCCTGTACCCGCCGCGATGGACGCCACGTGCGTGCCGTGGCCGAAGTGGTCGGTGGCGTCGGCGGCGGTGGTGAAGTTCTTGGACTCGATCACCTGGTCCTTGAGGTCCGGGTGCGTGGCGTCGACGCCCGTGTCCAGTACGGCGATCCTGACGCCCTTGCCCGTGTAGCCGGCCGCCCACGCCTGGGGGGCGCCGATCTGCGGCACGGACTTGTCGAGGCTGGCCCTGCGCACGCCGTCGAGCCAGACGTGCGCGATGCCGGAGGCGGCCCGGTTCCCGTCGGTGAGCGCCTGCCACAGCTCCGGGGTCTCCTTGACCGGAGTCTGCACCGCGTCCGCGTTGAGGGACTTCAGGCTGCGGCGCAGCGTGCCCGCGTCGCGCACCTCGGCCCTGGCTGCCGTGGCGGCGCCGGTGTAGCCGACGATGACCTTGAGGCCGTTCTTCTGGGACCTGCGGTTGGCGGCCTTGTTCAGCTCGGTGACGTCGAACAGCCGCTGGTCCAGCTTGCCGGTGGCGACCAGGCGGGCCGCGTCGGCGGGGACGACGAGGGTGTGCCCGCCGGCCCTGCGGAGCTGGAAGGGTATGTGCTCGCGTCCCCTGGCCCGTTCCAGGCCGACGACCCGGCCCTTGGCGTCGACGGTGACCCGGTCACCGGTGATCAGGGTGATGCGGTGCTTGGACGTGAACGTGGCGGCAGCGGCCGGTGTGCGCTGCTCGGGCTTCGCCGACGCCGGGCTGGTCATGCCTGCGGCGAGGGCGACGGCTGCGGCGGTGGCTACGGTGGCCGCGGCCGCTCTCTTCACTTGTCTGCGCAAAACTCCCCCTGGTGATGGAGTACCGGGCGGGCGAGCGCCTCGCCGACCCGGCCGGGGGAAGCCTCGTACGTGTGCACGTCAACCCCCGGACCCCGCAGTATGCCGGGGGGTTTCGCGCTCCGTCACTCTGGTTTGCGCCTTACACTCCCGTGTTCTCGGTCACGGTGATCCGCCCCCTGCGGATGGTCGCCACGCGCGGCGCCCGCCTGGCGATCGCGGAGTCGTGGGTGACCATCACGAAGGTCAGTCCCAGCTCCTTCCACATGCGTTCCAGGACCTCCATGATCTCGTCGCGCATGCTCTCGTCGAGATTGCCGGTGGGTTCGTCGGCGAGCAGCACTTTGGGCTGCTTCACCAGCGCGCGGGCGATGGCGACGCGCTGCTGCTGGCCGCCGGACAGCTCGGACGGCAGGTGGCCGAGCCGCTCGCCGAGACCGACCGACGCGAGCGCCTCCGCGGCCCGTTCGCGGCGCTCCTTCGCCTTCACGCCGAGCGGTACCAGGGCGGTCTCGACGTTCTCCCGTGCGGTGAGCGTGGGGATCAGGTTGAAGGACTGGAAGACGAATCCGATGCTCTCGCTGCGGACCCCGGTCAGCCTGGCCTCCGGCAGCGTGGCCAGGTCGGTGCCGTCGAGGACGACCTCCCCGGAGCTCGGGCGGTCGAGGCCGCCGAGCATCTGGAGCAGCGTGGACTTGCCACCGCCCGTGGGGCCCTGGATGACCAGGCGGTCGCCGTCGCCGATGGTGAGGTCTATGCCGTCGAGGGCATGGACGGTGTCCTTGCCTCGGGTGTAGCGCTTGGTGACGTTTCTGAGTTCGTACATGGTGGCTCCTGGGGTGTTCTCGGGGTGTGCGCGCCGCGGGCGTTGGGGCGGCCGCTACTCCACTCGGCGCAGGGCGTCCGCCGGGCGCAGCCGGGAGGCGCGCCAGCCGCCGAAGGCGCCGGCGATCAGGCCGCCGGCCACCGCCAGGCCCACCGCGAGGAGGATCGTCGTCACGCTGACCGGCGCCGTGAGGGTGACGTCCAGGGTCTTCGCCGCCTGCCGCCCGGGGCCGCCGAAGCCACCGCCACCGCCGGGCCCGCCGCCGAAGCCACCGCCCCCACCGAGCTGGGCCTGGAGGCCGGGGCTGATCGCGGTGACGACGTAGGCGCCCGCGAGGCCGAGTGTGATGCCGAGGGCGCCGCCGACCAGGCCGTTGACGACGGCCTCGCCGATCACCTGCCGGGTCACCCGGCCCGACTTCCAGCCCAGCGCCTTGAGCGTGCCGAACTCGCGCACACGCCGGGAGACGGCGGAGGAGGTGAGCAGTCCGGCGACCAGGAAGGCCGCCACCAGCACCGCGACGGACAGCCACTTGCCGACGTTGGTGGCGAGGCCGGACGCGGTGGACAGGGATCCGGACACCGTCTTGGCGAGGTCGGCGGAGGTGGTGACCGTCGTACCGGAGACGTTCTTCTGGATGGCGCTCTTGACCGAGCCGATCCGCTGCGAGTCGGTCGCCTGGACGTAGATCGTGGTGATCTTGTCCTTCTCACCGGCCAGTGTCTGCGCCTGCGTGAGCGGCATGTACAGGTTGGCGGCGGAGTCACCGCTCTCGGCGGTGGCGATACCGATCACCTGGTACTTGACGCCCTTGACGGTGACGGTGCTGCCGACCTTGTACTTGTTAGTCCTGGCGTAGGCCGAGTCGGCGACGACGACCTTGGCGTCCGTCTCGGTGGACTTGAAGGTGCGGCCACTGGTGATCTTCGACGAGGTCAGCGGTCCGAGCCCGGCCTTGGTGACGTCGGTGCCGTAGACCGAGTACTGGTTGATGTCGAAGTCGGCGCCGCCGCCGCGCACTTCGCCCTGCGGCTGTCCGTTGCCCTGGCCGAAGCCCCGGCCGCCGCCGTTCTGCCGCTGCTGGAACCGGCCCCGGGTGAACTGCCCGCTGACCTTGACCACGCGCAGGCTCAGGCCGCCGACCGCGTCGGCGACGCCCTGCTGCGAGGAGACCTTGGCGACCGTGGAGGAGGCCAGCGTGGTGAAGCCCTGCACCATGACCCGGTCGCTGCTCTGCGCCTTGGAGTCGCCGTTGTCCTGCGCGTCGAACCGGAAGCTCGGCCCGCGCGCGGCGCCGCCCGTCGACGAGGCGGCCTTGGTGACGGTCATGTCCGTACCGAGGCCGTAGAGCGACTGGAGGACCTTGTCCTGGGCCTTCCCCATGCCGTTGGACACGGAGTTGACCACGATGACCAGCGCGATGCCCAGCGCCAGGCCGGAGGCGACGACGAGGGCCGCCCTTCTGCGGCGGCGCAGTTCGCGCCTCAGGTAGGTGAAGAACATGGCCGCAAGTTAGGGACGGACCGTGATGACTCGATAAGGCCGGAGTTAGAGATCCATGAGAAGCCTGTGGAGCTTGCCTCGATGAGCCCTGAACGTGCCCTGAACCCGCCCTGATGCTGCCCGGAAACGCCGATGCCGCCCCGGAGGGCGGCATCGGTGCTCGTGGTCGGGAGGTGCGCTCAGGCGGCCGAACCGGCCTTCCACTGCGCCCAGTCCATGTTCCAGTCGCTGAAGCCGTTGTCCGGGGACACGGTCTTGTCGCCGGTGTTCCTGACGACCACCACGTCACCGACGATCGAGTTGTTGTACATCCAGGCGGCCGGCGTGTTCGGGTCGTTCGCGCCCTTGGTGTCGGACAGACCCACACAGCCGTGACTGGTGTTCGCGCTGCCGAAGATGGACTTCGCGCCCCAGTAGTTGCCGTGCAGGAAGGTGCCGGAGCTGGTGAGGCGGATGGCGTGCGGCACGTCCTTGATGTCGTACTCGCCCTTGCCGTCGTCGTCGGTGAAGCCGACGGTCGCGCCGTTCATGCGGGTCTGCTTGAACTTCTCCATCATCACCATGGTGCCCTGGTACGTCTTGTTCTCGGGCGAGCCGGCGGAG
Source organism: Streptomyces sp. NPDC086787 (assembly GCF_044745865.1). NCBI lineage: Bacteria > Bacillati > Actinomycetota > Actinomycetes > Kitasatosporales > Streptomycetaceae > Streptomyces > Streptomyces sp. NPDC086787. The sequence continues at coordinate 210,414 of NZ_JBIVBC010000008.1, read as the reverse complement.
ATCGGGATGGTCTTGACGACCCTGCCGTCCTGCGTGACCTTCATCTGCTTGGTCTTCGCGTCGACGTACGACACCTGGTTGCGGCCGACGTGGAAGGTGACCGTCTTCTGCTGCACGCCGGTGATGCCTGAGGCGCCCTGGACGCCGTCGAGCGCGAGCTTCAGGGTGACGGTCGAGCCCTCCTTCCAGTACGCCGCGGGGCGGAAGTCGAGACGGTTCGCGTTGAACCAGTGGCCCGCGACCTCCTGGCCGCTGCTGGAGGTGACGGTTATGCCCTTCTGCACGGCGGCCTTGTTGGTGATCGCCTTGTCGAACCTGATCGACACGGGCATGCCGACGCCGACGGTCGAGCCGTCCTCCGGCGTGAAGTTGCCTATGAAGCTGCCGGCCCGGGAGACCGTGCTGAACGAGGCGTTCTCGTGCGCGACGAGGCCCGCGGCGTCCTTGGCCTCCGCGGAGACCTTGTAGTTGGTGGAGCGCTCCAGCTGGGAGTTCGGCTTCCAGCTCTTCCCGTCGGCGGACAGCGCGCCCTCGACCGTCTTGCCGGCCTCGGTGGTCATGGTCACGTTGGTGAGCGTGCCCTTGCTGACCGCGACGGCGGCGGAGTTGTTGATGGAGGCGTTGTCCGAGCCGTCCTTGGGCGTGATCGTGATCTGGGCCTCGGACGACTTCTTGGCGGCCGCCTCGTCCGACTTGGCCTGTGAGGTGTCGCCACCGCCACCGCCGGCGCTCTTGTCGTCGCCGCCGGAGCACGCCGTGAGCACCAGCACACCACCGAGCAGTGCGGACGCGGCCATCAGACCCTTGCGCCGCTTACTGTCCGTCATCACACGCTTCTCCATTGTTGCCGAGTTCACGAAACACCGAGAATCCCCGTCGGACGTTGAACGCCACGGTTGGTGCTTCCCGTTCCAACCTGCCCCGATGTGTGGGCCACGCCACTTCACGCAGCGGTGGTGCGGAAGCACGCCGCGCGCCCCTCGGGACGACGAAACCCCGGGCGGCAACCGCCACCCGGGGTCACGGGTTCCCCAGGACGCTCAGCCGATGCCATCCCTGTCGTCCGCGTCGTCTTCGTCGCCGTACTCGCCATCATCCCCGTCGAGGTCCCAGTCGGGCGAGTCCGGGTCGTAGTCGATCCGCTCACTCGACCACGAGGCCTGCTGGAGCTCGACCCCGGGCACGTCGTTGACCAGGTCGAACGGGTCCACGAGATAGGCGAGGGCCTCAGCGGTGTCTTCCGTCACAGCCGCTTCGGCCTGCGTCCGCTCCTCGTCCGGCAGGTCGGTGTCACCGGCCAGGCGCTGCAGCGCCCGCTTCGTCACCGCGTCCTCGTCATGGATTTCGAGGACCAGCTCCACCCGTAGGCGTACAAAACGTGATGTCTCTGGAGTGCTCATGCCCGGAGCGTACGGCCCGATCCACTGGTGGCTTTCCCGTGACCCGCGCCTTTCACTAACATCGCCCCACACGGCCAATTCGCCAGTACCACAAGGGGATCGATATTCCGTGTCATCCGCTCGCCGCCCGCTGCTGACCGCCACCGCCGCGGGGACCCTTCTGTGCGCCCTGTGGTTCGTCCCGTCCGCGAACGCGTCGCAGGACGCCCCCGAGAGAGCGGGGACCCCGGCGGCGCAGGTCGCACAGCAGGCGCGTGCGCTGTCCGAGGCGACCGCCTCGGGCACGGAGGCGGCGATGGGGTCGGCGGACGGCACCCAACTGGCCGACACCGGAAGCCCGGACACCACCCCCTGGGTCATCGGGGGCACGGTCTTCCTCTCCGTGGGCGCGGGCTTCGTCATGTACTCGGTGCGCCGGGAGCGCCTGGGTCTCTGACCGGCTCGACGTCGAGGTCACCCGCCACGGGAACACCCTCAAGCCCCGGTTGGCCAGGCTGAAGTGACGTTCCCTCGGGGCCCCGGGGGTACCGGGGCCCCGTAACGGCTACCGGAGCGGACCGGTGACCGTCTCGGCGGCGGCGACCAGTGCGCCGGCGCGCACGAAGGCGTCGGCGGCCGCGAGGTCGGGCGACAGGAACCGGTCCGGGCCGGGGCCCTCGACACCGGCGGCCCGTACGGCCGCGATGACCGCCTGCGAGGCGGGCGCCGGGGTGACGCCCTCGCGGAGCTCTATCGCGCGGGTGGCCGCGTACAGCTCGACGGCGATGACCCGGGCCAGGTTGTCCACGGAGGTGCGCAGCTTGCGCGCGGCCGACCAGCCCATGGACACATGGTCCTCCTGCATCGCGGAGGACGGGATGGAGTCCGCGGAGGCGGGTACGGCGAGCCGCTTCAACTCGCTGACCAGGGCGGCCTGGGTGTACTGGGCGATCATGAGCCCGGAGTCCACGCCCGCGTCGTCCGCGAGGAACGGCGGCAGCCCGTGGCTGCGGTTCTTGTCCAGCAGTCGGTCGGTGCGGCGCTCGGCGATGGAGCCGAGGTCGGCGGCGGCGATGGCGAGGAAGTCGAGGACGTAGGCCACCGGGGCGCCGTGGAAGTTGCCGTTGGACTCGACGCGGCCGTCGGGCAGCACCACCGGGTTGTCCACGGCGGAGGCCAGCTCGCGCTCGGCGACCAGGCGGGCGTGCGCGAGGGTGTCGCGGCCGGCGCCGGCGACCTGCGGGGCGCAGCGCACCGAGTAGGCGTCCTGGACGCGGGGCGCGTCGTCCTGGTGGTGGCCGGTGAGCTGCGAACCCTTGAGCACGGCCAGCATGTTGGCGGCGGAGGCGGCCTGGCCCGGGTGCGGGCGGATGGCGTGCAGTTCGGGGGCGAGCACCTTGTCCGTGCCGAGCAACGCCTCCAGGCTGAGGGCCGCGGTGATGTCGGCGCTCTTGTAGAGGGTGTCGAGGTCGGCGAGGGCCATGACGAGCATGCCGAGCATGCCGTCGGTGCCGTTGAGGAGGGCGAGGCCCTCCTTCTCGCGCAGTTCCACGGGCGCGATGCCGTGCTCGGCGAGGAGTTCACCGGCGGGGCGGACCGTCCCGTCGGGGCCCTCGGCGTCGCCCTCGCCCATGAGCGTGAGGGCGCAGTGCGAGAGCGGGGCCAGGTCGCCGGAGCAGCCGAGGGAGCCGTACTCGTGCACGACCGGGGTGATCCCGGCGTTCAGCACGTCGGCCATGGTCTGGGCGACCTCGGGGCGCACACCGGTGTGGCCGGAGCAGACGGTCTTCAGGCGCAGGAACATCAGGGCCCGAACGACCTCACGCTCGACGCGCGGTCCCATGCCGGCGGCGTGCGAGCGGACGATGTTGCGCTGCAGCTGGGCGCGCAGTTCCTGGCTGATGTGCCGGGTGGCGAGCGCGCCGAAGCCGGTGCTCACGCCGTAGACCGGTTCCGGCTTGGCCGCGAGCGCGTCCACGATCTCGCGGGCCGCCGCGAGGGCCGCCACCGCCTCCGCCGCCAGCTCGATGCGGGCGCCGCCGCGCGCCACGGCGAGAACGTCGGACGCCGTGACTCCGGACGTCCCCACCACCACAGTGTGCATATCCATATTCAGGAGCGTACGCATTGAATGCGATGGTGTCACTAGTGGGGAACGGGACTGCCCCTTACCCGCTTCGGCCTCCCCGGGAGCGCCCCCGGAAGCTGCGCCGTTCGGCCTGCTCGGGCGGCGGCGCGTCGGCGAGTCGTACGACCGGGTCGCCGGGCCCCTCTCGGCCCGCCACCACCGGCCGGTCGGCACGTACCGCCTTGGCACGGTACTGCGCGGCATCGGCCAGCCGGAACAGCCGCCGCGCGGAACGCACCGGCCCGATGGCCTCCGCCGTGGAGGCCACACCGCACGCGACGCCCTCGCCCGGCTCCAGCGCGGCCGCGCGCCGGCACAGTTCGTCCGCGGCCCCGACCACGTCGTCCGCGGGCGGCCCGACCACGAGCAGACAGAACTCGTCGCCGCCCAGACGAGCCGCCAGCGCCCCGGGCAGCATCGCGCCGCACAGCGACAGCACCGAGCCGAAGCGCTCCAGCAGACGGTCGCCGACGGCGTGCCCGCAGGTGTCGTTGACGTTCTTGAGGCCGTTCAGGTCGCAGACGACGAGGCTCACCACGACGCCCTCCCTGCGGTGCAGTTCGATGGCCTCGTCCAGGCGTACGTCCACCGCGCGCCGGTTGGCGAGGCCGGTGAGTGCGTCGGTGTACGCCAGCCGCTCGGCCTCCTCAAGCCGCTCGGTCTGCGCGATCCCGGCGGCGACGACGGCCGCCAGTACGGTGGCGAAGTCCGCGTCGGCCCGGCCGAAGGCCGCGGCACCGGCCCGCCGGGCGACATACACCTCGCCCCAGGCGCGGCCGTGCAGCACGATCGGGGCGACGACACAGGAGCCCCGGCCGCGGCGGCGCAGGGCGGCGACCCGCTGGTGGAAGTAGTTGCGTCGGCCCGCCGCGCCGCCGTCGGCGGTCTCCACCCAGGCGTTGGGCCCGCCGCCGCCCGCCCACCGCTCGTGCAGGAACTCGGTGATCTCCGGGAACTGGTGCACGGGGTAGGCCTCGGACTCCGGGAACTCCTCCTCGTCCGGGGCCCGCTCCCCCACGTTCACCAGGACCCGCAGCCGGCCGAGGTCCCGCTCCCAAACCGACAGGGCGGCGAAACTCCCGTCCAGCGCGCGGCACGCGCCGAGCGCGGCGGCACGCCATGAGTCACGCGGGGTGTGCGCCGCCGCCATCCCCTGCGCCAGCGCCACGACCGCCGCGAGCCGCTCGTCCTCACCACCCATCACTCCAGGTTAGGGAGGTTCGGTGTGAACCGGGACATTGATACGGCGAACAGGTGGACGGTCCGCAGTGGTCACTCCCCCGGCCACTGCGGCTTGCGCTTCTCGTTGAAGGCCGCGACGCCCTCGGCCCGGTCCCCCGAGAACGCCACCGACCGCCAGGCCGCGTCCTCGACCTCCAGCCCGGCCCCCAGATCCAGCCCGTGCCCGAGCCGCAGGGCACGCTTCGCCGCCCGCAGGCCGACCGGGGAGTTCGCGGCGATCCCGGCGGCCAGCGCCAGTGCCTCGTCCCGGTCGTGACCCTCCTCCGCCAGCTGGTCCACGAGCCCGAGCGCGAGCGCCTCGGCGGCCTCCACCCGGCGGGCGGAGAAGATCAGTTCGGCCGCGCGGGCCGCCCCGACCCGCCGGGGCAGCAGCTGGGTGCCGCCGCCGCCCGGGAGCACCCCGACGGACACCTCGGGCAGCCCCACCACGGCGGTCGCGTCGGCCACGATCAGGTCGCAGGACAGCGCCAGTTCGAAGCCGCCGCCCAGCGCGAAGCCGTGCACCGCGGCGATGGTCGGCATGGGCAGCTCCAGGATCCCGGTGTACGCGCCCCGGGCCACCGGCCGCTGGCGCACCAGGTCCGCGTCGGAGAAGGAGTTGCGTTCCTTGAGGTCCGCGCCGACACAGAACGCCCGCTCGTGCGTGGACGTCACGACCACGACCCGCGCGTCCCGGTCGGCGGCCAGCGCCTCGCAGGCACCTGCGATGGAGCGGGCCATCGCGGTGGAGACGGCGTTCATCGCCTTGGGCCGGTCCAGTACCAGCTCCGCGACATGCCCGTGCCGCCGTACCAGCACGAACTCCCCGAACCGCTCCTCCGCCATGAGACCCTCCGGTCGATGTGTTAACGCGGGTTAACTTCCTGTCGCCCCGATCATGGCAGCCCGGCCCGGCCAGGGAAAGGGCCGGTTCGGCTGTCCCCGTTCGGGTGACATCCCGCCCGACAGCCGCCCCGGCGCCCACCGGACCGCATAGCGTGCGCTCCGCCACGGGCCATCGGGGGCAGCGGGGAGGGACGACGATGACGAACACCGCGGAAACGTTCAGGGACGGGCCCACGGTCGCCGCACCGCCCGTCCAGCGCGGCCGTCACCGCAGGCCCCGCTCGCGCAGGCCGTTGTACGCCGCCGGGGGGCTCGCGCTGGCCGCCGGGCTCCTCGGCCTGCTGCGGGTCGTGCCCGAGTCCGGGACCTCCGCCCCGGGCACCGCAGAGGCGGAGGCGGAGCCCCGCCCGGATCCGGGCGACGGCCCCACCCGGTCGGCGGCGCACACCCCTGTCGCCGCCGAGAGCGTGCCGACGGCCCGGCCCTCGGCCACCGTCGTCATGGGCGGAGTGGCCCCGGCCCCTGCCCCGGGCCCGGGCCGAGCCCCCGCTCCGAGGGCGACCGCCCCCGTCCCGCACCCCGCACCCCTGCCCGGCGCCACGACCGGTGTCGCGGGGCCGCCCCGCACTCACACCCGTACACCCACGACCCCTGCACCCGCGCACTCCGCCCCCGGGTCCACCACCACGCCCGGGTCCGCACCCGGATCCACCCACACACCCGCCAAGCCCCCGAGCCAGGGCACACCGGACCCGGAGCCGACGTACCCGGAGCTGTGCGTCCCCGTCATCGGCCTGTGCGTGAACGGCTCGGAGCGGGGCCTATGAGGGGGTCGGCGAGCCGTCCCGGCGGGTGAGCAGCCACGGTTCGATCACGCCGAGGCCGCGGACCGGGCGCTGCCACATCGGCTGGAGGGCGAAGCGGTACGTCGGCGGCTCCTCGCCCTCCTTCTCGGCGGTGGCCGCGGCCTCGGCCGCCTCCGCCTCGGAGGCGGGGGCCTCGCCGGTACGGATCAGTTCCTCGGCGAAGGCGGCGTCCACGAGCACCGCGTCGCGCGGCGCTATCGAGGTGAGGCGGGAGGCCAGGTTCACCGTCGTGCCGAAGACGTCGCCCATCCGCGTGGTCACCGTGCCGAGCGCCATGCCGACGCGCAGCTCCGGCATCGTCTCGTCGTTCGCCATCGTCTCGATGAGCCGCAGGGCGATCTCCGCGGCCGTACCCGCGTCGTCGGCGGCGTACAGCACCTCGTCGCCGAGCGTCTTGATGAGCCGGCCGCCACGCGCGGCCACCAGGTCGGCGGCGGTGGTCTCGAAGGCCTCGACCAGCTCGCCGAGTTCCTCCTCCTCCATACGGCGGGTCAGCCGCGTGAACCCGACCAGGTCGGCGAAGCCGACCGCGAGGCGCCGGTCGACCATCTCCTCGTCGTCGGCCCCCTGCACCACCCGGCCCGCCGAGGCGGCGAGCTGGCGGCGCCAGACGTAGACCAGGAACTCCTCCAGCTCGGGCAGGAGCAGTTCGACGATCGGGTACGTCACCTCGGTGCGCGTCATGCCCGGCTCGGGCGGCTCGGTCAGCCCCTCCAGGAAGGAGTCGAACTGCCACTCGGCCAGACGGGCGGTGGTCTGCCCGGTGGACCGGGCCACCTGCACCGCCATGGCCTCGCTGAGCAGCCCCGCCTCGACCAGACCGGCGAGGCGGCGCAGGGCCAGCACGTCGGCCTCGGTGAGGGCCTTGGCCTGGCCGATGTCGGCGAAGCCCATGGCCCGCCAGAAGCGTGAGGCCAGCTCCATGGAGACACCGGCGCTGCGGGCCGCCTGGAACGGGGTGTAGCGGCGCTCGGCACCCAGGATCAGCGTCTCCAGGCGCAGCGCGAGCGGGTCCTCGCCGGAGTCGGCGGCGTCCGCGCCCTCGCCGGAGCCCGTGTCGTCGACGGTCACGCCTGCTGCCCTTCCGATCTGCCGCGGCCACGTATCGACCGGCCTCAACTCTACGGCAGGTGTGCGCCAGCTCACTCCGGCAGGTGGACCGACCGCGCTGGTGGCCGGTGCGGGCGGGCTCGCGACGCCGGTGCGGGCACGCTCAAGCGGCCGTCCCCGGGTCCCGGGGATGCGTTCAGGCAGGTCGCAGGTGCACGATGTCGCCCGCGCCCACCGGCTCCTGGACGCCCTCCTCCGTGGCCAGGACCAGGCGGCCGTCGCCGTCGACCGCCACGGCCTCGCCGACGATCGAGCGGTCGCCCGGGAGCTCCGCGCGGACGATCCGGCCGAGCGTCGCGCAGCCCGCCGCGTAGGTGTCCTGGAGTCCGCTGGCCGCCGGGTCGCCCCCGGCCTCGCGCCAGCGGGTGTACCAGTCCTCCAGGGAGCGCAGGACGGCGCGCAGCAGCGGGTCACGGTCGGTGGTCGTGGCCCCGGCCAGCGCCAACGAACCCGCCTGCGGCACCGGCAGCTCGTCCGCGCCCAGGGTGACGTTGATACCGACGCCCACGACCACACTGTCCTCGCCCGCCCGCTCCGCGAGGATGCCGCCGGTCTTGCGCTCCTCGTCACCGACGGTCACCAGCAGGTCGTTGGGCCACTTGAGTGCCGTGTCGACGCCCGCCGCGCGTGCCAGGCCGGTCGCCACCGCCACGCCGGTGAGCAGCGGCAGCCAGCCCCAGCGGTCCACCGGCACCCCGGCCGGGGTGAGCAGCACCGAGAAGAAGAGGCCGGAGCGGGGCGGTGCCGTCCACTGACGGTCCAGGCGGCCCCGGCCGGCGGTCTGCTCCTCGGCGACGAGCACCGCGCCCTCGGCGGCCTCGCCCGCCGTGGCCCGCGCGACCAGGTCGCTGTTGGTGGAACCGGTGCGCTGCACCACGTCCACCTCGGTCCACAGGCCGTCCTCCCGGATCAGCCCACGGCGCAGCGCGGCGGCGCTGAGCGGCGGACGGTTCAGGTCGGACCACCGGTTGCTGTTCGCGTCTGATGCATCTCGCGGCGTCATGCAAGCCACCCTAGGTGTGGCAAACACCGCACTGCCGAACGGTAGGGCCGCCACTACGCTACGGATGAGTAACCGTCCCCCCTTTTGAGCAGGCAGGGAGCCGCATCCCGATGTCCGAGCCGGAAGAGCGTCAAGAGCGTCAAGAGCGCGACATCCACACGACCGCGGGCAAACTCGCGGACCTCCAGCGCCGTATCCAGGAAGCGACGCACGCCGGCTCGGAGCGTGCCGTCGAGAAGCAGCACGCCAAGGGCAAGTTGACGGCCCGTGAGCGGATCGACCTGCTGCTCGACGAGGGTTCCTTCGTCGAGCTGGACGAGTTCGCCCGGCACCGGTCCACCAACTTCGGCCTGGAGAAGAACCGCCCCTACGGCGACGGCGTCGTCACCGGGTACGGCACCGTGGACGGCCGTCCGGTCGCCGTCTTCTCCCAGGACTTCACCGTCTTCGGCGGTGCGCTCGGCGAGGTGTACGGGCAGAAGATCGTCAAGGTGATGGACTTCGCGCTGAAGACCGGCTGCCCGGTCATCGGCATCAACGACTCCGGTGGCGCCCGGATCCAGGAGGGTGTGGCCTCCCTCGGGGCATACGGCGAGATCTTCCGCCGCAACACCCACGCCTCCGGTGTCATCCCGCAGATCAGCCTGGTCGTCGGCCCCTGCGCGGGCGGCGCGGTCTACTCCCCCGCCATCACCGACTTCACGGTGATGGTCGACCAGACCTCGCACATGTTCATCACCGGCCCCGACGTCATCAAGACGGTCACCGGCGAGGACGTCGGCTTCGAGGAGCTGGGCGGCGCGCGCACCCACAACTCGGTGTCCGGTGTGGCCCACCACATGGCGGGCGACGAGAAGGACGCCATCGAGTACGTCAAGCAGCTGCTGTCGTACCTGCCGTCCAACAACCTCAGCGAGCCCCCGGTCTTCGCGGAGGAGGCGGACCTCGACATCACGGACGAGGACCGCGAGCTGGACACGCTGGTGCCGGACAGCGCCAACCAGCCGTACGACATCCACACGGTCATCGAACACGTGCTGGACGACTTCGAGTTCTTCGAGACGCAGGCGCTGTTCTCGCCGAACATCGTCACCGGCTTCGGCCGGGTGGAGGGCCACCCCGTCGGCATCGTCGCCAACCAGCCGATGCAGTTCGCGGGCTGTCTGGACATCAAGGCGAGCGAGAAGGCCGCGCGCTTCGTGCGCACCTGCGACGCCTTCAACGTGCCGGTGATCACCTTCGTGGACGTGCCGGGCTTCCTGCCCGGTGTCGACCAGGAGCACGACGGCATCATCCGGCGCGGCGCCAAGCTGATCTACGCGTACGCCGAGGCGACCGTCCCGCTGATCACCGTGATCACGCGGAAGGCGTTCGGCGGGGCGTACGACGTGATGGGCTCCAAGCACCTGGGCGCCGACCTCAACCTGGCCTGGCCGACCGCCCAGATCGCGGTCATGGGCGCGCAGGGTGCCGTCAACATCCTGCACCGCCGCACCATCGCCGAGGCGGAGGCGGCCGGCGAGGGCGAGGCGACCCGGGCGCGGCTGATGCGGGAGTACGAGGACGCCCTCCTCAACCCCTACGTCGCGGCCGAGCGCGGTTACGTCGACGCGGTGATCATGCCGTCCGACACCCGCCGCCACATCGTCCGGGGGCTGCGTCAGCTGCGTACGAAGCGGGAATCCCTGCCTCCGAAGAAGCACGGCAACATCCCCCTCTGAGCGACTGGGAAACGTCATGACGATCAAGGTCGTACGGGGCAATCCGACCCCGGAGGAGCTGGCCGCCGCCCTGGCGGTGGTCCGAGCCCGCGCCGCGGCGGCGTCCACCACGCCGCCCGGCGCCCCGGGCCCGCGGGACGCGTGGTCCGACCCGTCGCGCATCGCGGCCCGGCGGACCCGTCCGCCGGGTCCGGCGGCGTGGAGCCGCACGTACTGGCCGGGCTAGGAAAGCCCGTCCGGAGAGTGCGTCCAGGAAGCACGGGGAGCCTCGCGCCGAAGTAGGAGCCGGGGTTCCGATTTGAGTACGCGTACTCAGGCCGACGCCCGCCGCCAGGCGGCACGCTGGTGCCATGCTGTGGTCAGACCCCGAGGACGAGCCGCCCAAAGAACTGCGGGACATGCAGGAGATGCTGCGGCGGCTCGGTCTCCTCATGGCGCTGGCCATGGTGCTGATCATGCTGGTGATCGGCCTGAGGTGAGCCCGGCGGCGGCGCCTGGCTAACCTGACGGCATGACTGCTACGCCACGCAGGCGACTCGTGCTCGCCTCCCAGTCCCCCGCCCGGCTCGGCCTTCTCCGGCAGGCCGGGCTCGACCCCGAGGTGATCGTCAGTGGCGTCGACGAGGACGCGATCAGCGCGCCCACGCCCGCCGAACTGGCGCTCGCCCTGGCCGAGGCGAAGGCCTCCGTCGTGGCGGCGCGGCCGGAGGTGCACGGCGCGCTGGTGATCGGCTGCGACTCGGTGCTCGACCTGGACGGCCGGGCGCTGGGCAAGCCCGCGGACGCCGAGGAGGCCACCGCACGCTGGAAGTCGATGCGCGGGCGGGCGGGCACGCTCCAGACGGGGCACTGCGTCTGGGACACGGCGAACAACCGGTTCGTGGCCGGTCTCGCGTCCACCGTCGTACGTTTCGGCGAGCCGACGGACGACGAGGTCGCCGCCTACGTCGCCTCGGGCGAGCCGCTGCACGTCGCCGGCGCGTTCACCCTGGACGGCCGTTCGGCCCCGTTCATCGAGGGCATCGAGGGCGACCACGGCAACGTGATCGGCATCAGCCTGCCCCTCGTACGCCGCCTGCTGTCGGAACTGGGCGTCGGCATCACGGAGCTGTGGACCCGGGCGGACTGACCGCCCCGGACCGGGCCCGGCGGTCGCACGCCAGGGGCATCGGCACTGTCGTGGCACTCCGCCGCCCGCAGCGCGGCCGTCAGGGCGGCCGGGAGGGGCGCGTCGCCCGGTCGGTGTGGACGGAAGTGCCCCGGGGGCGCGCGGGCGTGTCCTCGCCTCCGGACGGCCTCCGGCGGGTGTGCCGCGGGGCCGCGCCGGGGTGACCGTCACGGAGACTCCGCCCGGCCGAACCGTGGCTCCCGGCCGAGGCGCCCGGGTCGCGGCCTACGGCCCTGGGCACCGGTCTCACGGAGTCACGGGCGCCGGGGACGTCGCGCCGCGGGGCCGCGCCGAGGGGACCGTCACGGAGACTCCCCCTGCCGAACCGTGGCTCCCGGCCGAGAGGCCCGGGCCGCGCCCACGCCACGGGCACCGGTCTCACGGCGTCACGGGTGCCGGGGACTCGCGCCGGTCCGGGCGAGCCCGGCCGGGACGTCGTCCTGGGGCTCCGTGCGGTGCTGGGGCCCCGGTTCCGCCGAACGGGTGTCGCCCGGGTGGGTCGTGCCCTCCCGGGTGCCCTGAGGGGCGGGGGTGGCCTTGGCCTCCGGCTGGTCTCCGGCGGGTGTGCCGCCGTCGGCGGCGGATTCGGCCGAGGGACCCGGCCGGCGGTCGTAGGTCATCAGGAGCAGCACTATCAGGCCCAGTACGGCCATCATGAACACGAACGCCGTCCAGCTCACCAGGCCGATGGCGAACGCCCCCAGCAGCCCGTGCACCACGGCCGCGCTGATCAGCAGGACACGCCCGAACCCGGCGGGGGCTCGGTTGCGTATCGCCACGACCACGGCGACCAGCGCGCACAGCGCGAAGTAGAGCCCGAACACCACCCCGCCGACCTTCGAGGACGTGGCCATCGTGTCCGGGTCCAGGCCGGCCAACGACATGTCCTGGCGGTCGACCACGATCCCCATGAACCAGTTCAGTGCGGCGATGCCGAGCCCCTCGGCGAGGAGGACGACCGCCACGAGCCACGCCACCGGTCTGCGCACCACCGGTCCCACCCACTTTCGACCGCAGCCCGAGCCCGGCTGCTGTTACCTGAAGTACGTTCGAGCCATCGCGAACGCTACTAACGGGTAAACCTGGGGACAAGGGTTCTGTCACGGGCAAAGAATCATTGGGCCATTCGTAGGGACTCGACAAAGAAACCGAGTGTGCCGCGGCACGCTCTCACAGAGACCTTGGCCACATGACAGGGCTAGGGTTTCCGGGAGGAGTCCTGCGTACCGAGGTACGACAAGGGCTTTCGCGGGTCGAGCGAGCCTCGAATCACGCTCCGTGTGGGCAAGCTCACCATTGGGGACGGGTCGTAGTGCCGTGTCGGCAGTCCCTAAACTCGGCTTGTTTCAAGGAGGGAGCCTCAATCGTGCGCAAGGTGCTCATCGCCAACCGTGGCGAAATCGCTGTCCGCGTGGCCCGTGCCTGCCGGGATGCCGGGATCGCGAGCGTGGCCGTCTACGCCGACCCGGACCGGGACGCTCTGCACGTCCGGGCCGCGGATGAGGCGTTCGCCCTGGGCGGTGACACTCCGGCCACCAGTTATCTGGACATCGAGAAGGTCCTGAACGCCGCCCGTGAGTCCGGTGCGGACGCCATCCATCCCGGATACGGCTTCCTCTCGGAGAACGCGGAGTTCGCCCAGGCGGTCCTCGACGCGGACCTGATCTGGATCGGCCCGCCGCCGCAGGCCATCCGCGACCTGGGCGACAAGGTGGCGGCCCGTCACATCGCGCAGCGCGCGGGCGCCCCGCTGGTCGCCGGTACGCCCGACCCGGTGAGCGGCGCCGACGAGGTCGTCGCCTTCGCCGAGGAGCACGGTCTGCCGATCGCCATCAAGGCGGCGTTCGGCGGCGGTGGCCGTGGTCTGAAGGTCGCGCGGACTCTCGAAGAGGTGCCGGAGCTGTACGAGTCCGCGGTCCGCGAGGCGGTCGCCGCCTTCGGCCGGGGCGAATGCTTTGTCGAGCGTTACCTGGACAAGCCGCGGCATGTGGAGACCCAGTGTCTGGCCGACAGCCACGGCAACGTGGTGGTCGTCTCCACCCGTGACTGCTCGCTCCAGCGGCGCCACCAGAAGCTGGTCGAGGAGGCTCCGGCGCCGTTCCTGTCGGAGGCTCAGGTCGCCGAGCTGTACAGCTCCTCGAAGGCCATCCTGAAGGAGGCCGGCTACGTCGGCGCGGGCACCGTGGAGTTCCTCGTCGGCAACGACGGGACGATCTCCTTCCTGGAGGTCAACACCCGCCTCCAGGTGGAGCACCCGGTCACCGAGGAGGTCGCCGGCATCGACCTGGTCCGCGAGATGTTCCGCATCGCCGACGGCGAGGTGCTCGGGTACGACGACCCGGCGCTGCGCGGCCACTCGTTCGAGTTCCGGATCAACGGCGAGGACCCGGGCCGCAACTTCCTGCCGGCGCCCGGCACGGTCACCCGGTTCGACGCGCCGTCGGGCCCCGGTGTCCGGCTGGACGCGGGCGTGGAGGCCGGCGCGGTCATCGGCCCGGCCTGGGACTCGCTGCTGGCGAAGCTGATCGTCACCGGCCGTACCCGCAAGGAAGCCCTGGAGCGGGCCTCCCGTGCCCTGGAGGAGTTCCAGGTCGAGGGCATGGCCACGGCCATCCCGTTCCACCGTGCGGTGGTGACGGACGCGGCGTTCGCGCCCGAGCTGACCGGCTCCGCGGAGCCGTTCACGGTGCACACCCGCTGGATCGAGACCGAGTTCGTCAACGAGATCAAGCCCTTCACCGCCCCGGCAGACGTCGAGGCGGACGAGGAGACCGGTCGTGAGACGGTCGTGGTCGAGGTCGGCGGCAAGCGTCTCGAGGTCTCCCTGCCGTCGTCGCTGGGCATGAGCCTGGCCCGCACCGGCCTCGCGGCGGGCGCCAAGCCGAAGCGCCGCGCGGCCAAGAAGTCGGGCCCGGTCGCCTCCGGCGACACCCTCGCCTCCCCGATGCAGGGCACGATCGTCAAGGTCGCCGTCGAGGAGGGCCAGGAGGTCAAGGAGGGCGACCTGGTCGTCGTCCTCGAGGCGATGAAGATGGAGCAGCCGCTCAACGCGCACCGGGACGGCACCATCAAGGGCCTGAGCGCCGAGGTCGGTGCGTCCATCACGTCCGGCGCAGCGATCTGCGAGATCAAGGACTGATCCCGGCCCACGCGTCCCGAGGCGCCCCGCGGACCCTGTTGCACACCGGGTCCGCGGGGCGCCTCGTTTTGGCATGCTGGAGGCGTCCGAAGGCGCTTCGGACGGCTTCCGGGGGATCCGGAGAGGTGGGGGCAGGCAATGGCGGGAACGACCGGGACGCCGGAGCCACGCGCCATGCGCGCCGACGCCCGGCGCAACCGCGAGCGTCTGCTCACCGAGGCGCGGGCCGCCTTCGCCGAGCACGGCACGGACACGTCCCTGGAGGACGTGGCCCGGCGGGCGGGCGTCGGGATCGGCACCCTGTACCGGCACTTCCCCAGCCGTCAGGCGTTGATGAGCGCGGTCTTCGAGGACGCGGTGAGCGAACTCCTGGCCCGCTCACGCGAACTGCTGCACGACCCCGAGCCCTGCGCCGCACTGGTGACCTGGCTGCGCGAGATGGTCACCCACGCGAGCGAGTACCGCGGTCTGGCCAGGGCCCTGATGGCCGTCTCCGCCGACCCGGGTTCCGCCCTGGCCGGTTGCAGCACCCCGATCCACGAGGCCGGCGGCGCCCTCCTGACCAGGGCTCAGGGCGCGGGCGCCGTACGCCACGACGTGGCGATCTCCGACCTCCTCAAGCTCACCCACGCCATCGCGCTGGCGGCGGAGGAGTCGCCGGCGGACCAGGACCTGGCGGACCGCCTGCTGCGCCTGACCCTACAGGGCCTGAAGGAGGCCTGAGGACGGCCGACCGAGCGGCTCGGGGGAACCCTGAAGGACCTCCGGGACCCCAGGGACCTCCCCGGGACCCCAAGGACCCCAGGGACCCCGAACCCTAGCGGCGCCGAAGATCGGCCACCCGTGCCCGCTGTTCGGCGGCCCCCTGCTCCCCGAGGGCCGTGGCGGCGGCAGCCGTGGCCGTACGCAGCCCCGCCCCAGGGACATGTCCCCGCCGGGGCCCTGGGAGGGAGACGTCCCGACGCTGCTGGCGCGCCGGGACCTGATCACCCCCCGGGTTCCCGGACGCCCCGGCCACGGCGATCTGCACCCCCTGGTCCGCGAGGGCCTGGAGCTCGGTGACCGCACGGTCGTCGTGGGCGGGCGGATCGTCGGTGACGAGCCGGGTGATCACATCCGTGGGCACCGTCTGGAACATCGTGTCGGTGCCCAGTTTGGTGTGGTCGGCGAGGATCACGACCTCGGCGGCCGCCTGGACCAGCGCGCGGTCGACGGACGCCGACAGCATGTTGGACGTGGACAGCCCGCGCTCTGCGGTCAGCCCGCTCCCGGAGAGGAAGGCCTTGGAGACTCTGAGCCCCTGGAGGGACTGCTCGGCGCCGGAGCCGACGAGGGCGTAGTTGGAGCCGCGCAGGGTACCGCCGGTCATCACGACCTCCACGCGGTTGGCGTGCGCCAGCGCCTGGGCCACCAGCAGGGAGTTGGTGACGACGGTCAGACCCGGCACCCGGGCGAGCCGGCGGGCCAGCTCCTGGGTGGTGGTACCCGCCCCGACCACGATGGCCTCGCCCTCCTGGACGAGACCCGCGGCGAGATCGGCGATGGCCGTTTTCTCGGCGGTCGCGAGATGAGACTTCTGCGGAAAGCCGGACTCCCGCGTGAAACCGCCCGGCAATACCGCACCGCCATGCCGGCGGTCGAGGAGTCCTTCTGCCTCCAGTGCGCGCACGTCCCGCCGTACGGTCACTTCAGAGGTCTGGACGACGCGGGCGAGTTCACGGAGCGACACGGCTCCGTTCGCTCGCACCATTTCGAGGATCAATTGGCGACGTTCTGCAGCGAACACGAAACTGACAGTAACCCCAACGACCGTCTGCTTTCAGCAGTTTGCGCCGAATAGCAGAAGTTGTTCGCACGGTGGGGCGGGAGGTGGTATAGGGCCTATCCGTCCCGACTATGCCGCTCGCATGCCCGGCAACTCCCCGTGACCAGCGGGGAGTCGCTTCCGGACATCAGGCCTCGCCGGACGTCTTCCGAGTGTGCAACTGGCGGGCCACCTCGGCGATCGACCCCGAAAGAGACGGGTACACGGTGAAGGCGTTCGCGATCTGTTCGACCGTCAGATTGTTGTCGACGGCGATCGAGATGGGGTGGATGAGTTCGGAGGCGCGGGGCGAGACGACGACACCGCCGACGACGATCCCGGTGCCCGGACGGCAGAAGAGCTTCACGAAGCCGTCGCGGATGCCCTGCATCTTGGCGCGCGGGTTGCGCAGCAGCGGGAGCTTCACCACGCGGGCGTCGATCCTGCCGGAGTCGACGTCGGCCTGGGTGTAGCCGACGGTGGCGATCTCCGGGTCGGTGAAGACGTTCGAGGAGACGGTCTTGAGGTTGAGCGGGGCCACCGCGTCGCCGAGGAAGTGGTACATGGCGATACGGCCCTGCATGGCGGCGACCGAGGCGAGGGCGAAGACACCGGTCACGTCACCGGCGGCGTACACACCGGGCGCGGTGGTCCGGGAGACCTTGTCGGTCCAGATGTGCCCGGAGTCGCGGAGCCTGACCCCGGCCTCCTCCAGGCCGAGGCCCGCGCTGTTGGGGATGGCGCCGACGGCCATCAGACAGTGGGTGCCGGTGATGACCCGGCCGTCGGCGAGGGTGACCTCGACCCGGTCGCCGACCCGCTTGGCGGCGGCGGCACGGGAGCGGGCCATGACGTTCATGCCGCGGCGGCGGAAGACGTCCTCCAGGACGGCGGCGGCGTCCGGGTCCTCGCCGGGCAGCACGCGGTCGCGGGAGGAGACCAGGGTGACCTTGGAGCCGAGGGCCTGGTAGGCGCCGGCGAACTCGGCGCCGGTGACACCCGAGCCGACCACGATGAGTTCCTCGGGGAGCTCGGTGAGGTCGTAGACCTGGGTCCAGTTGAGGATGCGCTCGCCGTCGGGCTGGGCGTCGGGGACCTCGCGCGGGTGACCGCCGGTGGCGATCAGGACGGCGTCGGCGGCGAGGGTCTCCTCGGTGCCGTCGGCGGCGGTGACGACGACCCTGCGGGAGCCGTCGAGGGCCTGCATGCCCTCAAGGCGGCCGCGGCCGCGCATGACCCGGGCGCCGGCGCGCGTGACGGAGGCGGTGATGTCGTGCGACTGCGCGAGCGCGAGCCGCTTCACCCGTCGGTTGACCTTGCCGAGGTCGACGCCGACCACGCGGGCGGCCTGCTCGATGTGCGGGGTGTCGTCCGCGACGATGATCCCGAGTTCCTCGTACGAGGAATCGAAGGTGGTCATCACCTCGGCCGTGGCGATGAGGGTCTTCGACGGCACGCAGTCGGTCAGCACCGACGCCCCGCCCAGGCCGTCGCAGTCGACGACGGTCACCTCCGCGCCGAGCTGAGCGGCGACCAGCGCCGCTTCGTATCCGCCGGGTCCGCCACCGATGATCACGATCCGAGTCACGTACTCCATTGTCCCGCACGCTTCAACGTGCCAGTGCCCCGGGGGCGGGACCGGCGCCCGTTCCGGGGTCCGCGGGTACTTCCGGGGCGTGGGGGACCGGGGTTTTCCCTGCCGTACCCTCTGACCCATGTCGCTCTACGCCTCGTACGCCGGCAACCTCGACGCGCGGCTGATGTCCCGCCGCGCCCCGCACTCGCCGCTGCGTGCCACCGGCTGGCTGAACGGTTGGCGGCTGACCTTCGGCGGCGAGCAGCTCGGCTGGGAGGGCGCGCTCGCGACGATCGTCGAACAGCCGGGGTCCCAGGTCTTCGTCGGTCTGTACGACATCGCGCCCCTGGACGAGGAGTCCCTGGACCGCTGGGAGGGCGTGGGGCTGGGCATCTACCGCCGGGTGCGGCTGCGTGTGCACACCCTGGACGGCGAGGAGCAGGCCTGGGCGTACGCGCTGAACGGCTATGAGGGCGGCCTCCCGTCGGCCCGCTACCTCGGCGAGATCGCCGACGCGGCCGAGTCGGCCGGGGCGCCCCACGACTATGTGATGGAGCTGCGGAAGCGGCCCTGCTGAGGGCCCGGCGACCAGCAGTGCCACCGCCGGTGCCCCAAGATCTCTTGGGGCACTTCTGTGCCTGCCTTTGCCGGAAACCACGCGGCCTTTGTTGGAAACGACATGACAACGATGGCCAAGACGTGACGTCCCTCACTCTACGCGCGTAGGCCGAGAGCGGCTACCCTCTTCCGCGTGAACGCATCTCTTCTTCCGGACGACATCCAGGGCGACCCGCAGGCCGCCGCCGACGCCGCCGCCACGCGCCTGCGCGAGCTCACGGGCGCCGACACCCACGACGTCGCCCTCGTGATGGGCTCCGGCTGGGCTCCGGCCGTCGACGCCCTGGGCGCACCCGACGCCGAGTTCCAGGTCACCGAGCTGCCCGGCTTCCCGCCGCCGGCGGTGGAGGGGCACGGCGGCAAGGTCCGCTCGTACTCCATCGGCGACAAGCGCGCGCTGGTCTTCCTCGGCCGTACGCACTACTACGAGGGCCGCGGCGTGGCCGCCGTGGCGCACGGGGTGCGTACCGCCGTGGCCGCCGGCTGCAAGACCGTGGTGCTCACCAACGGCTGCGGCGGTCTGCGCGAGGGCATGCGCCCCGGCCAGCCGGTGCTGATCAGCGACCACATCAACCTGACGGCGACCTCGCCGATCGTCGGGGCGAACTTCGTTGACCTGACGGACCTGTACTCGCCGCGGCTGCGCGCCCTGTGCAAGGAGATCGACGCCAGCCTCGAGGAGGGCGTCTACGCGCAGTTCCCCGGCCCGCACTACGAGACGCCCGCCGAAATCCGCATGGCCCGCGTGATCGGCGCGGACCTGGTGGGCATGTCCACGGTGCTGGAGGCCATCGCCGCGCGCGAGGCCGGCGCCGAGGTGCTCGGTATCTCCCTGGTCACCAACCTCGCCGCGGGCATGACCGGCGAGCCGCTGAACCACGAGGAGGTCCTCCAGGCCGGCCGCGACTCGGCGGCCCGGATGGGCGCGCTGCTGGGCCAGGTGCTGGGGCGCCTGTAGGGAACCCCGCCAGGGGGCTCCGGCCCCCTGGGACAGCCCCACGAACACGAACAGGAGAGGTTGACCGACCGTGCACGACGATCTCATCGCCAAGGCCGAGGCGTGGCTGGCCGAGGACCCCGACGCCGAGACCCGCGAGGAGCTGGCCAAGCTCATCGAGGCGGGGGACGTCAGCGAGCTCGCCGCGCGCTTCGCCGGCACTCTCCAGTTCGGTACGGCCGGACTCCGCGGCGAGCTGGGCGCCGGCCCCATGCGCATGAACCGCTCGGTCGTCATCCGCGCCGCCGCAGGTCTCGCCGCCCACCTGAAGCAGCAGGGCCAGGGCGACGGACTCGTCGTCATCGGCTACGACGCCCGCCACAAGTCCGCCGACTTCGCCCTCGACACCGCCGCGGTGATGACCGGCGCAGGGCTGCGCGCAGCCGTGCTCCCCCGTCCGCTGCCCACTCCCGTCCTCGCCTTCGCCATCCGGCACCTGGGCGCGGTCGCCGGTGTGGAGGTCACCGCCAGCCACAACCCGCCCCGGGACAACGGCTACAAGGTCTATCTGGGTGACGGCTCGCAGATCGTGCCGCCCGCCGACGCGGAGATCGCCGCCGAGATCGACGCGATCGTCTCCCTGGACGACGTACCCCGCCCGGACGGCGGCTGGGAGATCCTCGACGACACGGTCCTCGACGCCTACCTGGCCCGCACCGACGCCGTCCTGGCCACCGGTTCCGCGCGCACCGCCCGCACCGTCTACACGGCGATGCACGGCGTCGGCAAGGACGTGCTGGTCGCCGCGTTCGCCCGCGCGGGCTTCCCGGAGCCCGTCCTGGTGGCCGAGCAGGCCGAGCCGGACCCGGACTTCCCGACCGTCGCGTTCCCCAACCCGGAGGAGCCGGGAGCGATGGACCTCGCCTTCGCCGCGGCCCGCGCGACCGCCCCCGACCTGGTCGTCGCCAACGACCCGGACGCCGACCGCTGCGCCGTCGCGGTCGAGGACGCGGGCGAGTGGCGCATGCTCCGCGGCGACGAGGTCGGCTCGTTGCTCGCCGCCCACCTGGTACGGCGCGGCGCCACCGGCACCTTCGCCGAGTCCATCGTGTCCTCGTCCCTCCTCGGCCGGATCGCCCGGAAGGCGGGGCTGCGCCACGAGGAGACCCTCACCGGCTTCAAGTGGATCGCCCGCGCGGAGGGCCTGCGCTACGGCTACGAGGAGGCCCTCGGCTACTGCGTGGACCCCGAAGGCGTACGGGACAAGGACGGCATCACCGCCGCCCTCCTCATCACCGAACTGGCCTCCGAGCTCAAGGAGCAGGGCCGCACGCTGCTCGACCTGCTCGACGACCTCGCCGTGGAACACGGTCTGCACGCCACCGACCAGCTCTCGGTGCGGGTGGCGGACCTGTCGGTCATCGCGGACGCCATGCGCCGCCTGCGCGAGCAGCCGCCGACCGGACTCGCGGGCCTGGCCATCACGAGGGCGGAGGACCTCACCCGGGGAACGGAGACGCTGCCTCCCACGGACGGCCTGCGCTACACGCTCGACGGCGCCCGGGTCATCGTCCGCCCGAGCGGCACCGAGCCCAAGCTGAAGTGCTACCTGGAGGCGGTCGTGCCGGTGGCCGCGCACGAGGAGCTGCCGGCGGCCCGCGCGCGTGCCGCCGAGCTGCTGGCCGCGATCAAGCGGGACCTGTCGACGGCGGCGGGCATCTGACCACAGGTCCCCGCGCTCGTCCCACTCGATGGGGTGCCCCTGCCACCAGGGGGCACCCCATCGAGTGATTTAGGGGCGACAGCTGACGGACGCGCCGCAGCCCGCCGTGCCCGCCGGGCAACGTTCAACCGGTACCGCCCGACGACGAGTACTGGAGCCGCCGCCGTGTCCCCGACCGTCCCCGACACCGCCCCGAGCGGGCACATCCCGGGCACCCGGCGCCGGCGCCCCCACGCCCCGGCCGCCGTTCCGCCGCGCGTACTGCGCGGCCTGCGGCTGGCGGCCCCCGCCCTGGGCGCCTTCCTCGCCGTACGCCTGTCCGGCCTGCTGTTCCTCGTGCTCTGGGCGCACCGCCGCCACCACGGGGTCTGGGCCATGATCGCGACGGAGTGGGACTCCCGCTGGTACCTCGGAATCGCGGCCCACGGCTACACGCACGAACTGGGCACCCTCTACGACGCGAACAACCTGGCCTTCTTCCCGCTGTACCCGATGCTGGTGCGGGCGGTCGCCGTCGTCACCCCGGGCAGCCGGGCCAGCACCGGACTGGGCGTCGCCGTGGTCGCCTCGCTCCTCGCGGCCTGGGGAGTCTTCGCGGTGGGCGAGCGGCTGCACGGGCGGCGGGTCGGCATCCTGCTCACCACCCTCTGGGCCGCGTTCCCGGTCGGCCTGGTCGAGTGGATGACGTACACCGAGTCGCTGTTCTGCGCGCTCACCGCCTGGACGTTGCACGCGCTGCTCGGCCGGCACTGGGTGTGGGCGGGCGTGGGCGCATGCCTCGCCGGGCTGACCCGCCCGACCGGTATCGCGGTGGCCGCCGCCGTCACGGTCGCCGCGCTGCTCTCCCTGCGCCGGGGCTTCTCGCTCCGCGCCCTCGCCGGCGCCCTGCTCGCCCCGCTCGGCTGGTGCGCGTACATCACCTGGGTGGGCCTGCGGCTGCGCCGCTGGGACGGCTACTTCGCCGTACAACGCCTGTGGCACAACGAGCTGGACGGCGGCCACGAAACCCTGCGGCGCCTGCGTGAGCTGTTCGGCCAGCAGTCCCGGCCCGAGCTGTTCCTGGTCATGGTCACCCTCACCATGCTGAGCGCCGCCGTCCTGTTCGCGGTGTCCGCACGGGACCGCCAGCCCCTGCCCCTCCTGGTCTTCACGGGAGTCCTCCTGACGATCGTGGTCGCCAGCGGCGGCGTCTACTTCCCCCGCGCCCGCTTCCTGCTCCCGGCCTTCCCCCTCCTCCTCCCGATCGCCCTGCACCTGTCCCGCGCCTCCCTGCGCCAACGCGCCCTGATCCTGACGGCGGCGGTGGCGGGGTCGGCCTACTGGGGGGCGTACATGCTGCTGGTGTGGCCGAGCGCACCGTGACGGGGTGACCCGCTTCGGGTCATGGCCGGTACCACTGCACCCGCGACCGCACGACGTGATCCGCGAGAGCCTTGATTCGCGAGAGCCTCGCCCGGCCGACCGCGCTCACCCCACCGCCAGCAGCACCGCCAGCAGCACCGCGCCGGCCACCACGGGGGCCGCGATCTCGTAGGCCCAGCGGACGGTGATCCCGGTCTCGTCGGGCGCCCCGGAGTGGTTGTGGTGGTCCAGGAGTTCGCGGAGTTCGTCCATGGCCTGGTCGCCCTGCGCGCGGACGCGGGCCTCGGTGGGGCTGGGGCGGCCCTGGGCCACGTCCATCGCGGCCCGGTGTTCACGGCGGGCCGCCTGCTTGCGGCCCCGGAAGGAGACGGGGATGGACCAGAGCTGGTACTTGGTGCCGGACTTGGCGACGACCTCGTTGGAGTAGCCGGAGCGCAGGCTCTCGACCTCGCCCCAGGGCAGGATGATCACCCGGAACGGGTTGCGGACACGCAGCCTGTCGTCGTTGGCGAACACGGCCGGTCGCAGGGTGAAGGCGACCACCAGCGGCACGGCGAGGATCATCAGGGCGAGTGCCAGCCACGGCGTGCGCCCGTTCCCGCGGGCCAGCGCGTCGATGCCGAGCCAGCCCATGACGGCCAGCAGCAGCACACCGCTCACCAGCGCCATGGGTGAGCGGTACAGCCGGTCCTTGACGGCAGGTGCCGGAGGCTGGGGCGCGGGTGACTGGTGGTCCGGGGTCGTCATGCCTCCGATTCTGCCCGAAGCCGTCGGCGGTGCTCGCGGGCGGTCGCGGAGCAGCCGGAAAGCAGCCGGAAAGGGACCCGGGGGTGTACAGCAGCTACGCGCGTAGATATGCTCGGCTGGTGACCATGCCCAGTACTGCACCTGCTGCACCCGCCACTGCACCGGCTGCACCCGCGCTCGCTGACGTCACCGCGTCCGACAGCACGCTGCGCCGATTCCTGCACGGACTGCCCGGCGTCGACGCGGTCGGCCTGGAGGCGCGTGCCGCCTCCCTCGGCACCCGTTCCATCAAGACCACCGCGAAGGCGTACGCCATCGACCTCGCGATCTCGATGGTCGACCTGACGACGCTGGAAGGCGCGGACACCCCGGGCAAGGTCCGGGCGCTCGGCGCCAAGGCCGCCCATCCCGACCCGACCGACCGTACGACCCCGACGACCGCCGCCGTGTGCGTCTACCCGGACATGGTCGCCGTCGCCAAGGAGGCCGTCGCCGGCTCCGGAGTGAAGGTCGCGTCGGTCGCCACCGCCTTCCCGGCCGGCCGGGCCGCGCTCGACGTGAAGCTGGCCGACGTGCGTGACGCCGTGGCCGCGGGCGCCGACGAGATCGACATGGTCATCGACCGTGGCGCGTTTCTCTCGGGCCACTACCTGAAGGTGTACGACGAGATCGTCGCCGTGAAGGAGACCTGCGGGACGTCCGCCCGGCTCAAGGTCATCTTCGAGACCGGTGAGCTGTCGACGTACGACAACATCCGGCGGGCGAGCTGGCTCGGCATGCTGGCCGGGGCCGACTTCATCAAGACCTCGACCGGCAAGGTCGCCGTCAACGCGACCCCGGCCAACACCCTCCTCATGCTGGAGGCCGTCCGCGACTTCCGCGCCCAGACCGGTGTCCAGGTCGGCGTGAAGCCCGCCGGCGGCATCCGCACCACCAAGGACGCCGTCAAGTTCCTGGTCCTGGTCAACGAGACCGCGGGCGAGGACTGGCTGGACAACCACTGGTTCCGCTTCGGCGCCTCCTCGCTCCTGAACGACCTGCTGATGCAGCGTCAGAAGCTGGCCACCGGCCGCTACTCCGGACCCGACTACGTGACGGTGGACTGATCATCATGGCATCGGCATTCGAATACGCGCCCGCGCCCGAGTCCCGCTCGGTCGTCGACATCGCGCCCTCGTACGGCCTGTTCATCGACGGCGAGTTCACCGACGCCGCCGACGGGAAGGTCTTCAAGACGGTCAGCCCGAGCACCGAGGAGGTCCTCTCCGAGGTCGCCCAGGCGGGTGAGGCGGACGTCGACCGCGCGGTCCGGGCCGCCCGCAAGGCGTTCGAGAAGTGGTCCGCGCTGCCGGGCTCCGAGCGCGCCAAGTACCTGTTCCGCATCGCCCGGATCATCCAGGAGCGCAGCCGCGAGCTGGCGGTCCTGGAGACGCTGGACAACGGCAAGCCGATCAAGGAGACCCGCGACGCGGACCTCCCGCTGGTCGCGGCGCACTTCTTCTACTACGCGGGCTGGGCGGACAAGCTGGAGCACGCCGGTTTCGGCGCGACCCCGCGGCCGCTCGGCGTGGCGGGCCAGGTCATCCCCTGGAACTTCCCGCTGCTGATGCTGGCGTGGAAGATCGCCCCGGCGCTCGCGACCGGCAACACGGTCGTCCTGAAGCCCGCCGAGACGACCCCGCTGTCCGCGTTGTTCTTCGCGGACATCTGCCGTCAGGCGGGCCTGCCCAAGGGTGTCGTCAACATCCTTCCGGGCTACGGCGACACGGGCGCCGCCCTCGTCGCGCACCCGGACGTCAACAAGGTGGCCTTCACCGGCTCCACGGCCGTCGGCAAGGCGATCGCCCGCACGGTCGCCGGTACCCGCAAGAAGCTCACCCTCGAACTCGGCGGCAAGGGCGCCAACATCGTCTTCGACGACGCCCCGATCGACCAGGCCGTCGAGGGCATCGTGACCGGCATCTTCTTCAACCAGGGCCAGGTCTGCTGCGCGGGCTCGCGCCTGCTGGTCCAGGAGTCGATCCACGACGAGCTGCTCGACTCCCTCAAGCGCCGGCTGTCCACGCTGCGCCTCGGTGACCCGCTCGACAAGAACACGGACATCGGCGCGATCAACTCCGCCGAGCAGCTGGCCCGGATCACCGCGCTCGCCGAGCAGGGCGAGGCGGAGGGCGCCGAGCGCTGGTCGCCGGCCTGCGAACTGCCCGGCTCGGGCTACTGGTTCGCGCCGACGCTGTTCACCAACGTCACCCAGGCGCACACCGTCGCCCGGGACGAGATCTTCGGCCCGGTGCTGTCGGTCCTCACCTTCCGCACCCCGGACGAGGCCGTCGCCAAGGCCAACAACACGCAGTACGGCCTCTCGGCGGGCATCTGGACCGAGAAGGGTTCCCGGATCCTGGCCGTCGCGAACAAGCTGCGGGCCGGTGTCGTCTGGTCCAACACGTTCAACAAGTTCGACCCGACCTCGCCGTTCGGCGGCTACAAGGAGTCTGGCTTCGGCCGCGAGGGCGGTCGCCACGGCCTGGAGGCGTACCTCGATGTCTAAAGAGTCAATCAGCGGCTCCGCCGCGGGCCGCCTGAGCGTCTTCAAGACCTACAAGCTGTACGTCGGCGGGAAGTTCCCGCGTTCCGAGAGCGGCCGGGTGTACGAGGTGACCGACTCCAAGGGCAACTGGCTGGCCAACGCTCCGCAGTCGTCCCGCAAGGACGCCCGGGACGCCGTGGTCGCCGCGCGCAAGGCGTTCGGCGCCTGGTCCGGCGCGACCGCGTACAACCGCGGCCAGATCCTGTACCGGATCGCCGAGATGCTGGAGGGCCGCCGGGAGCAGTTCGTCCGCGAGGTCGCCGAGGCCGAGGGGCTGTCGAAGTCCAAGGCCGCGGCGGTCGTGGACGCGACGATCGACCGCTGGGTCTGGTACGCGGGCTGGACCGACAAGATCGCCCAGGTCGTGGGCGGTGCGAACCCGGTCGCGGGCCCGTACTTCAACCTCTCCTCCCCCGAGCCGACGGGCGTGGTCGCCGTACTGGCGCCGCAGAAGTCGTCCTTCCTCGGGCTGGTGTCGGTGGTGGCCCCGGTGATCGCGACCGGCAACACTGCGGTGGTGATCGCGAGCGAGGAGTCGCCGCTCCCGGCGCTGTCCCTGGGCGAGGTGCTGGCCACCTCCGACCTGCCCGGCGGTGTCGTCAACGTGCTCTCCGGCCGTACGGCGGAGATCGCGGCGCCGCTGGCCGCGCACCAGGACGTCAACGCGATCGACCTCGCGGGCGCCGACGAGGCGCTGGCGAAGGAGCTGGAGGTCGCGGCCGCGGACAACCTGAAGCGCGTACTGCGTCCACAGCCTGTGGACGACTGGTCGGCCGCTCCGGGCACCGACCGCATGACGGCCTTCCTGGAGACCAAGACGGTCTGGCACCCGACCGGTTCCCTGGGCGCGTCCGGCTCGTCGTACTGAGCCGGGAACGCAGGACGGGAGCCGCGTTTCCCCTCCGTCCGGGGGAAGCGCGGCTCTCTTCACGCGCGGGCGGCGCACGCCGCCCGCGCCTCAGGCGGCGCCGCCGAGCAGCCCCGTCACCTGCCCGAGCACCGGGAGCGAGCCCAGCGAGTCGGCCTCGGCCACCGGGGCGGTCAACGCCTGGGTGGTCAGCGGCTTGAAGTCGGCGACCTGGGTACCGACGCCGTTGGCCAGCGGGTCGACTCCGGTGCCCGCGAGGGGGTTGGGCTTGATGGAGTTGAGCGGGCCGACCGCGTAGCCCACCGCGCCCGTCAGCGCGTGCGTGCCGGCCTGCGGGTCGACCGTGCCGAGCGAGGTGGGCCGCGACGGCGCGTCGAGGAGCCCACCGGGGGCGGCGGAGGCCGTCGCCGCGCCCGCCCCGAGGGCCGCTCCGGCGGTCGCGAGGGCGATCAGGGCGCGCCGAGCGGTCGGGCTGTGCGGGGACGCGTGTCGGGCCATTGCTGATGCCGCCTTCCGATGCACTGGGTAAGGAAAACGACACGAAGGGTAGTTGAGGTGTGACGCACGCTGCAAAGCCGACCCGCGGGGTCGGCAGCGGTGCCGTCATACGTCAAACTGGTGTTCCGTGAGCATTCATACTCCGTCTCCCGCCCGCGTCGTGCTGCTGTGCGGCCCCTCGGGTTCCGGCAAGTCCCTCGTCGCGGCCCGTTCCGGGCTGCCTGTGCTGCGCCTCGACGACTTCTACAAGGAGGGCGACGACCCGACGCTGCCTCTGGTGGAGGGGAGTTCGGACATCGACTGGGACCATCCGCTCTCCTGGGACGCGGACGTCGCCGTCGAAGCCATCAGCCGGCTGTGCGCCACGGGGTCGGCGGGCGTACCCGTGTACGACATCGCGCTGAGCGCGCGGACCGGCGAGTCGACGCTGTGCATCGACCGCACCCCGCTGTTCATCGCGGAGGGCGTCTTCGCCGCCGAGATCGTGGAGCGCTGCCGCGAGCTGGGCGTCCTGGCCGACGCGCTGTGTCTGAGCCGCGGCCCGGTCGCCACCTTCCGGCGGCGCTTCCTGCGGGACCTCAAGGAGGGCCGCAAGTCGGTGCCGTTCCTGCTGCGGCGCGGCTGGCGGCTGATGCGCGCGGAGCGGTCGATCGTCGCCCGCCAGGTGTCACTGGGCGCCCACGCCTGCGACCGTGACGAGGCGCTGAGCAGGCTCGCTGCCGCGGCGGCGGGGCGTCGGGTCCGTCAGCGGACGGCGGCCTGACGGTCGTACGCAGAGGCGCGTCCCGGCACACGGAAACGGGACCGGACGGCCCCCCGGCCCTCCAGTCCCGTTCTCCCCCGTGTTCCCCCGTGTCCCCCCATTTCCCCGTGTCCCCCGTGGGTCCTTGAGGACCCCTGCTTCCCTGTTTCCCCCAGCCTTCAGGCGACCAGCTCCCCGAAGGCGTCCTCCTCGTCACGGCCGAAGCTGAGGACCTCGTCCTCCCGCAGCCGACGCAGGGAGCGCCAGATGCTGGACTTGACCGTGCCGACACTGATGCCGAGGATCTCCGCGATCTCCGGGTCCGTGCGCCCCTCGTAGTAGCGCAGGACCAGCATGGTGCGCTGGAGTTCGGGCAGCCGGGCGAGCGCCTGCCACAGGACGGCGCGCAGTTCGGTGCCGCGCATCGCGTCCGTGTCGCCGGGCGTCTCCGGCAGTTCCTCGGTCGGGTACTCGTTGAGCTTGCGGCGCCGCCAGGCGCTGATGTGCAGGTTCGTCATGGTGCGGCGGAGGTATCCGCCGACCGCCGCCTTGTCACTGATCCGCTCCCAGGCCCGGTACGTCGAGAACAGCGCGCTCTGGAGCAGGTCCTCGGCCTCGAAGCGGTCCCCGGTCAGGTGGTACGCGGTCGCGTACAGGGAGGAGCGGCGCTCCTGGACGTAGGCGGTGAACTCCGCCTCCGTCAGCGAGGCCTTCTCCCCCGAGTCCTCCCTGTACGCGTTTCCCCCGTGGTCCCCCGTGACCCCGGTGGCATTGCCCCCCGTGTGCGCGTCAACCACCGACAGGTACGTGGTGTGCTGACGCCCGGTGCCGCGAGCGCACCCCCGCCCGCTCACGGCACCGGACTTCTCGGCCCCCCGGTGCACGTCGTGCAGGCGCGTGATCACTGCGCTGGTGCTCATGCCGTGCAGCGTGTTCATCTCGCGCCCCCCGTCGTGGACTTCCGGTGTTCTGTCTTGCCCCAGGCTTGCCCCGGTCCGCTTCGGACCGCTTTCTTGCCTGTGCCGAGAAGCTTGCCGGGGGACCTTCATCGCCGTGTCCGCCGACTGTCACAGACCTGTCACAGGGGCCGGGCACAGGTCGATCACGGTGTGCGCACAGGTGGTGGCGCTAGCGGGAACGCGGCCTTCCCGCGGCCTCACGGGTCGTACGAGAGGCCGTTCATGGGCCAGAATGAGCCCGTGCCTTCCCTGTTGCTGATCGAGGACGACGACGCCATCCGTACGGCCCTGGAGCTGTCTCTTACGCGCCAGGGCCACCGGGTTGCCACCGCTGCCACCGGCGAGGACGGCCTGAAGCTGCTGCGTGAGCAACGGCCGGACCTGATCGTGCTGGACGTGATGCTTCCCGGCATCGACGGTTTCGAGGTGTGCCGGCGCATCCGGCGCACGGACCAGCTGCCGATCATCCTGCTGACCGCGCGCAACGACGACATCGACGTGGTGGTGGGGCTGGAGTCCGGCGCCGACGACTACGTGGTCAAGCCCGTGCAGGGCCGCGTGCTGGATGCCCGTATCCGGGCCGTGCTGCGGCGCGGGGAGCGGGAGTCGACCGACTCCGCGAGCTTCGGCGGCCTCGTCATCGACCGTTCCGCGATGACCGTCACCAAGAACGGCGAGGATCTCCAGCTGACGCCGACCGAGCTGCGGCTGCTCCTCGAACTGAGCCGGCGGCCCGGCCAGGCGCTCTCCCGGCAGCAGCTGCTGCGGCTGGTCTGGGAGCACGACTACCTGGGTGACTCGCGGCTGGTGGACGCGTGTGTGCAGCGGCTGCGCGCCAAGGTCGAGGACGTGCCGTCGTCCCCGACGCTGATCCGTACCGTGCGCGGTGTCGGTTACCGCCTGGACGCGCCTCAGTGACGGACGCGCGAGGGGGGCTGCGCGGCTGGGCCGCGAGGCGCAAGGGAGTTCTGTCCCGGCTGCGCTTCACCAGTCTGCGGCTGCGGCTGGTCGTGGTCTTCGGGCTGGTGGCGCTGACGGCGGCCGTGTCGGCGTCGGGGATCGCCTACTGGCTCAACCGGGAGGCCGTGCTCACCCGCGCCCAGGACGCGGTGCTGCGCGACTTCCAGCAGGAGATGCAGAACCGCGCGGGCGCCCTGCCCGTGCACCCCAGCCAGGACGAACTCCAGCGCACCGCCGGCCAGATGGCGAGCAGCAGCCAGCGCTTCAGCGTGCTGCTGGTCTCGGAGGACACGAACGGCAAGACCGCGTACGGCAGTTCCGGTGGCCTGAGCGGCTTCGCCCTGGAGGACGTGCCCGGTTCGCTGCGCGCCGCGGTGAACAAGCAGCAGAAGGTGAGCGGCGCCGGCGGAACGCCGTACCACCTGTACTGGCAGCGGATCGACGACCGCGGCACGCCGTACCTGGTGGCCGGCACCCGGCTGATCGGCGGTGGCCCGACGGGCTACCTCATGAAGTCGCTGGAGCCGGAGGCCAAGGACCTCAACTCGCTGGCCTGGTCGCTGGGCATCGCCACCGGACTCGCGCTGATCGGCGCCGCGCTGCTCGCGCAGGCCGCCGCGACCACCGTGCTGAAGCCGGTGCACCGGCTCGGGGTGGCCGCCCGGCGGCTCGGCGAGGGCAAGCTGGACACCCGGCTGCGGGTCTCGGGCACCGACGAACTCGCCGATCTGTCGCGGACGTTCAACAACGCGGCGGAGGCGCTGGAGAAGCGGGTGGCCGACATGGCCGCGCGGGACGAGGCGTCCCGGCGGTTCGTCGCCGACATGTCGCACGAGCTGCGTACACCGCTCACCGCCATCACCGCCGTCACGGAGGTGCTGGAGGAGGAGCTGGACGCGGAGGCCGGGACCGTGGATCCGATGATCGAGCCCGCCGTGCGGCTGGTGGTGAGTGAGACCCGGCGGCTGAACAACCTGGTCGAGAACCTGATGGAGGTCACCCGCTTCGACGCGGGCACCGCCCGGCTGGTGCTGGACGACGTCGACATCGCCGACCAGATCACCGCCTGCATCGACGCCCGTGCCTGGCTGGACGCGGTCGAGCTGGACGCCGAGCGCGGCATCCACTCGCGTCTCGACCCGCGCCGCCTCGATGTCATCCTCGCCAACCTGATCGGCAACGCGCTGAAGCACGGCGGCTCGCCGGTGCGGGTGTCGGTGCGTATCGACGGCGACGACCTGGTGATCGCGGTGCGCGACCACGGCCCGGGCATCCCCGAGGACGTTCTGCCGCACGTGTTCGACCGCTTCTACAAGGCGAGTGCCTCCCGGCCGCGTTCCGAGGGCAGCGGCCTCGGTCTCTCCATCGCCATGGAGAACGCGGGCATCCACGGTGGCGGGATCAGCGCCGCCAACTCGCCGGAGGGCGGTGCGGTGTTCACACTGCGACTGCCGAGGGACGCCTCGCGTCTCACGGAGGAACACGACGGCGACGGGAACGACGGCGGTCCTGCCGGCGGCCCCGGGTCCATGGACGGGGTGTCGTGAACGCGCGGCACCTGCTGGGGCGGGTCAACCCGTCCTCCGGGCGGACGACGCTGCTTTCGAAACGTGCCCTGGCGCTCCCGCTGCTCGCCGTGCTGCTCGCAGGATGCGGTATCCGGGCCACCGAGGTGCCCACCGACTTCGGCGCGGCACCGTCGCGGATGCCGTGCTCGCTGACCGGCCACAACCCGGCGGCACAGTCCCCGCAGGGCGTGCCGGTGCAGGTCTTCCTGCTCTGCCATGCCTCGCTGGTGACCGTGGACCGCTCGGTGCGCGTGCCGGACGGCACGCCGGACGCGAAGCGGCGGATGATCGTGGCGCAGGGGCTGCTGGACCAGCTCGCCGAGTCGCCGTCCGCCGACGAGAAGGACGCGGGGTACACGACGTACGTGCACGGCGGTACGAGCGTGAGCGGGCCGCGGGCCAAGGACCCCGAGGACACTCTGCGGCTGAGCGAGGCGCCGGACCGGCTCAGCGCGAACGCCCTCGCCCAGATCGTCTGCACGTTCTCCGACTCGGCGGCGGCCGAGGGCGACGGCTCGGTGATCCTCGGCGGACCGGGCGAGGAACCGCTGCGGCGCTACGAGTGCACCGACGACGTACGGTCCCGGCCGGGCAGCGCGCAGCCGCCGTCGGCCGAGGTGCCGGCGGGCTGACGTACCCCGAGTGTTACGGGTGCACGCCCGCGTGACGGATCCGGAACCGATCGTGTACGCGGGCGCGTCTTGGGTGGCGTGCAGCGTGAAGGCTCCATCGGCGGCAGTGCCGCGACCCTCATCCGTGCGACAGGAGGCGTCCTCCTCGTCGCACATCTCGCGCTCGTCGCCTGGCTCATGCTGCGGCCGCTGGACGTGCCCTGGGTGATGCCCGCCAATCTGCGTCCGCTCGCCGGCATCCGGGCCGATCTGGCGCTCGGGTGGCCGCAGGCGGTCCGGCGGATCGGCGAGGGGCTCGGGCTGCTGGCGCCGCTGGGCGTGCTGCTGCCCATGGCCCACGGCAGGCTCGCCGTCTCCCCGCTCGCCTCGCTGATCCGTACGGCGGCCGCGGGCGCGCTGCTCTCGCTGGTGATCGCCCTGCTGCAGACGGGTGTGCCGGGCCGGGTCGTGGATGTGGACTCGGTGCTGCTGAACACCATGGGTGTGGCGTTGACGCATCTCGCGTTCGTGCCCGCGGGCCGTTCCTGGCTCCGCCGCAGGGGTGAGCGCGGCCACCGCGCGGCAGCCCTTCGGGAGGACGCCCTTCAGGGGCGCACCCCGACGATTCCCAGGGTCGGCATCGCTCCGTAGGGTGACGCCCGGCGCCCCTTCGGTTGCGTAGCGTGGTTGTCGTGCGGGGCGGCCGGACCGGCGGCCCCCGAAGCACCGTCGCACCGACGCCCATCAAGGAGCCGCCATGTCCGCCCTCGTCCGCCCCACCCACGGCCGCATGATCGGCGGAGTCTGCGCCGCGCTGGCACGGCGCTTCGGCACCTCCGCGACGACGATGCGGGTGATCTTCCTGGTGTCCTGTCTGCTGCCGGGCCCGCAGTTCCTGCTGTACATAGCCCTGTGGATCCTGTTCCCGGCGGAGGCGAAGGCGGGGCGGAGCGCGGCGGACAAGACCCGAACTGCCTGGTGATCCACGCGGGTGCACGAACGCCGTTGGGGCGCTCCCGGTACTCGGGGGCGCCCCAACGGCGTGTGGGGGCCGGGGGATCAGCCGAGGGGAATCCCGTTCACCGGCAGGCCGTGCGTGGGCAGTCCCTTGAGCGGCAGTCCGCCGAGCAGACCGCTGACGGGAGCGGTCGGGCCGTTCGTGAGCGTCCTCTCGGCGATCGGCTGCACGGCGGCCAGGCTGGTGCCGGCCACGGCCTGCCCCTGGCCGAGCGCCTCACCGGCTCCGGGCAGCGTCTTGACGACTCCCTCGGCCGGCAGCGTCCTGGTGACGGAGTCCAGGGCGTGGGTGGCGTCCGGGGCGGCCGGGGCCGCGTTCGCGGCGCCCGCGCCGACGGCGGCGAAGGCGGCACCGAGGGCGGCGACGCCGAGGGTCTTTGCAGCAGACTGCTTCATGGTGAATGGGTCCTTGAAATGCGGGAACTGCGGGAACGGGGACCAGCCGACATAAACACGCCGGGCCGCCCACCGCAAACACCGAACAGCGGACGAATTCCGGGACCCGTCCGCAATTCGTGTAAGCTGCCGCCTCGATTCACCCCTCGGAGTCGACAGAACCGCTGCTTGAGGCGGTCTGCCGGAACAGCCATTCGGATTTCAGCTCGGCATATCCGGGCTTGATCACGTCATTGATCATGGCCAGTCGTTCATCGAAAGGAATGAACGCTGATTTCATCGCATTGACGGAGAACCACTGCATGTCGTCGAGCGTGTATCCGAATGCCTCGACGAGGTGCTCGAATTCCCGGCTCATGCTGGTGTGGGACATCAGACGGTTGTCCGTGTTGACGGTGGTCCGGAAGTGCAGCCGACGCAGCAGACCGATGGGGTGTTCGGCGTACGAGGCGGCGGCCCCGGTCTGGAGGTTCGAGCTGGGGCACATCTCCAGCGGGATCCGCTTGTCCCGCACATACGACGCGAGGCGGCCGAGTTTCACCGAGCCGTCCTCGTGGACCTGGATGTCGTCGATGATACGCACCCCGTGCCCGAGCCGGTCCGCACCGCACCACTGCAGCGCCTGCCAGATGGACGGCAGCCCGAAGGCCTCCCCGGCGTGGATGGTGAAGTGGTTGTTCTCCCGCTTGAGGTACTCGAACGCGTCGAGGTGCCGGGTGGGCGGGTACCCGGCCTCGGCGCCCGCGATGTCGAATCCGGCCACGCCGAGGTCGCGGTAGCGGTTGGCGAGTTCGGCGATCTCCAGGGCGCGGGCGGCGTGCCGCATGGCGGTGAGCAGGGCGCCGACGCGGATGCGGTGGCCGTTCTCGCGGGCCGCCTGTTCCCCCTGCCGGAAGCCCTCGTTGACGGCCTCGACAACCTCTTCGAGGCTGAGGCCGCCCTCCAGGTGCTGTTCGGGGGCGTAGCGCACCTCGGCGTAGACGACACCGTCCTCGGCGAGGTCCTCGGCGCACTCGCGGGCGACCCGGACGAGCGCCTCGCGGGTCTGCATCACGCCGACCGTGTGCGAGAAGGTCTCCAGGTACCGCTCCAGTGAGCCGGAGTCGGCGGCCTCGCGGAACCAGGCGCCGAGCCTGTCGGGATCGTTCTCGGGAAGCTGGGAGTAGCCCGCGTCGCGGGCGAGTTCGACGATGGTCCCGGGGCGGAGTCCGCCGTCGAGATGATCGTGCAGCAGCACCTTGGGCGCCCGCCGGATCTGATCCTGGGTCGGGACGTTCCCCATCTGGGCAGTCTGGCTCGTCATTTTCGCACTCTAACGCCTACGCGCGTAGACGGCTGGGTAATCCGCCGACTGATCCGTCGATACGCAACGGTGACCGCACGGACGGGTCGCGTACACCCGCACTTCTGAGAATGTTCTGTCATGGCAGAGCATTCGGCGCCGGTGCGAACGGCCAGGCTGGGAAGGGCAGTCGGCCGGGAGCCGACGGCGGTCGGCGGAGCAGTCGTGCTGCTCCCCGGTGGTGAGGAGGAATCGGCCCGCAGGCCGTCCTCCGTTTGGGCGACAGCCTCCGTACGCGGGCTCGGCCGGACACTCGTCCGCGCGGGACGTGACGAGGGGCTGGCCGCGCACGTCGTCCACTACCGCTACCGCGGCTGGAACGGCAACG
Organism: Streptomyces sp. NPDC086787; assembly: GCF_044745865.1. NCBI lineage: Bacteria > Bacillati > Actinomycetota > Actinomycetes > Kitasatosporales > Streptomycetaceae > Streptomyces > Streptomyces sp. NPDC086787. Next base: position 175,190 of record NZ_JBIVBC010000008.1, on the reverse strand, counting down.
CGGCCCATCCGGCCCAGGACGCGTCCTGGGCGGTGGACGAGATCGTACGGCGCTACGGCGACGTGCCCGTCTGCCTCGTCGGCATGGGGATGGGCGGCCGGGCTGCGCTGCGGGCGAGCGGGCACGAGGCGGTCAACTCCGTGGTGGCGCTGGCCCCCTGGCTGCCGGAGGACGATGTCGCCGCCCCGCCGGAGCCCGTGAAGCAGCTGGCCGGACGCCGGGTGCTGATCGTGCACGGCACCAACGATGAGCGGACCGACCCCGAACTCTCCTTCCGGCTGGCGACGCGGGCGAAGAAGGCGAACCGCGACGTGTGCCGGTTCGAGGTGCACACCGACGGGCACGCGCTGCACCAGTACCGGGCCGAAGTCCACGCGCTCGCCTCGGACTTCGCGATGGGCGCGCTGTTCGGGCACCCGCTGTCCCGCCCGGTGCTGGACGCGCTGGCCGCACCCCCGCCCCTCGGCCTGCGGATGCCACTGGCCGTGGGGTTCGGACGGTCACTGCACCGGGTCTGAGAGGGGGCATGCCGGCCCTGCGTCCGCGGTGAGATCGGAACGACAGGTCTTGGGTGCATGAGCGAGCCGGGTCGCTACCACCTGGTCCTGACGATTGAGGGCCGGCCGGTGCCGTCCCGACAGGCGTGTGGTCGACAGTCGTACGACCGACGACGGCACGTCGATCCGCAGGCGCCGCCAGTGCCCCGGCTGCTCCCGTCGTTTCACGACTGTGGAGCCATGCTCGCTGATGGCGGTCAAGCGGTCCGGGAGATGCGGGAGCTGGTCACACGGTGACACCCCGGCGCAGGCGAGGGGCTCGGACCGAGGTACGGTCCGGGCCCCTCGCGTCGTCCGGGCGGTTCACGTGCGCCAACTCGGCGCTCAAATAAGGTGTCTACGTGTGCATTACATGTCCATATGATGTTCGGGCATGACCGGACCATGACCACTCCGGTCACTGCACTTCAATCAGCGACCGGGGGAAACAGTCGCTCACGGGGAGAGTTGGCATTGTCATGCCTCAGTACCTGCCGCTCGGGCGTTCCAGCCGTTAGGCATCGACTCGTTCTTCACTGTTCTCCCGGCACGCAATCCTCTTGACGAAGACAAGGGTGCCGCATTGCGTTCCACATCATGGTTTCGCCTGCCCAGATCACGGGGTTCCGGACTCCTGACGACCTCTGCCGTCGCGTTGGCGATGCTGGCCGGCCTGGCGGTTCAGCCGGCTTCGGCTGTCAGCCAGGATCCGCACACCAGTCCGGCCGCCGACTCCTACGACGGGTTCGACGCCAAGGGCGCCGAGCAACTGCGCTTCGACCAGTGCCTGATGGCCGATGGTCTGCGCAGGGGCGGCCCGAACCAGTACGACCTGGCCAACACCTCCCTGCCGCTGCCGGCGGACCAGTTGCACCAGAAGGCGGACCGCACCTGGGGCACCGGTGCGTACGCCCAGGCGTGGCAGAAGGACGACGACGACTCCGACACCTGGGTGAAAAAGACCGAGGACGCCCGTCAGTCGTGGAGCAAAGCCGTCACCGGCTTGGGCGGCGGCGTCCCGGGCGCGTCCGAGAAGGAGAACTTCTTCGACAAGACGGGGCTGCTCCCGTGGCTCTATCAGTCGTACTTCAAGTCCGTCGACTTGATGTCGCCGTTCTACGACCCGTCACCGCAGGCGGACGACAAGACGAAGAAAGCCGCCCTCGCGATCGGTGACCCGCTGTACACCAGCGGGGGGACGAGTCAGGAGCAGGAGGCCTGGAAGCTGTGGAAGAAGAACTCCGGCGACATCGTCCCGAACCAGATCTTCGTCCCGCGGGTGTTCGCTGACGACGCCCGCATCTTCCTCGCTTCCGGGGGCTTCGCCAAGACCGTGCCGGCGCCGGACACTCCGGAGTTCCGCATCGCGGTCGAGGACTTGAAGTCCCGCTTCGCCTCGTGCGCATGGCACAACCCGATCGACCCCGACCGTGTGCTGGGCAAGGAGGTGGCGCAGGCGTCCGCCGAGTGGCAGCAGGAGATCACCTCGCAGGCCACCCAGCGCAACCAGATCCTTGCTGCCAGCAATACCGCGAACAAGTCCTTGCGGGACGGTGCGTTCGCGCTGGGCCAGCTGCTGGGACAGTCATGGATCGCGGACTACTCGACCCACTGGCTGGACCACTACACCGAGGGCGGCTTCAACTGGATCGGCGACGGCCAGCTGGAGATCCAGGTGCCGGGGGCCGCGGGCAAGTGCCTGGACGTCGCGGGCGGCGGCAAGACGAACGGCACGCCGGTGCAGGTCTACACCTGCAACGCCGGGGCTGCCCAGAAGTGGCAGCTGTGGGGTTCGGAGAACGGCGGCTACCGCCTCATGAACCCCAATTCGACCATGAAGTGCCTGGACGTTGCGGGCGCGAGCGGTGCCGACGGAGCGAAGATCCAGATCCGGGACTGCGCCACCAGCAAGGCCCAGTTCTGGGCGTTCGACGTCCGTAGCCCCGGCACACTGCGCAACGTGGCGTCGGGCAAGTGCCTGCATCTTCCCGGCTTCGACAACAGCAAGGATGCGGTGCTGTCGGCGTGCAACGGCTCCAGCGCGCAGAAGTTCCGGGTCGTCGCCAAGACGCATACCGGCAGTGCACCGGCGAAGGCCGACGTGGACAAGGCCAAGTCGGCCATCACCGCAGCGCAGGCAGAGGCGAAGAGACAGCTCGCCGGGATCAAGGCGCAGCTGACCACCGCGCAGAAGGCCTCGACCGACTCGGACACCGCGCTCCGGACCTCCTACACCATCGCGGACACCAACGGCGCGCCGCGGGGACGTGGTCTGCTGGTCGGCTTGCAGAAGGACCAGGTCACCAAGGGCGCGGCTGCCGCGCTTCAGGCGCTGGTGAAGGCCGGTGAGACTGCGGAGGCCGCGACCCGCGCCTCGGCCGGGGACAGCGCGACCATCGTGCAGCGTGCGCTCGCGCAGGCGGCGCAGTCGAACGCGGAATTCCGCAAGAAGGCGGCCGAGGCGGCGGAGTGGCAGGCGAAGTCCGCGGCCGACGCCGCGAAGGTGCACCGGGACAACGCGAAGAAGGCCAAGGAGCTCGCCGAGAGCAAACTGGCCGACGCGCTGAAGGCCGAAGGCGACGCGAAGGCGGCCGCCGCCGACGCGCACGCCAAGCGCCTGACCGCGGAGGCCGAGGCACTGACGGCCAAGTCCGAGATGGAGACGGCCGCCGCCAAGCAGGCCGAGGCCGCCCAGCACAAGACCAACGCACAGGCCGAGGCCACCAAGGCCAGTGAGGCCAAGGGCCGCGCCGAATCGGCGGAGAAGACCGCCCAGGACCGGCGCGACGACGCGGTCAAGGCCAGCAACCACGCCCGCGACATGCGCGACGACGCCTGGGACGCCAAGCAGAAGGCCGACGCCAAACGGGCCAAGGCCGACGCCAAGACCGCCTACGCCGACTCCCTGGACTCCCACGACGGCGCCGACGCCGCCCGTGCGGCAGCGAACGACGCGGACAAGGCCGCCGACGACGCGGAGACCGCGGCGGGCAAGGCGCGTTCCGAGGCGGATGCCGCCACCCAGGCCGCGGCCGAGGCCGACGCGGCAGCCACCCGCGCCGAAGCCGCGGCCAAGCGCGCCCGCGCCGCATCCGACGCAGCCCAGGCCGACAAGCTGAAGGCCGACGCCGCGGTACGGACCGCGACAGCCGCGGTCGCCGACGCCATCAAGGCATCCCAGGACGCCTCCACCGAAGCCAACGCCGCCGTCAAGCTCGCCGACGAAGCCGAGCAGCAGGCCAAGAACGCCAGGACCCAGGCCAACGCAGCCCAGGCAGAAGCCACCAAGGCGCTGGCCGCGTCCGCGAAGGCCGCCGGTTTCGCGCACGTCACCGCACAGGCGGCCGTCGACGCGGGCAAGGCCGCCGAGCAGGTCGCGGCTCCGGCCAACGACGCCATCCAGCTCGGTTCTCCCTACGTCGACACGGACTCCGCCGCCGGCCTGGTCGTGCTGACCGGACAGGCGTCCAAGTCCATCGCCGACCAGCAGCTGGCCGTCGCCGACGCCCACGCCAAGAACGCCAACGCCGAGGCACAGGCCGCCAAGAACCTCGCCGACCAGGCACAAGGTGATGCCAAGGAGGCCTACCAGCACGCGGCGAACGCCGCCCAGTACGCCGCCGACGCCCGCACCTACTCCAAGGAAGCCCTCGGCTACGCCGCCGACGCCGCAACCGCAGCCTCCAAGGCATCCGCCTCACTGGCCCGCACCATCGAGTACGACCAGCAGGCCACCGAAGACGCAGCAGCCGCCGACAAGGCAGCCGGAAACGCCGAAGGCTACGCCACCCAGGCCCGCGCCTCCGCCGACCAGGCCGAACTCGACGCCCAAGCCGCCCGCGCCGCAGCCTCCCAGGCCGAACAGGACGCCAAGGACGCCCGCGCCGCCGCCACCCGCGCCGACGCCGCAGCAACCGAAGCCGAACAAGCCGCCAAGGACGCCGACAAATACGCCAAGCAAGCCCAACAGGCCGCCACGGAGACCGAGACCGCGGAGGCCAACAAGGCAGCATCCCAGGGGGACGGCACCGGCATCCCCGGTGTGTTCTCCGTCCCGGACGAGTCCACCGTTGAGATCGTCAGTTCCCAGCAGATCGGCAAGTGCCCGGGAATGCCGGAAGCAGCCTTCAACGGCTGCGACGCGAAGTACAACCTCGTCGTCACCTACGAGGCCGACTTCTACCTGTGCACCGATGACGAGGCCCAGGCCACCGCGGCCGGGTGCCCGAAATCGGCGTGGCAGTTCCTCCAGCGCGCGACGCTGAAGGACGTCAAGATCGACGGCTGGGAGCACCACTTCTCCGGCGAGGAAATCGTCAGGGCCGGATGGCAGAGCCTCTTCGGTGACACAGCCGGAGCAATCCTGTTCGAGTTCTTCGCCGCGGATCTGCTGAAGTGCTGGCACGGCAACAAGACCGCCTGCGCCTGGAGTATCGCCACATACGTCCCGGTCGAAACCGCCCTCGCCCCTCTCGCGCGTGCAGTGAAGGGCCTCAGCACTGCGGCCGCAAAGGGAGTCGGTCTCGAGAACGCCTGGAAGGCATTGCGCGCCCTCCCGTTGTCCAAGGAGGCACTCGCCGGCATCGTGGCCAAGGTCAAAAATCTCTTTGCCAAGGCATGCATGCGCAACAGCTTCCCTGGCACCACACGCGTGCTGATGGCCGACGGAACGGCCAGGCAGATCCAAGACCTGCGGGTCGACGACATGGTCATTGCCACCGATCCGGAAAGTGGCCGAACCGAAAAGCACACCGTCACCCAGACCATCTACACGCCGGACGACACCGAATTCGCCGACATCACGATCGACGCCGGCAATGCACAGATCACCGCCACACAGCACCACCCCTTCTGGTCACCCAGCGCCCACCGCTGGATCGACGCAGGCGACCTCGGCCCCGGCCAGACCCTGCGCACCAGCAGCGGCAAGACCGTCACCGTGGTCGGCGTCCACCGCTACCACCAGCTTCACTCCGCCTACAACCTCACCGTTGATGACCTGCACACCTACTATGTGCTGGCGGGAGATACGCCTGTACTGGTTCACAATGCGGGCTGTGATGAGTGGGCAGCCAAGGAAGCCGCCAAGAACGGCGGCGACATCTTCACCTTCTACGGTCCGGGTGGGAAGAATTTCAGCATGGGTCCATATCGACCCCTGGGCCCCGGCACTGCAGAACTCGGCGAGAGCTGGTTTCATCACACTGTGGTGGTCAGAGGCGGTAAAGTCTTCGACCAATGGGCGACAGAAGGGATCGAGATTGAGAAATTCAAGAGGCGCTTCGACTACTGGGATGACATCGACTTCGGATTCTAGCGATGGGTGAATCCATTCGCGAATTCCTTCCTGAGTTGAAAAAACATCACGGTATCTATGTGATGCAGCGAACCTATGAAGGAACCTGCGCGTTCCTTTCGGGGTACGAGGCAGGATCTGGCCGCTACACGCTAAGGGATTTCCATAGCTGGCTACTGCATCGCAAGAAGGGGCGGCCTGAGCTCTTCTGGCCGCTGCTCGTACTCTGTGAGGTTTACTGCGACGGTTCACTGCCGGACATCAGATACTTCACTCCTGAACAGGACGAACAGATGGTCACTGTGCTTTTCGACTTGCTGGAAGAGTTCTTCAGGGGGTAGAGGGGTCGGATACGGCTGCAAGCTGAGGGCCGTCGACTCAGGGTCGACCAATTGCGTTGCCGCCCCGCCGAACCGTACGTCGGCGGGGCGGCGTCGTGGACGTCACCGTGGACGACCCGCAGATGCCGCATGGACTGGTTGCCTCCGACAAAGGACTGACGGCAGCATCAGCCCTGTCCGGTGGGCGGCTCACCGATTAACATCCCGCATCCGGGCAGTACTCCAGTGTGGTCATCCCCGTCCATGACGTGAAGCCGGTGAGCCGCACCCCTTGGGTGACGTACGCGCTGATCGCCGCCAACGTGTTGGTCTTCCTGTCGACCCCCGGCATAGCCGACACCGTCGCGGGCGGCGGTGAGATGGTCCGGCTGTGCCGTCTGCACGCCTTCATGGACCAGTACGCGGCGATACCCAGAGAGTTGCTCCATCATCAGCTGCCGCAGCGGTGCCGACCGGGGAGATCGGGTTCGGTCCGATGCACTTGCTGTCTCAGCTGGTCCAGTCACTCAAGGGGGCGATGGCGCCGTAGAAGCGGCCCTGGTCGCACAGGGCGTCGATCTCGGCGTTGTCTTCCTCGCTCAGCTGTGCATCCAGCGCGACGCCGATGACGTGTCGGGCACGGGTCAATCGCCGAGCGACATCCCCGTCGGCAAAGAATTTTCCGACGGTGTACTCGTCGGCGGTTGCGGACGCCTGGCGGGATCCGAGTCGGTCGAGGGAGACGACGAACTCGTTCAGGTCCTGCAGTACCACGACGACCTCGCTGAGGGGCATGCGGATCTCTCGGAAGGACATGTCCATCAGCGGGCGGCACTCGCCCAACCGCTCCCTGAGCACCAACTACCTGCGCCCAGTCCGTCACCAGGACCTTCAACTGTTCCTACAGCCCCGCTGCCAACCCGCAGCACGCCAGGACCCTGAGGCTTCCTGGCATGCTGCGGGACAGCCCTTTAGGCGAGCAGTTTCCCGCGTTTGGCGAGCAGGAACTTCTTGAAGGCGGCCACCGGGGGTGTGTCCGGGTGGCCGTCCAGCCATGCCACGCCGATCTCCCGTACCGCCCGCGGTGCCGTGACCGTCAGTTCCACGACCCCCGGGCGGGGAAAGGGCGGCGGGGGCAGCAGGGCGACGCCGAGGCCCGCCGCGACCAGACCGCGCAGCGTCTCGGCCTCCTCGCCCTCGAAGGCGACCTTCGGCTTGAAGCCGGCCTCGCGGCACAGGTCGTCGGTGATGCGGCGCAGGCCGTAGCCGGGCTCCAGGGTGACGAAGGTTTCGTCGGCGGCCTCGGCGAGGCGGATGCGTCGGCGGCCGGACAGCGGATGGTCGGCCGGGACGACCAGGCGGAGCTTCTGCTCGTCCAGGCGCCGGGCAACCAGGTCGGGGGCGTCGGGGACGGGAGAGGTGAGACAGAGGTCCAACTCCCCTGTCCGCAGCCCGTCGAGCATCGCCTCTCCGTAGGTCTGGACGAGGCTGAAACGGACGCGCGGGTGGTCGGCCCGGAAGGCGTGGAGCAGTCCGGGCACCGTCTCCGCGCCCATCGTGTGCAGAAAGCCGAAGGCGACCTTGCCGGTGGCCGGGTCGGCGTCGGCACGTACCTCCTCGGCGGCCCGCTCGATCTCGGCGAGCGCGCGCTCGACCGAGGTGAGGAAGGTGCGGCCGGCCGGAGTCAGGGAGACGGTTCGGCCACGGCGGGCGAACAGGTCGACCCCCAGGTCCCGCTCCAGCCGGACCATGGCCCGCGACAGCGTCGACTGCGGCACCTGCGTCTCCTGCGCGGCCCGGGTGACGTGCTCGGTGCGGGCGACGGCGGCGAAGTGAGCGAGGCGCGGGGCGAGCACCCGCACCATCCGTGCCGTGTCTTGCGCGTCACTTGTGTCACCGGACTGTGACAGGCGTCCCTTTGGCCTCGGCTGATGCATCATGGGAACGATTATGGCCAGTCCGTGCATTGGACGGATGAGGGGCGCGTACGTAGCTTCGAAGCATGTCTCCCGCCAGTACCGGGGCGTCCGCGCAAACGGACGCCGTCACGACCGCATCCGCACCCGCTGCTCCTTCGGCTCCCTCCGCTCCCGACTCCCGGATGTCACCGGGCGACCCCGGCTACCGCCGGATGAGCCTCGCCCTCTTCCTCGCCGGAGTCGCGACCTTCGCCCTCCTTTACTCCACCCAGGCCCTGCTGCCGCTGATCTCCGGCGAGTTCGGAGTGACGGCGAGCGAGGCGAGCTGGACGGTGGCGGCGGCCACCGGCGGTCTGGCGCTGTTCGTCCTGCCGATGAGCGCGCTGTCGGAGCGCTTCGGCCGCCGTACGGTGATGACGGCCTCGCTGACGGTCGCGGTGGCGGTCGGACTGCTGGTCCCCTTCGCGCCGTCGCTCGGCACCCTGGTGGTGCTGCGGGCGGTGCAGGGCGCGGCGCTGGCCGGTCTCCCCGCGTCGGCGACGGCCTACCTGGCCGAGGAGGTCCGCCCGAAGGCCCTGATCACGGCGATCGGCCTGTTCGTGGCGGGCAACAGCGTCGGCGGGATGAGCGGCCGGGTGATCACCGGCTGGGTCGCACAGGAGTGGGGCTGGCGGATCGCCGTCGGCGTGATGGGCGTGGTCGCGGTCGCCTGCGCGGTGGCCTTCCGCCTGCTGCTGCCCGCGCCGCGGCACTTCACGGCGGGCTCGCTGCGCCCGCGCGTGCTGGCCCGCACGGTCCGCGATCACCTCTCCAACCCGTTGCTGTGCCGCCTGTACGCGATCGGCGCGCTGTTCATGACGGTGTTCGGCGGCGTGTACACGGTGATCGGCTACCGCCTTACGGAGGCGCCGTTCGGGCTGCCGCAGGGCATCGTCGGATCGATCTTCCTGGTGTACCTGGTGGGCACGGTGTCGGCGTCGACGGCCGGACGGCTGGTCGGCCGACTCGGCCGCCGTGGCTCGCTCTACCTCGCGGGCGGTACGACGACGGCGGGTCTGCTGCTCTCCCTGGCCGACTCCCTCCCGCTGGTCCTGCTGGGCCTGGTGCTGATCACGGCGGGCTTCTTCGCGGGTCACGCGGTGGCGTCCTCGGCGGTCAGCAAGACCGCGACGACCGGCCGCGCCCAGGCCTCCGCCCTCTACCAGTCCTCGTACTACATAGGTTCCAGCGTCGGCAGCACGGTCGGCGCGATGGCCTTCCACGCGGGCGGCTGGTCCGGGACGGTCTGCGTGGGCATGCTGGCGGTCCTCGGTGTCGTGACGATCACGGTGTTCGGCACCCGCGCGGCCCGGGTGGCGGCGCGACGGCAGCTGGTCGCCGCGCACTGAGGCCGCGCCTCCTCCTCGGCCTCGTCCTTCCTCGCCCGCCGTTCGTCGGGTTTCGCGTTCCGCCTTCTCCGGGGCCGCTGTCAGTGGGCTGCGGTAGCTTCCGAAGTGGTGGGACGCGAAGGCGTCTCGCGGGGACGACCGCAGGGGTGGGTGGACGGTGGGCAGCAGTATGGCGACGACAGACCTGGACGCCGCGCTGGAGACGTACCGCACCGAGCTGACGGGGTACTGCTACCGGATGCTCGGTTCCTCCTTCGAGGCCGAGGACGCGGTGCAGGACACTCTGGTGCGGGCGTGGCGGAGTCACGACAGGTTCGAGGGCCGGTCCAGCCTCCGCTCCTGGCTGTACCGGATCGCGACGAACGTCTGCCTGGACATGCTCGCGGCGGCCGGCAAGCGGGCGAGACCGGTCGATCTGTCGGAGTCGACGCCGCTGGCCCGGGCGGCGCTCTCCCCCCGCCCGGACAGCACCTGGCTGGAGCCGATGCCGGACGCGCGCGTGCTGCCCACGGTGGCCGACCCGGCGGAAGCCGCCGTCGCCAGGGAGTCCGTGCGCCTCGCCTTCATGGCGGCTCTCCAGCAGCTGCCGCCCAAGCAGCGGGCGGTGCTGATCCTGCGCGAGGTGCTGGCCTGGAGGGCGAGCGAGGTCGCCGAGCTGCTCGGCACCACGGTCGCCTCGGTCAACAGCGCGTTGCAGCGGGCGCGCGCGACGCTCGCGGACCGGGACGACAGGGGTGCCGGGGCAGCCGTGTCCGACCCCTTGGACGAGGAGCAGCAAAGGCTCCTGGACCGCTATGTGCGGGCCTTCGAGGGCTATGACATGGCGGCGCTGACGGCGCTGCTGCACGAGGACGCGGTCATGACGATGCCGCCGTTCGACCTCTGGCTGACCGGCCACGACGACATCACCGGCTTCATGACGACCCTGGGCTCCGCCTGCGCCGGATCCCGTCTGACACCGGTCCAGGTCAACGGGGTGCCCGGCTTCGCCCAGTACAAGCCGGACCCGGAGACCGGTGGCTTCACCGCCTGGGCGGTGCAGGTGCTGGAGATATCAGGAGGGCGGCTGACCGGGTTCCACTTCTTCCTGGACACCAAGCGCTGGTTCCCGCTGTTCGGGCTGCCCCTCCACCTCGAAGCGGAGTCCGACGAGGTCGAGCAGGGCAAGTAGCGCCGGGGTGGGGCTGCGCAACCGTATCCGCCCTCCGTCCCGGCGGGCGGTGAGCTGGAGCCGGGCGAGCAGGTCGACGTCCCCGAGCCCGGGTTGTCCGAGGCCTCCCACGTCGCACACGACGACCCGGGCCCCGGTGGCCCGCAACAGTGCCCGCACGGTGTCGCACCACCCCGGCACGTCGGCCCGGGCAACGGGGGTGGGCAGGGTGAGTACGGGAGGTGTCGTCGGGTCCACGTGCGGTAGACCGGGCGAGTGCGCCCGACTCATCGGACGCTCGGAACGGGACCGGCGGAGGTCCACCGGTCCCGTTCACCCGCAAGCTGGATCAGCAGGTCAGGCGATGCGCTCCAGCACCACCGGCGTGGTCGAGAACTCCGTGCCCGCGGCCGCGATGTCGTACGAGCCCTCGACCGCCTGAAGCGCGTACTCGAAGCGCTCCGGGGTGTCCGTGTGCAGGGTCAGCAGGGGCTGGCCCTCGGTGACCGTGTCGCCGGGCTTGGCGTGCATCTCGATGCCGGCGCCCGCCTGCACCGGGTCCTCCTTGCGGGCGCGGCCCGCGCCGAGGCGCCAGGCGCCGACGCCGATGTCGTAGGCGTCCAGGCGGGTCAGGACACCGGAGGACGGGGCCTTGATGACGTGCTGCTCCTTGGAGGTGGGCAGCACGGCGTCCGGGTCGCCGCCCTGGGCCGCGATCATGCGGCGCCAGACGTCCATGGCGGAGCCGTCGGCGAGGGCCTTGGCCGGGTCGGCGTCCTTCACCCCGGCCGCGTCGAGCATCTCGCGGGCGAGCGCGATGGTCAGCTCGACCACGTCGGCCGGGCCGCCGCCCGCCAGGACCTCGACCGACTCGCGGACCTCGAGGGCGTTGCCGGCCGTCAGGCCGAGCGGGGTCGACATGTCCGTGAGGAGGGCGACGGTCTTCACACCGTGGTCGGTACCGAGGCCGACCATGGTGGAGGCGAGCTCGCGCGCGTCCTCGATCGTCTTCATGAAGGCGCCGGAGCCGACCTTCACGTCCAGGACCAGGGAGCCGGTGCCCTCGGCGATCTTCTTCGACATGATCGAGGAGGCGATCAGCGGGATGGCCTCGACCGTGCCGGTGACGTCGCGCAGGGCGTACAGCTTCTTGTCGGCGGGGGCCAGGCCGTCGCCCGCCGCGCAGATCACCGCACCGGTGGTGTCGAGGACGTGCAGCATCTCCTCGTTGGAGAGCAGCGCCCGCCAGCCGGGGATGGACTCCAGCTTGTCCAGGGTGCCGCCGGTGTGGCCGAGGCCGCGGCCGGACAGCTGCGGGACGGCCGCGCCGCAGGCGGCGACGAGCGGCGCCAGCGGCAGCGTGATCTTGTCGCCGACACCGCCGGTGGAGTGCTTGTCGGCGGTCGGGCGGGACAGCGACGAGAAGTCCATGCGCTCGCCGGACGCGATCATCGCGGCGGTCCAGCGGGCGATCTCACGGCGGTTCATGCCGTTGAGCAGGATGGCCATCGCGAGCGACGACATCTGCTCGTCGGCGACCACGCCGCGCGTGTACGCGTCGATCACCCAGTCGATCTGCTCGTCGCTGAGCTCACCGCGGTCCCGCTTGGTGCGGATGACGGAGATGGCGTCCATGGCCATGGAGTGCGTTCCTTCCGGAAAAGTGAACACCGCGGCCCCTCCGGGCTCGGTCGGCTCGGAGGGGCCGCGGTGGAATTACTGGCTGAGATGCTCCGGGCCGAAGGCCTGGGGCAGCATCTCGGAGAGGGGCAGGACGCCCGCCGGCGTGTCCAGGAGCAGCTCCGGGCCACCGAACTCGTGGAGCAACTGCCGGCAGCGGCCGCACGGCACGAGCAGTCCGCCCTTGCCGTCCACGCAGGTGAAGTGGGTGAGCCTGCCGCCGCCGGTGCGCTGGAGCTCCGAGACCATCCCGCACTCGGCGCACAGGCCGAGGCCGTACGAGGCGTTCTCGACGTTGCAGCCGGTGACCGTGCGTCCGTCGTCCACCAGGGCCGCGACTCCGACCGGGAAGCCCGAGTACGGGGCGTACGCGTGGGACATCGCTTCGCGGGCCTCCGCGCGCAGTGCCTCCCAGTCGAAGTCGGCGGCCGTGGTCACTTGCCCTGTCCCTTCCGGTACGGCAGGCCGTCGGCCTTGGGCATTCGGAGGCTCTGCGCGGACAGCGAGAGCACCAGCAGGGTGACGATGTACGGGGTGGCGGAGACGAGCTGGCGCGGCACCTCGTCCGTGCCGGCGTACCAGAGGAACATCAGGGCCGAGATCACCACGGTGACGAGGGCCGGGACGTACTTCTTCTTCCAGGCGAGGTACGCCGCGCCGACCACCAGCAGGATGGCGAGGAGCAGGATCAGCGCGTGCACGTTCACCGTGCCGCCGCGCAGGTTGAGGCTGTCGGTGTAGCCGAACAGACCCGCGCCGAGGGCGAGGCCGCCCGGCATCCAGTTGCCGAAGATCATCGCGGCGAGACCGATGTAGCCGCGTCCGGCGGTCTGGCCGTCCAGGTACACGTTCGAGGCCACGATGGACAGGAACGCGCCGCCGAGGCCCGCGAAGCCGCCCGAGATGATCACGGCGATGTACTTGTACTTGTAGACGTTGACACCGAGGGACTCGGCCGCGACCGGGTTCTCACCGCAGGAGCGCAGGCGCAGGCCGAAGGAGGTGCGCCAGAGCACCCACCAGGTGGCCGGGACGAGGGCGACCGCGATGACGGTGAGCGGCGACAGGTCGGTGACCAGTCCGCCGAGCAGGCCCGCGATGTCCGAGACCACGAACCAGTGCTTCTGGTTGAGGGTGTTCAGCCAGTCGGAGAGGCCCGGGATGTCGAAACTGCCGAGCGAGTCGATCGGCGGGGACTGCTTGGAGGAGCCGCCCGCGGCCTCCTCGAAGGTGAACTTCGACAGGTAGCGGGTGACGCCCAGCGCCAGGATGTTGATCGCCACACCGGAGACGATGTGGTTGACGTTGAAGGTCACGGTGGCGATGGCGTGCAGCACGGCGCCGAGCGCACCCCCGACGATGCCGAAGACGACACCGGTCCACGGGCCCCACTGGTAGCCGGCCCAGGCACCGAACCAGGTGCCGAGGATCATCATGCCCTCAAGACCGATGTTGACGACGCCGGAACGCTCGGACCACAGGCCGCCGAGGCCCGCGAGGCCGATCGGCACCGCGAGACGCAGGGCCGTGGACATCTGGCCCGTCGAGGTGATGCCGTCCGCGCCGGTGATCAGACGGACGATCGAGGTCAGCACCAGGACGCCCGCGATGATCAGCAGGAGTACCGGAAGCGAGATGCGGCGGCCGCCCTTGCCGGGCTGCTTCGCCTTGGGCTTGGCGATGGTCGCGGTCGACATCAGGCCGCCACCTCCTTCTTGGTGTTCTTGGCGGCGGCGGCCAGCTCGGCGCCGACCCGGCTCTGCTGGCGGCGCAGACCCCACTGGCGCACGAACTCGTACGAGATGACGACCGCGAAGACGATCAGGCCCTGCATGATCGTGGCGATCTCCTTCGGGTACGCCTCCGGGGTCGCGTAGTCGAGGGCGGGCGAGGCCTTGTCGAGGAAGGCCCACAGGAGCGCGGCGAAGGCGATGCCGCCGGGGTTGTTGCGGCCGAGCAGGGCGATGCCGATGGCGGTGAAGCCGAGGCCGGCCGGGAAGTTCAGGCTGTAGGTGTGGCTCTCGCCGAGCAGCAGCGGCAGGCCGGACAGACCGGCGATCGCGCCCGAGATCAGCATGGAGATCAGCACCATGCGCTTGGCGCTGACGCCGGAGGCCGCGGCGGCGGTCTCGGAGGCACCGGTGGCGCGCAGGTCGAAGCCGAACCGGGTGCGGTTGAGGACCACCCAGTAGCCCACACCGAGCAGGACCGCGAGGAAGACGAGGCCGTAGATCTCACCGGCGTCGGCACCCATGCCGATGCCCGGGATCCAGCCGGACTCCTTCATGACGCCGGTCGTCGGGTTGTTGCCGATGTTCACGCCCCACACGCTGGTGAGGGTGACGTAGCCGATGACGCTGCTGGCGATGGCGTTCAGCATGATCGTCGCGACGACCTCGCTGACGCCCCGGGTGACCTTCAGGACACCGGCGATGCCGGCCCAGAAGGCGCCGGTACACATGGCGACCACCAGCAGCAGCGGCACCTGGAGGAAGCTCGGCAGCGCCACATGGGCGCCGACGACGGCGGTCATCACCGCGGCGAGGCGGTACTGGCCGTCGACGCCGATGTTGAACAGGTTCATGCGGAAGCCGAGGGCGACCGCGATGGCGGCGATGTAGTACAGGGACGCCTGGTTGATGATCAGAACCTGCACGTCCGAGAACGGCAGCTGCTTCAGCATCAGCGTGTACGGCTCGATCGGGTTCTTGCCCGAGGCGAGCAGGACGCCCGAGGTCAGTGCGATCGCCAGGACGAGCGCGAGGGCCGGTCCGGCCACCGCGAGGAGCACGCGCTCCTTGTCGAACTTCTTCATCGGGCCTCGTCCTCCGGACCGGCAGCTTCGTCGGTGGTTTCCACGTGTTCCAGGTGGCCGGACGCGGCGCCCGTCATGGCCGAGCCCAGCTCTTCCGGGGTGATCGTGCAGGGGTCGGCGTCCGCGACCAGCCTGCCGTCGTAGATCACGCGCAGGGTGTCCGACAGGCCGATCAGCTCGTCCAGGTCGGCGGAGATCAGCAGCACGGCCAGACCCTCGCGACGAGCCTCCCGGATGCGGTCCCAGATCTGCGCCTGAGCGCCGACGTCCACACCGCGGGTGGGGTGGGCGGCGATCAGGAACTTCGGGTCGTGACTCATCTCGCGGCCGACGATCAGCTTCTGCTGGTTGCCGCCGGACAGGGAGGCCGCGGTGACGTCGATGCCGGGAGTGCGGACGTCGTACTCCTGGACGATCCGGCGCGTGTCGGCCTGGGCGCCCTTGGGGTTCAGCCAGAAGCCCTTGGCGTTGGGCTTCTCGGTGACGTGGCCGAGCATGCGGTTCTCCCACAGCGGGGCCTCCAGGAGCAGGCCCTGGCGGTGGCGGTCCTCGGGGATGTAGCCGACGCCGGACTCGCGACGCTTGCGGGTGGACCAGGGGGTGACGTCCTCGCCCAGGAACACGATCTGGCCGGAGTCGGCGTTCTTGGTGCCGATCAGGGCGTCGATCAGCTCGGTCTGGCCGTTGCCCTCGACACCGGCGATGCCCATGACCTCGCCGGCGTGGATGGTGAAGGTGACGTCGTCCAGGACGCGCTTGGCGCCGCCCGCGGACGCGAACTCGGTGAGTCCCTCACCGGCGGGCTCGGCCTCGGTGCCCAGGGAGGCACCGCCGCTCGCGTAGACGGTGAGGTTCCTGACCTCCAGCACCGCGCGGTCGGTGACCGTCGACTCGGCGGTCTCCGGGGTGGGCAGCTCGCTGCCGACCATCAGCTCGGCGAGCTGACGCGGGGTGGTCTCGGCGGGGATCGCCGTACCCACGGTGGTGCCACGGCGGATGACGGTGATGTCGTCGGCCACCGACAGCACCTCGCCCAGCTTGTGCGAGATGAAGATGACGGAGAGGCCCTCGGCCTTGAGCTCACGCAGGTTGTCGAAGAGCGCGTCGACCTCCTGCGGGACGAGGACGGCGGTCGGCTCGTCGAGGATGAGGGTCGTGGCACCGCGGAAGAGAACCTTGAGGATCTCCACGCGCTGGCGGTCGGCGACGCCGAGGTCCTCGACCAGCACGTCCGGGCGCACGCCCAGGCCGTAGCGGTCGGAGATCTCCTTGATCTTCTTGCGGGCGCCGGCGCCGATGCCGTACAGCTTCTCGCTGCCCAGCACCACGTTCTCCAGCACGGTCAGGTTGTCGGCCAGCATGAAGTGCTGGTGGACCATGCCGATGCCGCGGGCGATCGCGTCGGCCGGGGACGAGAAGGCGACCTGCTCGCCGTCGATCGCGATGGTGCCCTCGTCCGGCTTCTGCATGCCGTAGAGGATCTTCATCAGGGTCGACTTGCCGGCACCGTTCTCACCGACGAGGGCGTGGACGGTGCCCTTGCGGACCGTCAGGTGGATGTCGTGGTTGGCTACGACTCCCGGGAACCGCTTCGTGATCCCCGCCAGCTCGACCGCGACTGTCGGCTCTGCGGTGAGCGGAGGGCTGCTGGACGCGTCGATGGCGCACTCTCCTTGGGAAAGGGGCCACTCTACGCGCGTAGCGCCCCTGCTTTAAATAGTGCCCGGACCTGACCGATCTCGATTCGCGCTGACTCGCACTGAATCAGACTCGACTCGATCCGTTCCGAGCATTCTGCCGCGTGAACCGGGCGCGGGGAGCAGATGCCCCCGCGCCCGGTTCCGTGGCCGTAACGCTGCCATCGCAGCGCCCGTTTGGCCATGCCTCCGGCGGGCCCACGACCATGAGGTCACCGGCCTATGACACTCCGGTCAGGAGGTCTTCACCTTGATGGAGCCGTCCTTGATGCCGTCCTCGGCCTTCTTGACCGCGGCCACCAGGGCGGCGTTGCTCTTGTAGGCCGGGTTGGAGTCGGCGATGCCGACACCGGTGGACTTGAGGTCGCCGCGGACCTCGCCGGACAGCGGCTTCTTGTCCTTGAGGACCGACTTCGACAGGTCGTACACCGCGCCCTCGACGTTCTTGAGCGCCGAGGTCAGGATGTAGTCCTTGTACTTCGCGAGCGGAGCCTGCTTGTACTGGTCCGAGTCAACGCCGATCGCCCACACCTTGTGCTCGGCGGCGGCCTTGATGACACCCTGGCCGGACAGACCGGCGGCGGCGTACACGACGTCGGCGCCGGAGTCGATCTGACCCTTGGCGGCGTTCTCACCCTTGTCCGGGCTGGAGAAGCCACCCTCCTGCGCCGTCTGCGTCAGGTACTGCTTCTCGACCTTGATCTTCGGGTTGACGGACTTGGCGCCCTGGACGAACCCGTCCTCGAACTTGTGGATCAGCGGGATGTCCACGCCGCCGATGAAGCCGATGTGGTTCTTCTTGGTGGCCTTGGCGGCCGCGACACCGGCGAGGTAGGAGGACTCCTCCTCGTGGAACACCATGTCGGCGACGTTCTTCGCCTGGATGGTGTTGTCGTCGATGATGCCGAAGGTGATCTTCGGGAACTTCGCGGCGACCGACTTGACGGCGGGGGCGTAGGAGTAGCCGACACCGATGATCGGGTTGTAGCCCTGCTTGGCCAGGGTCTCCAGGCGCTGCACCTTGTCGGCGTCGGACTCGCCGTCCTGCGGCTCGATGTCCCGGGCCGTGACGCCGAAGTCCTTCTCGGCCTTCTGGAGGCCCGCGAAGGCGGCGTCGTTGAAGGACTGGTCGCCCTTGCCGCCGACGTCGTACGCCAGACCGATGCCCTTCGAGCCGCCCTTCTCGGACGACGAGGACGAGCTGGACGACGAGCTGCCGCAGGCCGACACGGACAGGGCGAGGGCTGCGGTTGCAACGCCTGCAAAAGTTATACGAGACACCCGGCGCATGGAACTTGACTCCTTTGTGCAAGCGCCCAAACCAGGCGCTGGTTCCGCCGCAGCGTAACGCGCGTAGACGAGACGGAAAACCCCCAATGTCCGGTCCGTTATCTAGCTGTGGCCACACTCACTGAGGAAGGTTACGGACAGCAGTGCGCCCCTCGCGGGAGGCAAGGGGCGCACGGCCTGCAAGGGCCCGGCGGCGGTGCCGCCGGCACTGGATCACTGGGTCTTGATGGTGACCGTTCCGCCGGTGATGTCCTGCTTGGCCTTCTCGACGGCGGCGACGACGCCGGGGAGGGTCTTGTACTTCGGGTTGGAGTCGGCGATGCCGACGCCGCCGGACTTGAGGTCGCCGCGCACCTCACCACTGAGCGGCTTGCCGTCGACGACGGACTTGACCAGGTCGTAGACCGCGCCGCCGACGTTCTTCAGGGCCGAGGTCAGGATGTAGTCCTTGTACTTCGCCAGCGGGGCCTGGCCGTACTGGTCGGAGTCGACACCGATCGCCCACACCTTGTGCTCGGCGGCGGCCTTGATGACACCCTGGCCGGACAGGCCGGCGGCGGCGTACACGACGTCGGCGCCGGAGTCGATCTGACCCTTGGCGGCGTTCTCACCCTTGTCCGGGCTGGAGAAGCCACCCTCCTGCGCCGTCTGCGTCAGGTACTGCGACTCGATCTTGATCTTCGGGTTGACGGACTTGGCGCCCTGGACGAACCCGTCCTCGAACTTGTGGATCAGCGGGATGTCCACGCCGCCGATGAAGCCGACGTGGCCCTTCTTGGTGGCCTTGGCCGCGGCGACGCCCGCCAGGTACGACGACTGCTCCTCGTGGAACACCATGTCGGCGACGTTCTTCGCCTGGATGGTGTTGTCGTCGATGATGCCGAAGGTGATCTTCGGGAACTTGGCCGAGACTTCCTTGACCGCGGGGGCGTAGGAGTAGCCGACACCGATGATCGGGTTGTAGCCCGCCTTGGCGAGCGTCGTCAGTCGCTGCACCTTGTCGGCGTCGGACTCGCCGTCCTGCGGCTCGATGTCCCGGCCGCCGATCTTGAACTCCTTCTCGGCCTTCTCGAAGCCGGCGTAGGCGGCGTCGTTGAAGGACTGGTCGCCCTTGCCGCCGATGTCGTAGGCGAGGCCGATGCCCTTGCCGGAGTACTTGCCGTCCTGCGAGTCCCCGCCGCCGGAGTCGGTGCTGGACTTGCCGCAACCGGCGGCCGCGAGAGCGACGACCGCGACGGTCACCGCAGCTTGGGAGAGTCTCGTCCTCCGAGAGTTCATACGCACAGCAAGCACCCCTTCATCCCCACGGCGCCGAGACGGCCCCGCCTTCCCCAATGGCCCGCCAGTGCTGGCGATTCGGCGCACAGTAACGCGCGTAGAAGGGGAGGGGAACGGGATTGCTCCCGGCCGTTATCGATTCGTGCCGACTCCACGTCGGACGCGGGTCCCGTGGGTTACCTCAGGGTGACACGAACGGACGAAAGGGGGCAAAAGGGATGTTTTGGCGGCGGGCGGTGTCTCTACTGCGCGGCGTCCAGCAGGACAGCGGCCGTGAACAGTTCCACACCCACGGTGATGGCGCGCTCGTCCGCGTCGAAGTCGCCCTGATGCAGGTCGCGCACGGTGCGCTCGCCGGGTGTGCGGACGCCGAGCCGGGCCAGGGCGCCCGGGACGTGCTCCAGGTACCAGGAGAAGTCCTCCCCGCCGAGGCTCTGTTCGGTCCCCTCGACGGAGTCCGCGCCGCGCCGGGCGGTCATGGCGTCGCGCAGCAGCTCGGTGACGTCGGGGTCGTTGACCACCGGCGGGACGCCCCGCACGTAGTTGATCTCGGACTTCGCCCGGTGCATGGTCGCGACCTCGTCGATCGCCGCGTGGACGATGTCGGGCGCCTGCCGCCAGGCCTCGATGTCCAGGCAGCGCACGGTCCCGGACAGCTCGGCGTGCTGCGGGACCACGTTCGGCGCGTGCCCCGACTCGATCCGGCCCCAGGTCAGGGCGAGCCCGCTGCGGGTGTCCACCCGGCGGGCGACCAGCGCGGGCACGTCGATGGCGACCCGGGCGGCGGCGGTGACGAGGTCGGTGGTCAGGTGGGGGCGGGCGGTGTGGCCGCCGGGGCCGTCCAGCGCGACCTCCAGGCGGTCGCAGGCGCTGGTGATGGGACCGGGCCGCAGCCCGACCCTCCCGACCTCGACCCGGGGGTCGCAGTGCACGGCGACGATCCGCCGCACCCCGTCCAGCACCCCGTCCTCGATGGCGTCGGCGGCACCGCCGGGCAGCACCTCCTCGGCGGGCTGGAAGACCAGCCGCACGGGCTGGGGCAGCAGTCCCCGCCGGTGCAGCTCGGCCAGGACCAGCCCGGCGCCCAGCACCACCGTGGTGTGCACGTCGTGGCCGCAGGCGTGCGCCCGGTCGGGCACGGTGGACCGGTAGGAGCACTCGCTCTTGGTGTCGGGGATGGGCAGGGCGTCGATGTCGGCCCGCAGCGCGAAGATTCCCCGGTCGTCGCCCGCCGTACCGTCCACGCCGATGTCACAGACGAGCCCGGTTCCGACGGCGAGCACGCGGGGCGCGAGCCCGGCCCGCTCCAGCCGCTCCTTGATCGCGGCGGTCGTACGGAACTCCTGGTTGCCCAGCTCGGGGTGCATGTGCAAGTCGCGCCGGAACGACACGAGTTCGGCGTGCAGCTCCTCGTTCAGCGCGCCGGGAAGCGCACCCCCGGACAGTTCGGCCTCGGACTCTGGCGACATCAGTTGGTTCACCCTCTGAAGGGTAGGACGCCCGGACGGTCAACTGCCCGTCGATCAACAAAAGTTCAACCCGTTAGGGGAAGAAAATCTGACCACCGGACGCATGGCTGTCGATGGAGGTGGGTAAACTCGCCCGACTTCCGACCAAGTCGATCACGAAATCGGGACAAGCGCGACCGCTGCGCACCAAGAGGCCCGCACGGCCCGACGCTCCCCCGGTATCGTGCGCCGTCGTGACCGACCCGGAGTTCCTTCAGGCCACCCGCTCCTCCTACGATGCCATCGCCCGGGAGTACACGGACCGCCACCCGGACGGGCTCGCGGACAGTCCCGTGGACCGCGCCATGCTCGCCTCCTTCGCCGAACTGGCGAAGGACGCCTCCCCCGCGCCCGTGGCCGACCTGGGCAGCGGCCCCGGACACGTCACCGCCCGCCTGCACGACCTGGGCGTGCCCGTGTTCGGCGTCGACCTCTCCCCCGGGATGGTGGCCCTGGCCCGCGAGGCCCACCCGCACCTGCGCTTCCACGTCGGCTCGATGACGTCCCTGGACCTTCCGGACGAGACACTGTCCGGGATCGTCGCGCTCTACTCGCTCATCCATGTGCCGGACGACCACCTGCCGGCGACCTTCGCCGGGTTCCACCGTGTCCTGGCCCCCGGGGGCCATGTGCTGCTGGCCTTCCAGACGGGTGAACGGGGCGGACTGCACCTGACCGAACGCTTCGGCCACGAGATCGACCTCGCCTACCACTGGCGACCCGCCCACGCGGTCGGCGCCCTCCTGGCCGAGGCGGGTCTGGAGATCCGGGCGACGCTGCTGCGCGAGCCCCTGGAGGACGAGAAGCGCCCGCGGGCCTTCGTACTGGCCCGCAGGCGGGGCCGCTGACGGTGGACGGTGACGGCTAGCGTCCCTCGGTGCCGTCTCCGGGCGGGGGTGTCCCGGGCTTCGTGTAGAGGACTTCGCGGGCCTGTTCCGCGGCGCGGACGATGCTCTCGGAGACGAAGTCGAGGAAGCGGGCGATGCTTTCGAGGCGGGTGGCGGCCGGGCTGTCGGGGCCGAGGACGCCGACGCCCTGCCGTGCGGTCTCGACCAGCCGGTTGTTGGCGTGGACGCTGGCGATCATCGACTGGTACCAGACGTCGTCGTCGACCACGTAGCGGTCACGGCGGCCTTCGTCGCGTTCGCGGCGGACGAGGCTCTGGCCCTCCAGGAACGCGATCGCCTTGGAGACGGAGGCGGGGCTGACCTGTAGGCGCTGGACGAGTTCGGACGCGGTGAGGCTGCCCGCGTCGGTGGTGTAGAGGCAGACCAGCACCCGGGCCATCATCCGGGGCAGGCCCGACTGCATGAGGACGGTGGTGAACACCTCCTCGTACTCGCGCACGGCCTCGACGTCACGGCCGTGCACCTGCCCGCTCTCCGCCGACCCCTGGGGCGCGGTCTGCCTGCGCCGGTGGGCGCGGTGTTCGGTGGCGCGGTGCGCGAGTTCGGCCCGGTAGGCCGTTGGGCCGCCGTTGCGCATGACCTCGCGCGTGACGGTCGAGGTCGGACGGTCGAGTCGCCTGGCGATCTCCGCGTAGGCGTGGCCGTCGGCCAGCCCGAGCGCGATCTGCTGGCGTTCCTGCTGGGTGAGTCTGCCTCCCGGCATCGCGGGTCCCCTTCGTCGTCCCTGGTGCCCCCAGCATAGCGTTCACCTTCAATCCATTGCAACGCACCTAGGATCCACCGTTGCGTTAGGCTCGAAGCCATTGCAACAAAATACCTGCATTGACCTGCATGAATGACATTCGTACGCAACAAGCTCGTTGCCAGACTCGTGAACGCAACGTAGCGTTTCTTATGTCGGAAACACAGACGGACCAAGGAGCACACCATGCAGAAGTTCCACACCCCCGCCCCCGTCGCGGCCGTCCTCGACATCCCCGCGGGACGCATCCGGTTCATCGCCGCCGACCGCGCCGACACCACCGTCGAGATCCTGCCCGCGGACGCCTCCAAGAGCCGCGACGTGAAGGCGGCGGAGCAGACCGAGGTCGCCTACGGTGACGGCGTTCTGCGGATCGAGATCCCCGCGGCGAAGAACCGGTTCCTCGGCGCCTCCGGGTCCGTCGAGGTGACCGTCCAGCTGCCCGCCGGCTCCCGCGTCGAGGCGAAGGCGGCCAGTGCCGAACTCCGGGGCGTGGGACGGCTCGGCGACGTCGTCTTCGAGGGGGCGCACGGTTCGGTCAAGCTGGACGAGACCGCGAGCGCCCGCCTCACCCTTCTCGCCGGTGACGTCTCGGTCGGCCGCCTGGGCGGCCCCGCGGAGATCAGCACCCAGAAGGGCGACATCCACGTCACCGAGGCCATGCGCGGCACCGTCACCCTGCGCACCGAGCACGGCGACATCTCGGCCGGTGCCGCCCGCGGAGTCTCCGCGTCGCTGGACGCCGGCACCTCCTACGGCCGGATCCACAACGCGCTCGCCAACACCGACGGCGCCGACGCCGGCCTGAACATCCACGCGACCACCGCCTACGGCGACATCACCGCCCGCAGCCTGTGAACCTTTCGAGAAAGGGCACTCTCGTGACCGACCTGGCCATCGCGGCGAACGGGCTGCGGAAGTCCTACGGCGACAAGACCGTCCTCGACGGCGTCGACCTGACCGTCCCGGAAGGAACGGTGTTCTCCCTGCTCGGCCCGAACGGCGCCGGCAAGACCACCGTCGTCAAGATCCTCTCCACCCTCGTCTCCCCCGACCCCGCGAGCGGCCGGATCACCGTCGGCGGTCACGACCTCGCCACCGACCCGCAGGCCGTACGCGCGGCGATCGGCGTCACCGGACAGTTCTCCGCCGTCGACGGGCTGATCACCGGCGAGGAGAACATGCTCCTCATGGCGGACCTGCACCACCTGTCCAGGCGCGAGGGACGTCGGGTCGCCGCCGACCTGCTGGAGCGGTTCGACCTCACCGAGGCCGCGAGGAAGCCCGCCTCCACCTACTCCGGCGGTATGAAGCGCCGCCTCGACATCGCCATGACCCTGGTGGGCGATCCGCGCATCATCTTCCTCGACGAGCCGACCACGGGTCTCGACCCGCGCTCCCGGCACAACATGTGGCAGATCATCCGCGAGCTGGTCACGGACGGCGTCACCGTCTTCCTCACCACCCAGTACCTGGAGGAGGCCGACGAGCTCGCCGACCGTATCGCCGTGCTCGACGACGGCAGGCTCGCCGCCGAGGGCACGGCCGAGGAGCTGAAGCGGCTCGTCCCCGGCGGACATGTCCGGCTCCGCTTCACCGACCCGGCCGCGTACCGGGGCGCCGTCTCCGTCCTGGGCGAGGCCGCCCGCGACGACGAGGCCCTCGCGCTGCGGATCCCCAGCGACGGCAGCCAGCGCGAGCTGCGCTCCGTCCTGGACCGGCTCGACTCGGCCGGTGTCGAGGCCGACGAACTGGCGCTGCACACCCCCGACCTCGACGACGTCTTCTTCGCCCTGACCGGCGGCACCGACGGCAGCGGCATCCCCAACCAGCCCAAGGAGGCTGTCCGATGAGCTCCCTCGCCGTCGCCCTGCGCGACTCCTCAACGATGCTGCGCCGCAACCTCCTGCACGCCCGGCGCTACCCCTCCCTCACCCTCAACCTGTTGCTCACCCCGATCATGCTGCTGCTGCTCTTCGTGTACGTGTTCGGCGACACGATGAGCGCGGGCATCGGGGGCGGCGGTCCGGACCGGTCCGCGTACATCGCCTACATCGTCCCCGGCCTGCTGCTGATGACCATCGGCAGCACGGTGGTCGGCACCGCGGTCTCCGTCTCCAACGACATGTCCGAGGGCATCATCGCCCGCTTCCGCACGATGGCCATCCACCGCGGTTCCGTGATCGTCGGACATGTCATCGGCAGCGTGCTGCAGTCCGTCATCAGCGTGGTCCTCGTCGGTGCCGTCGCCGTGGCCATCGGGTTCCGCTCCGCCGATGCCACCGTCCTGGAGTGGCTCGCGGCGTTCGGGCTGCTCGTGCTCTTCGCCATGGCGCTCACCTGGATCGCGGTCGGCATGGGCCTGATCAGCCCGACGGCCGAGGCCGCCAGCAACAACGCGCTCCCGCTGGTCCTGCTGCCGCTGCTCTCCAGCGCCTTCGTCCCCATCGACTCGATGCCGGGCTGGATTCAGCCGGTCGTCGAGTACCAGCCGTTCACCCCGGCCATCGAGACACTGCGCGGTCTGCTGCTCGGCACCGGGATCGGCAACAACGGCTGGCTCGCCGTCGGCTGGTGCCTGGGTCTCACGGTGCTCGGCTATGTCTGGTCGACCTCGAAGTTCGACCAGGACCCGAAATAGCCGTCACGAAAGGGCCGTCACGAGAAGGCCGTCACGACGTCTCAGACCGGCCCCGTGGCCGCCGTGACCGTCGTGACCGTCGTGACCGCCGCCAGCCGGTGCACGTCCCGGGCCGTCCCGGTGACGCCCGACAGGAAGCCCTGGGCCCGGGGCGAGGCGTTCTCCGTCAGCCAGGCGGGGTCGATGTCGCACACCGCGACCTTCACCCCCGTCCCGGCCAGCGCCAGCGGAAGCGTGTGGACCACCGTGGACGGGAAGCTGAGGATCGTACGGCCGATGGGGCCTCGGCGGGCGATCAGTTCCAGCGGGAGGTCGGGACGGACGATCTCCAGGTCCGTCTCGGTGGCCAGGCGGTGCAGTTTGCCGGTGTTCTCGCGGCGGTGGGCGAAGTAGCGGGTGGCGCCGTGGGCCCTGGCCAGGGTGCGGACGGCCTCCAGGTAGCGGTCGCCGTCGACCACGCCGGTCTCCACCAGGGAGGTGCCGACCATGTCCGCGCCCTTGGTGATGCGCGGCGGGCCGAAGCGGGCCCGGGTCCAGGCGAAGTCGTTCGCGGTGACCGTGACGCCCGGCGGGGTCTCCTCCATCGGCATGGAGGAGAAGACCTCCACCCGGCGGCCCCCGCGCGGGGTGAGGCGGCGGCGGGCGGAGGAGGAGACGGGGGCGAAGAACAGGTCGCGCGGGCCGGGGCGGCCGCCTTTGCGGTGCCAGCGGACCAGGCGCTCACCGCGGGCGAGCTGGACGACGAACTCCATCGTCGCCGTGCCGTCGTCGACCACCACCAGCTCCTTTGCCCGGGTGATCGTGAGCAGCAGTTGTACGTAGCGGGAGAACGGGTCCCCCATCACGATGCGGTCGGCCCGGCGCAACGCGCCCGCCAGGCCGCCGATCGTGTGGAACGGCGCGGTCGTGCCTCCCCGGGCCTCCTCCCAGCGCACCCGGTACCCCTCGTCCCGGGCCAGGTCGGCCATGCGACGCAGCTGACCCCGGGTCATGGGGTCGGTCGGGGACAGGACGACGAGCGTCAGTTCCGGGGCCGGCGGTGGCGGCTCGCCGGCCGGGGAGCGCCTCAGCTGTGGCGGGACGACGGGCGTCAGCGGCCCCACGCCGGTGCCACCGGCCCCTCTCAGCTCGTGGAGATGCGCCCATTCCAGCACGTTCAGCAGCTGTACCGGGCTCTCCACGAACGCGAGAGTCGCGGGGGCGCGGAGGGGGGTGCCGGTGTTCCCGGCGCGGGGGCTCATCGACGTACGACCGTCCCGTCGTAAGGCGTTGCGTGGTGTTGTGCGTGTTGTGGTCCGTCGCCCGTGGTCCGGCGCGCGCCGCGGCGGCCTTCGCTCGGACCGTGACCGGGCGGACCGTGAGCGGTTCAGACCGTGACCGGCTCGCCCGCCGCCGCCGCGATCTCCGCCTCGGTGACGACGCCCGCGACACGGCGCAGCTTCTTCATCGGGCCGAGCTCGGAGTCGTAGACCTTCTTGACGCCGTCACCGAGGGAGGCCTCGATGGTGCGGATGTCGCGGACGAGACGCGTCAGGCCCTGCGGCTCCACGGAGGCGGCCTGGTCGGAGCCCCACATGGCGCGGTCGAGGGTGATGTGGCGCTCGACGAAGGCGGCGCCGAGGGCGACGGCGGCCAGCGTGGTCTGGAGGCCGGTCTCGTGGCCGGAGTAGCCGATCGGGACGTTCGGGTACTCCGTCTCCAGGGTGTTGATCACGCGCAGGTTGAGCTCCTCGGCCTTCGCCGGGTAGGTGGAGGTGGCGTGGCACATGAGGATGTTCTCGCTGCCGAGCACCTCGACCGCGTGGCGGATCTGCTTCGGGGAGGACATGCCGGTGGAGAGGATGACCGTGCGGCCGGTGGCGCGCAGGGCCTGGAGCAGGTCGTCGTCGGTCAGGGAGGCGGAGGCCACCTTGTGGGCGGGCAGGTCGAACTTCTCCAGGAAGGCGACGGCCTCGGTGTCCCACGGGGACGCGAACCAGGCGATGCCCTTCTCCTTGCAGTACGCGTCGATCTGCCGGTACTCGTCCTCGCCGAACTCCACGCGGTGGCGGTAGTCGATGTAGGTCATCCGGCCCCAGGGGGTGTCGCGCTCGATGTCCCACTGGTCGCGCGGGGTGCAGATCTCGGGGGTGCGCTTCTGGAACTTGACGGCGTCGCAGCCGGCCTCGGCGGCCACGTCGATCAGCTTGAAGGCGTTCTCCAGCTCACCGTTGTGGTTGATGCCGATCTCGCCGCAGATGTAGACGGGACGGCCGGGGCCGACCTCGCGCGAACCGAACGTGCGCAGACGGGAGTTGATCATGACCGGGGGTGTCCTTACTTGGTGAGGGAATCGAGAGAGGGGCCGAGGATCCAGCTGGCGATCTCTCGGACTGCGCCGTCGCCACCGGGCAGCGTGGTGACCGCGCGTGCGGCGCCGCGTACGACGTCGTGGGCGCTCGCGACCGCCACGGGCCAGCCCACGAGGGCGAAGCACGGGAGGTCGTTGACGTCGTTGCCGACGTAGAGCACGCGCTCGGGCGCGATGCCCTGCTCCTCGCACCACTGCTTGAGTGCGAGGTCCTTGCGGTCGATGCCGTGCAGCACCGGGAGCTTGAGCTTCCGGGCTCGTGCGGCGACGACCGGGTTCTGTTCCGTGGACAGGATCAGCATCTTCAGGCCGCTTCTGCGGAGAGCCGCGATGCCGAGTCCGTCGCCGCGGTGTACGGAGACGAACTCCCGTCCGTCGGAGTCGATCAGCACCCGGTCGTCGGTCTGGGTGCCGTCGAAGTCCAGTACGACCGCGTCGATGTCGGCGGCGGTCGGGAGGGTGCTGGGCCTGGCCGCGTCGAACAGCGGGGCCAGGGCCCTGGCGCGGGCCAGCTCGTGCGGGTCGTCGATCTCCAGCACCCGGGCCGGGTCGGTGCGGACCAGCTCGGTGTGGCCGAAGAAGCGGTGCCGGTGCTCGCGGAAGCCGGCCGCGTCCATCGCGTAGGCGGCGCCGGTCTCCAGCAGGTCCTGGGGGCGGTCCTGGCGGCGCGGGCGGAAGGACTTGTCGTGGTTGACGCCGTAGCCGCCGTCGGCGACGACCGGATCCACCGCCCCGGCCGGTACCGACAGCGGCAGCGGGGCGTCCGCCGCGTCCCGCCAGATGAAGCCGTGGAAGGCGGCCACGGTCACGGCGGTGTCGGCACCGTTCTCGGCCACGGCTCCCGCGACCCCGTCCACGTCCTCGCGGGACAGGAACGGGCTGGTGCACTGGACGAGCAGGACCACGTCGACGGGCGAGCCGTGCAGCGCCTCGTGGGCTTCCATGGCGTGCAGGACGGCGGCCTCGGAGGTGGCGGTGTCGCCGGCGATGGCGGCAGGGCGCAGCACCACCTCGGCGCCGGCCTGGCGGGCCGCGGCGGCGATCGCCCGGTCGTCGGTGGAGACGACGACGTCGGTCACCAGGCGGGTGGCCCGGCACTCGCGGACGGCTCGGGCGACCAGTGGGACGCCGCCGACCGGGGCGAGGTTCTTCGCGGGCACACCCTTGGAGCCGCCGCGGGCGGGGATCACCGCGAGCACCCGGCGTACCGGGGCCGCGCGGACCGCTTCGGGGTGGGACATGGGTTCCTCTCCTTGACGGCCTCGACGGCCTTCGCTTCCTGGGTGTCCTTGGCGATGGCCCGGAGGCCCTTGGCGCGGGATCAGGTCGCTCACAGTTCCCCCATCCGCCGGATCACGGGGGCGACCCGCTGGACGCCGTGGCGGTAGGCGCCGCGCGCGGCCAGGCGCACGATCCGGCGGACCGGTCCGGGCGTCCTGTCGGCGGCCGGGGCGCCCGGCAGCGGGGTGCCGTCGGGGCCCAGGTGGTGGCGGGCGAGGATCCCGGGCAGATAGCCGGGCGCGGTCCGGGTCGTGTAGTAGGGCTCCAGGGGCGGCAGCCCACCGGCGCGGTCGAGCAGTCCGGCGATGCGCTCCCGTGCCTCGTCGAAGGCGGTGTCGTAGGAGCCTTCGGCCGCGACGCCCTGCCGGGCGACCCATTCCTTGTCGGGCTCGGGCCGGTGCCCGGCGTCGAGCTGGTCCCAGGAGGCGAGGCAGCCGGAGCCGGCGAAGTGGTGGTTGCCGAGCGTCTCGCGGACGCCCAGGTCGGTGAGGACGGCGGTGGGGATCCGGCGGTGCAGGGCCTCCAGCGCGGCCGTCGAGCTGACCGTGACGAGCAGGTCGGTGCGGTCGAGCACCTCGCCCATGTGCCCGTACACCAGACGGAAGTTGGCGGGGAGGTCCTGGCCCTGCGCCAGCTTCTGGTAGGGCAGTTCCTCGATGTGGGTGGTGTGCTCGCCCGGCTTGGAGCGCAGCTTCAGCAGCACCTCGCGCTCGGGGTGTCGGCGGGCGTGCTGGATGAGCCGGTCCAGCAGGTACGCGCGGTCCCTGCGGTTCTCCGGGACGGAGGGCTGCGCTGCGAACACCACCGTGCGGGGGTCGTGTTCGCCGGTGTGGGGCTGCCCACCGAGGAAGGGGAGGGCGACCTCGGTCACCGCACGGGCGTCGGCGCCCACTCCCTCGTACACGGCCCGGAAGCGTTCCGCGTCCTGGCGGGAGTTGGCGAGGACCAGGTCGGCGCCGTGGCGCAGCAGCAGGCCGTCGGCGAGCTTCTCGTAGACGACGCCGACGTAGCCGGTGACGACGACGGGGCGTTCGCCGGTGCCCTCCCAGAGCCGCCGCAGACCGTGCAGCACGGCCTGTACGGCACCGCCGACGAGGGCGAGGACGAGGACGTCGTACGATTCCTCGCGGATCGCCCGCAGGAACTCGACGGCGGTGACCTCGCGGAGCGAGTCCGCGCGGACTCCGACTTCCGTCAGCTGGCGGGGGGTGGGGGTGGCGCGGCCCCGCAGGAGGTAGCCGTCCAGCCGGATGCCCGGCCCTGCGGACTCTTCCGGTACTCCCGGTACGACGCGTTGCGCGGTGAGCGCGCCCCACTTCCACCGGGTGTCGGAGTCGGCCAGGACGGCGACCCGCGGAGACTTCGTTGCACTTACTGGCACACCGAAGACGCTAGGAAGGCATTCCGAGGTTCTGCCCAACCCGAATCCAACAAAGGGTTAACAACGTGTCTACGAATTGCGAATCCAACCGGGAATACACACCGGATCTGCCGGGTTAACAATATCGCCACACGTCGTTCACCCGATATCAAGCTTGCGGCCAAGACGGATGCCGGGCCCCCGCCTAACGTCGCCTCCGTGGTCAAGCTCTCCGTCATCGTGCCGTTCTACAACGTGCAGCAATACGCACCCGACACCCTGAAGTCTCTCCGTGCGAACGCACGTGAGGACTTCGAATTCATTCTCGTCGACGACTGCTCACGCGACGAGACCCCGGAGATCCTCGTGCGCGCCGAGCGCGAGCTGCCGGGCTCGGTGTACGTCAGACACGAGACGAACGGAGGTCTGGCCACCGCCCGCAACACCGGCATCGACAGGGCGCGCGGCGAGTACCTGACCTTCCTGGACGGCGACGACTGGCTCGCTCCCGGCTACTATCCGCAGCTCGTCACGGCCATGGACGAGCTGGGCTGCGACTTCGTGCGCACCGACCATGTGCAGTGCACCGGGCGGGCACGGGCCGTCCACCGGGTCCCCCAGGGCAGGCGCGGCGTGGTGCTCAACCCCCGGGACGCCATCCTGCCCGCCGACCGGTCGACCTCGGTGGACTACGCCTACGCGTGGGCGGGCGCCTACCACCGCCGGCTGGTCGACAAGGGCGTGCTGCACTTCACCGACGGGCTGCGCACGGCGGAAGATCGTCCCTGGATCTGGAAACTGCACCGGGAGGCGGAATCCTTCGCCGCGGTCGGCCTGCTCGGCGTTTTCTACCGGCGCGGGGTCGCCTCTTCCCTCACTCAGATCGGTGATGTGCGGCAGCTTGATTTTCTTCGCGCTTTCGATCAGGTGATCGAGGAAACCGCACAGGACGGCGACGCGAATAAACTCCTACCGAAAGCCGTGCGCACATATTGTGCGATCATCTCCCATCATCTGAGTTCCATCGAAAGGTTCGAACCGCCGGTGGCACGGAAATTGAAGTCGCTGAGCGCTGCCGCCCTGCGGCGCATGCCGCAGGACCTGCTGAAGGACGCACTCGATTCCATGGACGTCCAGCGCGCGACACGGCTGCGCCGACTGCGCCGCCGTCCCGCCGCCACGGGAGCCACCGCGGGAGCCGCCGCGTGACCACCCAGATCTTCCTCGCGTCGACGCTCTACGGCACCGCCACGCTCGCCGCCGCCCTCGACTCCGACCGCTTCTCCGACGCCGACCGCCGCATCCTGCTCGTCTGCAACAACGCGGCCGCGCCGGAGACCAGCACCCCCCTGGACCGGATGCCGGGCTTCGAGCGGCTGCGCGACCGCTTCGACGAGGTGCTCTCCTGGAACGAGACCATCTCCCCGTTCCACCCCGGCGGCTGGGCCCCCCGCCCGGACGACGTACCGCTGTGGGAGCGGTACCTGCGGCTGCTGTGGCAGCTCGGCGACGACGACATCGAGCTCGCCGTGGAGTCCATCCAGGTCAACCCGGCGCTCGGCTTCACCCAGATCTTCACCGGCGCTCCCGTCACCGTCTACGCGGATGGCCTGATGAGCTACGGCCCCACCCGCAACAAGATCGACCCCCTGGTCGGCACCCGCATCGACCGCCTGCTGCACCTGGACCTGGTCCAGGGCCTCACGCCGGTGCTGCTCACCGAGTTCGGCGTCGAACCGGAGATCGTGCCCACCGACGCCTTCCTGAAGGTGCTCGCCTCGCTGGCCGACACCGGTGACGAGCTGCCCGCCGCCGAGGAGCCGGCCCTGCTGCTCGGCCAGTACCTCTCCGCGCTCGACATCCTCACCGCCGAGGAGGAGGAGGACCTCCATGTGCGGATGCTGAAGGGTGCGGTCGGTCTCGGCCACACCCGTGTGGTGTTCAAGCCGCACCCCTCCGCCCCGGCCCGCTGGTCGCGCGCACTGGAGAAGGAGGCCGAACGGCTCGGCGCCGATCTCACGGTGCTCGACACGCCGGTCCTCGCCGAGGTCCTCTACCAGCGGATGCGTCCCGCGCTGGTTGTCGGCTGCTTCTCCACCGCGCTGCTCACCGCCTCCGCGCTGTACGGCCTGCCGGTCGCCCGCGTCGGCACCGGGAAGCTGCTGGAGCAGCTGGCGCCGTACGAGAACAGCAACCGGGTGCCCGTGACCGTCGTGGACGCGCTGCTGCCCGAGCTGTCGGACCGGGCGGCCGTCGCCGAGCAGCGCCGGACCGTGGACGTGGACCGGCTGAACGAGCTCGTCCGGGCCGTCAGCTACGCCATGCAGCCGAAGATCTACCCCACGCTGCGCCCGGCAGCCGAGGCCTATCTGACGAAGCATCTGAACCAGCGCACCTGGAGCTACTTCAAGCGGCGCCGGCTGACCTCGCTCGCGCTGCCCGGCGCCGTCCCGTCCCAGCTCGCCTTCATCCCGCGCAGCGCGACGGTACGGCGGGTCGCGCGGCGGGCGCGCTCGCTGAAGCGGTCCGTGGGCGGCTGAGCCCGCCGTGGCGCGAACATCTCCGACCAGATCTATGACCAGATCTATGACCAGGGGAACGAGGGGACACCAGTGATCGACACGCCTGGGGACGCCCGGGGAGCCACCCAGGGCGTGGTGGCCGAACCGGCGGCCCGGCGGCCCGAAGTGCCGCGGCAGTCCGCGCCGTCCGGGCCGTCCGCACCGCGCGAGAACCGGCTGCGCGCCCTGGACGGACTGCGGCTGGTCGCCGCGCTGATGGTGGCCATGTACCACTACGGCGGCCGGGACGGCGATGTCACCCGGGCCTGGGGATCCTCCCCCAAGCACCAGTTCCCCTCCCTGCACCACCTGTTCGCGTACGGCTGCCTCGGCGTGCAGGTGTTCTTCGTGATCAGCGGCTTCGTCATCTGCATGAGCGGCTGGGGCCGCCCGCTCCGCGCGTTCTTCGCCTCCCGCGTCTCCCGGCTGATGCCCGCCTACTGGGCGGCGCTCATCCTGGTCACGGCGGTGTTCGCGCTACCGGGGGTGGTGTACGAGGCGGTCTCGCCGAGCGACTTCCTGGTCAACTTCACCATGCTCCAGCAGCCGTTGGGCGCCGACCGGGTCCTGGGCGTGTGCTGGACGCTGTGGTGCGAGATCCGCTTCTACGCACTGTTCGCCCTGTTCGTGGTGCTGCCCGGGGCGAACCGGCGCCGGGTGATCATGTTCTGCGCCGTCTGGACGGTCGCGGCGGCCGTCAGCCAGGGCGCGAAAATGCCGGTGCTCGACATCGTGGTGATGCCCGAGTACGCGCCGTACTTCATCGGCGGCATCGGGCTGTACCTCGTGCACCGCGACCGGCGTGACGCGTACGCGTGGGGCATCGTGACGGTGAGCTGGCTGATCGGCCAGTACTACGCGGTCGAGCGGCTGTGGCACCCGGCGAGCGTGCACGCGTTCTCCTTCCGCAGCGCCACCAGCATCATGCTCGTCGTCACCTTCGGCTACGTCGCCGTCATGACGATCGCGCTGGGCCGGCTGCGCCGGGCGAACTGGCGCTGGCTGACCACGGCAGGCGCGCTGACCTACCCCTTCTACCTGGTCCACGAGCATCTCGGCTGGGTCGTCATCAAGGTCCTGCACCAGAACCTGGGCATCCCCTCCTACGGCACCTTCCTGCTGACGGTGTCGGCCATGCTGCTGCTCGCCCGGCTGCTGAACCGCTTCGTCGAGGACCGCTTCACACCGATGCTGCGCGGTCACCTGACGCGGTAGCGGGCCCCGCCGCCCGCGCCGGACGGCACCGGTACGGGATCACACGCTCGCCAGCGACAGCTTGACGGCGAACCCCAGGAACAGCGCCCCGGCCGCCGAGGTGGCGGACGCCGACAGCCGCTTGCGGCGGCGGAACGCGGCGGCGAGCTTCGTGCCGCCGAATATCAGCGCGCTGAGGTAGAGGAAGCTGACCAGCTGGAGGAACGCGCCGAGCACGGCGAAGGACAGGGCCGGGTAGGCGTAGCCCGGGTCGACGAACTGCACGAAGAAGGCGACGAAGAACAGGATCGCCTTGGGGTTGACGAGGCTGACGACGAAGGCCCGCCGGAAGGGCCGCTCGTATCCGTCGGCCGGGGCCTCCTCGCCGGAGGTCTCCTCCCGCCGCGCCCGCCACATCCCCCACGCCGCGCGCAGCATCCCGACCGCGAGCCAGGCCAGGTATCCGGCACCCACGTACTTCACGATCCCGAACAGCAGGGCGTTCGCCTGGAGCAGCGAGGCGACCCCCGCCGCCGACAACGTCATCAGCACGGTGTCCCCGCACCAGACACCGGCCGCAGCGGTGTACCCCGCCCGTACCCCGCGCCGGGCGGCGACGGACAGCACGTACAGCGAGTTGGGGCCGGGCAGCAGGATGATCAGAACGAGTCCTGCCAGATAGGTGGGGAGATCAATGACACCGAACATGGGATCGAGTGTCGCACGGAGGTGTGACAGGACTTCCCGGACCTCCCGGACTTCCCGGAGGATCGTTCAGAAGGTCTCCGACGGCACGTACACCCCCCACACCTCCCGCAGCGTGTCGCACACCTCGCCGAGCGTCGCCCGGGCGCGGAGTGCCTCCTTCATCGGGTAGAGGACGTTGTCCTCGCCCTGGGCCGTCTCCTTCAGGGCCGTCAGGGCCGCGTCCACCGCGCGCCGGTCCCGCTCGGCGCGGAGCCTGGTCAGGCGTTCCGCCTGGCGTGCCTCGATCGCGGGGTCCACCCGGAGGGGTTCGTACGGTTCCTCCTCGTCCAGCCGGAAGCGGTTGACGCCGACGACCACCCGGTCGCCGGCGTCCGTCTCCTGGGCGACGCGGTACGCGTTGCGTTCGATCTCGCTCTTCTGGAAACCGCGCTCGATCGCGGCGACCGCGCCGCCCATGTCCTCGATCCGGCGCATCAGGTCAAGCGCGGCCGCCTCCACGTCGTCCGTCATGTGCTCGACGGCGTACGACCCGGCGAACGGGTCGACGGTGGCGGTGACGTCGGTCTCGTGGGCCAGTACCTGCTGGGTGCGCAGGGCGAGGCGGGCGCTCTTGTCGGTGGGCAGCGCGATCGCCTCGTCGAAGGAGTTGGTGTGCAGGGACTGGGTGCCGCCGAGCACGGCGGCGAGGGCCTGTACGGCCACCCGCACCAGGTTCACCTCCCGCTGCTGCGCGGTGAGCTGGACGCCGGCCGTCTGGGTGTGGAAGCGCAGCATCAGCGACTTGGGGTTCCGCGCGCCGAACTCCTCCCTCATCACCCGCGCCCAGATCCGGCGTGCGGCGCGGAACTTGGCGACCTCCTCCAGGAGCGTCGTACGGGCCACGAAGAAGAAGGACAGGCGGGGCGCGAAGTCGTCGACGTCCATGCCCGCCGAGACCGCCGTACGGACGTACTCGATGCCGTCGGCGAGGGTGAAGGCGATCTCCTGCGCGGGGGACGCTCCCGCCTCCGCCATGTGGTAGCCGGAGATCGAGATCGTGTTCCACCTCGGCATCTCGGCCCGGCAGTACTTGAAGACGTCCGCGATGAGCCGCAGCGACGGCTTGGGCGGGAAGATGTACGTCCCGCGCGCGATGTACTCCTTCAGGACGTCGTTCTGGATCGTCCCGGTCAGCCGGTCGGCGGACACTCCCTGTTCCTCCGCCACCAGCTGGTAGAGCAGGAGCAGCAGGGCCGCCGGGGCGTTGATGGTCATCGACGTCGACACCTTGTCCAGCGGGATCCCGCCGAACAGCACCCGCATGTCGTCGAGGGAGTCGATGGCGACGCCGACCTTGCCGACCTCGCCGTGGGCGAGTGGCGCGTCGGAGTCGTGGCCCATCTGGGTGGGCAGGTCGAAGGCGACGGACAGACCCGTGGTGCCGTGCGCGATCAGCTGCTTGTACCGGGCGTTGGACTCGGTCGCGGTGCCGAAGCCGGCGTACTGACGCATGGTCCAGGGGCGGCCCGTGTACATCGTCGGGTACACCCCGCGGGTGTAGGGGAACCCGCCCGGCTCGCCCAGCCGCTCGGCGGGGTCCCAGCCCCCGAGGTCGTGTGGCCCGTAGACCGGTTCGATCGGCAGTCCGGACTCCGACTCACGTGCCATGGTGTGCCTCCGCAGTACGTCGTTCACTTCTCACGATGCCCCGGAGTTCGACGGCGCTCACGCCGGGAAGCATCTGGGGCATGGGGAGCCTCGGAGGAACGACCACCGCACTCGCCTCGGCCGCCGCCGCACTCGCCGTGCTGTGCGGCTGTACGGTCCAGCCGACCGCGGCGCAGGACGGCAGGCCCCGCTCACCGGTGCACGCCCGGCTGCCGTCCGGCTCCCCGCCTGTGGGGAGGGACACCGCGGGGAGGCCCGCCCGGGTGCTGTGGTCCCGTGGTGACTCGGGCACCGGTGTGCGCGAACTGCAGGCCCGGCTGCGCCAGGTGGAGTGGCTCTTCGACGGGCCGACGGGGTCGTACGACGATCTGACGGAACGGGCGGTCAGGGGCTTCCAGGGCAAACGCGGGCTGCCCAGGACCGGCCGGACCGACACCGTCACCTGGCAGCGGCTGCTGGGCATGACGCACCGGCCGGGCACCTGGGAGCTGTATCTGATGGGCGGCCAGCCGGCCGACGCGCCCGACCCGCGTTGTCTGACCGGGCGCGTGCTGTGCATCAGCAAGACCACCCGGACACTGCGCTGGATGGTGGACGGGCGGACACGGTCGACGATGTCGGTGCGGTTCGGCGCGCAGTACACACCGACCCGGGAGGGCGTGTTCCGCGTCTACTGGAAGTCGCGGCACCACGTCTCGACGCTCTATCACTCCCCCATGCCGTACGCGCTGTTCTTCAGCGGCGGCCAGGCGGTGCACTACTCGTACGACTTCGCGGCACGCGGGTACGCGGGCGGCTCGCACGGCTGTGTGAACGTACGGGACGAAGCGGCGATCGCCGGGCTGTTCGCGCAGGTCCGCACCGGGGACAAGGTCGTCGTCCACTGGTGACCGCGAGCGGCAGTGGGATTGGGGCGCGGGCGGGACCGGGGGAACGTGTCCCGCCCGCGCCGAGTGCACGAGCCGTGGGTACGGGGGGAACCCCGGCTCCGTGCGCCAGCCGATGACCAGTCGGCTCACTCATTACTGCGCCGGAGTGCCAAGAAACGTCACACCTCGCGTGGAAAAACTTTCAACAACCTAAAAATCGCAGGTCAGAGCAGGTTGGCGAGGGACGTCGGGGTGGGCAGCACGGTGCTGCCGCCGTCGCCGCCGCCCTGGTCGATGCTGCCGCCGCGCGGACGGCCGCCGTGCCCTCGGCCGTGGTGACCGCCGTGGTCTCCGTGACCGCCGTGACCCTGCTCGTCGCCCCAGCCGTCGCCCTCGCCGCCGTCGCCCTTGCCGTCACCGTCCTTGCCGGTGCCGCCGAGGCCCGCGGTGAGCTCCAGGACGTACGCGCAGTACTTCGCCACCTGCGCGGAGCCGCCCGCCGCCCCCTCCAGGGTGCGGCGGCGGTCGGAGCCGAGCGTCCTGCCGTCGCGAATGTCCTGGCAGGACAGGGCGACGGCCTTCCACCAGGTGCCGGTCCTGCCGGACGGCGCGGCCAGGTCGCCGCCGCCGTCGTCCCCACCCTTGTCGCCCTTGCCGTTCTTGCCCCCGCTGCCGTCCTTGCCGTCCCTGCCGGGTCCGTCCGCGGTGTCGTGGGCGGAGCCGCCGGGGACGGCCGGGGTGACACCGGGCGTCGGCACGCCGGACTTGCCGCCCTGCGCGCTGTCCAGGGCGGGCGAGCCGGGCGGGTTCTCGGAGGACGCGGCGGCGGACACCGAGGCGGCGGGGCCCGGACGGTGGTCGCCGAACGGCTGCGGCAGGACTCCGGTTCCGGCGGCCACCGCGACCCCGCCGACGGTGCCCGCGACCAGTGCCCCGGCCAGTGCGAGGCGCACCGGACGGGCCCAGCGGGGGCGGCGCGGGGCGCGGGCCCGGGCGGGTCGCTCGGCGGGTGCCGTCTCGCGCGCCTTGCGGAAGGCGGCCAGCGCGGCCTCCTCGCCGGGGAGCTCGGCACCGGCCACGGTGGCGTCGGCGGCGAGCGCGTCGAGGGCCTTGGCCAGCCGTTCGGCCTGCTCGGCCGCGGCGGGGCCGGTGACTTCGGGTGACTCGCCGCGCAGCAGCCGCTCCGCCGTTTCATGATTCAACCACCGGCCGGGTGTCCGGGAGCTGTCTCCCTGGGACGCACAGCTCTTGTCGGCCATCACATGTCCTTCTGCGTCCGCGCGCGCATATGCGTCACAGTGGCGGACGTCACCGCGCTGCCACGCGGCTCTCGCTGGGCCGGCAGCGCGTCGAGCGCCCCGGCGGATTCCGGATCCTCACCGAGCAGCTCCGCGAGCCGCTTCAGCCCGCGGTGTGCGGCCGTGCGTACGGCGCCCGCGCGCTTGCCGAGCGTCTCGGCCGCGGTCTTGGCGTCGAGGCCCACGACCACGCGCAGGACGACCGCCTCGGCCTGGTCCTGCGGCAGGCGGGCGATGAGGGAGAGGGTGCTGTCGGTGGCCAGGGCCTCGATGGCCTCGCCCGCGGTGTCGGACTCGGCGGCCCGGCCGGTCAGTTCGGTCTCGTCGCCGCCTATCGCGGGGCGGCGGCCGCGCATCCGTATGTGATCCAGCGCACGGTTGCGGGCTATCCGGGCGGCCCAGCCGCGGAACCGGTCCGCGTCTCCGCTGAAGCGCTCCAGGTCGCGGGCTATCTGGAGCCAGGCCTCGGAGGTGACGTCCTCGGCGTCGGGATCGCCGACCAGGGTGCGCACATAGCCGAGCAGCCGTGGATGCACCGCTCGGTACACAGTCCGGAACGCGGTCTCGTCCCCGTCCTGTGCCGCACGCACCGCGGCGGTCAACTCCGCGTCGTCCCCCAGCACCCGTGGTTCCTCGATAGATGGTCGCGGTTTCGCATCCGCCGTCCGCCGCATTGGCCATGCGTCTGCGCCCGGCGCGAAAGGCACGTTACGGCGTGAAACCACTGCCCGTCCACGTCGGTACAAGATGCAACTAACTCGTGACGCAGTGAGGTGTGACAGAAAGCGCACTCCCGGCGCTGTAGAAAGTACGGGCCGCCGCGCGGTCCGTACCACGCGACGGCCGGGGCCTCTCCTGTGGGGGGTGGCGGTCCCGGCCGTCTCGCTCGTCCGGCCAACAGTGGTCAGGAGGAGCCGGAAACACCTGGACAGGGGCTCTCCGTGTCCGCCGGTCGCCAGTCGTCCCGTCGCCGGGTCCGCGCCCGCCCGGCCCCTGTTTCCCCGGTTCCCCGGGCGGCCCGGAACGCGGCGGCGGCATGGCGTTCGGCTGCCGGATCCGCGGCTCCCGCCCGCAGGGCCGCCCCCAGGAGCGTCCCCAGCGCCTCCGGCCCGCCCGTTGCCCCGGTCCGCAGCCGCTCACCCATCCGCTCCCCCATCCGCCCACCCGCTCCCGTCCAGCAGCCGCGCGAGCCGCTTCAGCCCACGGTGCGCGGACGTCCGTACCGCGCCGGAGCGCTTGCCCAGGACCCGGGCCACCGCCGGACCGTCCAGCCCCACGACCACCCGCAGCAGCACCGCCTCCGCCTGGTCGCGCGGCAGCTCGGCGAGCAGGCGCAGGGCGAGTTCGGTGGAGATGGTCTCCAGCGCCTGCTCATGGGTGCTGTGCCAGGACGGCAGGTCAAGTACCTCCGGGTCCAGCGTGGTGGTCCGCGGCCGCGCCCGTCTGCGGCGCAGATGGTCGAGCGCCCGGTGCCGGGCGATGGTCGCGCTCCAGCCGCGGAACCCCGCGCCGTCGCCCCGGAACCGGCCCAGGTCACGCGCTATCTCCAGCCAGGCGTCCGATGCGACGTCCTCGGCGTCGTCCCCGACCATGCCGCGCAGATACCCGAGCAGACCGGGTTGCACCAGTCGGTAGACGACCGTGAAAGCCGCCTCGTCCCCCGCCTGCGCCCGCGCCACGGCCGCACCCAACTCGCCGTCGTGCGCCTGCCCGTGGCGGGGCTGTGCGTCCTGGCCCAAGAGCCGTCCTCGTCCGTGCCGGGCTCGCGCTCCTGCTCGCGCCAGCGGCGAATCCGTTCCCACGCTGCTCAGCGTCGCGGCCGAAGGATTTGTCACCGGGTGTCGGTCCCGGCTTCCGTCAGTCCCGGCTCACGTCAGGCCCCGCCCGCGTCCCGGCACAGCAGGCGCAGCGAGCCGTGGCCGCCGAAGCAGCGCCGTGCCTCGTCCACGGGATCCCAGAGGCGGCCGTCGGGTGTGCGGATCCAGTGCTCGCCGCCGGTGGCCCACCACTCACCGCCGACCTGCCGGACGATCACCTCACCGGCGTACGCCCCGAAGCCGCGCAGCGCGTTCCGGACGGCGGCGTACGGCACTCCCTCGCGCCGTATGTCCTCGATCATCCGGTCGACGCGCCACAGACTGCGCGCCGAGTAGTCGAGCCGCATCCGGGCGCCCTCGCGCATCGTCGCCACCGCGTCCGCGGCCCAGCGCGTCGGCTGCGCCGCGGCGTGCGGCCTGCTCTCCTGCCGTGTTGTCACATCGTGTGCAGTCACACTCGGTAGAGCGAGGTCAGCGGCGTTTTCGTCACCGGAATCCGGGGCCTTCCCGCAATCGGCGCAGGACCGCCCCACACGTCCCCGGGGCGGTCACAGGACCCCCTCAGGCCAGGGTCGGCCCAAGCCCGGACTAGCTCCGGCCGCGGGCCCGGCGGGACACCACCGCGCGCAGCACCCGGCGTCCTTCGACGGACACCTCCAGTGCCCGGCGCAGCCCGACCGCGTCGTGCTCGGCGAGCAGTTCGAGGACGGTGACCTGGCGGCGCAGTTCGGCGGCGACGAGCGGCGACATGCCCTCCGTGCGGCC
The DNA here is from genome assembly GCF_044745865.1 of Streptomyces sp. NPDC086787. Taxonomy (NCBI): domain Bacteria; kingdom Bacillati; phylum Actinomycetota; class Actinomycetes; order Kitasatosporales; family Streptomycetaceae; genus Streptomyces; species Streptomyces sp. NPDC086787. Next base: position 134,172 of record NZ_JBIVBC010000008.1, on the reverse strand, counting down.
CTCGCGCGGACCGTCGACATGGGCGTCGCCGTCCTCGGCGGGGTCGAGGAGGCCGTGTATCCGGAGCGAGGCGACCGAGCAGGCGTCGGCCCAGGCGCGTATCCCGGCGTCGGTGTAGTGGGCGGGGGCGGTGCCGAGCATCCGGCGGGCGAGGAGCGCGGCCTCGTCCTCGACGGACTCCGGGGAACCGGCGGGCTGCTGGGCGTCGAGGAGCGCGGCGCGTGCCTTCTCCAGGGCCTCGCCCCAGTCGCCTCCGCCGTCCGTGAGGCTCGCCCACAGCGGCCGCAGGACCTCGTCGTCGCCGCCCAGCAGGGGCACGCAGCGGTCCAAACAAGCCAACCCGCCGGCGGCCAGTCCGCGTTCGTCGGCCTGAGCGATCAGGTCCACCAGGCTCATCCACGCCTCCCTCGCCAGGGCGCCGACGATACGGAGCCCGCACTTCCCCTTACTGCGTGCGACGGGCCCGGAATGTCACAGGGGTACGGTTTCAGCCAGGGCGCGCGACTTCTCGGGGCCGGCCGACCGCCCGTCAACCCAGCCGGTCGGTCCAGCCGGTCAGTCCAGCCGGTCGGCCAGCTTTCTGAACTCCGGCCAGCTGAGGGCGGGGGTGCCGGGGTCCCAGAGTTTCTGGACGGTGGCCCGCAGCGGCATCCGTATCCCGGCGGCCACCTGGTCCTGCGTCTGCGCATGGGCGAGGTCGCACCAGACGGCGAGGGAGCCGCCGAGTATCCGCCCGTCGTAGCGGGCGGGCACGGCGGTGGTGCCGCGCAGCACCCGGGGGTTCCACTGCTCGTAGATCCGCTGCCCCGTGGGGTAGACAAAGGTCTGCGGCTCGCCGAGGACGTAGTAGAGGAACTCGTCGTTGTAGTTGAGGACCTCGCGGCCCGGGGCGAGGTACGCGTCGGGCTGCCGGGCGCCGATCTCCTTGCCGGTCCAGTAGGCGGCCTGGAGGTCCTTCGCGGGCTGCACGGACGTGTCCCGGTAGAAGCCGTCGTTCCAGGCCCGCATGGTCCTGTCGTGGGCGCGGACGGTGTCGGCGCGGGCGTTCAGCCAGCCGGTGGCGAGGTCGGCGACGGTGCCGCCGGAGCCGTACTTCTGCCGGGCGGCGGCGGCCAGCTGCGGATAGGAGGCGGCCGGGTCGGTGGCCATGAGCGCCTGGTACTCGTCGCCGCCGAGGTGCCAGTAGGCGCCCGGGAACAGCCCGGCGTACTCGTTGAGCAGATCGTCGACCAGTGCACCGGCGGCCGGTTTGGATATGTCGATGGCCCCGCGTGTCGCGCCGCCCCGGGCGTTGCGCAGTTGGAGGTCGGGGTGGGCGGCGAGGACGGCGCCGAGGTGCCCCGGCGAGTCGATCTCCGGCACGACGGTGATGTGACGGCTCGCGGCGAGGTCCACGATCCGCTTGACCTGTGCCTTGGTCAGATGGTCCTTGGAGACGATCTCGGGGTGGGTCGTGGACTGGATCCGGAAGCCCTGGTCGTCGGAGAAGTGCAGTCCCAGCTGGTTGAACTTGAGGTCGCCCAGTTCGCGCACCCGGTCCTCGATCCAGGACTCGGTGAACGGCTTGCGGGCGATGTCCAGCATGAGCCCGCGCTGCGGCTTGGCGGGCTCGTCGCGCACGACGCCCTCGGGGGCCGTACCGCCGCCGTGGACCTCCTGCTTGAGGGTGCGGGTGCCGTAGAAGACGCCGGCGTCGGCGGGTCCGGTGATGTCCACGCCCCCGCCGCGCACGGTCAGGGTGTACGACTCCGGGTTCGCGCCCTTGTCTCCGCCGAGCGCCAGCCGTATGTCCCCGGGACGGGTGTCGTCCCGCTCGCCCGCGTACGACAGGCCGAGCTCACCGGCTATGAGGCGGCCCTCGTCGGCCAGCCGGGGGTCGCCCACCACCACGCGCTCGCCGCGGGCCGGACGCCAGCCGGGGCCCCGGGCGGGGGTGTGGGAGCGGACCGCGGGGATGGTGCGGGGTGTCTGGGAGAGGGGGTAGGACCGGGTCGGGGTGGGGCTGGGGGCGGCCGGGGCGGAGGGCGTGACCCCGCCGGTGCTGCCGGAGGGCGGCCGCACCGCCCCGGCGGGCCGTCCGCCGTCGCCGGTGGAAGCCCAGACGGCTATGCCCACGCCGAGGGAGACCGCGGCGACGAAGGCCCCGGCGGCCACCGCCCGCCGCCGTCTCACCTGCTTCGCCGATGCCCTGCGCCTGTGCTGAGTCACACCGCCAACCTACGGCCCTCCCGGCGGGGCCGCGTCCACCGCACGTTCCGAAACTCTCCCGTCCGAGTGAAATTCGGGCCCTGTTCGGACACTCGATGACCGCACTCGATAGCGTGGTGACATACCTTTCACAAGATCCCCTGCCGCACCACATGTGACGCGAGGACCCACGCTGTCTGCGCACCGTCTGCCGTATGCCTCCGACTTCACCGGCCGAGCGGACATACCGGCATTCCCCGAACAGTCCCGCAGCGCGCCGGCTCCCATCCCGCTGCGGGACTTCAACAGCGCGCCCGCCGAGCAGGTGCGCGAGGCTCTTCTGGCCTGCCTGCACAGCCCCCACTGGGCGCGCCGCCTCGCCGACCACCGCCCCTACCCCGACCTGGACTCCCTCCTGGCCGCGTCCGACGAGGCGGCCTACGACCTGGCACCGGCAGACCTCGCCGAGGCCCTGGCCGGGGAGTCCCTGCCCCAGCTCCCGGACGACGCCTACTCCGCCGCCCACACGGCCCTCAGCGCCGCCCATGCCGCCTACGAGGCCCGTTTCGGCCACGTGTTCGTCATCTATCTGGGTGACTCCGCCCCCGGCGAGGCCCTCGACCGGGCCCTCGAAGGCATCCGATCACGATTGACCAACGATCCGGACGACGAGCGGGTGGTGACGGCGGACCAGCTCCGCCACCTGGCGAAGCAGCGCCTGATCACCTATCTCAGGGGCGCGCACAGCCACACCGCGGCCGCCCGCCAATAGCCCGTCCGGTGCCAGTTTGATCACACGAGGTAGGCCCCCTGTAAGCCAGGCGGCAGCACGTCGCTACGATGCTGGGGGCCGGTGGACCGTACCCGGCCGGGCCCGACCGACACCGAAGCCGGCGCGGCCCTAGTCCTCGCTCCCGGAGGGTTCTTCCGTGCCGGCTGGAACGCTGTACCGCGGCCGGGAAGGAATGTGGTCCTGGGTGGCTCATCGAGTCACCGGCGTCCTCATCTTCTTCTTCCTGTTCGTTCATGTGCTGGACACCGCACTCGTCCGTGTCTCCCCCGAGGACTACGACAAGGTCGTAGCCACGTACAAGACGCCGATCGTCGCACTGCTGGAGTACGGCCTCGTCGCCGCCATCCTCTTCCACGCGCTCAACGGCCTGCGTGTCATCGCCGTCGACTTCTGGTCCAAGGGCGCGCGCTACCAGAAGCAGATGCTGTGGACCGTGGTCGTCGTCTGGCTCGTCCTGATGGCCGGCGCGATCTACCCCGTCCTCGGCCACGCCTATCGTGCCCTCGTCGGGAGCTGACGCCCATGTCCACCACTGAAACCTCCGCGTCCGGGATCGGCCCCGTCGAGGGCGAGAGCCTCTACAGCGTCGATCACCCGGCCCCGCTCATCGAGGCCCCGCGCAGGCGGACCAAGAAGACCCCCCGCTCGACCCGGGGCAACTTCGAGATGGCGGCCTGGCTCTTCATGCGCCTGTCCGGCGTCGTGCTGGTCGTCCTGGTCATCGGCCACCTGCTCATCCAGCTCGTCCTCGACGGCGGCGTCTCCAAGATCGGCTTCGCCTTCGTGGCCGGCCGCTGGGCGTCCCCGTTCTGGCAGGTCTGGGACCTCCTGATGCTCTGGCTCGCGATGCTGCACGGCGCCAACGGCCTGCGCACGGTCATCAACGACTACGCGGAGCGCCCGACCAGCCGACTGTGGCTGAAGGGCCTGCTGTACACCGCCACGGTGTTCACCATCCTGCTGGGCACGCTGGTGATCTTCACCTTCGACCCGAACATCCGCTAGGCACGGGGCTGCGAGAATCATGAAGATCCACAAGTACGACACCGTCATCGTCGGCGCCGGTGGCGCGGGCATGCGCGCGGCCATCGAGTCCACGAAGCGCAGCCGCACCGCCGTGCTGACCAAGCTCTACCCCACCCGCTCCCACACGGGCGCCGCGCAGGGCGGCATGGCCGCCGCGCTGGCCAACGTGGAGGAGGACAACTGGGAGTGGCACACCTTCGACACGGTCAAGGGCGGTGACTACCTGGTCGACCAGGACGCCGCCGAGATCCTGGCGAAGGAGGCCATCGACGCCGTCCTCGACCTGGAGAAGATGGGCCTGCCGTTCAACCGGACCCCGAACGGCACCATCGACCAGCGCCGCTTCGGCGGCCACAGCCGCAACCACGGCGAGGCCCCGGTCCGCCGCTCCTGCTACGCGGCCGACCGCACCGGTCACATGATCCTCCAGACGCTGTACCAGAACTGCGTCAAGGAGGGCGTGGAGTTCTTCAACGAGTTCTACGTCCTGGACCAGCTGATCACCGAGGTCGACGGCGTCAAGAAGTCGGCCGGTGTGGTGGCGTACGAGCTGGCCACCGGCGAGATCCACGTCTTCCAGGCGAAGGCCGTGATCTACGCCTCCGGCGGCACCGGCAAGTTCTTCAAGGTGACGTCCAACGCGCACACCCTGACGGGTGACGGCCAGGCGGCCGTCTACCGCCGCGGGCTGCCGCTGGAGGACATGGAGTTCTTCCAGTTCCACCCGACCGGCATCTGGCGCATGGGCATCCTGCTGACGGAGGGCGCCCGCGGTGAGGGCGGCATCCTCCGCAACAAGGACGGCGAGCGCTTCATGGAGAAGTACGCGCCTGTCATGAAGGACCTCGCGTCCCGTGACGTCGTGTCCCGCTCCATCTACACGGAGATCCGTGAGGGCCGCGGCTGCGGTCCCGAGGGCGACCACGTCTACCTGGACCTCACCCACCTCCCGCCGGAGCAGCTGGACGCCAAGCTGCCCGACATCACCGAGTTCGCGCGCACCTACCTGGGCATCGAGCCGTACACGGACCCGATCCCGATCCAGCCGACCGCGCACTACGCCATGGGCGGCATCCCGACGAACGTCGAGGGTGAGGTCCTGTCGGACAACACCACGGTCGTGCCGGGCCTGTACGCGGCCGGCGAGGTCGCCTGTGTGTCGGTGCACGGCGCCAACCGCCTCGGCACCAACTCGCTGCTGGACATCAACGTGTTCGGCCGCCGGGCCGGTATCGCGGCGGCGGAGTACAGCCAGAAGGCGGACTACGTCGAACTGCCGGAGAACCCGGCCGAGCTGGTCGTCGGCCAGATCGAGCGGCTCCGCGCCTCCACGGGCACCGAGCGCGTGGCGACGCTGCGCCGCGAGCTGCAGGAGACCATGGACGCGAACGTCATGGTGTTCCGCACCGAGCAGACGATCAAGACCGCGGTCGAGAAGATCGCCGAGCTGCGCGAGCGTTACCGGAACGTCGCGATCCAGGACAAGGGCAAGCGGTTCAACACCGACCTGCTGGAGGCCATCGAGCTGGGCAACCTGCTCGACCTGGCCGAGGTCATGGCGGTCTCCGCGCTCGCCCGCAAGGAGTCCCGCGGCGGTCACTACCGCGAGGACTATCCGAACCGCGACGACGTCAACTTCATGCGCCACACCATGGCGTACCGCGAGGTGGGCGACGACGGGACGGAATCCATCCGTCTCGACTACAAGCCGGTCGTCCAGACCCGCTACCAGCCGATGGAGCGTAAGTACTGATGGCAACCCCTGTTCTGGACAAGGTGGAGGCGGAGGCCGCGGCCTCTCCCTACATCACGGTCACCTTCCGGATCCGCCGGTTCAACCCGGAGATCTCGGCGGAGGCGGTCTGGGAAGACTTCCAGCTGGAGATCGACCCGAAGGAGCGCGTCCTCGACGGCCTCCACAAGATCAAGTGGGATCTGGACGGCACGCTGACCTTCCGCCGTTCCTGCGCCCACGGCATCTGCGGCTCGGACGCGATGCGGATCAACGGCAAGAACCGTCTGGCCTGCAAGACGCTGATCAAGGACATCAACCCCGAGAAGCCGATCACGGTGGAGCCCATCAAGGGCCTCACGGTCCTCAAGGACCTCGTGGTCGACATGGAGCCGTTCTTCCAGGCCTACCGGGACGTGATGCCCTTCCTGATCACGAAGGACACGAACGAGCCGACGCGCGAGCGTCTCCAGACGGCCGAGGACCGCGAGCGCTTCGACGACACGACGAAGTGCATCCTCTGCGCCGCCTGCACGTCCTCGTGCCCGGTGTTCTGGAACGACGGCCAGTACTTCGGGCCGGCCGCGATCGTGAACGCGCACCGCTTCATCTTCGACAGCCGTGACGAGGCGGGCGAGCAGCGCCTGGAGATCCTGAACGACCGCGACGGCGTGTGGCGTTGCCGCACGACCTTCAACTGCACGGACGCCTGCCCGCGCGGTATCGAGGTCACCAAGGCGATCGCCGAGGTGAAGAAGGCGCTGATCACGCGCCGCTTCTGAACGCCGGATCGCTTCGATCCAGGCCCGAGGGCCGTGTTTCCGACACTCTGGAAACACGGCCCTCGGGCGTTTTTGGCGGTTTCCTCCCCCTGTGGGCCCTAGTGTGACGTCATGTCAGATGACGTGTCGTACGAGCTGCTCGGGTTCGACAATGTGCTGCTGCCGGTCGGGGACCTCGGCGAGGCCGTGGGCTTCTACGAGCAGACGGGGTTCGCCGTCGCCTTCCGGTTCGACGAGGCCGGGATCGCGCTGCTGAAGGTCGGGGGCGAGACGCCCGGGCTGCTGCTGCGGGCCGAGGAGGGGCTCGGACCCCGGCCGCCCGCATGGCCCTCCGCGCGGGTCTGGCTGGAGGTGGCGGACGCGCGGGTGGCCGCGAGCAGGATCGCGGGAGCCGGGATCGCGCTGCTCGGTGAGCCGTTCCCGGTGGCCACCGGGTGGACCGTGGAGATCGCCGATCCCTGGGGCAACGTCATCGGGTTCACCGACTACAGCAAGCGGCCGGAGCTCGCCCGCCGCAAGTGAGTTGAACATGTTCAAAAGGAGGTCTAGAGTCGGCTCCGTCAGCGTTTTGAACGCGTTCAGAAAGTTCGGGGAAGGGGTGGGGCATGGACCGCACCGTCATCGCCTACGTCATCTACTTGGTCATCAGCATCGGCCTGACCGTCTGGGTGGCCCGTACGCTCAGCCACAACGGGCGGGTGTTCCTCGCCGACGTCCTGCGGGGGAACGAACCGCTCGCCGACGCCGTCAACCGTCTTCTGGTGGTCGGCTTCTACCTGGTGAACCTCGGTTTCGTCGCGCTCTTCCTGAGCAACAGCGGGAACATCGACGACACCCGGGGCATCTTCGAGAACCTGTCGGCCAAGCTCGGTGTGGTGCTGCTGGTGCTCGGCGTGATGCACCTGGGCAACGTGTACGTGCTGAACCGGATCCGGCGGCGCGGAGCGATGGAGCGCGAACAGCTGCCGCCCGTCGCCCCGCAGGGCTGGGCCACCCCGGGCGCCGGGGCGTGAGCGCGATGACCGCGGACCGGGACCGGGGCGCCCTGCGCGTCCCGGTCCACGGGCTCACCGTGCTCTACGACGCCGAGTGCTCCCTGTGCGCCCATGTGCGCGACTGGCTCGTGAGGCAGCGGCAGTTGGTGCCGCTGGAGCTGGTACCGGCGGGCTCGGCCGAGGCCCGGCGCCGGTTCCCCGGCCTCGACCACGGTGGGACCCTCTCGGAGGTGACCGTCGTCGGCGACTCGGGGCAGGTCTACCGGGAGGCCGCCGCCTGGATAGTCGTCCTGTGGGCCCTGCGCCAGTACCGCCCGCTCGCCCACCGGCTCAGCACCCCGGCCGGCCTCCGCCTCGCCAGGGGCGCGGTACTGGGCGCGGCCGCGTGGCGCGGCAGCCAGTGGCGCGGCGCCCAGTGGGGCGGAACCGGATACCGGCGCGAGGACGGCTGGAGGTACGACCCGGCCCGCGGCTGGACCTACGACCCTCCGGGGTGCGACGGCGGTGCCTGCGCCAGTCGTTAGGCTCTTTCCCGTGTCCGCGACGAACGACGGCTCCGCAGAGGCCGCCACCCAGAGCAAGTCCGAGCAGACCCGCGCGCTGATCCTGGAGACCGCGATGCGGCTGTTCCAGGAGCGGGGGTACGACAAGACGACGATGCGGGCCATCGCCAAGGAGGCCGGGGTCTCCGTCGGCAACGCGTACTACTACTTCGAGGGCAAGGAGCACCTGATCCAGGGCTTCTACGACCGGATCGCCACCGAGCACCGGGCGGCGGTCCGGGAGGTGCTGGCCCGGGAGACCGACCTGGAGGCGCGGATCGCGGGCGTGCTGCGGGTCTGGCTGGACATCGCGAAGCCCTACCACGAGTTCGCGGTGCAGTTCTTCAAGAACGCCGCCGACCCGGACAGCCCGCTCAGCCCCTTCTCCCCGGAGAGCGAGCACGCCCGCCAGGAGGCGATCAGCGTCCACCGGGAGGTGCTGCGCGGTGCGAAGACCAAGGTGCCGGAGGAGCTGCGGGACGTGCTGCCCGAGCTGCTGTGGCTGTCCCAGATGGGGCTCGTGCTGTACTGGATCTTCGACCGCACTGAGGGCCGTGAACGCAGCTACCGGCTGGCCGCACGCGGCGCCCGGCTCACCGCACGCGGAGTCTCACTGGCCCGGTTCCGGGTACTGCGCCCGCTGGTCCTCGAGGTGCACGAACTGTTCACGGACTTCCTGCCCGGAATGACCAGCGCGCTGCCGGACCCGGGGAGCCGGGGGCGCGGCAAGTGACCGCGCCGCGTCAGATCCAGTTCAGGCGCCACAGCCGCCACACGCCGGTGCCGTCCGAGAGGTACTGACTGCCGCCGACGTCCTCGGTGCTGACGACGTACTCCTTGCCCTGCCACAGCGGGATCAGCGGCACGTCGGAGGCGACGACCTCCTGGAGGGCGCGGAAGTCCGGATCGGCGCTGCCGCGGGCGGCGTACTGCTGGCTGGCCAGGATCAGGCGATCGGCCCGCTTGCTGCTGTAGCCGGTGTTCATGGCGGAGTCGGTGCCGACGAGCGGGCCGCCGAAGGTGTCCGGGTCCGGATAGTCGGCGACCCAGCCGACCGCGTACGCGTCCAGCCTGCCTTCGCCGTAGAGCCTCTGGAACTCGGTCCAGCCGTACCCCTTGACGTCCACCTTGAACAGGCCGCTCTCCTCCAGCTGGCGCTTCAGCTCGGCGGCCTCCGCGGCACCCTCGCCGCGCCCCTCGCCGTAGCCGAGGGTGAAACGGACCGGGAGTTTCACACCGGCCTCGGTGAGCAGTTCCTTCGCCTTCTCGGTACTGCGCTTCGGGTACTTGTCGAAGTACGACGTGGTGTGGCCGGTGATGCCGGTCGGGATCAGCGAGTACAGCGGGGCCACCGTGCCGTCGTACACCTTGGCGACCAGTTTCTCCCGGTCGACCAGCCAGGCGACGGCCCGGCGGACGGCCCGGTCGTGCAGCGGCGAGCCGGCGCGGGTGTTGAAGTAGAGGTTGCGGATCTCGGCGCTGTCGGACTCCGAGAAGCGCTGGCCGGGGTCACTGGCCGAGAGGCGGGACACGACCGAGGCGGGCATCGTCCTGGTGGCGACGTCGACCTGCCGTTCCTGCCAGGCGTCGTTCAGCTTGTTGCCGTCGGCGAAGTAGCGGAGCCGGACGGGCTTGCCCGCGCTCGCGACGGCGCCCTTGTAGTGCGGGTTGGGCCTGAGGTCCGCCCGCTCCTTCCGGACGTAGGCGGTGAGCGTGTAGGGACCGCTGCCGTCCACCGCGTTGCCGGTGCGCAGCGACTTCGCCGGGTACTTGGTGCGGTCGACGATCGAGCCCGCGCCGGTGGCCACCTTGAGCGGGAACGTGGCGTCCGGCGACGAGAGGTGGAAGGTCACGGTGTCGCCCTGGGCGCTGACCGAGCCGAGCGTGGACAGCACGGATGACGGGCCGGCAGGAGACTTGATCTTCATGACGCGGTCGAAGGAGTACTTCACGTCCTGCGCGGTGACCGCCCGCCCGCTCGGGAAGGTGAGTCCGGAGCGCATCACGCACTTGTAGGTCTTCAGCCCGCCCCCGACGAATCCGCAGCTCTTCGCCGCGTCCGGGACCGGGGCGACGGCGCCCGGATCCAGGGTCATCAGTGACTGGAACACATTGCTGTACAGGGCCCAGGAACCGGCGTCGTAGGCGCCGGCGGGATCGAGCGAGGAGACGTCGTCCGTCGTGCCGACCGTGATGATCCTGTCCTTGTTCTCCTGCGACGGCAGCAACTGCCAGCCGCCCACTCCCACAGCCGCCAGCACAAGAAGCGTTGCAAGAATCCGCATGCGAACTGACCGCATGGTGGCGCCCTCCCCGGGACCTCCGCCGACCTCTACCCAAGGCCTGGCGCAAAGTGCCACTCCCCTAGTGGCGCGGATCACTCAATCACACGTGTTTCGGGTGGGGGAAGAGAAATCGGGGTCGGCTTCTTCACGGGCGGGGCACGAGCGGGACACGAAGGTCACACAGCTGACACACAGTTGACGTGCAGTCAGGCGTCGCGCGGGACGGTTCGCTGCCGTCCGGGACCCCTATGACGTTCGGCGCAGTGCGCGCACCGCGCGCAACCCGATGACGCCGATCACCGTCCCCAACACCAGGGAGACCAGTGCCAGCAGCAGGTGCACCCAGAAGTAGGCCGTCGGGCGGCCGTCGTCGAAGGCGAGTCCGCTGCCGTCCTTGACCAGATTCTTGATGAAAGTGATCCAAATGCCCCAGCTCCACACTCCGAAGGCGAGCAGGAACCAGGAGACCGGGCGGCTGAGCTTCATGCCCCCAGTATCGCCGTCGGCGGCCCGGGGCCGTGTCCGGGGTGGACGGACGGCCGGGGCGGATGCGACTTCGCGGCGTGCTCCGGGTACGTTCTCGTCCGTGCTCGCCCCGAAGAAGACCGTCAAGCGATCCGCCCTGGTCACCTCCGCCGCCCTGCTGTCCCTGTCGCTCACCGCGCCGGTCGCCCTCGCGTCCCCGCACCACCCGACGGTGAACTCCTCGGCCACTCCCCCGGCGCACATGTCGCCGGTCGGCGGCGCCCGCCTCGCCCTGTCTGGCACCCAGGTCAATCTGGCCGCCGGGGTCCCCGTGCTGCCCAAGGGCCTCTCGGCGCGCTCCTGGATCGTCTCCGACGCCGAGTCCGGCGAGGTGCTCGCCGCGCACAACGCGCACTGGCGGCTGCCCCCGGCGAGCACCCTGAAGATGCTGTTCGCGGACACGGTCCTGCCGAGGTTCCCGAGCACGACGACACACAAGGTGGTGACGTCGGACCTGGCCGGCATGGGCGCGGGATCCAGCCTGGTCGGGGTGAAGGAGAACGAGACCTACACCGTCCACGACCTGTGGATCGGTGTCTTCCTGCGCTCCGGCAACGACGCCGTCCATGTGCTGTCGGCGATGAACGGCGGTGTCCCGCAGACCGTCAAGGACATGCAGGCGCACGCCGACGAGCTCCAGGCGCTGGACACGCACGTGGTGAGCCCGGACGGCTACGACGAGCCGGGGCAGGTGTCGTCGGCGTACGACCTGTCGCTGTTCGCGCGTTCCGGGCTCCAGAAGAAGGACTTCCGCGAGTACTGCTCGACCGTGCGGGCCAGGTTCCCGGGCGAGACCAGGAAGGAGAAGGGCAAGTCCGTCCGCGGCTCCAACAAGATCCAGAACACCAACCGGCTGCTCAGCGGCGACTACGACACGCCTGTCTACCCGGGCATCGCCGGGGTGAAGAACGGCAACACCACCAACGCGGGAGCGACCTTCACCGGTGTCGCCGAGCGCGGCGGCAAGGTGCTGCTGGTCACCGTCATGAAGCCGGAGAAGGCCGGGCACAACGAGGTCTACAAGGAGACCGCCAAGCTTCTCGACTGGGGCTTCCAGGCCGCCGGGAAGGTGACTCCGGTGGGGCAGCTGGTGGCGCCGAGGAGCGTGGCGGGAGCCGGCGGTCCGGGCGCCGCCAAGCCCGCCGGGAAGGGGACCGACGGGTCGTCACCGAAGCCGGTGGCGAGCTCCTCGGGCGGTTCGGGCGGCATGGGCGTCGCCCTGGGGATCTCCGCCGGAGTGCTGGCGCTGCTCGCGGTCGGCGCCTTCCTGGTCAACCGCCGGTGGCCGCTTCCGGATCTGGTGCGCCGCCGGTCTTCTCGTCCGTCTCGTCCCTCTCGTCACTGAGCTCGATCTCCTTGCTCTGCGTCGCCGTCCAGGAGGCGCAGAACAGGACCAGCTTCGAGGTGAAGTTGATCCACAGCAGCAGGGCCACGGGGACGCCGAACGCGCCGTACATGCTCTTCGTGGCCACGCCCTGCATATAGCCGCTGAGCAGCAGTTTGAGCAGTTCGAAGCCGATCGCGCCGGTCAGCGCGGCGACGATCAGGCGGCGGCGCTGCGGCTCGACGCCGGGCAGCAGGGTGAGGACGTAGAGCAGCAGCAGGAAGTCGGCGAGCACCGCCACGGCGAACGCGGCGATCTGGAGCAGGACGCTGCCCCAGCTCGCCCGGTCGAGTCCGAGCTGGTCGGCGAGCCGGCCCACCAGCGCGGAGGCGCCGATGGAGATGGCCAGGGTGGCGATCACCGCGCCGCCGAAGCCGACCAGCACGCCCGCGTCCTTGGCCTTGCGCAGCAGCGGGTTCTCCTCGCTGTCCGGCCGCTCCCACACCGCGCGCAGGCAGTCGCGCATCTGGCCGACCCAGCCGATTCCGGTGAACAGCAGGATCGCGCCCGCGATCAGCCCGATCGCCCCGGCGTTCTGGACCAGCGAGTTGATGTCCAGTTGCTCGGAGATGCCGGGGACCTGGTCGGCGATCTTGTTCTGGAGGTTCTTCTGCTGGGACTCGCTGAGCGTGGCGGCGCCGACCGCGGCGGCCACGGTCAGCAGCGGGAACAGCGAGACGAAGCTGATGAACGTCATCGCGGCGGCCAGTCTCGTCCACTTCACCCGGTCCAGCCGCTCGTAGGACCGCCAGGCGTGCGTGGTCATCAGGCGCGTGACGATCGGCCCGATACCGGGAAGTCTCTTCAGCCAGTCCATGATCCAACCCTGCCCTCCGCACGGAACACCCATGTGCGGGTACCCCAGAAGCGCAGGACCGTGGCCAGCGCCATGCCGATTCCGGCGCCGGAGACGGTGTCGGCGCGCTGCGAGGTGAGTCCGAGGCCGTAGTGGCTGACGGCGAGGCACAGCAACTGGACGAGGGCGCCCGCGAGGTTCACGGCGACGAAGACGGCGTACGGGCGCAGGCCCTTGGGCTGGGTGTGCCGGTAGGTGCCGAGCGCGTTGCCGGTGTAGGCGACCGTGCAGCCCGCGACGAAGGAGAGCGTCTTGGCGGTGAGCGGACCGGTCCCGGCCGTGCCGCGCAGCCAGGTGAAGAGGGTCAGGTCGACGGCGTAGGCGAGCAGGCCGACGGCCGCGAAGCCCAGCAGTTCCGCGTGCCGGGCCGCGGCCGGGGCCCGGGCCGTCCGGGGGCGGACCGGGGTCACCAGTTGGCCACCGCGAGCCCGTACATGGCGATCCAGGCCAGGCCGATCAGGGCCAGGGCCCGGTCGCGCAGCACCACGTCCTCGGGTTCGCCCGCGGTGCCCCGGTCGGCGAAGACGGCGTATCTGAGGACCGCGAGGATGAAGGCGACCATGGACAGCTGCCGCCAGGGCAGCACGCTCGTGTGCGGCACGCCGCCCGCCTCCAGGGCCCACATGCAGTAGCCGAGTACGGCGACACCGGCCGCGAGCTGCCAGACGAACCGCAGGTAGCCGGTGGTGTACTCGGTGAGCAACGCGCGGGTGGCACCCGCCTTTCCGGCCATCTGGAGGGCTTCGGAGTAGCGCTTGGCCGACACCATGAACAGCGCGCCGAACCCGGTGGTGATCAGGAACCAGCGGGACAGCGGGATGCCGAGCGCGAGCCCGCCGATCATCGCCCGCATCAGGAAGCCGGTGGTGACGACGGCGAGGTCGACGACGAGGACGTGCTTGAGGCTGACGCAGTAGGCGAGTTGCAGGCCGATGTAGGCCGTCAGGAGGGCCGCGACGGCCGGGGAGGTGAGTACGGCGGCGGCGACCGGGGCCAGCACCGCGAGGACGCCTCCGGTGGCGTAGGCGACGGGCACCGGGACCTGTCCGGCGGCGACCGGGCGGCGGCACTTCACGGGGTGGGCGCGGTCGGCCGGGGCGTCGCGGGCGTCGTTGATCAGGTACACGGCGGCGGCGCAGGCGGTGAACAGGACGAAGACGAGCGCGACCTGGGAGAGGGCGTGCCGGGAGAACAACTGCCCCGCCGCGGCCGGGGCCGCGATCACGAGGGTGTTCTTCATCCACTGCCGGGGGCGGGTGGTTCTCAGCAGCCCGCCCAGCAGCGTGCCGGTGCGCAGCGGCGGGGGCGGTCCCGGGGGTGTGCGCGGGGCCCGGAGGACCGCCTCACCGGCGGGGCGGCTGTTCGCGAGGGGCGCTGTCTCAGTCATGGGCGCCTCGGCTCAGGTCGTGCATCCAGCGTGCGCCGAGCCGGGCCGTGAGCGCTCCCAGTGCCGCGCCCGCGACGACGTCCGACGGGTAGTGGACGCCTGCCACCAGCCGGGAGAGGCATACGGCGGCGGCGAGCGGTACGGCCGCGTGGGCGCCCAGGGCGCCGAAGGCGACGGCGGCGGCCGCCGAGGAAGTGGCGTGGGCGCTAGGGAAGGAGTGCCGGCCCGCCGTGCGCACCAGGGGCTCCACATGGGTCGGGCGGGGCCGGCGTACCAGCCGCTTCACAGCCATGCCCGCCAGATGCGCGCCCGCGACGAGTGCTGTGCCACGTAGCCAGGAGCCGCGCCGGGCGCCGTCCACGGCGGCTCCGGCGAGGCCCGCGCCGAGCCACAGGGCGCCGTGTTCGCCGACGAGGGACAGGCCGCGCACGGCGGACGCGACGCGTGGATCGGTGCCGTGGGCACGGAGTGCAGAAAGGATTCTGTGGTCCAGGTCGTCGAAGTCGTCCATGTGGACTCACTGTTCACGTCCACACCGGAAAAACTAAGACACTATTATGCGACATCCCATTAATCACCCGTTTTGGGTAGCAGCCGGATGTTACTGGATTAATCCCTCATACAGGGACGATACGGTCACCGGCATGCCTGGAGACACGGTGTCCCTCACCGGCTGGGGCCGCACCGCCCCCACCGCCGCCCACCTCATCCGCCCCCGGACCTACGAGGAGGCCGTGGCCGCGGTCCGCGCCCGCGGCGGCCGGGGCGGCATCGCCCGGGGGCTGGGGCGGGCGTACGGGGACGCGGCGCAGAACGCCGGCGGCTCCGTCATCGACATGACCGGGCTCGACGGCATCCACGCCATCGACGCCGACGGCGGCACCGTGCTGTGCGGCGCGGGCGTCTCCCTGCACCGGCTGATGGAAGTACTGCTGCCGCTCGGCTGGTTCGTGCCGGTGACCCCGGGCACCCGGCAGGTGACCGTCGGCGGGGCCATCGGCGCCGACATCCACGGCAAGAACCACCATGTCTCCGGCTCCTTCTCCCGCCATGTGCTGTCCCTGGAACTCCTCACCGCGGACGGCGAGATCCACGCGGTGGGCCGCGGCACCCCGCTGTTCGACGCGACGGCCGGCGGCATGGGCCTGACCGGGGTGATCCTCACGGCCACGCTGCGGCTGCTGCCGGTGCAGACCTCGTACATGTCGGTCGACACCGAACGCGCCACCGACCTCGACGACCTGATGGCCCGTCTGACCGCCACCGACCACCGCTACCGCTACTCGGTCGCCTGGATCGACCTGCTCGCGCGCGGCGCGGCGACCGGCCGCGCGGTGCTGACCCGCGGCGACCACGCGCCCCTGGAGGCACTGCGCCGCGGCACCCGTGCTCGTACCCGTCCGCTGGCCTTCAACCCCCGGCAGCTCCCGGCCGCCCCCGCCCTCATCCCCGACGGGCTGCTCAGCCGCACCGCGGTGGGGCTGTTCAACGAGCTCTGGTACCGCAAGGCACCGCGCTCGCGCTCCGGCGAGCTGTGCGGCATCTCCGCCTTCTTCCACCCCCTGGACGGCGTGCCGCACTGGAATCGGATCTACGGCCGCGCGGGCTTCGTCCAGTACCAGTTCGTCGTCGGACACGGCCAGGAGGACACCCTGCGCCGGATCGTGCACCGGATCGCCGCACAGCGCTGCCCCTCCTTCCTCGCCGTGCTCAAACGCTTCGGCGAGGCCGACCCCGGCTGGCTCTCCTTCCCGATGGCCGGCTGGACGCTCGCCGTGGACATCCCCGCCGCCCTGCCCGGCCTCGGCGCCTTCCTGGACGGGCTGGACGAGGAGGTCGCCGCGGCGGGCGGGCGCGTCTACCTCGCCAAGGACTCCCGGCTGCGCCCGGAACTGCTCGCCGCCATGTACCCGAGGCTCGACGAGTTCCGGGCCCTGCGCGCGGAACTGGACCCGCACGGGACCTTCGTCTCGGACCTCTCCCGCCGCCTCGGCCTCTGAACCCCTGACACTTCTCGAGGAGCTGTCGTGAAGGACGCATTCGGCATCCCCCAGTCCCTGCTCGTCCTCGGCGGCACGTCCGAGATCGCCCTGGCCACCGCGCGCCGGCTGATCGCCCGCCGCACCCGCACCGTGTGGCTGGCGGGCCGCCCGTCGGCCGCCCTGGAGCAGGCCGCCGGGGATCTGCGCTCCCTCGGGGCGGAGGTCCGCACCGTCGCCTTCGACGCGCTCGACCCCGAGTCCCACGAGACGGTGCTCGGCAAGGTCTTCGCCGAGGGCGACATCGACATGGTGCTGCTCGCCTTCGGGATCCTCGGCGACCAGGCGCGCGACGAACGCGAACCGGCGCACGCGGTGCGCGTCGCCCAGACCAACTACACCGGCGCGGTGTCGTCGGGCCTGGTCGCCGCGCGGGCCCTCCAGACCCAGGGGCACGGCTCCCTGGTGGTGCTCTCCTCCGTCGCCGGTGAACGCGCCCGCCGCTCGAACTTCATCTACGGCTCCAGCAAGGCGGGCCTGGACGCCTTCGCCCAGGGCCTCGGCGACGCGCTGTACGGCACCGGCGTGCACGTCATGGTCGTACGCCCCGGCTTCGTCCGCTCCAGGATGACGGCGCATCTCACCGAGGCCCCGATGTCCACCACGCCCGAGGATGTCGCCACGGCCATCGAGCTGGGGCTGCGCCGCCGCACGGAGACGGTGTGGGTACCGGGCACGCTCCGCGTGGTGATGTCGGCCCTGCGGCACGCTCCGCGGGCGGTGTTCCGGCGGCTGCCCGTCTAGGGCGTATCCAGGGCCCGGGACAGAGCTCAGGGCCGTCGCGCCGGGCGGGTCACCGGCTGGCGATCGTCCCGCGCTCCATGTCGGACTGGCCCGCCTGGGGCGGTACCGCCGAGCGACCGAAGACGAAGTCGCGGAGTTTGCGCCACACGCCGTCGGGACCCTGCTCGTAGAGGGCGAAGCCGGTGCACGGCCACTCGGCGCGGTACTCGGCGAGCTCCTCGAAGGCCCGGTCCATCGCGGCGTCGTCGATGCCGTGTGCCACCGTGACGTGCGGGTGGTAGGGGAACTGGAGGTCGCGCGCGAGGGGGCCGGAGGTGTCACGGACCCGGGTCTGGAGCCGGTTGCAGTCCTCGGCTCCCTGGACGACCTGAACGAACACCACCGGTGACAGGGGCCGGAAGGTGCCGGTGCCGGACAGCCGCATCGGGAAGGGGCGGCCGGCCGCGGCGACCCCGGTCAGATACGCCTCGACGGCCGGCAGGTCCGCCGCGTCCAGCTCCGTCGGCGGCAGCAGGGTGACGTGCGTGGGGATGCCGTGCGCGGCGGGGTCACCGAAGCCCGCGCGCCGCTCCTGGAGCAGGCTGCCGTGAGGCTCCGGGACCGTGATCGACACCCCGATCGTTACGGTCCCCACGTCGTCTCCCTGTCGTCGTGTCTGTCGGATTCGTACTCAGCCGTCCGGCTATCGACTGTAAGGCCACGGCTGTCTTGTGGGCAGGCGCAGCGGTAGTGATGTGCAGCGCTCTGCCCACGACGGTCGTGAGCGGTCGTACGCCTCAGTGCTTGGCGGGCAGGAAGCCCACCCGGTCGTACGCCTGGGAGAGGGTCTCCGCGGCGACGGACCGGGCCTTCTCCGCCCCCTTGGCCAGGATCGAGTCGAGCGTCTCCGGGTCGTCCAGATACTGCTGGGTACGGTCCCGGAACGGCGTCACGAACTCGGTCATGACCTCGGCGAGGTCGGTCTTCAGCGCACCGTAGCCCTTGCCGTCGTACTTCTGCTCCAGTTCCGGGATACCGGTGCCGGTGAGCGTCGAGTAGATCGTGAGGAGATTGCTGACGCCGGGCTTGTTCTGCGCGTCGAAGCGGATCACGGTGTCCGTGTCGGTGACCGCGCTTTTGACCTTCTTCGCGGTGGTCTTCGGCTCGTCGAGCAGGTTGATGAGGCCCTTCGGCGTGGACGCCGACTTGCTCATCTTGATCGCCGGGTCCTGGAGGTCGAAGATCTTCGCCGTCTCCTTGAGGATGTACGGCTTCGGCACGGTGAACGTCTGGCCGAACCTGCCGTTGAAACGCTCGGCCAGGTCGCGGGTCAGCTCGATGTGCTGGCGCTGGTCCTCGCCGACCGGGACCTCGTGCGCCTGGTACAGCAGGATGTCGGCGACCTGGAGGACCGGGTACGTGAACAGGCCGACGGAGGCGCGGTCCACGCCCTGCTTGGCGGCCTTGTCCTTGAACTGGGTCATGCGGGACGCCTCGCCGAAGCCGGTGAGGCAGTTCATGACCCAGCCGAGCTGGGCGTGCTCGGGCACATGGCTCTGGACGAAGAGCGTGCAACGGTCCGGGTCGAGGCCCGCCGCGAGCAGCTGGGCGGCGGCGAGCCGGGTGTTGGCCCGCAGCTCCGCCGGGTCCTGCGGGATCGTGATCGCGTGCAGGTCCACAACCATGTAGAACGCGTCGTGGGACTCCTGGAGCGCCACCCACTGGCGGACGGCGCCCAGGTAGTTGCCGAGGTGGAACGAGCCTGCGGTGGGCTGGATTCCGGAGAGCACACGGGGACGATCAGAGGCCATACCCACCATTCTCTCAGAGGGCGGGCTCCGCCTGGAACGGGTGGCCGGGCGGGGGTGCGGGACCCGCTCCCCCGCCGCCATCGGGCCCCGGGTCAGCCCAGGTCGATCTCCGGGTAGAGGGGGAAGCCCGCCACCAGGTCGGTGGCCCTCCGGGAGATCTCGTCCGCGATCTTCGGGTCCAGCACGTGGGCGGCCTTGGAGGGGGCGCCGGACTTCGTGGTGCCCGACTCCGTGGTGGTCAGGACGCGGTCGATCAGGGCCGCCACCTCGTCCATCTCGGCCGTGCCCAGGCCACGGGTGGTGAGCGCCGGGGTGCCGATACGGATGCCGGAGGTGTACCAGGCGCCGTTCGGGTCGGCGGGGATGGCGTTGCGGTTGGTGACGATGCCCGACTCCAGCAGGGCCGCTTCCGCCTGCCGACCGGTGAGGCCGTAGGAGGTGGCCACGTCGATCAGGTTGAGGTGGTTGTCGGTGCCGCCGGTGACCAGGGTGGCTCCGCGCCGCGTCAGGCCTTCGGCGAGGGCGCGGGAGTTGTCGACGATCCGCTGGGCGTAGTCGCGGAAGGCGGGCCGGCGGGCCTCGGCGAGGGCGACCGCCTTCGCCGCCATCACGTGCGGGAGCGGGCCGCCCAGCACCATCGGGCAGCCGCGGTCGACCTGGTCCTTGAGGGAGTCGTCGCACAGGACCATGCCGCCGCGCGGGCCGCGCAGCGACTTGTGGGTGGTCGTCGTCACGATCTGGGCGTGCGGGACCGGGTCGAAGTCGCCGGTGAGGACCTTGCCCGCGACCAGGCCCGCGAAGTGCGCCATGTCGACCATGAGGGTCGCGCCGGTCTCGTCGGCGATCTCGCGCATGATCCGGAAGTTCACCAGACGCGGGTAGGCGGAGTAGCCGGCCACGATGATCAGCGGCTTGAAGTCCCGGGCCGAGGCGCGCAGGGCGTCGTAGTCGATCAGGCCGGTGGCCGGGTCGGTGCCGTAGGAGCGCTGGTCGAACATCTTGCCGCTGATGTTGGGCCGGAAGCCGTGGGTGAGGTGGCCGCCCGCGTCCAGGGACATGCCGAGCATCCGCTGGTTGCCGAAGGCCCGGCGCAGCTCGGCCCAGTCGGCGTCGGAGAGGTCGTTGACCTGGCGGGCGCCGGCCTTCTCCAGGGCGGGCACCTCCACGCGCTGGGCGAGTACGGCCCAGAAGGCGACGAGGTTGGCGTCGATACCGGAGTGCGGCTGGACGTAGGCGTGACGCGCGCCGAACAGCTCACGGGCGTGCTCGGCGGCGAGCGACTCGACGGTGTCGACGTTGCGGCAGCCCGCGTAGAAGCGGCGGCCGACGGTGCCCTCGGCGTACTTGTCGCTGAACCAGTTGCCCATGGCCAGGAGGGTGGCCGGGGAGGCGTAGTTCTCGGAGGCGATCAGCTTGAGCATCTCGCGCTGGTCGTGCAGTTCCTGGCCGATCGCGTCGGCCACGCGGGGCTCGACGGCTCGGATCACGTCGAGGGCGGCGCGGGCGGCGGTGGACTCGGCGGAGACGGGCGCGGAGCCTGCGGGGGTGGTGGGATTCTCGGGCATCGGGACCTCCGGACGTGGCGTATGGCGTACGGCGTACTCGGTTGGCCCAGGCGCACGGCACTGTTTCCCGCACGAGCCGCTCCCCGATGGTCGGTCCCATCCCAGCGCGCCAGTCACGGCCCATCGGCCAGCCTACCGGCCGGGCCGTACGGCGCGGGCCGTACGTCCGCCATGCGGGCGGGGGCCCGCGCCCTCGCCCGCACGGCCCGAGGACCCCTAAAGGATCACGTGGGGCAGGAAGCGGGCGTACGCGTCGGTGATCAGGCCCGAGGACTCCCGGATGCCGAGTCCGGCGGCCTCGTCCCCGACGACCCAGGCGCCGAGGACGACGTGGTTGCCGTCGAAGACGGGCAGCGGGGCGAGCTGCTGGTAGCAGCTCGGTTCGGTGGGTGCGGCGGGCGGTGAGCCGGGTGGGTGGACGGTGACGCCCGCGCCCTCCCGGCCCAGCAGGGGCTTGGCGACGTAGCCGGTGGTGGCGGCCAGGTCGCGCGGACCGTCCAGGTGGGCGGGGAGCAGGTTGGGGTGTCCGGGGTACAGCTCCCAGAGGATCGCCAGCAGGGCCTTGTTGCTGAGCAGCATCTTCCAGGCGGGCTCGATCCACAGGGTGCTGCCGGTGCCGCCGCCGTTGTCGAGGGTGTCGAGGACGTGGTCCGCGAAGGCGTCGGTGGTGAGCCATTCCCAGGGATAGAGCTTGAAGATGCTGCGGATGAAGCGGAGTTCGTTGTCCACGAAGCGGCCGGACAGGGTGTCCCAGCCGATCTCCTCCATGGAGATCCAGCCGGTGGCCAGGCCGGCCTGCTCGGCGGTCTCCTTGAGGTAGGCGACCGTCATCAGGTCCTCGCCCAGCTCGTCCACGGAGGAGTGCGCGAAGTACAGGGGGCCGGGCGGGAGGAGGCCGGCCTGTTTCCGCCAGGCGTCGACGAGGCGTTCGTGGAGGGAGTTCCACTGGTCGGCGCCGGGGAAGCGTTCCTCCATCCAGAACCACTGGGGCGAGGCGGCCTCGACCAGGGAGGTGGGGGTGTCGGCGTTGTACTCCAGGAGCTTGGCCGGGCCGGTGCCGTCGTACCGGAGGTCGAAGCGGCCGTAGACGGAGGGGAGTTCGGCGCGGCGGTGCCATGCCTCGGTGACGGCGGCGGCGACCCGCGGGTCGGTGATGCCGAGGTCGGCGAGGCGGCCCTCGGTGACCATGTGCCCGGCCGCCGCGAGGCACATGCGGTGCAGTTCCTCGACGGTCTCCTCCAGCGCCTCGACCTCGGCGAGCGTGAAGGAGTAGTAGGCGCTCTCGTCCCAGTAGGGGCGCAGGGAGCCGTCGGGGTGGCGGGTGAGCGGGTAGATCAGCCCCTGCTCCTCGACCGTCCGCTGCCAGTTGGGGCGCGGGGTGATCGTGCGGCGTTCCATGTCCGCGGTCCGCCTCAGCCGCCGGAGCTGCCGTGGCCGCCGCCGAAGCCGCCGCGGTGGACTCCGCCGCTGCCGGACGAGGAGCCGCCGGAGCCCTTGCCGGGCTTGGTGAAGGAGCCGCCGTCGACCCAGCCGCGCTTCTTCTTGCCGCCGTAGTACCAGTCGCCGTCGACCGCGGTGACGGAGTCGCAGTTCTTGCCGGAGACCACCTTGTAGCCCTTGGTGACCCGGTAACTGTCGCGGTCGACGCAGCGCTTGTCCGGGGAGTCGGACGAGCAGGCGGTGAGGGTGGCGGCGAGGAGGCCCATCCCACCGAGGACGACCGTCCCGGAGCGGAGTCGTTTGCGTGTGTCTGTCATGTTCCATTCCCCCGTTGATCGTGTGCGCAGGCAAACAGGTTAGCGAGCCCCTGGCTCCCGCCCTCACCTAGAGTCACTTCGTGCTCTTCGGAATGGTTTGCGCGCTCGGCGCGGCGATCTGCTTCGGTACGGCGACGGTGCTGCAGGCGGTGGCCGCCCGGCAGGCGCTCGGAACCGGTCCGGGCGGGGAGGCCGCGCTGCTGCTGCGGGCGTTGCGGCAGTGGCGCTATCTGGCCGGGCTGGCACTGGACGGGCTGGGCTTCGTGTTCCAGGTCGCGGCGCTGCGCTCGATCCCGATCTACGCGGTCGGCGCGGCGCTCGCGTCCAGCCTCGCGGTGACGGCGGTGGTGGCGGCGCGGCTGCTGCGGGTCCGGCTGACCGGCCTGGAGTGGGGCGCGGTCGGGGTGGTGTGCGCCGGGCTCGCCATGTTGGGCCTCGCCGCCGGCCCTGAGGGCGACCGGACCGGCTCGACGACGCTGAGGTACGCGATGCTCGGGACGGCCGTGGTGGTGCTGCTGCTCGGCCTGGTCGGCGGGAAGCTGTCCGGCCGCCGGCGGGCGCTGCTGCTCGGCCTGGGCGCCGGGTTCGGCTTCGGCGTGGTCGAGGTGTCGGTACGGCTGATCGACTCCCTCCACCCGTCCGCACTGCTCACCAACCCGGCGACGTACGCTCTCCTGCTCGGCGGGGGCGCCGCGTTCCTCCTGCTGACGACAGCCCTGCAACAGGGCTCGGTGACGACGGCCACCGCCGGGATGGTCATCGGCGAAACGGTCGGCCCGGCGGCGGTCGGAGTGGTGTGGCTCGGCGACCACACCCGCGAGGGACTCGCCTGGCTGGCGGTACTGGGATTCGCGGTGGCCGTGGCGGGAGCCCTGACACTGGCCCGGTTCGGGGAGGCACCGGAGGAGACGGCGTAGACGCCTCTGTCGGTGTCGGTGCCGTCGTGCCCACCAGGAAGCCGTACTGGCGCTGGCACGCCTCGGTGACCTGCGGGCTCTGCCGGGCCTGCTGACAGCTTTGGACAGCGACGCCGACGCCTGGCGCGCCTTGCAGGTCGCCGATTGTCTGCGCCCGGCGGCCGGCGAACTGGTGCCGAGGCTGTCCCGGCGCCTCGCCGACGCCGACCTCTCGAAACAGTGGCCCGAGTCGAGCGTCGGCACCCTGGTGTCCACCCTGGGCCGACTGGGCGACCCGGCCGCCGTACCCGTGATCGTCGAGACCGTCGCCACCGCCGTCCGGCACGAGCAGTGGCATACCGCGGCTTCCGCTCTGGAGGCGCTCGCCTCCTTCGGGACCGCGGCCGCCTCCGCCCTGGAGGTGGTACGGCCTCTGGCCGACACGGAGGACGGCCGTCTCCGCATGCCGCTACGACCGCCCTCTGGGCACTCGAACCCGATGCGGACAATGTCGTGCCGCGGCTGAACGGCCTGCTCGACAGCCACCGGCACCACGAGGCGGCCGACCTGCTCGGCCGGATCGGCCCGCCTGCCGCCATGGCGCTGCCGCGCCTCCGGGAGATGCTGGCTGCCGGGTACGAGTGGACAAGGGTCCACGCCGCGACCGCCCTGTGGGACATCGGCGGCGAAGCGGAGGCCGTCGTCGTACAGACGCTGCTGGCCGCCTGGGAGACGAACGACGCGACCTCGAACCACGCCCTGGCCTGCCTGAACCGCGTGGGGCCGACCGCCGCCCTGCCCTCCCCCGCATTCGGAGGGAACTCGCACTGCCCCGACGCAGCGGTCGCTTCAGAAGCATCGCCCACGACGAAGAACTGCAGGGCACCTGCCACGCCGTCGTGGCCCGCCTCACCCGAGTCGGCGGATGACTCGCTCCGCCTTCAGGGATTGAGATCCAGAACGCGGACCGGTTCGCCGGTCCAACGGCCGGGAGCGGTGGTGGCGATGACGGCGCCGTCGGGACGGTCCGGGGTGGGCTGCGCGGCGTGCTGAGCATGTGCGGCGGCCCAGGAGTTCTGCTGGGCCACGGCCAGGACCGCGGGCAGGTCGAGGTCCAGGACGGTGATGCCGGGCAGAGCGACGAGGTGCTCCGCCGTACCGGGCCGGGAACGATCGGCTTCGACGAGCGCGCAGGCCGGGGCGTAGAGATACCAGCCGGCCTCCACGTGGGCGCGGTGGATCAACCGGGAAGCAAGGACGTTGCCCTGCCCCGCCGCGGTCATGGCGGTGTCGTCCAGAACGATGTGCATCGTGTCGCTCACGGGGCCGCCGCCCGGGCCAGTCGCCGATCGAGCTCGCTGTCGAGGTCCCGCTCCTGCGCCGGGGTCGGAGCGTAGCCGGTCCACTCCTTGAGGGCGGCGCGGGCCTGCTCGGCCCGTTCGGCCCGCTCAACGGGGGTGAGGAGGGTTTCCGCCAGCCGGGCCAGGTAAGCGCGCAGCGACATCCCCTCGGCTGCCGCTATGGCAGCGAGCCGGTCCCGGGCTTCCTCGGGGATGCGAACGTTGGCGTCGGACATCAGCGTGCTCCTCTCCACCCCTTCAGGGTACGGGTACGTACCCGCACCCATGCGTGACTCGGTGAAAAGAGCGGCGAAGAAGGCAGGGTCGGCTCAGGGCAGTACGCGGCACAGTGCCTCAAGCGCTCCGGCCCACGCGTGGTCGGGTGGGGTGCCGTAGCCGACGACCAGGGCGTCCAGGGGGTCGGTGACGGCGGCTTCGTGACGGAGGGCGGAGAGGCCGTGCAGGGCCAGGCCCTGCCAGGCGGCCGCCTGGATCACCGACTGTTCGGTGCCCGGCGGCAGGCGCAGTACGGCGTGCAGCCCGGCCGCGATGCCGGTGGCGCGGACCTCGGGCGCGCGGGCGGCGAGCGCCGCGACCAGGGCGTCACGGCGGCGCCGGTAGCGCAGCCGGGCGGCACGCACATGACGGTCGTACGCCCCGGAGGTCAGGAACTCCGCCAGGGTCAGCTGGTCCAGCACCCCGCAGTTGTCGACCTGGCCCTTGGCCGCCGCGCACTCCTCCACCAGGGCGGGCGGCAGCACCATCCAGGCCAGCCGCAACCCGGGGGCCAGGGACTTGCTGGCGGTGCCCAGATACACCACGTGGTCCGGGTCCAGGCCCTGGAGCGCGCCCACGGGCTGGCGGTCGTAGCGGAACTCGCCGTCGTAGTCGTCCTCCAGGACCAGTCCGCCGGTGCGCCGCGCCCACTCCACGACGGCGGCCCGCCGGCCGGACCGCAGGGCCGTGCCCATCGGGAACTGGTGGGAGGGTGTGATGAGCGCGGCCTGAGCGCCCGCCAGTTCCCGGGTGTCCGTGCCGAGTTCGTCGTACGGCAGCGGCCGGGTTCCCAGTCCGGCGGCCGTGAGCAGTTCCCAGTGGCGCGGGAGGCCGTACGACTCCACCGCGACCGTACGCGCGCCGCGTGCCCGGAGCACCGGGCCCAGGATGCGCAGCCCCTGCGAGAAGCCCGCGCACACCAGGACGCCGTCGGGGTGGGTGCGTACGCCCCGGGCACGGGAGAGGTATCCGGCGAGGGCGGCGCGCAGTTCGGGGCGGCCGCGCGGGTCGCCGTAGCCGAAGGCGTCGGAGGGGGCGCCGGTGACCGCGCGGCGGGCCGCCCTGAGCCACTCCGCACGGGGGAAGGAGGCGAGGTCGGGGGTACCGGGGACCAGGTTGTGGGTGGGGCGGCCGGGCTCGCGGCGGCGGGGGGCCGTGCCGGTGGGCGGTACGACCGGGCGCTCGGCGACCAGGGTGCCCGAGCCCTGCCGGGCGGTGAGCCAGCCCTCGGCGACCAGGTCCCCGTAGGCCTCGGCCACCGTGTTGCGGGCGATGCCGAGGTCGGCGGCGAGGGTGCGGGAGGAGGGCAGGCGGGTGCCGGGGGCGAGGCGTCCGGTACGGACCGCGTCCCGCAGCGCGTCGGTCAGCCCCCGGCGGAGCCCGCCCGCGCCGGTGGGTTCGAGGTGCAGGTCGACGCCGAAAGTGGCCCAGGATTTCGCCATGTAAATGGACCATACTCCTGGGCTGCCTGCTCCGTAGAGTCGAGGACATGAGCAACGAACCGAACGAGACGAACGACCCGACCGATGTCCAGTACGCCCCGGAGGTCCCTCCCCGTCTGCACTGGGCCGAGCACGCCCCGGGCGTCTACAAGGCCATGATCCACCTGGAGACCGCCGTCCGGCGCGGACTGGACGACCCCAAGCTGTACGAGCTGGTGAAGATCCGTGCATCGCAGCTCAACCGCTGCGCGTTCTGTCTCGACATGCACACCAAGGACGCCCTGGCGGGCGGCGAGAGCGTCGAGCGGATCATGCAGCTCAGCGCTTGGGAGGAGTCCCGGCACTTCTACACGGAGCGGGAACTCGCCGCGATCGAGCTGACCGAGGCGGTCACCGTCCTGACCGACGGGTTCGTCCCCGACGAGGTCTACGACCACGCCGCCAAGCACTTCGACGAGGCCGAGCTGTCCCATCTGATCGCCGCGATCATGATGATCAACGCATGGAACCGCTTCGGCGTGACCACCAGGATGGCTCCGGGGCACTACCAGCCGGGGCAGCACGGCTGACGCCGGACGCACCCCCACCGCTCAAAAAAGCCCCGCCACTCGGAGACGTGCAGTGGCGGGGCTCGGTCGTGCGCGGTGTCAGACGGTGCCGAAGCCTCCGGCCTTGACGCTCGCCACGAAGGAGGCGAAGGAGGCGGCCGGGAAGGCCAGCACCGGGCCGGTCCGGTGCTTGGAGTCGCGGAGGGGGACCATTCCGCGCGTGGCGACGAGGTTCACGGCGACCTCGACGCAGTCGCCGCCGTTGTTGCTGTACGAGGACGTGAACCAACGCGGGGTTTCGGTCGTCACGGAAGGTGCCCTTTCATAACTGGCTGATCATGGCCACGGACGCGGTATGCGACA
This sequence comes from Streptomyces sp. NPDC086787, assembly GCF_044745865.1. Taxonomy (NCBI): domain Bacteria; kingdom Bacillati; phylum Actinomycetota; class Actinomycetes; order Kitasatosporales; family Streptomycetaceae; genus Streptomyces; species Streptomyces sp. NPDC086787. The sequence continues at coordinate 106,918 of NZ_JBIVBC010000008.1, read as the reverse complement.
GCGCCTCGGCCTGCAGCTGATGATAGGCCGTCAAGACGGGCACTACAGAAGCGGTTTCGCGATCAAGGTGTCCTTGAGTTTGGGCTTCGGCATAACACATCACGGACCGGTCAGACATCGTCAGCAAGTTGACAGGCAAGTCAAAGGGGCGACGTTCGGCTATGTCGAAGGGTGCCACTTGGAGCATGGTGTTCGGGCGGGCGGCGAACCTCACGAGTTCCTCGAGTTGGGCGGCCATAACCTCGGAACCGCCGACCGGTCGGCGGATGCAGCTCTCGTCCAGCACCACGAACACCATGGGCGGGCGGGCGCGTTCCAACGCGCTCTGGCGCTCCGCGAGGAAGGCGAGGCGCTCATCGGCGTGTTCGGGCGTGATGGCACCCCGCTGCACAGCGCTGTTGGCCAAAGCCCGTGCGTACTCAGGCGTCTGCAACAGCCCCGGGACGATCCCGATCTGGAACAGCCGGATCTCGACCGCCCGCCCCTCATACCCCACGTACTCCGGAAACCCCTCCAACAGCACGCCGTGGCGGAGCTCGCGCCACTGCCGTTCCAGGGACTCCGAGGTTTCGGCAATGCCGAAGATCTGATCGGCCTTGCGCGAGAACGGGAGGGTCGGCGGTTTGCGGCCAGTTTCGACAGCGGAAATGTGCTGACTGGAATACTCCATGCGCAGCGCCACGTCTTCCTGGGTCCACCCCCGCCCCTCACGCAGTCTGCGCAGATGCGCTCCGTATGCCGCTTGCGGGCTGGACTCCGGGGTCAGCTCTTTGCGGTTCACCACGGCTCGTCCTTCGAATCCGGCTAGTTGAAGGGAATTTGAGCGTAGGTCACGCTGAAGCTGCTTGGTAGCGGAATGGCTACGGAGAGGAGCGGCGAGTGACAAATGCGAACAGCTGTCCGGAAGTGCAGGAGCCCCCGGACCTACCCACCGTCGGAACGCTCCTCGTGGACAGACATGACCGGCTCGGCGAGTTCCGGGGCATGGCCTTCGGCTTCTGGTTCCTGCGCCCCATCACCGGCGGCGTCGAATGGTCCGTCGCCCCCGAGGACGTACGGCCGGCCACCCCCGAACAGCGCCTGCACGCCGAGACCGCCCGCGCGAACGCGCGTAGCCGGGGCGAGCTGCTGTGAACCGGAAGTTCGGCCGGTAACGGGGCACGGACTGCTTCACTCCGGGCAGTCGGCCGCGAAGCCGTTGCCCGGGAGATCGACGGCCACCGAACGGTGGCCCAGGAGCCCGAGTTCGGCCTGGAGCGGTGCGTAAGTGAAGGAGTTCGCGAACGCTCCGTGGACCAGTACGAACGTCGGTTCCATCCTTCTCCCTCTGTTCCCTCTGTCGATCAAGCTCAGGTCGGCCAACCCTTCCGCACCGGCGAGCGGCCCACCACTCACTTCTTCACCGTGTCCCCCCGGGGCATGCGCCCCACGCAACGGCGCCCGAGAACACGGGAAGAGCACGAAACGGTCAAGAAAACCCCGGCCGGTGACGGGCTGTTCGTCCCCCACGGTCCAGCGACCAGCACGGATACCCCGGGCGAGGCGGTTTGCCGTTCGCATGTGAACTTTGCGTGCGCATTGCGTACGCATAAGGTGTCCTTGCGCATGGCCGGTGCATGACTAGTCCGTGTCCGCGCGCGTCAATCAGCGACCGGGGGAACAACGTCGCTAACGGGGAGAAGGTGCGTCGTCATGTCGTCGCACCTGGTGTCAGGGCGTTTCAAGCAGCAGTAGCCATCGGCCGTACGGCTCGCCGGAGTCCGGCTTGCCGCAGTCCGGCTCGCCGCCGACGGCGACGTGCCTCACCCCTTCCTGCTCTTCGGCCGTTCTCCCGGCACGCGCCCACACTTGCACGATGAAAGGGATGCTCCTTGCGTTCCAAACCATGGTTCCGCATACCCGGATCCCGGGGATCCGGCGGCAGAGCGGGAAAGTTCACCACCTCCGTCACTTCCGTGGCCGCGCTGGCCGTACTGGCCGGCCTGGCGGTGCAGCCCGGTGCGTCGCCGTTGCGCAGTGAGCCGGTGAGTGACTCGTATCCCTGGTACGAGGACACGGCGGCCGAGCAGTTGCGGCAGGACCAGTGCCTGATGGCCGATGTGCTGCGGCTGGGTGGTTCGTCGATGGCGGCGACCGCCAAGGACGGTCTGAACCAGACTCCGGAGAAGCTGCATGTCGCGGCGAACCGTGAGCACTGGGAGCAGACGCCGCTGGCTGTCGCCTACCAGTCGGACAAGGACGCGGCGGGCAAGGAGAGCGCCGCGCTGTCGGCGTTGCAGGAGTCCTGGAAGAAGCCGCTCGACGGCCTGGCGACGCCGGGCGGGTTCACCGAGACCGGGTTCCACTGGCCGCCGAGCGGGGAGCAGTCGTTCCATGCGCAGACCGGTCTGACGGGGTGGATCTCCGACCGGTACTGGAAGTCCGACGGCGACTTCTACAAGGATGCGACTCCGGCGGCCGACGCGAAGATGCTCGCGGCCGTGGACCAGGTCGGCAATCCCCTGTACGGGAAGGATCCTGATCCGTCGGGTACGACGCAGCAGGAGTGGAACCGGGCGCTGGCCGAGCGCGCGGCGTTCGAGTGGATGCACGGCGTTCCGAGTGCGAACCCGGGCGCGGATGACGCCCGGATCTTCCTGGCCTCGGGCGGTTTCCCGCGCAGCGCCCCGCAGCCGGGCACGCCGGAGTACCGGATCGCGGTGGAGGACGTGAAGTCCCGTTTCGCCGCGTGTGGTTGGCGCGACCCGCTGGACCCGGACGGTGTGCTGGGTGACATCACCTCGGCCGCGGCCGGTGAGTGGCAGCAGGAGGTGTCCTCGCAGGCCGTCCAGCGCAACCAGATCCTGGACGCGAACAAGACCGCGGTGGACGCGCTGACGGCGGGCACGAAGGCGCTGGGCGAGATGCTCGGGCACTCCTGGGTCGCCGACCACGCCACCCGCTGGCAGGACTACTGGACGGCGGGCGGTCTCGGCTACATCGGCGACGCCCCGCTGACCATCCAGATCCCCGGCGCCTCGGGCAAGTGCCTCGACGTGGAGGGCGGCGGCACGGCCAACGGCACCCCCGTCCAGGTCTACACGTGCAACGACGGCGCTGCCCAGCAGTGGCAGCTGCGCGGCTCCTACGACGGCGGCTACGCGCTGGCCAACATCAAGTCGCAGAAGTGCCTGGACGTGTCGGGCGGCAACAGCGCCGACGGGACGAAGATCCAGATCTGGAGCTGCTCCGGCTCCAAGAACCAGCAGTGGGACTTCGACGTCCGTGCCGCGAGTGAACTGCGCAACGCGGCCACGAACAAGTGCCTGAATCTGCCGTCGTTCGACAACAGCAAGAACGCCACGCTGCTGACCTGCAACAACGCGTCCGCGCAGAAGCTGCGCATCGTGCCCAAGGGGCACACCGGTGACGGCAAGCCGAGTTACCCGACCGCGGCGCAGTTCACCAAGGCGAAGTCCAGTGTCGCTGCGGCGCAGACCGGTTCCGCCGCCAAGCTGGCCGTGATCAAGGCGCAGCTGGCCGTGGCCCAGAAGGCCGCGACCGGTTCGGACGCCGCGCTGCAGTCGGCTTACGGTATTGCGGACGCCAACGGTGCGCCCAGGGGCCGGGGTCTGCTGGTGGGTCAGCAGAAGGCTCAGGTCACCAACGGTGCGGTCGCGGCGCTCACCGCGTTGGTGAAGGCGGGTGAGACCGCTCAGGCGGCCACCCGTGCCTCCGCGGGTGACAGTGCGACGATCGCGCAGCGGGCTCTCGCTCAGGCGGCGCAGGCCAAGGCGGAGTTCCGCAAGGAGGCCGCGAAGACGGCGGAGTGGCAGGCGAAGTCCGCTGCTGACGCGGCGAAGGTGCACCGGGACAACGCGAAGAAGGCCAAGGAGCTCGCGGAGGCCAAGCTCACCGAGGCGCTGAAGGCGGAGGGTGATGCGAAGGCGGCTGCCGCCGACGCGCACGCCAAGCGGCTGACCGCGGAGGCCGAGGCGCTGACGGCCAAGTCCGAGATGGAGACGGCCGCCGCGAAGCAGGCCGAGGCCGCCCAGCACAAGACCAACGCACAGGCCGAGGCCACCAAGGCCAGTGAGGCCAAGGGCCGCGCCGAGAGCGCGGAGAAGACCGCCGAGGACCGGCGCGACGACGCGGTCAAGGCCAGCAACCACGCCCGGGACATGCGCGACGACGCCTGGGACGCCAAGCAGAAAGCCGACGCCAAACGGGCCAAGGCCGACGCCAAGACCGCCTACGCCGACTCCCTGGACTCCCACGAAGGCGCCGACGCCGCCCGTGCGGCAGCGAACGACGCGGACAAGGCAGCCGACGACGCGGAGACCGCGGCGGGCAAGGCGCGTTCCGAGGCGGATGCCGCCACCCAGGCCGCGGCCGAGGCCGACGCGGCAGCCACCCGCGCCGAAGCCGCGGCCAAGCGCGCCCGCGCCGCTTCGGATGCCGCGCAGGCGGACAAGCTGAAGGCCGACGCCGCGGTACGGACCGCGACAGCCGCGGTCGCCGACGCCATCAAGGCATCCCAGGACGCCTCCACCGAGGCCAACGCGGCGGTCAAGCTCGCCGACGAGGCCGAAGCACACGCCAAGAACGCCAGGACCCAGGCCAACGCCGCCCAGGCCGAAGCCACCAAGGCCCTCGCCGCGTCCGCGAAGGCCGCCGGTTTCGCGCACGTCACCGCACAGGCCGCCGTCGACGCGGGCAAGGCAGCCGAACAGGTCGCCGCGCCCGCCAACGACGCCATCCAGCTCGGTTCTCCCTACGTCGACACCGACTCCGCCGCCGGCCTGGTCGTGCTGACCGGACAGGCGTCGAAGTCGATCGCCGACCAGCAGCAGGCCGTCGCCGACGCGCACGCCAAGAACGCCGCCGCCGAGGCGCAAGCCGCGAAGAACCTCGCCGACCAGGCACAAGGTGATGCCAAGGAGGCCTACCAGCACGCGGCGAACGCCGCCCAGTACGCCGCCGACGCCCGCACCTACTCCAAGGAAGCCCTCGGCTACGCCGCCGACGCCGCAACCGCAGCCTCCAAGGCATCCGCCTCACTGGCCCGCACCATCGAGTACGACCAGCAGGCCACCGAAGACGCCGCAGCCGCCGACCGAGCGGCCGGAAACGCCGAAGGCTACGCCACCCAGGCCCGCGCCTCCGCCGACCAGGCCGAACTCGACGCCCAAGCCGCCCGCGCCGCGGCCTCCCAGGCCGAACAGGACGCCAAGGACGCCCGCGCCGCCGCCACCCGCGCCGACGCCGCCGCGACCGAAGCCGAACAAGCCGCCAAGGACGCCGACAAGTACGCCAAGGAAGCCCAACAAGCCGCCACGGAGACCCAGAACAAGAAAAACGGGCAGCAGATCCAGACGGGCACCATCCTCGACGCGGCCGGCCACATCGACAACGTGTTCTACGTGGTCGACCACTACGAGAACGTCGGCGAGCCGAAAACCCTGTCCAAGACGTCGGCGTGCGACGACTGGAAGAGCAACATCGTCTACACGGGCGACTGCACCATCACCGCGAGAATCACCTACAAGGCGATCCTCGACCTCTACCTGTGCACCACGAAGGACCTCAACCCGGCGTACAACATCTGCGCCACCGCTGACGCGGTCTACCTCGGCCAGCAGCCGTCCGAGGAGATGACCAAGGACGTCACCCACACCATCACGATCGCGGAATTCAACGCGAACATCGACCCGATCGACATCCTCTTCGGCAGCTGGATCGACTGCGGCAAGAAGATCGGTTCGATGCTCAAGATCTCGGGCAGCGGAGGAAACTGGGGCGGCTGCGGCTGGGCCGCCTTCGACGTCGCCACCCTGTTCGCGGGCAAAATCGTCCGGCCGATCGCCGAGGCGGTCGAAGCGGTCCACGCGGCCCTGATCTCCGGCATCAAAGTCGCCGACGCGCTGAAGGCGCTGCGCACGCTGCGCATCGACGCAGACGCGTTGGCGGGTATCGAGCGGTCGGCACGTCTCTCCGAGGAGTTCCGCGCCGCCTGCGAGACCAACAGCTTCCCCGGCACCACCGAGGTGCTCATGGCGGACGGCTCACGCCGCCCCATCAGCCAGGTGGGGGTGGGGGACCGTCTCGCGGCCATGGATCCGGCCACCGGCCGGCTGCAGACGCAGCAGGTGACCGACACGTTCAAACACGACACCCAGCGGCTGGTGGACATCACTGTCGCCGGCGGGGGCAAGCTGGCCAGCACCGCCGGCCACAGGTTCTATGTGGTGGACCGCGGGTGGACGCTGGTCTCCGACCTGCACGTCGGCGACCGGCTGCGCACACCGGACGGCTCCGTCCACCCGGTGACCGCCCTCCTCGACCGCTCGGGCCTGACTCCGCGTACGGTCTACGACCTCACCGTCGACGACCTGCACACGTTCTTCGTGCTCGCGGGCGCCACTCCGATCCTTGTCCACAACTGCAAGGTCGCCCTGGGGTGGCAGAACAACGGGAAGCTCGACGCGTGGGCCCGGCTCGCCGGGAACAAGTTCACCACCTTCTCCCTTGTACCCCCGGCGCATTTCGCTGCGATGGCGAGGCAGGCCATCCGCGACCCGAATGTGGCGTTGCACGTCAACATGACGGGACTGGAACTGAAGGGATCCTTCCTGGACGCTGCCAAGCGCGGCCTGAAGGGTGGCGAAACCGGGGCATACGCCACAGACTACGAGATGTCCTTGATCGCGAGAGCCGTCGCCAACGGTCAACGCACATGGGATTCGGTGAGGTTCTATTTCCCGACAGGCTCCGACGGTGCCATGGAATTCAGGAAACTAGACATGCCAGATCTGTCAGAGTTGGGGAAACTTGATCCTGTGGAGAAGACCAGTATGTTCGACTACTGCAACTGCTGAGGAACCCGAGGAAACATGGACCCTCACCGGAAGGACCTGTACCCGGACGTGACCGCCTCGGGTGGCCTCGGACCTGCCATGCGGGAGGCAGCACAGCTGCGCGAGTGCGACACCGGGGTGGCGCCGTGGGCCGTTGACGTCGTCTGCATCGAGACGACGAGGGGTTATCTGTCGGTCCGTCCCGCGACCGAGGAACGCCTTTTCCGGTTGAGTGTCGGCATTCCCGATTTCGACTGGGAGATCGGCTCCACGGGCGACCTCGGACTGCTTGTGGAAGCGGTCGCCGCATGGCGGGAGGGCATGCCGTTCGACGAACTGGCGGAGAGATTCGGGTTCATGGAGCTCGACGCATTCGCCGGGGCGCTCGAACGCGGAGAGCCCGCCTCTTCGCAGTGGGCCGAACTCCTGTCGGCCGACTTCCACCGGCGTCAATGGAACCTCCTGCGCCGCCTACACGCCGACGAGGTGTTGCGGGACATGTTCCCGACCATCACGCACGGTGCCGTTCGTCTTCGTGTGGATGCGATGGACTCAACGAGCCGTCAGGTTCTGGTGTATGAGGTGAGCAGGGAGCTCTACGAGGTCCTGCGCGTAGGGGTGCCCGGAGCCGCCTGGACCGAGGTGCCGAGCGGTGGTCTGATCGCCTGCCTGCGAGCTGCCTTGAACGAAGAGTGATCTCGACGGATCGATGAGATCGAGCCCCGCCGGACGGTCCCCGGCGGGGCTTCTTCGTGCGCGGCGAGAGAACCCGGCGGGCGATGAACGGACGTTGTTAAGGTCGGCTGATGTTCTCTCTCCGTGAGCCCGCGTTCTTCACCCGTCTGCGTGGGGCGGGTCGGGTCCTCGTGGCGGGGGCGGGGGGAGGCTTCGACGTGTATGCGGGGCTTCCGCTCGCGCTCGCGCTGCGGTCGGCCGGTGTCGAGGTGCATCTGGCGAGCTTGTCCTTTTCCGAGTTGCACGGGCTGGACCTGGACTCCTGGGTCGCGGAGGACGTCGCCGCCGTACGTCCGGACACCCCGCTGCGGGGCGACTACTTCCCCGAGCGGTCACTTGCCCGCTGGCTCCGTTCCCAGGAGCTGCCCGACACCGTGTACGCCTTCCCCCGCACGGGTGTCGAGCCGTTGCGAGCCGCTTACCGGACGCTGCTGGAGCACCTCGGCGGCGTGGACGCGGTCGTGCTGGTGGACGGCGGGACCGACATCCTGATGCGTGGGGACGAGCACGGCCTGGGCACTCCGGAGGAGGACATGGCCAGTCTGGCGGCCGTTGCCGGACTGGACGAGGTCGAGCACCGGCTCGTGGCCTGTCTGGGGTTCGGAGTGGACGCGTATCACGGCGTGAACCACTCTCTGGTGCTTGAGAACCTCGCCGCCCTGGACCGAGCCGGAGGCTCTCTGGGAACGTTCGCGCTTTCCCGTGAGAGCGTCGAGGGCGCCGCCTATCTCGATGCGGTGGCCCACGCCCAGCGCTGTCACGCGAGCCGTCCGAGCATCGTGCACGGGTCCGTCGAGGCCGCCGTGCGGGGGGAGTTCGGCGACGTGCGGTTCACCGACCGCACCCGCGGCAGCGAGTTGTTCGTGAACCCGCTGATGGCGCTGTACTTCTGTGTCGACCTGCCCGTCCTGGCGCGCGCGAACCTCTACCTCGACCGGCTGGAGGGCACGGTTCTGATGCGTCAGATCAGCTCGGTCATCTCCAGGTTCCACGAGGAGCTGCCCCGGCATCGGCCGCCCCGGGCCTATCCGCACTGAGGGATGCCAGTACGTCCTCGGCCCCCACGAGGTTTCTCGTGGGGGCCAAGGACGTGTTCGGGTTCGGGTCACCGCCCGGTCAGGAAAGCCACGGCTTCCACTTCGACTCGTTGGCGTCCACCCACTTCTTCGCCGCGTCCTGCGGACTCATCTTCTCGTCGGCGATCATCAGGGAGACCTCGTTCTGGTCCTCCGTCGTCCACTTGAACTTCTTCAGGAAGGACGCCGCCTTGCCGCCGGTCTTCGCGAAGTCCGTGTTGAGGTACTTCTGCAGCGGGGTCTTCGGATAGGCGCAGGTGATCTTCTTCGGGTCCGCGTCGCAGCCGTCCTTGTACGGCGGCAGCTTCACCTCGGTCATCGGGACCTTCTTGAACAGCCACTGGGGTGAGTACCAGTAGGTCAGGAAGGGCTTCTTCTCCTTGGCGAACTGGCGGATCTGGGTGATCTGGGCCGCCTCGGAACCGGAGAAGACCACCTGGTAGTCCAGCTTCAGGTTCTCCACCAGGGCCTTGTCGTTGGTGACGTAGGACGGGGAGCCGTCCAGGAGCTGGCCCTTGCCGCCGCTCTCCGCGGTGCCGAAGAGGGAGGAGTACTTGTTGAGGTTCTTCCAGTCGGTGATGTCCGGGTGCTGCTCGGCCAGGTAGGTCGGGACGAACCAGCCGATGTGGCCGGTCACTCCGAGGTCGCCGCCCCGCGCGATCGTCTTCTTGTCGGTGACGTACCGCTTCTCCTGGTCGGGGTGGCCCCAGTCCTCCAGGATCGCGTCGACGCGGCCCTGGCTCAGGGCGTCCCAGGCGGGGATCTCGTCCACCTGGACGGTGTCGACGCGGTAGCCGAGCTTGTGCTCCAGGAGGTACTGGGCGACGGCCACGTTGGACTGCGCGCCCACCCAGGACTGCTTGGACAGGGTGACCGTCTTCGCGCCCTGGGCGTTGGCGAAGGGCGACGCCTGCTTGGTCATGTCGGCCGCGCCGCAGCCGGTGGCCAGGGTCAGGACGGCCGCGGCGGCGGTCACGGTGATCTTCGTACGACGCATGTTCAGGCTCCCTTCTTCCCTCGGCGTTCCGTCGGCTGCGTCACCCGGTCGAGCATCAGGCCGAGGCAGACGATCGCGGCGCCGGCGACCAGGCCGGTCGCCAGGTCGCCCTGGGCGAGGCCGAAGGTGACGTCGTAGCCGAGGGCGCCGCCGCCGACCAGGCCGCCGATGACGACGACGGCCAGGACCAGGACCACGCCCTGGTTGACCGCGAGCAGCAGTGCCGGGCGGGCGAGCGGCAGCTGGACCTGCCAGAGCTGCTGCCGGCCGGTCGCGCCGAGCGAGCGGGCCGACTCCAGCGCGGCCGGGTCGACCTGACGCAGGCCCTGCGCGGTGATGCGTACGACGGCCGGGAGGGCGTACACCACGGCCGCGGCGACGGCCGGGGCGCGGCCGACGCCGAACAGGGCGACGACCGGGATCAGGTACACGAACTGCGGCATCGTCTGGAAGACGTCCAGGACCGGACGCAGGGCCCGCTCGAAGCGGTCGCTGCGGGCGGCGGCGATACCGGTCGCGAATCCGATGACGAGGGTGACGGCGACGGCCGCGAGCACCTGGGAAAGGGTGTCCAGGGACGGCTTCCACACGCCGAGCACGCCGATGGCGGCCATGGCGAGGACGGCGGTCAGGGCGGTGCGCCAGGTGCCGATCACCCAGGCCAGGGCGGCGACGATCAGCAGGACCGCCCACCAGGGCAGCCACTGCAGGCCGTCGCGGACGGGGTCCAGGACCCAGGTGGTGAAGTGACCCGCCCAGTCCGCGGTGCCGCCGATGTAGGGCACGCCGGAGTAGAGGTGGGCGGTCATCCAGTCGACGGCGCGGTTGACCGGTTCGGCGATGTTCAGGGTCCAGCCGGAGGGCCAGTCGAGGCGGCCGGCGAATCGCGCGGCCAGGGCGGCGGCGACGGTGGCGAGCGCGCCGTAGGCCCAGGGGCGCAGGTCGCGGTGGCCCTCGCCGAGTCCTTCGCCGGCCGCGCCGGTGACCCGGTCGAGGACGACGGCGAGCAGCACGATCGGGATGCCCGCGGTGAGCGCCGAGCCGACGTCGACCGAGGCGAGCGCCTGGTACACGCGGTCGCCGAGGCCGCCGGCGCCGATCATCGAGGCGATGACGGCCATCGACAGCGCCATCATGATCGTCTGGTTGAGGCCGAGCAGCAGTTCCTTGCGGGCCAGCGGGATGCGGGCGGTGAGCAGGCGCTGGCGTCCGGTGGCGCCGAGGGAGTCGACGGCCTCCAGGACCTCGGGGTCGGCGCCGCGCAGGCCGAGCGCGGTGAGGCGGGCCATGGGCGGGGCGGCGTAGACGACGGTGGCGAGGACGGCCGCGGGGACGCCGATGCCGAAGACCAGGACGACGGGCAGCAGGTAGGCGAAGGCCGGGAGCACCTGCATGGTGTCCAGGACCGGGCGCAGGGCGCGGTCCACGCGGGCGGAGAGGCCCGCGCCGAGGCCCAGCAGGACGCCCACGGCGACCGAGATGAGGACGGCCACGACCATCAGCGCGAGGGTCTGCATCGTCGGCACCCACATGCCGAGCAGGCCGCAGGCGAGGAACGCGGCGACGGTGCCCAGTGCGAGACGGGCTCCGGCCGCCCGCCAGGCGACGAGGGCGCCGAAGGCGGTGACACCGGCCCAGCCCGCCGCGAGCAGCGTCAGGTAGACGACCCGTACGGACAGTACGACCGCGTTGCTGATGTAGCCGAAGAAGTACAGGAACAGCGGGTGGCTGTCCCGGTGGTCGATGATCCAGTCACCGGTGCTGGTGAGCGGCCCGGACACGTCGACCGTCAGGGCGTGCGGCCAGCTCCCGCTGGCCCAGCGGGAGCTGGCGAGGGGGACGAGGACGGCCGCGGCGAGCGCGAGCATCAGCAGCTTGCGGGTGGCCGGGTGGCGCAGGAAGGCGGGCATCGCGAGGCGCGGCGCGGTGGTGGTGACGCTGGCCATTCACGCCACCTCCTTCAGCTGCTCCGTTCCAGCCACTACATCGAGCAGCCGCTGGTGGTCCACCACCCCGACGCATGTGCCGTTCTCGACGACGCAGGCGGGCTTGCCGCCGAGGCTGACGGTCCGGATGGCGTCGGCGACGACCGTGTTCGGCGGCAGGGCGCCGGGGTGGTCCGAGCCGCCGCAGTCGCCGCGCCGCATCACCTTGCCGACGGTGATGACCTGTTCACGCGGCACGTCACGGACGAACTCGCGGACGTAGTCGTCGGCCGGGGAGCCGACGATCTCCTCGGGGGTGCCGAGCTGGACGACGCGACCGTCGCGCATGAGGGCGATGCGGTCGCCGAGCTTGAGGGCCTCGGACAGGTCGTGGGTGATGAAGACCATGGTGCGGCCCTCTTCCCGGTGCAGCCGGATGACCTCTTCCTGCATGTCGCGCCGGATCAGCGGGTCGAGGGCGCTGAACGGCTCGTCGAAGAGCAGGACCTCGGGGTCGACGGCGAGGGCGCGGGCGAGGCCGACGCGCTGGCGCTGACCGCCGGAGAGCTGGCTGGGGCGGCGCTTCTCCATGCCTTCCAGGCCGACCTTGGCGACGATCTCCTGGGCCCGCTCGCGGCGTTCGGACTTGCCGACGCCCTGGATCTCCAGGCCGTACGCCACGTTGTCGAGGACGGTGCGGTGCGGCAGGAGGCCGAAGTGCTGGAAGACCATGGCGGCGCGGTGGCGGCGCAGTTCGCGCAGCCGGGCGCGGTCCATGGCGCGGACGTCCTCGCCGTCGATGACTATGTCGCCCGCGGTCGGCTCGATCAGCCGGGTCAGACAGCGCACGAGCGTGGACTTGCCTGAGCCGGACAGGCCCATGACGACGAAGACCTCGCCCTTGCGGACGTCGAAGGAGACGTCCCGGACGGCGGCGGTGCAGCCGGTGCGGGAGCGCAGTTCGGCGGGGTCGAGGGCGGACAGCTCCGGGTCGCCGGGTATGCGGTCGGCCTTTGGGCCGAAGACCTTCCAGAGGCCGTCGACGGAGAAGACGGGCGTGCCGTCGGTGGGCGGCTTACGGGTGGGGACAGTGAGAGCCATCAGGCCTCACCTCCGATCATTTCGGCGGCCTTCTCACCGACCATGAGGACCCCGATCATGGGGTTCACAGCGGGCATGGTGGGGAAGACCGAGGCGTCGGCGATCCGGATACCGGTGAGGCCACGGATCTTCAGCTCCGGGTCGACAACGGCGAGTTGGTCGTCGGCGGCGCCCATCCTGCAGGTGCCGGCCGGGTGGTAGACGGTGTGCGCGACCTTGCGGGCGTACTCGCTCAGCTCTTCGTCACTGGTGATGTCGGGGCCGGGGCATACCTCGCGCTTGAGCCATCCGGCGAGCGGCTGGGTCTGGGCGATCCGGCGGGCGATGCGAATGCCGTCCACGAGGGTGCGGCCGTCGTAGTCGTCCTCGTCGGTGAAGTAGCGGAAGTCCAGTGCGGGCTTGACCTCGGGGTCGGCGCTGGTGAGGTAGAGGCGGCCGCGGCTCTTCGGCTTGGGGATGTTCGGGGTCATCGACACGCCGTGCTCGGGGCGTTCGTAGCCGAGACGCTCCGGGTTGTCGGTGAAGGGGACCTGGTAGAAGTGGAACATCAGGTCCGGGCCCGCCGATTCGGGGTCGCGGCGGACGAAGAGGCCCGCGTCGGAGTCCATCGCGGAGTTCTCCGGGATGGGTCCGTCGGTCTCCCAGACGATCACCGACTCGGGGTGGTCGAGCAGGTTCTCGCCGACGCCCGGCAGGTCGGCGACGACGGGAATGCCGAGCCGCTCCAGGTCGGCCTTCGGGCCGATGCCTGAGTGCATCAGCAGCCGCGGCGAGTCGACCGCGCCCGCGCACAGCAGGACTTCGCGGCGGGCCTGCACGAGGGTCTCCTCGCCGTCCTTCGCACGCACCCGGACGCCCCGGACGCGCGTGCCGTCCAGCTCCAGCTTGTACGCCCAGGTCTCCAGAAGGATCGACAGGTTGGGGCGCTCGTCCATGACCGGGTGGAGGTAGGCCACCGAGGCCGACGAGCGCTTGTTGTTCTCGGGGTGGTAGGCGAGGTCGAAGAATCCGACGCCGTCCGTGAACGGCTTCTTGTTGAAGCCCTCGACGCGCGGGACGCCGAGTGCGCCCTGGGCGGCGTCCACGAAGTCCCGGGCGATGGCGTTCCGGTCCTTCTCGTCCACGGCGACGATGTTGTTCAGCAGCCGTGCGTAGTACGCCTCCATCGGCACCGCGCCCCACCCCTTGGCGCCGGCCTTCTCCCACTCGTCCCAGTCGGACGGCAGCGGCTTGAAGGAGATGAGGGTGTTGTGCGAGGAGCAACCGCCGAGGACGCGGGCGCGGCTGTGCCGGATGTGGGAGTTGCCGCGTGGCTGCTCGGTGGTCGGGTAGTCGTAGTCGAGCTCTCCGCCGAGCAGGCCCATCCAACGGCGCAGGGTGAGGACGTCGTCGCGGTCCACGTCACTGGGGCCGCCCTCGATGACGGCGACCGTGACGTCGGGGTCCTCGGTGAGCCGGGAGGCGATGACGGAGCCCGCGGTGCCGCCGCCGATGACGACGTAGTCGTACAGGTTCGGGTTCTCGAAGGTGTCGGACATGGGGGTACTTGCTCCAGAAAGCTCGGGGAAGCCTCGGGGGGGAGTGAAGCCTGGGGGTGAAGCCTGGGGAAGCTCCGGGGAGCCTGGGGGGAAGCTCCGGGGAGGGGGCGGGGGTCAGCCCCCGAACCAGCGCACCGGCTTCGGTGCCAGGTTCTGGTACACGTGCTTGGTCTCGCGGTACTCGGCGAGGCCGGCGGGGCCCAGTTCGCGGCCCACGCCGCTCTTGCCGAAGCCGCCCCACTCCGCCTGCGGGAGGTAGGGGTGGAAGTCGTTGATCCAGACGGTGCCGTGCCGCAGCCGTCCGGCGACGCGCCGGGCGCAGCCCGGGTCGGTGGTCCAGACGGCGCCGGCGAGGCCGTACTCGGTGTCGTTGGCGAGGAACACGGCCTCGTCCTCGGTGCGGAAGGTCTCGACGGTGAGGACGGGTCCGAAGACCTCCTCGCGTACGGCCTTCATCTCCCGGTGGCAGCCGTCGAGGACGGTCGGCTCGTAGAAGTAGCCGGACTCGGGGCGGGTGGCGTCGGGCTCGGGCCGCTTGCCGCCGCAGCGCAGCAGGGCGCCGTCGGCGAGGGCGGAGGCGACGTAGCCCTCGGTCTTGGCGCGCTGCTGCTCGGAGACGAGCGGGCCGCACTCCACGCCGGGCTCGGTGCCCCGGCCGAGGCGGATCCGGGCGGCGCGGCGGGCGAGTTCGGTGACGAACCGCTCGCGGACGGACTCCTCGATGATGAGCCGGCCGCCCGCCGAGCAGACCTGGCCGCTGTGGATGAACGCGGCGTTGATCGCCTGGTCGACGGCGGTGTCGAAGCCCTCTTCGGTGGCGCAGGCGTCGGCGAAGACGATGTTGGGGTTCTTGCCGCCGAGTTCGAGGGCGACCTTCTTCACGCTGGGGGCCGCGGCCTGCGCGACCTTGACGCCGCTGATCAGGCCGCCGGTGAAGGAGACCAGGTCGACGTCGGGGTGGTCGGCGAGGCGGGCGCCGACCGTGTGGCCCGGGCCGGTGACGATGTTGGCGACACCGGCGGGCAGTCCGGCCTCGATCAGCAGGTCGATCAGGGCGATCGTGGTCAGCGGGGTGATCTCGCTGGGCTTGATCACGAAGGTGTTCCCGGCGGCCAGCGCCGGGGCGATCTTCCAACTCGCCTGGAGCAGCGGATAGTTCCAGGGGGTGATCAGGGCGCAGACGCCGACGGGTTCGTGCACGACGACGCTGTGCACGTCGGGCGAGCCCGCGTCCACGACCCGGCCGGGGGCCTCGCCGGCGACGAGGTCGGCGAAGTAGCGGAAGGCGTCGGCGACACAGTCGATGTCGACGCGGCCCTCTTCGAGGGTCTTGCCCGCGTCCCGGCTCTCCAGCAGGCCGAGCTCCTCGCGGTCGCGGGTGAGGAGGTCGGCGACCCGACGGAGCAGCGCGGCCCGTTCGGCGACCGGCGTGCGGGGCCAGTCCCCGGCGTCGAAGGCACGGCGGGCGGCGGCGATCGCCCGCTCCGCGTCCTTCTCGTCACCCTCGGCAACCACGGCGAAGGGCTGGGCGTCCGCCGGGTCGAGGATCTCGCGCGTGGCTCCGGAGACCGCCGCCAGCCATTCCCCGCCGGCATGAATGGTCGCCGTCGCCTGTCGTTCCGTTCTGTCCGCCATGTCAGGTGTTGCCTTCCGTTTCCGTTCGAGTCCCCTCGGTCACCAGCATGTGGCCGTCGGGGACGGAGCCCGCCTGCCCCCAAGTTCGGATTGCATGCGCAATGAGGGGCGGAAAGTGCTGCGGGTCACTGAAGATACGGACAAAGCGGGAGGAACGTCTGGATGAGAGTACGGTCGGTCACCTGTGTGTCACCGCGCAGCGGCCCCCGGCTCCCAGGTCTGCCACCCCATGACGAGGTCCCGCACGCACCCCCGCAGCCAGGCGTGCGCCGGGTCCGCGTCGTGTCGGGGGTGCCAGGCCAGGCTCAGGGTGAGGACGGGCAGGAGCAGCGGGATCTCGAAGGTGGCAAGGCCCAGGGCGGAAGCCAGCGGGGCGCCCCAGGCGCTGACCATGCCGATGAGGTCGGTGTCGCGGAGCACGAAGAGCGACGCCGGAAAGGTGCCGATCGAACCCACCACCCGGCGCTTCAGGCCGAGTTCGGCCAGAGCCGCGTCGACCGGGCCGTGCAGCCTGCCGCGTCGCGAGACGGTGAGGTGATCGCCCGCCGCGGCGAACCGCTCGGGGGTCAGCTCCCCGGTGAGCAGGGGGTGCCCGGGCCGTACGGCGCCGATCATCCGGTCCTCGCGCAGCGGCTCCACCCGCACCTCGGGGGCGGTCGTGTCGAGCACGCCGACCTCCAGGTCCGCGGTGCCCTGGCGCAGGTGGGGCAGGTCCACGTGGCTCTCGGTGAGGAAGCGCAGCCGGATGCCGGGCGCCTCCTCGGCGGCACGGGCGAGCAGGGCGGCGCCGAGGGTCGCGGCGATCGAGTCGTTGCCGAGGACGGTGAACGTCCGGACGACGGTCCGCAGATCCGCGTCCCGGCCCGGCGCGAACAGGGCGCGGGCCCGCTCCACCACCGCGCTCACCTCGGCCCGCACGGCCAGCGCGTGCGGAGTGGGCACCATCTGCCGACCGGCCCGGACCAGCACGGGGTCACCGAGGGCCTTGCGGATCCGGCCGAGGGTGCGGCTCATCGCCGGTTCGGACAGGTGCAGGCGGCGGGCGGCGCCCTGGACGCTCTGCTCCTCCAGGAGCACGTCCAGGGCGACCAGCAGATTCAGGTCGAGGCCGGTGGATTGCGTCATGCGCAATTGTCCCTTGTGGAAGTTGCACTGGAAAGCAGGTCGGTGCCGAGCCTACGGTGAGGACACATCCCACTCCATCCAGCTCCCGGGAGGAGCCGTGCCCTCGCACGCCCTGAAGCGCGCGACCCTGCTGACCCTGTGCGCCTGTGTCCTGGTCGCACAGAGCATGGTCGCCGCCATCAATCTCCTCATCCCCGAACTGATCGCCTCGTCCCTGCACCCCTCGCACACCGAGATGCTGTGGACGGTCGACGCCTATGTCATCGCCTTCGCCGGACTGCTCGTCCCGGCCGGAGCGCTCGGCGACCGGTACGGCCGCAAGGGCGCCCTGCTCGCCGGTCTCGCCCTGTTCGCCACGGGCGCCGCCACCAGCGCGCTCGCCTCCGGGCCCGCCGTGCTGATCGCCGGCCGCGGCCTGTCCGGCGCCGGAGCGGCACTGATCACCCCGGCCACCCTGTCGATCCTGATGCACCTGACCGGCCCCGAGTCCCGGGCCCGCACCATGGCCGCCTGGACCCTGGCCCTCGGCCTGGGCGGAGCGGCTGGCAACCTGGGCGGCGGTCTGGTCGGCCAGTACCTGTCCTGGCGTGCGCTGTTCGCGGCGATGGTCCCGCTGGCCGCACTGCTGGCCCTCGCGGTGGCCGTCACCACCCCGCGCACGGAGCGTTCCACCCGCAGCAACCTGGACCCGCTCGGCACACTGCTGCTCACCTCGGGCCTGGTCGCGGTCCTCTTCGGCATCATCGAGGGCCCGGCGTACGGCTGGACCTCCCCGCGCATCCTCGGCTCGTTCACGGCGGGGGCTTTGCTGACCGCACTCTTCACCGCGCACGCCCTGCGCTCGCCCAAGCCCCTGTTCGACCCGCGCGTCTTCGCCTCGGCCCGGCTGCGCTCCGCCACCCTCGGCACGGCCACCGGGTTCTTCGGCCTGTTCTCCCTCTTCTACGTCAACTCGCAGTACCTGCAAGGCGTGAAGGGCTACGGCGCCGCCCTCACCGGCGTCGCGATCATGCCGCTGACGGTGGGCATGGCGCTGGTCCCGAGGTTCGCCGCCCGCTGGGCCAACCACCCGCGCCCGGTCATCGGTACCGGTCTCGGCCTGATCGGCGCCGGACTGCTCGGCACGTCCACCATCGACGCGTCCACGCCTTACTGGGCGTACGCCTGCTGGCTGCTGGTCATCTCCGCCGGCACCGGGCTGTCCATGCCCGCCCTGACCCTCGGCGTGGTCAACTCCCTCCCGCCGCACCAGGCGGGCCTCGGCTCCGGCCTCGGCACCACGGCCCGGGAAACCGGCGCGGCCCTGGGCGTCGCGGTCACCGGTACCGTGCTGTCCGCCCACACCGACCTCACCTCGGGCATGGGCCCGGCCCTGCGCACGGTCGCCCTGACCGTGCTGGCCTCGACGGCTCTGGTGATCGCCGGATACGGCGGCCGCAAGAGTGCCCGCCGCGCCGCGGGCACCGCGGACGTCGAGCGCGCCGAGGGCGCCGCGCCGTCGGGTACACGGCCGGCCGACGCGCTGCGGTGAGTCCCCGGCACCGCCGCTGCGGCGCAAACGGGCGCGGGCCCCGTACCGGAGGAGATCCGGTACGGGGCCCGCGCGGGCGTCGTATGACGAAGGCTCAGATGAGGCCGAGGGCGCGGACCGCGTCGCGCTCCTCCGCCAGCTCCTGGACGGACGCGTCGATGCGGGCGCGGGAGAACTCGTTGATGTCCAGGCCCTGGACGATCTCGTACCTGCCGTCCTTGCAGATGACCGGGAAGGAGGAGATCAGGCCCTGCGGGACGCCGTAGGAGCCGTCCGACGGGATGCCCATGGACGTCCAGTCGCCCTCGGCGGTGCCGTTGACCCAGGTGTGGACGTGGTCGATCGCGGCGTTGGCGGCGGAGGCCGCGGAGGAGGCGCCACGGGCCTCGATGATGGCGGCGCCGCGCTTGGCGACGGTCGGGATGAAGTCCTCGGCCAGCCACTTCTCGTCGTTCACGACCTCGGCGGCGTTCTTGCCGGCGACCGTGGCGTGGAAGATGTCCGGGTACTGGGTGGCGGAGTGGTTGCCCCAGATGGTCAGGCGCTTGATGTCGTCGACCGTCGTACCCGTCTTCTTCGCGAGCTGGGTCAGCGCGCGGTTGTGGTCCAGGCGGGTCATCGCGGTGAAGCGCTCGGCCGGTACGTCCGGGGCGGCGGCCTGGGCGATCAGGGCGTTGGTGTTGGCCGGGTTGCCGACGACCAGGACCTTGATGTCGTCCGCGGCGTTGTCGTTGATGGCCTTGCCCTGCGGCTTGAAGATGCCGCCGTTGGCCGAGAGGAGGTCACCGCGCTCCATGCCCTTGGTGCGCGGGCGGGCGCCCACGAGGAGGGCCACGTTGGCGCCGTCGAACGCGACGTTGGGGTCGTCCGAGATGTCGATGCCCTGGAGCAGCGGGAACGCGCAGTCGTCCAGCTCCATCGCCGTGCCCTCGGCGGCCTTCAGTGCCGGGGTGATCTCCAGCAGACGCAGCTTGACCGGCACGTCCGCGCCGAGCAGCTGGCCGGAGGCGATGCGGAAGAGCAGGGCGTAACCGATCTGGCCGGCCGCGCCGGTGACGGTGACGTTCACGGGAGTGCGGGTCATGGCGTTCTCCGTATGACAGCTGGCGGTGGGGCGTCCCTGCCCCGGGCAGATGATCGATCTCTTGATGCCAAGAGATCGATCCAGCGGTCAGGCTATCGCGCATCCGGCATGCGAGACGTCCGGGGTCATGTGGCCCGTCCCACAGAGTGACACAAGAAGGCGGCCGCCCGTCCGGGAGAGGTGGGACGAGAGCGGCCGCCGTCTTGGGGGTACCGGTTTCCGGACTCCCGTGGGGGTGACTTTCGCCTGCCCGGGACCCGGCGAGTCATGCACATCTCGTGGAGTCGTATTTTCGTTCGACCGCCGACGGGTGGTCACCGGGTGCACCCGGTCGCGCCGGACGCGAGCGTCACGCATGCCCTTGCCTCGCCCGCGTCGCGCACGGCCACCATCGGGGTGTACGCGATGGTGTCACCGGCGGCCGTGATGTCGCCGCTCCGCTCGACCCGGCCCACGGTGACCGTGACCCGGTCACCCCGGGCACCCCCGGTGATCCGCGCCCAGGCCGCGCCGCAGGGTTCGCTGTAACGGACTTCGAGCACGGTGGTGCCGACGCCGGCGGTCCTGACGGTGGTCACCAGGTCGCCGCCGCTGCACCCCGTGCTCTCCGCGTCCTTGCCGGTACAGCCGGCGCCCGCGCACTTGGCCCCGGCGCCCCCGGCGACCCCGGCGGGCAGGGCGGCACGGCTCGCGGAGGGCGAGGGCGCCTTTTGATCGTCGGCGCCGTTGCGCTTTCCGCCGTCGGCGCCGCCGGTGAGGAAGAGGAGGACGGCGGTCACGAGGGCCACGCCTGCGGCGACCGCGAGAAGCACGGGCGTCCGCCGCTTGCGTCCGCCCCGGCCGGACTCGCCGGGGGCGCCAGGGCCGTTGGGGCTGCCGGGGGCGCCGGAGGCGGCGCGTGGCCGGGAGACCCGGATGGCGTCCATGGTCGTGTCACGGTGCGCCTCCTCCCGGCTCCAGGCGCGTTCGGCACGTTCCCACAGGGTCGTCAGCCGGACGGGGTCGGTGCCGGTGGCCTCGGCGAGCGCGACGACGGCACCCTTGGGTGCGAGGAGCCGACCGCCGAGACAGCGCTCCCAGGACGTACCGCTGTAGCCGGTGCAGTCGGCCAGCGCGGCGACGCTCAGCCCACCGCGGTCCACGAGCCGCCGCAGCTCGTTCGTCAACTCCGCGAGCTGCGGATCGAGTTCATCGGGCAAGGCCTTCCAACGAGGCATCGGATCCCCCTCTTTCACGTCCTTCACGCGAAGGCTACGACCCCGGCCACCGCGATCAGGACGAGCACGAGGAGCAGCAGAACCGCGGAGAGCAGCAGCCGCCCGGACGACCGGGGCGGTGGTTCCTCGACCGGCCGCTCCCACCACGGGACCGTGGGGTCGTCCTCGTACCGCTCGGCACCGGCGGCCCCTTCGGGGCGGTCGGGTGCCACCGCCGGGCGGGGCCAGGCCTGGACGGCGAGCTCCCAGCGCACGGTATGCCGTTCCGCGTCCGGGCCGCCCACCCCGGCCACCCGGCACAGGGCGGCGACGGCCTGCCTGGGCGGCGGCTGGACGGCGTTGAGGTAACGCTGCCAGGAGGACTTGCTGTACGCCGTGCGGGCGCCCAGCGCGACCAGGCTGAGGCCGGTACGGTCCTTGAGGAGCCGCAGCTGCTCGACGAAGTGCCGTACCTCCGACGGTAGTTCGTCCGGCAGCGGCTGCCAGCCGCTCATCACGCACCTCCACGGCCTGCCTCGGCTCTACGGCTCGTCGGCTCTTCGGTCGGGTTCCCCCGTCGTTCCCTGCGAGGGACGACGGGGGACGGCCGGGCGGTTCCCGGGCTGTGCCGGACAACGGCCGGACGGCGGAAGCGTCACCTCCCCGACACGGCCGCATAAAAGCGTTGAACAGACCGTTCCTGTTACAGGAAGGTTGGTCGTGGCGGCGGTCCGCCCCGGCTCGGGGGTGGGGGCGGCCCGCCGTTCCCGCGGTCCCTGTTGGCCGGCGCTACTTCACCGTGAAGTGCAGTACGCCCTTGAGGAACGGGATCTCCAGCCAGGGCTTGGGCTGGGCGGTCATCGCCAGCAGAACGATCGCGAGGCCCAGCACTCCGTACGTGACGATGTCCGTGAACCGGGAACGTACGGCGAGCATGCCGACGCGGGGCAGCGCCCAGCGCATCACCGCGCCGGCCAGCAGGGCGGCCCCGATCAGCAGGGTGCCGAACCGGAACACGTCGAGGGCGGTCACCAGCAGGCCGACTCCGACCGCCGAGAGCACGACGAGCAGCGGCCACTGGCGGGCGGGCGCGGGGGCGTCGCCCGGCGCGGCCCGGCCACCGCCCTCGGGGCGCGCCGTGTCCCGCGTGAACAGCGGAAAACGGCGCGTGGTCCGCCTCGGGTGCCCCTCGGCGTCGGGAGCACTGATGGCGTCGATGACCGTCGGCTCATCGCTCGCCGGCTCATCGCCCGTGGGCACATCGTCCGTTGGTTCACCGGCCGCGGGCTCATCGGCCGTCGGCTCACCGTCTCTCGGCTCGTCGTCCGTGGGCACACCGCTCGTCGGCTCACCGACTCTCGGCCCACCGGCCGTGGGCACGTCGCCCGTTGGCTCACCAGCCGCGGGCACACCAGCCGTGGGCACACCGCCCGTCGACTCACTCGCCGCCGGCTCATCGCTCGTCGGCCCACCGGTCACTCGCTCACCGGCCGTTGCCTCATCGCCCGTTGGCACACCGCTCATCGGCTCACCGCGCGTTGGCTCACCGGCCGTCGGCCCGCCGCCACTCGGCCCGCCGCCACTCGGCCCGCCGTCCCTCGGCTCACCGCCTGTCAGCTCGCCGCCCCTCGGCTCACCGCCCGTCGACCCGTCGCCCGTCGGCCCGCCGTCCGTCGTGGGCGGGGGCGGTGTGGGGCGGTTGTCCTCAGCCGGCACTGCGCTCCGCCGCCTCGACCACGTTGACGAGCAGCTGGGCACGGGTCATCGGGCCCACGCCGCCGGGGTTCGGGGAGATCCAGCCGGCCACCTCCGCGACGCCGGGGTGGACGTCGCCCACGATCTTGCCCTCGGCGCTGCGCGAGACACCGACGTCGAGCACGGCGGCGCCCGGCTTGACGTCCTCGGGCCGGATCAGATGGGCGGAACCGGCGGCCGCGACGATGATGTCCGCGCGCTTGAGGTGGGCGGAGAGGTCACGGGTGCCGGTGTGGCACTGGGTCACGGTGGCGTTCTCGCTGCGCCGGGTGAGCAGCAGCGGCATCGGGCGGCCGATGGTGACACCGCGGCCGACGACCACGACTTCGGCGCCCTTGATCTCGACGCCGTGGCGGCGCAGCAGAGTCAGCACACCGTTGGGGGTGCAGGGCAGCGGGGCGGGCTCGTTCAGGACCAGGCGGCCGAGGTTCATCGGGTGCAGACCGTCGGCGTCCTTCGCCGGGTCCATCAGTTCGAGGATGCGGTTCTCGTCGATGCCCTTGGGCAGCGGCAGCTGGACGATGTAACCGGTGCAGGCGGGGTCCTCGTTCAGCTCGCGGACGATCGCCTCGATCTCCTCCTGCGTCGCCGTGGCCGGCAGCGTGCGCTGAATGGAGGCGATGCCGACCTCCGCGCAGTCACGGTGCTTGCCTGCGACGTACTTCTGGCTGCCGGGGTCGTCCCCGACCAGGATCGTGCCGAGGCCGGGCGTGACGCCCTTCTCCTTCAGCGCCGCCACACGGGCGGTCAGATCGGACTTGATCTCGGCTGCGGTGGCCTTGCCATCGAGAATCTGGGCGGTCATGGCCCCATCTTCCCGGATGACGCGCCCCTGGTTCCAATCCGGGTGCCCCCACGCCCCCGACCGACGATGTTGCTCTTGCACAACGCCTTGCGAATGCGGCTGGACAAGTAGGAGTGACCTAAAGAACGATGAGAGGACAGTGCCGCGGGCAGTGCCGGGGGGACGGACCGCATCTGTAGAACTCTCCTCCGATCCGTGCCTCGCGTCGTCCCCGCACTCGGACATCGGAGGAAAGACCGCCATGAGTTTCGGCGACCCGAACAACCCCTACGGCCCGCCGCAGGGCCAGCAGCCCGGATACCCGCCCCCGCCGCCGCCCCAGCCCGGCTACGGCTACCCGGCGGCTCCGCAGGGCCAGCCCGGCGTCCCGCCGCAGGGCTACGGCTACCCGCAGGCGCCGGGCTACGCCGCCTACCCCGGCGGCAACGCGCTGCCGCAGACCATGCCGGGTCTGATGATGACGTCGCGTGTCCTGCTCTTCATCGTCGGGGGCACGCAGATCCTCATCGGCATCTTGGCGATCCTCGGTGCCGCGACGATCAACGACGCGTCCAACGCGGGCGAGGACACCTTCGGCAACAACGGCTTCTCCGACATCGGGCACGCGAGCGCCGGCATCGCTCTCGTCTTCGCGCTGCTGTTCCTCGGCCTCGCCGCGCTGTCGATCACGCTGGGCGTCAAGTTCTCCCGTGGCGGCCAGGGGATCCGCATCACCACGATGATCTACGGCATTCTCGGCGCCCTCGTCGGCGTCTTCATCCTGATCGGCGCGGCGGGCGCCAACTCGTCGGCGGCGCTGGTCTGGGCACTCCTGTGGATCGGCTTCGGCGGCGTCATGGCCGCGTCCATGATCGCTCCGTCGGGCTCGGCCTGGTTCAACCGCCCGCGGTACTGAACCGACGCACGACCGCACGACGCACGAGGGCCGTGTCCCCCCACCGGTTGGCGGGAGACACGGCCCTCGTGCGTTTCGGGGTCCCTTGCGGGGGGCCGGCTCAGTGGAAGAAGTGCCGCGTCCCCGTGAAGTACATCGTCACGCCCGCCTTCTTCGCGGCCTCCACGACCTGTTCGTCGCGGACCGAACCGCCGGGCTGCACCACGGCCTTGACCCCGGCCGCGGTCAGGATCTCCAGCCCGTCCGGGAAGGGGAAGAACGCGTCGGAGGCGGCGTAGGAGCCCTGTGCGCGCTCGGCACCGGCCCGTTCGACGGCGAGCTTGGCGGAGTCGACGCGGTTGACCTGGCCCATGCCGACGCCGACCGAGGCGCCGTCCTTGGCGAGCAGGATGGCGTTGGACTTCACGGCCCGGCAGGCCCGCCAGGCGAAGGCGAGGTCGTTCAGCTCCTGCGGGGACAGCGCCTCGCCGGTGGCGAGGGTCCAGTTGGCCGGGTCGTCGCCGTCGGCCTGCAGCCGGTCGGTCTCCTGGAGCAGTACGCCGCCGTCGATGGCCTTGACCTCGACGGGGTCGGCGGGGGCGCCCGAGGCCTTCAGCACCCGGATGTTCTTCTTCTTGGCGAGAGCCTCCAGCGCGCCGTCCTCGTAGTCGGGCGCGACGATGACCTCGGTGAAGATCTCGGCGACCTGCTCGGCGAGCTCCCTGCTGACCGGCCGGTTGACGGCGATGACCCCGCCGAACGCGGACAACGGGTCGCAGGCGTGGGCCTTGCGGTGCGCCTCGGCGACGTCGGCGCCGACCGCGATCCCGCAGGGGTTGGCGTGCTTGATGATCGCGACGCAGGGCTCGTCGTGGTCGTACGCGGCACGGCGGGCGGCGTCCGTGTCCGTGTAGTTGTTGTACGACATCTCCTTGCCGTGCAGCTGCTCGGCACGGGCGAGACCGCTGCCGCCGGGCGCCACGTACAGGGCGGCGGGCTGGTGCGGGTTCTCGCCGTAGCGCAGGGTGTTCTCGCGCTCCCAGGTGGCGCCGAGGAAGTCGGGGAACGGGGACTCGTCGACCGGCGCGTAGGAGGAGGCGAACCAGGAGGCCACCGCGACGTCGTAGGCGGCCGTGTGCTGGAACGCCTCGGCGGCGAGCCGCTTGCGGGCGGTCAGGTCGAAGCCGCCGGCCCGGACCGCGGCGAGCACGTCGGCATAGCGGGCGGGGCTGGTGACCACGGCCACCGACGGGTGGTTCTTGGCGGCGGCGCGGACCATCGACGGGCCGCCGATGTCGATCTGCTCCACGCACTCGTCGGGCGAGGCACCGGAGGCGACGGTCTCACGGAACGGGTAGAGGTTGACGACGACCAGGTCGAACGGCTCGACGCCCAGCTCCGCGAGCTGCGCGCGGTGGCTTTCGAGACGCAGGTCGGCGAGGATGCCCGCGTGCACCCGGGGGTGCAGGGTCTTGACCCGGCCGTCCAGGCACTCGGGGAAGCCGGTCAGCTCCTCGACCTTGGTGACCGGGACGCCGGCGGCGGCGATCCGGGCGGCGGTGGACCCGGTGGAGACGAGCTCGACACCGGCTTCGCGCAGTCCGCGGGCCAGTTCCTCGAGCCCGGTCTTGTCATAGACGCTGACGAGCGCGCGACGGATGGGCCGCTGGGTGCCCTCGGCGGTGGCGGTCACTGGATAACTACCTTTCGTCCCTCAATGCGATGGCCGTTGCGGGCGAGCCGCCCCACGACCTCGACGAGCAGCCTGCGCTCGACGTCCTTGATGCGCTCGTGCAGAGCGCTCTCGTCGTCCTCGTCCCGGATCTCCACCACGCCCTGCGCGATGATCGGCCCGGTGTCGACGCCGTCGTCGACGAAGTGGACGGTGCAGCCGGTGACCTTGGCGCCGTACGCGAGCGCGTCCCGCACACCGTGCGCACCGGGAAAGCTGGGGAGGAGAGCGGGATGGGTGTTGACGAACCTGCCGCCGAACCGCGCGAGGAACTCCTTCCCCACGATCTTCATGAACCCGGCGGAGACGATCAGGTCGGGCTCGTGGGCGGCGACGGCCTCGGCGAGGGCGGCGTCCCACTCCTCGCGGGTGCCGTAGTCCTTGACCTTCCGCACGAAGACCGGCAGCCCGGCGCGCTCGGCCCGCGCCAGCCCCTCGATGCCGTCGCGGTCGGCGCCCACGGCGACGATCTCCGCGCCGTAGGCCTCGGTTCCGGTGCGCGCGATCTCGTCGAGCAGCGCCTGAAGGTTGGTGCCGGATCCGGAGACCAGCACGACAAGGCGCTTGGCCACGGGCTTGGCGGCCACGGCGGGGCCCTTTCTCGGGGGAGCGTCGGTACGGCGGCCGGCCCCGTACGCGGTTTGTGCGTTCGTACGAGTGCTTCGCGCCCCGGAATACGGGGAAGTCTACGAAGCAGCCGGCCGGCAGCAACGATACCGGCACACCGGAAGGCCCCCGCGGGACGGGTGGGTGGCCGGAAGGTAGCGTCAGGGGAGGGAGCGGGCCCGGGAACGCGGCGGCGGTATCGCGCGTTCATCCGGTGACGCTCACGCCGTACGGACGCACCACACTCACCCGCACCACACTCACCAAGGGGAAGACGCTCACTTGATGCCGGACCGCAGCCCGCGACTTCTCACGTTCCCCCCGTTCTCGGCGCAGGGAGAGGAGCGTGGCACCGTGCTGCTGCGCGAGCGGCCGTCCTCGCCGCCCGACGCTCCCTCGGGACGGGAGAGCGGCCAGGGTGACGGACAGGGCGGGGCACCGCAGGACGACAACCCGTTCGCGCCACCGCCGGAGGGCACTCCGGACAGCCCGTGGCAGCCGCGCCGCCCCTCCGGCTCCGGCTCCGGCTCCGGCTCCGGCAGCCAGTGGAGCGACCAACAGCCGGGCCGTTCGCCCGACGGTTTCGGCGAGCGCCCGCGCGGCGGCCCCGAGGGTCCGGGCGGCCCCGGCACCGGTCCGGGGATGCGCTGGGACCCGACGGACCCGGTCCAGCGCCGGGCGCGCTACGCGCTGCTGAGCGGCATATGGGGCTTCTTCTTCGCGATCTTCGGCTGGCCGTACGTGGCCCTGCTGCTCGGCGCCCTCGCCCTGTACTGGGGCGGCAGCGCCCTGCGCGGCAGACCCCGCACGGCGGCCGGCCAGGACTCCCGGACCCAGGACCGGTCCGGTCGTCCCCAGACCACGGCGGCCATCAGCGGTCTGGTCACCGGAGGCGTGGCGCTCGCCCTGGTCGGTGCGACGTTCACGGCCCAGCTGGTCTACCGCGACTACTACACCTGCGTGGACGACGCCCTGACCAGCCAGGCCGAGCACTCCTGCGACCAGCTGCTGCCGAAGGAGCTGCGCACGGTTCTGGGCAACGACAGCTGACGCGTCACAGCGAGTCCGGGGCGTCCGGAGCGTCCGGGGGTTCCTGGGACTCCGGGGGCTCCGGGGGCTCCGGGGACTCCGGGGGCTCCGGCAGGTCCACGGGGGCGGAAGCCTCACGCAGGGCCGCCCAGCGGGCCTCGCGGCTCGCGTCGTCGTGCCAGGGCGGCGCCGGCGTGCCGTCGAGGGGCAGGAAGTCGTAGGGCTCCTCCGCGTACGACGGGTACGACGCGTGTGGCGTGTACGGCGTGTACGACTCCGTGGTGTACGCGTCGTACGACCCGAAGAGGTGCGGCTTCGCGGCGCCGCCGCTCATGGGCGTCGGCGTGGACTGCGCCGGTACACCCGCGAGGGGCACCGGTCCCGCCTTCGCCCCGCGGCGCCAGGTGCCCCGCAGCCGCCAGGCCCGCAGCACCAGCGCCACCGGTACGGCCACCGCCGCCGTCCAGGCGGCCGCGGCGGCCCCCGTCCGCCACCACACCGGACCGAACTGGGCCAGCGCGGCACGGCCGAGCGGGCCGCCCGCCAGTTCGGCCAGCACCGCGCACACGATGCCGCACACCAGCGCCGCCGCCCCCGCCACCGCGGCGGTCCACCAGAAGGACCACACCCGCACCCAGCGCCGCCGCCCGGCCCTCCACCGGGCCCTCCGGCCGACGGGTTCCGGCCCGTCACCCGGCTCCGCCCGGCGTACCGCCGCCGCGACCGTGAACCAGGCGATCGTCAGCCCGGCGGCCCCGGGCACCGCGCCGACCGCCCAGTTCAGCGGGCCGCCGGGGCCCGCGGCCGGGATCGCCGCCAGCAGCGGGAACGGCGGCAGCAGCGGTGCCGGATCCGAGGACAGCGGAGACACCAGATGCCCGGCGCCGAGCAGAAACCCGGGGCCGAGGGCGTACGCCGCCGCCCACACGGCCGCGTTCGGCGCCAGTGAGGCACACAGCAGCAGTACGGCGAACCGCCCGGACCAGCCCTCCGTCAGCTGGCCGAAGGCGTCCCGGGCCATCCCGCCGTGCCCCGCCAGGGACACCGAGAGCAGCAGCGCCCCGCCCCCGACGAGCGCCACGGCGCCCGCGCCGCCCGCCCGGACGGCCGTGCCGAGGCGGCCGCGGTCCTCCGCCGCGGGAGCCGACCCGGGCAGTGGCCCCGGGCCGTCCGGTGGGAGCCCGGGAAGGCGGCCGTACGCCGTCCACACCCCGGCACCGGCCGCGCTCGCGGCGACCAGCGGCAGACACAGCGCCACCCATCCCCACGAGGGCCGCACCTCGCCCCCGGACGCGTACAGCGCGGCTGCGCAGCCGACGGTGAGGTAGCCGAGGACCATGCCCGCCCAGACGGTCCGTGCGGCGACCGGCGGGGCGCCGTCGGCGTCGGCGGGCAGCTCCACCGCGTCGCGCGCCGCCCGGTACAGCAGCACGGTGGGCACGGCCAGCAGCAGCAGCGGGGTGACGCCCACGGGCGCCGGGGGTCCGTTGAGGGTCTCGGTGCGCACCAGCTCGACCCCGTGCGCCAGCAGCCACAGGGCGCCCGCGATGTGCAGCGCGCCGCCCGGCCCGCTGTCGGGGTAGGGCGAGCTGACCCACAGCAGTATGACGATCGCGGCGAACGAGCCGAGCCCGAGCCCGGCCGCGAGCGCGCCCCCGACGACGCTCGCGGCGAGACCCGGGGACCGGTCCCGCATCCGGGTGAACAGGGGGGTGAACAGGGACGTGAGCTGAGGCGGCAACGACGGTCGGTGAGCGGTCAGTCGGATCACGGCCCTCATGGTCCCAACGACACGCGCTTTCCGGGCGTAACGGGCGAACCTCCGTAGTGTCGCTCAATATATGGTTATGTACTTTTCTGCGCGAGGGGGTGCCCAGTGACGTCGAGCCCAGGGAGCCCGCTGCCACCGCCCGAGAAGCACCGACGCCCGCGCAGGCACCGGTCGCTGACGTCGGCTCAGAACACTGGGAACAAGGTGACGGTGCCTCAGTCGGGGGAACCACGGGCCGGAGCACCCGGCCTGACGCCCGCACAGGCCTTCGACGCCCTGTACGCGTACTGCTCCCCCGCCCTCGTACGGCAGACATACCTGCTCACCGGCCGGCGCGAGCTGGCCCGCGAGTCGGTGGAACACGCCTTCCAGCTCGCCTGGCAGCGGTGGCCCGAGGTGGCCCGGGACCGTGACCCGGCGGGCTGGGTGCGGGCCACGGCGTACGAGTACGCGCTCTCACCCTGGCACCGGTTCCGCCGCCGTCACCGCTACCCCGACCCGCCGCCCGCCGACCCCGCCGACCGCGCGCTGCTCCAGGCTCTGCTGGACCTCCCGCCGGTCTACCGCCGCACGCTCGTCCTGTACGACGGCGTCGGGCTGGGCCTGCCGGAGACGGCGGCGGAGACCGAGGCGAGCACACCCGCCGCCGCGAACCGGGTCACGCACGCGCGCGCCGAGCTCGCCGCGCGCGTACCCAGCCTGTCGGACCCGGCCGCGCTGCACCGGCGGCTGACCGAACTCGCCTCCACGGAACGCCTGCGGCCGACGGGGTCGACGACGGTGCGGACGGTCGGCGAACGCCGGACCCGGCTGTGGACCCAGGCCGCCATCGCCTTCACCGTCACCATCATCGGCGCGACCACGCTCACCCTGCGCACCGCACCGACCCGGTACGAGCCACCGCTCTCCCCGGCCCAGGCGATCCAGGGAGTCCCCCCGAAGCCCGCGCTGGGCCCCCTGTCGAGCACCGAGCAGAGACTGCGGGCGAAACTGCAGAAGGCATCGGAACAAGGCCCGGAGAGGCTGCTGCCGCTACCGGGGTGAACCACCACGTCGACCGGCAGGCGGAAGGGCCCGCACCCTCACGGGGGCGGGCCCTTCCGGCTCGGGTGCCGGGGTCAGCCGGCGAGCACCTCGCGGGCGAGCTTCGCCGTCTCGGTCGGCGTCTTGCCGACCTTGACGCCCGCGGCCTCCAGCGCCTCCTGCTTCGCCTGGGCGGTGCCCGACGAACCGGAGACGATGGCGCCGGCGTGGCCCATGGTCTTGCCCTCGGGGGCGGTGAAGCCCGCGACGTAGCCGACGACCGGCTTGGTCACGTTCTCCTTGATGAACGCGGCCGCGCGCTCCTCGGCGTCGCCACCGATCTCACCGATCATCACGATCAGGTCGGTGTCGGGGTCGTCCTGGAACGCGGCCAGGGCGTCGATGTGCGTGGTACCGATGATCGGGTCGCCACCGATGCCGACGGCCGTGGAGAAGCCGATGTCACGCAGCTCGTACATCATCTGGTAGGTCAGCGTGCCGGACTTCGACACCAGACCGATACGGCCCGGCTTGGTGATGTCGCCCGGGATGATGCCGACGTTCGACTGACCCGGGGTGATGATGCCGGGGCAGTTCGGGCCGATGATGCGGGTCTTGTTGCCCTTCTTGCCGGCGTACGCCCAGAAGGACGCCGTGTCGTGCACCGCGATGCCCTCGGTGATCACGACGGCCAGCGGGATCTCGGCGTCGATGGCCTCGACGACCGCGTCCTTCGTGAACTTCTCCGGCACGAAGATGACGGAGACGTTGGCGCCGGTCTTCTCGATGGCCTCGGCGACGGTCCCGAACACGGGTACCTCGGTGCCGTCGAAGTCCACGGTCTGCCCCGCCTTGCGCGGGTTCACGCCGCCCACGACGTGCGTGCCGTCGCCCAGCATGAGCTTGGTGTGCTTCATGCCCGTGGCGCCGGTCATGCCCTGGACGATGACCTTGCTGTCCTTGTTGAGCCAGATAGCCATGGTGGTTGAGTCCTCGTCCTTGTGCTTACTTGGCGGCGGCCAGCTCGGCGGCCTTCGCGGCCGCGCCGTCCATGGTGTCGACGCGCTGCACCAGGGGGTGGGCGGCGTCGGTGAGGATCTTGCGGCCCAGCTCGGCGTTGTTGCCGTCGAGGCGGACGACGAGCGGCTTCTCGACCTTCTCGCCACGGTCCTCGAGGAGCTTCAGGGCCTGGACGATGCCGTTGGCGACCTCGTCACAGGCGGTGATGCCACCGAAGACGTTCACGAACACGGACTTGACGTCCGGGTCGCCGAGGATGATCTCCAGACCGTTCGCCATGACCTGGGCGGAGGCGCCGCCACCGATGTCCAGGAAGTTGGCGGGCTTGACGCCACCGTGGTTCTCACCGGCGTACGCGACGACGTCCAGGGTGCTCATGACGAGACCCGCGCCGTTGCCGATGATGCCGACCTCGCCGTCGAGCTTGACGTAGTTCAGGCCCTTGGCCTTGGCGGCCGCCTCGAGCGGGTTGGCGGCGTCCTTGTCGTGCAGTTCCTCGTACTCGGGGTGGCGGAACTCGGCGTTCTCGTCGAGCGACACCTTGCCGTCGAGGGCGATGACGTCACCGGAGGCGACCTTCGCGAGCGGGTTGACCTCGACCAGGAGGGCGTCCGACTTGATGAAGGTGTCCCACAGGGTGACCAGGACGTGCGCGACCTTGTCGGCGACCTCGGCCGGGAAGTTGGCGGCGGCGACGATCTCGCGGGCCTTGGCCTCGTCCACACCGTCGATCGGGTCGATCGGCGTCTTGGCGACGGCCTCGGGGCGGGTGGCCGCCACCTCCTCGATCTCCACGCCGCCCTCGACGGAGGCGATGGAGAGGAAGGTGCGGTTGGCACGGTCGAGGAGGAAGGAGACGTAGTACTCCTCGACGATCTCCGGAGCGGTCTCGGCGATCATCACCTTGTGGACCGTGTGGCCCTTGATGTCCATGCCGAGAATGTCCGTCGCGCGGGCGACGGCCTCGTCCGGGGTGGCGGCCAGCTTGACGCCACCGGCCTTGCCTCGACCACCGACCTTCACCTGGGCCTTGACGACCGACTTGCCGCCCAGCCGCTCGGTGATCTCGCGCGCCGCCTCAGGCGTGTCGATGACTTCACCGGCCAGCACCGGTACACCGTGCTTGGCGAAGAGGTCCCTCGCCTGGTACTCGAACAGGTCCACGCGCTTCCGTCCCTATCAGTGATCTCGCGGTTCGTTGGATGCGTGGGCGTGCCGCGAAGGGCAACGTGACGTCCGCAGTGTCACTAGGGGGGCGCACACGGTGTCCGAGCGCGCGGCATGTCCGTCCGGCAGGTTATCGCCGGTTGCCGGGGGTCCCTAAATCGAGGGTCACACCCGAGCGGTGATACCTGTCACATAATGCCGGATTTTCTGGCACCGCGTGCCGGAACGATGAGGCCTCACCGGGCTGGGGTTGGCCCGGTGAGGCCTCTGAAACGGCCCCGAGGGGCCTCGGCCGCCCGGACCCCACCCCAATGGGGACCGGACGGCTCACCTTCCGTGAGGTCTCGCCCGGACGCACCGACGGCATTCGGCCGTCCGCGACCCTCGGCCCCACGGAGTCGATCGGGACGGTCACTGACCGGGAAGGACAAGAACCCCCCACCACCCGTCCCCGACCCCCCACGGCTGATCGTCGACGACCACCCGCCCCCACCACACCATTCGGGTCATCGGAGGGGACCAGACGGTCCGCCGGGGCGGTGGGAAGACCGGCGGGGGCGGATGAAACGCCCGGGGCGGTGACTGGGCGGGGTGCCCGGGGGGACGCCGGCGTGCGGCGTGCGGGTCGGCGTGAAGGTCGCCGGGCGCCCGGGGTCGTGCGTGTGAGTCTTCGTGGGCCGGGGCAGGGCGGCGCCCCGCGGGTCCGTGCGGGGATCCTGGACGGCTGCCCGGAGCGACCCGTCCGTCAGCAGCTCGCCCGGAGCGGCCCGCGCCGCCGATACCGCTGGTGACGCGCCCTCCGCCTGGTGCGCCCGCTGGAGCCCGAGGGCGAGGAGGGTGCCCGCCAGGAGCGTAGGGCGCAGCGCACGCCGTCCGGCCGCCGTATGCGGCACATGCGCGGCGGTACCGGACAGGGCTGCTGGCCAGATCAAGAAGGGAGGGGTCCTCACCTGCGGCGGAACGACCGGCGATGGGCACGGGACGGGCGTGCCCGATCCTCGCACGGCACGCCCGAGGTTGCGCAAGCCCCGCGTTACCGATGGGCGCTCATATCCCTTTTCCGCCCGGCCTCATACGCTCTCCGGTACCGGCAGCGGGCGCTTCTCGATCGCCGCGGCCATCACCTCCGGGAACAGGTCCGGCGTACACGCGAAGGCGGGCGCACCCAGAGCGGCGAGCGCGGCCGCGTGCTCCCGGTCGTAGGCGGGCGCCCCCTCGTCGGACAGCGCGAGCAGCGCGACGAACTGCACCCCGGCCCCCTTCATCGCCGCGACCCGCTTCAGCATCTCGTCGCGGATGCCTCCCTCGTAGAGGTCGCTGATCAGCACCACCACCGTCTCGGCGGGCCGGGTGATCTGCGACTGGCAGTAGGCGAGCGCCCGGTTGATGTCCGTGCCGCCGCCGAGCTGCGTACCGAAGAGGACGTCAACGGGGTCGTCCAGCTGGTCG
Organism: Streptomyces sp. NPDC086787; assembly: GCF_044745865.1. Taxonomy (NCBI): domain Bacteria; kingdom Bacillati; phylum Actinomycetota; class Actinomycetes; order Kitasatosporales; family Streptomycetaceae; genus Streptomyces; species Streptomyces sp. NPDC086787. The sequence continues at coordinate 72,908 of NZ_JBIVBC010000008.1, read as the reverse complement.
GTGAGGTCGGCCACGGCCGTGTCGAAGACGACGAGTCGCGTGCTGATCGTCCGCATGGACGCGAGCACCGCCCCGAACACCGACGCGTACACCACCGACGCCGCCATGGACCCGGACTGGTCTATACAGAGGATGACCTCCTTCTTCACGGACTGGGCGGCCCGCCCGTATCCGATGAGCCGTTCCGGCACGATGGTGCGGTGCTCGGGCAGGTAGTGCTTGAGGTTGGCCGCGATGGTGCGGTTCCAGTCGATGTCGTGGTGGCGCGGCCGGCTGATGCGGGCGCTGCGGTCGAGGGCGCCGGTGAGGGTGGCCCGGGTCCGCGTGGCGAGCCGCTTCTCCAGGTCCTCGACGACCTTGCGCACGACCGCGCGCGCCGTCTCCTTGGTGGTCTCCGGCATCGCCTTGTTGAGCGAGAGCAGTGTGCCGACCAGATGCACGTCGGCCTCCACCGCCTCCAGCATCTCCGGTTCGAGGAGCAGCGAGGCCAGCCCGAGCCGGTCGATGGCGTCCCGCTGCATGATCTGGACGACGGAGGAGGGGAAGTAGCTCCGGATGTCTCCGAGCCAGCGGGCCACGGACGGCGCCGACGCGCCGAGTCCGGCCGCGCGGTCCCGTCCCGTCCGCGGTCTGTCCGGCTTTCCGTAGAGCGCGGACAGCGCCCGGTCCATCTCGGCGTCCCGCCCGGTCAGTGCCTGGCCGGTGCCGTCGGCCGCCTCGCCACCGAGCACGAGACGCCAGCGCCGCAGCCGCTCCTGGACCCCCTCCACCCCGTCCACCGCCGACACCCCTTCCGCCGCCTCGATCCGTCCTGCCGACGCCACCCGTCCTGCCGACGCCACCCGTTCGACCGTCATGTGCCCACGCCCGCCAGGCAGTCGTCCACGCGGTCGTCCACGTCGTCCAGCCCGAGCAGCAGCCGCACCAGCGGTACGACGGCGTCCGCACGCCCGGTGTCCGGTTCCGCGCCGAAACCGGGCGGCCCGCCCGCCTTGCCCAGGGCGTTCCCCCGCTCTCCCGGCGTGCGCCGCACCAGCTCCCCGAGCGTTCTGCGCACCCCCGGCTCATACGCCGAGAAAGTCCGTCGCAGCAGCGGCAGTACGTCCGTGAACGCCTCCGCCGGCACGCCGGTCAGCCAGGCGTCCACCAGGGCGAGCAGCCGCTCGTCGTGCACGAGCAGCATCCCGCCCCCGCCGCCGACGAATCCGTCGATCCACGCGGCGGCGTCGGGCGGCGGCGTCCCGGCGGACAGTACGAGCCCCATCAACCGGGCCGCCTCGTTTGGCTCCAGCTCCCCTTCGTCCAGCAGCAGCCGGACGGCCCGGCCCCGGACAGCCCCGGGCACGGTGTCCCGCCGGGACAGGACACCGAGTACCGAGCGCCAACGGGTACGGAGGTGGCCGTCCGTGGCGGATGCCTCGCTCAGCAGCGCGACCGCTCCGTGCACCTCGTCCACATGGCGCCGTATCTCCTCGGCCGCGTCCCGGTCCAGGCCGACGCAGGCCGGGGGCAGGCCGACGAAGATCCGCTCGGCGAGCCCCGCCGCGACCTCGGCGAGGGCTCGGGTGTCGGTGCCGCGTACGTCGCCGTAGCGCAGGGAGCGGACCAGGGCGGGCAGGGCCTGGGCGAGGTGTCCGACGTCCGCGTCGAGAGCCGCGCGGTCGGCGAGCACCCGCATCACCACGGGCAGGGCGTCCGGCAGTTCGGCGAGCAGGCAGTGCTCGGCGAGCGCGGTGACCTCGGTGAGCGCGGAGGCGGCGACGGCGTCCGCCTCGGCCTTGGCGGTCGCGGCACCGGTCACCGTCGTACCCCACACTCCCGCCTCGGCGACCCGCACCGACAGCTCCGGCTCCCAGCGCAGCCGCCAGGTCTCCCGGAACGTGCCGGTGCTGCCGCGGGAGCCCGCCGGTTCGCCCCAGCCGATGCCGAGCAGCCGCAGCCGGTGCAGCAGTCTGCTCCGCCCTGCGTCGGTCTCTCCCCGCAGGTCGAGTTCCAGCTCCCGCTCCAGTGCCTCCGGCTTGAGCCGTAGGGCGCGCTGGAGGCGGGTCAGGTCGCGCTGCAAAGGCACCGCGGGTGCCGTGTCGGGCACTTCGCCCAGTACGTCCCCGACCACCAGCCGGTCGTGCACGAGCGCCAGCGGCACGTCCGAGCCGTCGCACATCACCGCGCGCACGGCGTCGGTGGTCTCGCTCAGCCCGGCCAGGGGGCGGCCCCGCATCGAGGCGAGCGTCTCCGCGAGCCGTACCGCCTCGATGACATGGGCCGAGGACACCATCCGGTCCTCCTCGCGCAGCAGCCCGGCGACCTTGGTCAGCCATCGCTCGACCGGCCGGTCCGGCACGTCGTACAGATGGCCGTACCAGCCCGGTGAGTCGATGCCCGCGCCGTATCCGCCGGCCCGGGACAGTCTGCGGTGGGTCCACGGCACCCAGGTCATGTCGACCTTGGTCCTGGGCAGTCCCTTCAGCAGGGCGCGGTCGGCCGCCACGGCGGCCTTCCGCCGCAGCGCGGGCACATGCCACGCCCCGCACACCACGGCCACGGCGTCCCCCGCCTCCTTGCGCGCCGCCCGGAGTTGGAGCCGCATGTACGCCTCCCGCACGAGGTCCCGGGTGTGCCCGCCGTCGCCGTACTTCTCCCTCAGCGCCCCCATGGCCTCCTCCACGGCGGCGAACGGCGCGAACACGTCCCGCTCGCGGCCCCCCCGGTGCTCGACGACGTCCTCCCACCAGCGCTCGGGGTCGTCGTGACCGGCGGCCTCGGCGAGCGCGGCGAGCGGGTCGACCCGGACGTCGCGTTCCTCTCCCCTCTTTTCTCCCCTCGTTCCTCCCCTCTCTTCTCCTTCTCCTTCTCCTTCTCCTTCTCCTTCTGCTTCTCCTTCTGCTTCGCTCTTCTCCTGCTCCTCCGTCCCCCACGCCAGCGTGTGCGCGGCCGGCAGGTCGATGAAGCGGGCCGGGATCCCGTGCTCCAGGGCCCAGCGGATCGCCACCCACTCGGGGGAGAACTCGGCGAGCGGCCAGAACGCCGAACGGCCCGGCTCGTCCACGGCGTGTGCGAGGAGGGCGACCGGAGGACGCATGTCCTGGTCGGCGGCCAGCGGGATGATCGCGTCGGCCTCGGGCGGCCCCTCGATCAGGACGGTGGCCGGCCGGGCGGCGTCCAGCGCGGCCCGCACGGCCCGCGCCGACCCGGGGCCATGGTGACGCACTCCGAGCAGCAAGGGTGCGGAGCCGGGCGCCCGCTCCGTCTCGGTGCCGCTCACCCGCTCACCTCCCGGCAGGCCCGGTAGAAGTCCTGCCAGCCGTCCCGCTCGCGAACAACCGTCTCCAGGTACTCCCGCCAGACGACCCGGTCGGCGGCCGGGTCCCGGACGACGGCGCCGAGGATGCCCGCGGCGGTGTCGGAGGGGCGCAGCACGCCGTCGCCGAAGTGGGCGGCCAGCGCGAGGCCGCCCGTGACCACGGAGATCGCCTCGGCCGTGGACAGCGTGCCGCTCGGTGACTTCACCTTCGTACGGCCGTCGGTGGTGACGCCGTCACGCAGTTCGCGGAAGACGGTGACGACACGGCGGATCTCGTCGATGCCGGCGGGCACGGCCGGCAGTTCGAGGGACCGGCCGAGCTGGCCGACGCGGCGCGAGACGATGTCGACCTCGGCCTCGGGACTCTCCGGCAGGGGCAGCACCACGGTGTTGAAGCGTCGGCGCAGGGCGCTGGACAGCTCGTTGACCCCGCGGTCGCGGTCGTTGGCCGTGGCGATGAGGTTGAAGCCGCGGACCGCCTGCACCTCCTGGCCGAGCTCCGGTATCGGCAGGGTCTTCTCGGACAGGATCGTGATCAGCGTGTCCTGCACGTCGGCCGGGATACGGGTCAGCTCCTCCACACGTGCCGTCATGCCCTCCGCCATGGCCCGCATGACCGGGCTGGGCACGAGCGCGTCACGGCTCGGGCCGTGGGCGAGCAGCCGGGCGTAGTTCCAGCCGTAGCGGATCGCCTCCTCCGGGGTGCCGGCCGTGCCCTGCACCAGCAGCGTGGAGTCACCGCTGACCGCGGCGGCGAGGTGTTCCGACACCCAGGTCTTGGCCGTGCCAGGCACGCCGAGCAGGAGCAGCGCGCGGTCGGTGGCGAGGGTGGTGACCGCGACCTCGACCGTGCGACGCGGGCCCACGTATTTCGGCGTGATCACCGTGCCGTCGGGGAGAGTGCCGCCGAGCAGGTACGTCGCCACCGCCCACGGCGACAGCTTCCAGCGGGTCGGGCGTGGGCGGTCGTCGTGGGCGGCCAGCGCGGCGAGTTCGGTCGCGAAGGCGTCCTCGGCGTGCGGCCGCAGTGCCTCGGCCGGCTCCTTCTCACGGTCCTCGACGGACATCGGTTCCACGGACCCAGTGGTCGCAGTCATGGCTGAGGCCCCCTCCAGCTCTGCCGGTTTCGGTCTGTCACCAACCATGCACCCCACCACTGACAATCGGCCCCGACCTGCGAAAACGCTGCTCCGAGGCCGATTGTCAGTGGTGGGGCCTACCGTCGCAGACATGACTCAGCAGGGGGTGCGCTGGACCGCGGACCAGGTGCTGGCACTGGCGCCTGACGCCGCGTCACGCAAGGCGGGAAGCAAACTCGGCGCGGCCGGGCCGTGGTCCGAGGCGGGAAGTTCCGACGAGGGGACGGTGTGGGGACTGTGCAAGGGCAGTGGCAGCAGGCCGTATCAGACGGTCGTCGACATCGCGGACGCGTCCGGACCCGCGTACAAGTGCACGTGTCCGAGCCGTAAGTTCCCGTGCAAGCACGCGATCGGACTGCTGCTGCTGTGGGCGGGCGGCGACGGCGCGGTGCCGCCGGGCCGGGCGCCGGACTGGGCCGGGCAGTGGATGGCGGGCCGCAGGCAGCGTGCGGAGGGGAAACGGACGGCGGGCGAAGGGGGTTCCGCCGGACCCGCCGATCCCGAGGCGGCCCGGCGGCGGGCGGAGCGCCGCACCGAGCGGGTCACCGCGGGGGCGACGGAGCTGGAGCAGCGGCTGGCCGACCTGCTGCGCGGCGGCCTGGCCTCGGCGGAGCAGTCGGGGTATGCGCTGTGGGAGGAGACGGCGGCCCGCATGGTCGACGCGCAGGCGCCGGGGCTGGCGGCGCGGGTGCGGGAGCTGGGGGCGATCCCGGGGTCGGGACCGGGCTGGCCGGTGCGGCTGCTGGAGGAGTGCGCGCTGCTGCACCTCCTCGACCAGGGCTGGCTGCGCCGCGAGCGGCTCCCGGACGGCCTCGCCGCGACCGTGCGGTCCCGCGTGGGACTGCCCGCCCCGGCGGACGGGCCGCCGGTGCGCGACCGCTGGCTGGTGCTGGCGCAGTACGACACGGTGGACGCGAGACTGACGACCCGCCGGATCTGGCTGTACGGCGCCGAGTCGGACCGCACCTGTCAGCTCCTCTCCTACGGCGCGGCGGGCCGGGCGCCCGAGCTGGCGTTGCCGGTCGGCCTGGCCCTGGAGGCGGAGGTGTCCGCCTACGCCGGGTCGGGCCGGCCGCGGGTGGCGCTGGGCGAGCGGTTCGCGCCGCCCGCGGCCGCCTCGATACGGCCGCCGGGGGTGACGACGGCGCAGGCCGCCGCCCAGTACGGCGAGGCGCTCGGGGCGGACCCCTGGCTGGACTCGGTCCCGGTGACGCTGGACCGGGTCATACCCGCCCCGGACGGCGATTCGTGGCAACTGGCCGACGCCGACGCGGACTCGGCGCTGCCACTCAGCCCGTCCGCCCGCACCCACCCGGGGCTGTGGCGGCTGGCCGCCCTGTCCGGCGGCTCCCCCGTCTCGGTCTTCGGGGAGTGCGGCCACCGCGGCTTCACCCCGCTGGCGGCCTGGCCCGAGGGGCCGGGGGCGGTGGTGCCGCTGTGCTGAGCGGCCCGGGCACACGGTTCGACCGACACGGACCCGCACAGCAACCCGAACGGGCACCCGCATGGGGACCCGCACAGGGACCCGCATGGCGGCATGGGGCGACATGGAAATGGAAGGGGCCTTGGATGGACGGCAACTCGGCCACGGGCACGGCCGTTTCCTGGGAGGAGCTGGTCACCGCGGCGCTCCTGGGCACGGACCGGCGGCCCCTCGCGGGCGGCGGCCCGGGGCGGCGGGCCGCGCCGCTGGCGCTGCTGGACGCGGCGGCCGTTGAGACCGTGCGGCGCCGGGCGGGGCTGCGTCCGGCGCGGGCGGCGAAACGCCCGGATCAGGCCGCCGAGGATGCGCGTCCCCCGCTGCCCGCCGCCGCGGCGCGCAGGCTCGCGATGCTGCTGGCCGACCGTCCGGGCGCGGGCGGCGGACGCCGGGGGGCCGCCCCGGACCTGATGGAGCTGCTGCCGCAGTGGCTCGCGGCGGCCAACGCGCACGGGTTCGCCGCACCGCCCCAGCTCCTGCCCACGCTGCTGGACGCGGCCCGTGGGCGGACGGATCTGCGGCCGGCGGCGCTGGCGTTCGCCGGGCCACGGGCCCTGTGGCTGGCCCGGCTGAACCCGGACTGGCGGTTCGCGCTGCGCACCGCTCAGGCCGGCGCGGCGGCGCTGCCGGACCTCGACGACGAGACCGCGGGCGACGAGCTGCGGCGGCGCTGGCAGGAGGGTCTGTTCGCCGAGCGGGTCGCGCTCCTCGCCGAGCTGCGGTCGCGCAGCTCCTCGGCGGCCCGCGAACTGCTGGCCGCGACCTGGGCGACGGAGCGGGCTGAGGACCGGCTGATGTTCCTCGACTCGCTGCGCGCGAGCCTCTCCGCCGACGACGAGCCCTTCCTGGAGCAGGCGTTGGGCGACAGAAGCCGCAATGTGCGGTCGACGGCCGCGGAGTTGCTGTCCGCGCTGCCCGGCTCCGCGCTCGCCGCCCGGATGGCGGTGCGGGCCGGGGCCTGTGTCGCGGTCGACCACACCGGGGCCGGTCCGGCGATCGCCGTGGAAGCGCCGCTTGAGTGCGATACGAGGATGGAGAGAGACGGTGTCGTGGCCAAACCTCCTTCGGGCAGAGGGGAGCGATCGTGGTGGTTGGGCCAGTTGGTGGAGGCGGCGCCGCTCGGCACATGGACGCAGCGGCTCGGCGGTCGTACGCCGCGGGAGATCGTGGCGCTGCCGGTCGCGGACGACTGGCAGGGCGAACTGCACGCGGCGTGGTGCCGTGCCGCCGTGCGGCAGCGCGACCCCGAATGGGCCCATGCGCTGCTCGGGGCACCTTCGGCCCCCGAGGCCGGCGGCCCGGGGGCGGTTTCCCTGGCCGAGCGGGCCAAGCTGCTGGGCGAGCTGGACACCGAGGAACGGGCCCTGTGGGTTGCCGGTTTCATCGCGACGCACGGCCTGTCGGAGGCGTTCCAGCTGCTCGGTGTGTGCGCGGTGCCGTGGGCCGCGCCGCTTGGGCGGGCGGTGGTGGACGCCCTCGACATCGCCCGGGAGGCGGGGAGTTACCCGTGGAGCTTCAGTGGCGTGATGGGGCTCGCCGAGCGCTGCCTGGACCCGGTGGAGGCTTCGCGGCTGGACGGACTGCCGGCGACGCGGGACGAGCGGGAGGACGCGGCGCCGGGAGCCGGAGGGTACTGGGCGGAGGCGTTCCAGCGGCTCGTGACCACCTTGCGGCTGCGCGCCGCCATGGCCGACGAGCTGGGGGCCCTGCCGGCGGCGGGTTCACCCGGGCCGCGCTGACCCTCCCCGGAGGGTCGCGGAACACCGGCCGGGCATCGGGGGTGTCAGGCCCCGGTGGGCTGGCGGACGTTCTCCCGGACCCACTCCACGATCGACGTCGTGGTCGCCCCGGGTGTGAAGATCTCGGCGACGCCCTTCTCCTTGAGCGGCGGGATGTCCTCCTCGGGGATGATGCCGCCGCCGAAGACCAGGATGTCCGCGGCGTCGCGCTCCTTGAGGAGTTCGATGACCTTCGCGAACAGGGTGTTGTGGGCGCCGGAGAGGATGGAGAGGCCGATCGCGTCGGCGTCCTCCTGGATGGCCGTGTCGACGATCTGCTCCGGAGTCTGGTGGAGGCCGGTGTAGATGACCTCCATACCGGCGTCGCGCAGCGCCCGCGCGATGACCTTGGCCCCGCGATCGTGGCCGTCGAGCCCCGGCTTGGCCACCACCACGCGGATCGGAACGGCTGCCACACCCATCACTGCCTCCATGAAGCGACTACATCCATCCGTACCGAGAAGTACCGCACAATCCGCGCGTTCCGCCACCCGTCGCGAAGTGAACGAACGTTATCTCCAGCATCCCTCAACCGGCAGTTTCACGGCGCCGACCGAGGGGGAAATCACACGGTGGGACACGTTCGGGAGTCACGGCGTGGTCCACGTCATGAGGGCACACGGGGGACGGAGCCGTCGTTCCGTGTGCTGACAGGAGGACGGCCGTGAAGGTCACCAGAGCCCTTGAACCTCTCGTTCCGCTCTACCAGGCCTTCTTGCCGGGCAGGCTCGCCGGACTCTCCATGGCGCTGGTCAAGGCGACCGTCCTGGAGGTCGCGATCCTCGCGGGGCATCTCGCCCTCTACCCGACCGGCATCACACAGGAGCGCCACGAGCCGGCCCGTCCGGCGCCCCTGCCGGACCACACCGCGCAGCTGCCGGCCGCGCCCAGCCCTCCGATCGTCCTGCTGCACGGCTTCATCGACAACCGCTCGGTCTTCGTGATGTTGCGCCGCAACCTCGTCCAGCACGGCAGGCAGCGCATCGAGTCGCTCAACTACTCGCCGCTGACCCGTGACATCCGCGCGGCGGCCGAGCTGCTCGGCCGGCACATCGAGCAGGTCTGCGAGCGCACCGGCAGTCCCGAGGTCGACATCGTGGGGCACAGCCTCGGCGGACTGATCGCGCGCTACTACGTACAGCGGCTGGGCGGCGACGCCCGCGTTCGCACACTGGTCACGCTGGGCACCCCGCACTCCGGCACCCGGGTCGTCCCGCTCGCGGACGCGCATCCGATCGTGCGCCAGTTGCGTCCCGGTTCGGATGTGATCGAGGAGCTGGCGCTGCCCGCACCGGGCTGCCGTACTCAGTTCTTCTGCTTCTGGAGCGAGATGGACGCTCTGATGGACCGGCCGGAGACGGCCTGCATCGACCATCCCGACCTGATGGCCCAGAACATCCAGGTGGTGGGGATCGGGCATCTGGCACTGCCCGTTCACCCGGCCGTCGCGGCCGGGATCCGCCAGGCCCTCGACTCCGAGCGGCCGGACGTGGCGGTGGCCAGTCCCGCCGAGGGCCTGACCGTGGCGTAAAAAGGGTCCAAAGTTACATAACAGGCATCGCCGGGTGGCTCAACTGCCGCCCGGCAGTGCTGGTTCGGGGGGATTCGGAGGGACGCGGCGGGCGCCCCGATGTCGAACAATCTTCGAACGCAAGGCCAAGGCCAGGTCCAGAGGCCCCCGAAACACGGCCGAATGCCCTTTTCCTGCACCCACGAAACCAGCAGAAGATTGTCCCGCCCGTCTACCGCCGGGTACAGTCGCCGCACTGCTCTGCCAGCCCCTGTCGTCGAGGCGAAAGAGAAGTTGGTGAACGACCGTCACCCGTCGGGGACCATGACCACCCCGACTCCGGCTTCCGATGCCACTGCGGCGCCCTACGCGTCGTACGGCGGCCAGGAAGCCCAGTACGGCGACTTCACCACGTACGGCGGCTACGACACCAGCCATTTTCCGTCCGGCGCGCACGCGGGCGAGGCTCGGTTCGACGCCGAACCGCACTCCTACGCCGAATCGCACTTCCAGGCCGACCCGCTCTTCGGCAGCCTGCCGGGCGAGGGGCACACCACCGGCGCGTACGACGCCAGCCAGTGGCAGACCGGCGACCACCACACCCCGCTCCACGACCCGTACGCGGCCCAGCACCACGCCGCCTACGACACCGGCGCCTACGACACCACCGCCTGGACGGTCCCCCGGCAGGCCGCGGGCCCCGAGACCGGCGGCCAGTGGGACGCGAACGCCTGGCTCCAGCCCGAGCAGCATCCCGCCGGCGCGGATCCGACGCAGCAGTGGGAGTGGGGTACGCAGGCCTTCGAGCAGCCCTTCGACACGGGCGCGTACGACGCCACGCAGTGGAACACCGACGGCGCCGCCGCCACCGCCGAGCCCGGGCAGCCGGCCGAGTCCTACGACGACCCGTACCGGGACACCGCCTATGCGGACACCGGCTACCCGGACGCCGACTACGCGGACCCGGCCTACGCGGACACCGCCTTTCAGGACACCGCCCTTCAGGACTCCCCTTACGAGGAGCCGGACCTGGAGCCGGGCGGATTGGCCGACACGGGTGAATTGCCCGCAGTAACACCACTGCTCGAAGACCAGGAAGAGGTCACCCCGGTCCCCCGCGCGGGCTCCCGCAGCGCGGCGCGCTCCCGTCGCCGCGCGCCCGCCAGGCGCTCCGCGCTGCTGACCGTCGCGGTGCCCTCGGCCTGCGTGATGGGCGTCGCCGGGATCGCCGCCGCCTCCGTGGGCAGCCTGACCGACAGCGGCACTGAGACCAGCGCGGCCGCGGCGGAGACGAAGTCGGTGAAACCGTCCGCCGCCAACACCAAGCTGGACACCCAGCTGGAGAGCCTCTCCGCCGGAGCCGGTGACTTCGCCGACCGGGCGAGCCGTACGCAGGAGCGCATCGACCTCAAGGCCCAGCAGGCCGCGGAGAAGCGGAAGGCTGCCGAGGAGGCGGCCCGCAAGGAGCGGCTGCGCCCCAAGTTCCTGCTTCCCGTCACCCAGAAGGGGCTCAGCGCCTACTTCGGCCAGGCGGGCGTGAACTGGATGTCCGTGCACACGGGCATCGACTTCCCCGTCTCCTACGGCACGTCGGTGCGGGCCGCGACCGACGGCACCGTGCGCACCCAGTGGAACAGCGCCTACGGCAACATGCTGATCCTCACCGCGAAGGACGGCACGGAGACCTGGTACTGCCACCTCTCCCGCTACCGGGTCCCCTCCGGGACGTCCGTCAAGGCCGGCGATCCGATCGCCTACTCCGGGAACTCGGGCAACTCGACCGGCCCCCACCTGCACTTCGAGGTCCGGCCGGCCGGGGGATCGGCGATAGACCCGCTGCCGTGGCTGCGCAGCCACGGACTCGACCCGACGTAGTAGCCGTCGGGCCCGGTCCGCCGCGGCCTGCTACAGCTTCTCCACCGGCGCGTACCGCAGCAGCAGCCGCTTCGGCTTGGCTTCCCCGAAGTCGATCGTCGCCTCGGCGTTCACACCCGTACCCTTCACCGCGACCACCGAGCCGAGCCCGAACTGGTCGTGCGTCACCCGGTCCCCGACGGCCAGGGACACCACCGGCTTCTCCGAGGTCCGGCGCGTGGCGAACCCGGAGGCACCCGACGCCGACGAACGCGAGCGGGACGAGGACAGCGAGGCCGCCACACCAGCCGCGGGCCCGGAGGACACCGGCGCCATCGCCCCGGTCCGCTTCCACTCCAGATGGGCGGGCGGGATCTCCTCCAGGAAACGCGAGGGCGGGTTGTACGAGGGCTGCCCCCAGGCGCTGCGCAGCGTGGAGCGGGTCAGGTAGAGGCGCTCGCGCGCGCGGGTGATGCCCACGTATGCCAGGCGCCGCTCCTCCTCCAGTTCCTTGGTCTGGCCGAGGGCGCGCATGTGCGGGAAGACGCCGTCCTCCATACCGGTCAGGAAGACGACCGGGAACTCCAGCCCCTTGGCGGTGTGCAGGGTCATCAGCGTGATGACACCGTCGCCGTCCTCCTCGTCGGGGATCTGGTCGGAGTCGGCGACCAGGGCGACCCGCTCCAGGAAGTCGGCGAGCGTACCGTTCTCCTCGTCACCGCGCTCCTGCTCGAACTCCAGGGCCACGGAGGCGAGTTCCTGAAGGTTCTCGATGCGGGTCTCGTCCTGCGGGTCGGTCGAGTTCTGCAACTCGGAGACATATCCGGTGCGTTCGTAGATCGCCTGGAGGACGGTGGCCGGCCCCGCGCCGGACTCCGCGACCGTGCGCAGCTCCTCCATCAGCGTGTTGAACCGCTTGACCGCGTTGGTGGAGCGCGCGGCCATGCCGTACGCCTCGTCGACGCGCCTGAGCGCCTGCGGGAAGCTGATCTTCTCGCGCTGGGCGAGGGCGTCGATCATGGCTTCGGCGCGGTCCCCGATGCCGCGCTTGGGCACGTTGAGGATCCGGCGCAGCGGGACGGAGTCCTCCGGGTTGGCGAGCACCCGCAGGTAGGCGAGGACGTCCCGGACCTCCTTGCGCTCGTAGAAGCGGACACCGCCGACGACCTTGTAGGGCAGGCCGACGCGGATGAAGATCTCCTCGAAGACACGGGACTGGGCGTTGGTGCGGTAGAAGACCGCGACGTCACCCGCCTTCGCGTCGCCCGCGTCGGTGAGACGGTCTATCTCTTCGGCGACGAACTGGGCCTCGTCGTGCTCGGTGTCGGCGACATAGCCGGTGATGCGCGCGCCCGCTCCCGCGTTGGTCCACAGGTTCTTCGGGCGGCGGGACTCGTTGCGCTCGATGACCGCGTTGGCGGCGGACAGGATGGTCTGGGTGGAGCGGTAGTTCTGCTCCAGCAGGATCGTCGTCGCGTCCGGGTAGTCCTCCTCGAACTGGAGGATGTTGCGGATGGTCGCACCGCGGAAGGCGTAGATCGACTGGTCCGCGTCACCCACGACGCACAGTTCGGCGGGCGGCAGGTCGGGCTCGCCCGGGGGGACGTCCTCGGCGTGCGCGCCGGTGCCGACGAGCTCGCGGACCAGCGTGTACTGGGCGTGGTTGGTGTCCTGGTACTCGTCCACCAGGACGTGCCGGAAGCGGCGGCGGTAGTGCTCGGCGACGTCCGGGAAGGCGCGCAGCAGGTTGACCGTCGTCATGATCAGGTCGTCGAAGTCGAGGGCGTTGGCCTCGCGCAGCCGTGACTGGTAGAGGGCGTAGGCCTGGGCGAGGGTCTTCTCGAAGCCGTCGGTCGCCCGGGCGGCGAAGTCCTCCTCGTCGATCAGCTCGTTCTTCAGGTTGCTGATCTTGGCGCTGAAGGACTTGGGCGGAAAGCGCTTGGGGTCGAGGTCCAGGTCGCGGCAGACCAGGGCCATCAGGCGCTTGCTGTCGGCGGCGTCGTAGATCGAGAACGACGAGGTGAAGCCGAGTTTCTTGCTCTCGCGGCGCAGGATGCGCACGCAGGCGCTGTGGAAGGTCATCACCCACATCGCGTTGGCACGCGGGCCGACGAGCTGCTCGACGCGCTCCTTCATCTCGCCCGCGGCCTTGTTGGTGAAGGTGATCGCGAGGATCTGGCCCGGGTGCACGTGCCGCTCGCCGAGCAGATGGGCGATGCGGTGGGTGAGCACCCGGGTCTTGCCGGAGCCGGCGCCGGCCACGATGAGCAGCGGGGAACCGGCGTGCACCACGGCCGCGCGCTGGTTCTCGTTGAGCCCCTCCAGGAGCGCTGCGGCGTCGATCGGCGGACGCGGTGCGCCGTCGCGGTAGTACGCCTCCCGGTCCGGCGGCACGTCGAACTTCCCGCCGAACAGATCGTCCGGAACCTGCTCCGGAGCGTAGTCGTCCTCGGGCGGTGGCGGGGGCTCCTCCGCGTGGCCGCGCGGGGCTTGGAGGTTCGCCAGGAAGCTGTCGTCAAAGAGGCTGCTCATCGCTCTCCGAGTCTAGGGGGCCCCACCGACAGCGCGCTGCCGGTCCTGGACACCCCGTTGCCTCACGCTCCGGAGACGTGCCATCACATGAACGGAACTCCGGAAACCGGTCACGGAAATGTATCGGACATATCCCTCGCCAACCTTCACATGAGCCACACGAGTTGGTTACCGTCACGGACAGGCCGTACGACCTCTACCGGTGAACCTCGCCGGGCCGTACGGCCTCCGCCGAGTCCGGAGTGCCACCGCGTGGCAGCCGGAGCCGGGGACCCACCGAACCTCTGGGGTGAATCGGCCCAGTCCCGCACGGGGCACGGCCGTAGGGCAACCCTTCCGAAACACCCGCCCGAACCCGACAGCTAACCCGGTAGGCGGAGCATGGAAGGAGTCGCCTCTTTTGGCGTCGCACCGCAAGTCACGCGCCGTCGGCACCCATGCCACCGGCCCGGCCACCACGGCCCCCGCCCCGGTGGCCGTACTCTCCCGGACCCCCGGGGCCGCCCCCTCCGACGACGGAGCCGGGCCGAGCGCCGCGGAGATCGAGAGGAAGATCGACGACCTGTACCGCCGTAGGACCGCGCCGGTGGCCGAGAAGCACGACCCGGTCAGGGAGCGGTCCGGCAGGCCGCGGGCGCGCGACGCCGCGCCGGAGACGGCCGCCGTCATGCTCGCGGACTTTCCGCAGGACCACTTCGGCCCGGCCAGGCTGATGGGCCGGCTGAACGCGCGCCAGGCCGTGCGGAAGAGGCAGGAGGTCGTCCCGGGCCCCGAAGCCCCGGCCGAGCCCGCGCCGCCGCGGCACGAGCTGCCGGACCAGGAGGACCTGAAGGACGCCAAGACCGCCGTGCAGCTGAAGCTCTCCGCGGCTCGCGTGCTGCTGTCGGAGCGGCTGACCGCGCTGCGGAGCGTCCCCACCGACGGCCCTGTCGCCCTCCCCGCCGACGTCACTGCCGCCATCCTCGGCGACGTCACTGCCGCCATCGGCGTCGACGGCTCCATACCCTCGGCAGCCTCGTTCGCCACCAGGGCCGAGCAGGCGGTGGCCTTCGCCCGCGCGCAGATCGGCAAGCCGTACGTCTGGGGTGCGGCCGGTCCCGGCTCGTACGACGGCCCGGGCCTCACCCAGGCGGCCTGGAAGACGGCCGGCGTCGAGCTGCCGCGCGACTCCCGTCTCCAGGCGGTCTGGGGCGCACCGCTCTCCCTGGCCGACGCCCGGCCGGGTGATCTGGTGTTCTTCTACGACGACTGCACCCACGTCGGCGTCTACATCGGCAACGGCACGATGATCCACGCCCCGAAACCGGGCGCCTGTGTGCGCGAGGAGTCGGTGCGCTACGACGGCGAGACGATCATCCACCGGGTGGTACGCCCCGCCTGAGCGGCCGAGGGGAAGGAAGCGGGACGGTCAGGTCCAGAGCACGGCGATGAAGATGTTGGCCGTGGTCAGCAGGCCCACCAGGCCGAAGAGGCGCTTGTCGACCTGTTCGTCGTCCCGCTTCACGTAGACGAGCCCGAGGATCACGATCAGCAGGGCCAGCTTCACGCCGATCTTGATGTTGTTGACGTGCTGGTCGTCGGCCTGGTTGAGGCCGACCAGGATCACTCCGGTGACCAGCATGGTGAGCGCGCCGTGCAGCATCGCCGGGACGAAGCGGGCGGTGCCACGGCCCATCGCCTTCATCTGGGTGAGGAAACCGCCGAGGAGTGCGGCGATGCCGATGATGTGCAGGCCGACGAAGAGATGGATGAGTACGTCCATGGCTCCGGAGCCTAGTCAGGATGCGGACCCGTCCTCGGCACCGCCCCCCACACAGAGACGCGTCCCATAGCACTCCCGCCCGCGCTCCCGACCCGAAACCGGCGCTTCGGTCACCACGCTGCTCGAAGCCGGTGTCGCCGACCCGGATCGCGATCACATGTGGTCACCACGGCGCCCGAATGGGCCACTTCCGCACAGCTGTTACCGGGCCGACACCGTCCGGTTTAGCGTCCTCCACCAGGTGACCGGCTCCCCACCGCCGTCCAGAACCAGGGGCGGCAGTCGGCCACCACCGCCGAGAAGGGTCCGGCGGCGGCTCGCTCCCCCTGTGCGGGCCGCCGCCGGACCCGCGAAACAGCTCGGCCGTGAGAAAGGACGTGACGGCCCAGGTGGCAGCGCACCGCAAGCCCCGGCAGCGTTCGCTGGGCGGCAGCACCGCCCGCACCGCGGCGACCCTCGCCCTGGCGGGCGCGGCCACCGCGACCGCCTTCGACGGCACCGGGCACGCCGCACCGCAGCTGACCTCGGCACAGGTCAAGGCGCGGGTCGACAAGCTGTACCAGGAGGCCGAGGCCGCCACCGAGAAGTACAACGGCGCCAAGGAGAAGGCCGACGCGACGGAACGGCGGCTCAGCGTGCTGCGCGACGAGGCGGCCCGCGGCGAGGAGCGGCTCAACACGGCGCGGGACACGCTGGGTACGGTGGCGGCCGCCCAGTACCGCAGCGGCGGTTTCGACCCCGTGGTGCGGCTGATGCTCTCCGGCGACCCCGACCGGTATCTGCGGGGCGCCACCTTCGCCGACCTGGCGGCCGACCGGCAGTCCCGGGCCGTGGCCCGGGTGCACAGTCAGCTCCGGGAGATCGAGCAGCTGCGTGGCGCCGCCCGGGTGCAGCTGGTGTCGCTCAGGTCCCGACAGGCGGAGCTGAAGCGGGAGAAGAGGACGGTCACCGGGAAGCTGGCCGAGGCGAGGGAGCTGCTGTCCCGGCTCACACCGCGTGAGCAGAGCCTGATCACGGCATACGACGGGACGGGCGCCACCGCGGCCCGCGGCTCCAGGTCGGCGTCCCCCGACGCACGCGATCCGCTCACGCCCCCCGGCTCCGTCACGGCCCCCGACTCCCGTGCCGCGGCCGCCGTCGCCTACGCCTACCGCAAGCTCGGCAGCCCCTATGTGTGGGGCGCGACCGGCCCCGACGCCTTCGACTGCTCGGGCCTCGCCCAGGCCGCGTACCGCTCCGCCGGGCTCTCCCTCCCCCGCACGACCTACGCCCAGATCAACGCGGGCCGGCGCGTCTCCCGCTCCGAACTGCGCCCCGGGGACCTGGTGTTCTTCTACTCGGGGATCAGCCACGTCGGCATCTACGTCGGCAACGGCCGGATGATCCACGCCCCGAACCCGTCGGCGCCGGTGCGTCTGGCCCCGATCGACCAGATGCCGTTCGCGGGGGCGACGCGGGTGGCCTGAGCGTCACACCAGCCGTCGTGCCGTGGCCCACCGGGTGAGTTCGTGACGGTTGGACAGCTGGAGCTTGCGCAGTACCGCCGAGACATGGGACTCGACCGTCTTCACCGAGATGAACAGCTGCTTGGCGATCTCCTTGTAGGCGTACCCACGGGCGATCAGGCGCAGTACCTCGCGTTCGCGTTGGGTGAGGCGGTCCAGGTCCTCGTCGACCGGCGGGGCGTCGGTGGAGGCGAAGGCGTCCAGTACGAACCCGGCCAGGCGCGGGGAGAAGACGGCGTCGCCCTCCTGGACCCGGAAGACGGAGTCCACCAGGTCGGTGCCCGTGATCGTCTTCGTCACGTAGCCGCGCGCGCCGCCGCGGATGACGCCGATGACGTCCTCCGCCGCGTCGGAGACGGACAGCGCAAGGAAGCGGACGGGCCGCTCGGCGTCGGCCGCCAACGCGGCGCAGCGGCGCAGCACTTCCACACCGCCGCCGCCCGGGAGGTGGACGTCGAGGAGGACCACCTCGGGCCGGGTCGCGGTGATCACCGTGACGGCCTGGTCGACGTCGGCGGCCTCGCCGACGACCTCGACGCCGGTCTCCTCGGTCCGGCCGATCTCGGCCTGGACGCCCGTGCGGAACATCCGGTGGTCGTCCACGAGGACCACCCGTACCCGGCGTTCGGCCGCGCCGCCCTCCGCCGCTTCCGCCGTGCCGTTCGCCTCGGTCGGGTCGCTCATGACGTCTTCTCCACCCTCTCCATCTCCAGCTCGACCTCCGTACCGCCGTCGGGCACGGCTCTCAGTCTTGCCGTACCGCCGTTGCGTTCCATACGGCCGATGATCGATTCTCTGACGCCCATACGGTCGGCCGGGATCGCGTCGAGGTCGAAGCCCGGCCCGCGGTCCCGGACGGACACGAAGACCGTCCTTCCCTCCACCTCGGCGTAGACCTGCACGGCGCCGCCCTCGCCACCGTACTTGGCGGCGTTCACCATCGCCTCGCGCGCGGCCTGCATCTGTGCCGTGAGCCGTTCGTCGAGGGGGCAGTCGCCGACCACGACGACCTCGATGGGGACGCCGTGCTTGTCCTCGACCTCGGCGGCGCTGCGCTTGACCGCGTCGGCGAGGGTGACCGGTTCCTCGTCCTCGTCCTTGCCGGTGCCCTCGGGTTTGTAGAGCCAGGCGCGCAGGTCCCGCTCCTGGGCCCGGGCGAGACGGCGCACCTCGTTCGCGTTCTCCGCGTTGCGCTGGATCAGGGTGAGGGTGTGCAGCACGGAGTCGTGGACGTGGGCGGCGACCTCGGCCCGTTCCTGGGCGCGGATGCGCATCAGGCGCTCCTCGGAGAGGTCCTGGGTCATCCGGACCAGATAGGGCCCGGCGAGGAGGGTTATGCCGACGAGCACCGCGAGGGCTGCCTGGAGGACCGCGCCGAGGTGGGAGGGGGAGCCGCGGAGCACGAAGATGCCGGAGACGCCGGCGGTGACGAGCAGGACACCGCCGACCGCGCGCAGCAGTGTGAGGGTGCGACGGCGGCGGCCGACCTCGACCCAGCGGGCCCGGCGGGCGTTGTCCGCCTGGCGCCAGACCAGGGCGACGCCCGCACCGACGAGAACGGCCGGCAGCAGATACGCCTTGGCCCCGTTGCCCAGGTTGACGCTGCTCACGAAGACCATGGCCACGACGACCATGAGGAGCAGCGCGACGATCTGGCCCCGGTCCGGCTTACGGGTCACGAGTCTTCGGCGGCCGTCCGGCGAGGTCTCGGTGCTGACCAGGGACGGCGGCTTCTGGTCACCGACCCCGCCGACGCCGAGCGGCACGAAGAACCAGAACGCGGCGTACAGCAGGGCTCCGAGTCCGTCGGCCAGGAACAGGCCGGCGAACACCAGGCGCACCCAGATCACGGGCAGCCCGAGGTGCCCGGCGAGGCCCCGCGCCACGCCCCCGAGCCAGCGGCCGTCGCTGCTGCGGTAGAGCTTGCGCGGTGGCCGCGGGTCTTCGAGGGGCGCTGCTGCGGCTTCCGGCATGCCACCGATGGTCACACGGCGGCGGTTTCGGGGGCATCAGGGGCGGCCCCCTAGACTCCCCTGATCTTCGGACTCCGCCGATCTTCCGATCTTCGGACTCCGTCGATCTTCGTGGCTCTCCCGGCGATCGTGCCCGGCTGCTCGCGATCGCCGGCCCTCTCAGGGCCGATATCAGGGTTCACCCAGGGTCAACCCGGCTGCCGTCCCGACACCGCGGCCGTCACCATGGACCCATGACGGATCACGAGCACGCCGCGACGGCCGCGGTGTCCCCCAGGTTCCGGCGCGACCGGCGCCACAGGATGGTCGGGGGCGTGTGCGCCGGGCTGGGCCGGCACACGGACATGGATCCCGTGATCTACCGGATCACCCTCGCGGTGCTCGCCGTGGCCGGCGGAATCGGCCTCATCTTCTACGGTTTCGCCTGGCTCTTCGTGCCGTACGCCGACGACGAGGAGAACGAGGTCCGCAAGCTGCTGACCGGCCGGGTCGACGGGCAGGCCCTGACCGCCGTGCTGTTCGCGCTGGTCGGCTGCGGGGTGTTCCTGACGATGCTGAGAAACGGCGGGGTGCTGGCCTTCGCCTTCGTGCTGTCCCAGCTGCTGATCGGCGCGGGCTACTGGTCGCGGCGGCGTGGCGCCCCCGGCCCCGACCCGCTGGCGGCGCAGGCGGTGGCCGACGCGCCGCCGGAGGCCCAGGCGCCTCCGGTCCCCGCCTCCTACCCGTCCTGGTGGCGCGACCCCATCGTCAAGGACGGCACACACGTGGGCGGCACCGGCTATCTGTGGGGGCCGGGCGACTCGGGTGACCGGGACGTCGCGGCGGCCG
This sequence comes from Streptomyces sp. NPDC086787, assembly GCF_044745865.1. Taxonomy (NCBI): domain Bacteria; kingdom Bacillati; phylum Actinomycetota; class Actinomycetes; order Kitasatosporales; family Streptomycetaceae; genus Streptomyces; species Streptomyces sp. NPDC086787. The sequence continues at coordinate 53,246 of NZ_JBIVBC010000008.1, read as the reverse complement.
TCGGCACCGGCCGCGGCGCCTCTCCCGGCGAGCGTACGGAACCGCGCGCCGCACCCGCGCGGCCGCGTGGTCCGCGCTGGATCGGCGGCTGGGTCTTTCTGCTCGCGCTGCTGGCCGGCGGCCTGGGCACCGGCCTGATGTGGCACGGGCATCCGCTGGGTACCAGCTTGCAGGCCGGTCTGGCCTGCGCGCTCCTCGTCTTCGGTCTCGGGATCGGCGTCAGCGCCGTCCTGGGGCGCACGGGTGCGGGGTCGGTGGTCCTCGCGATCGTCACGGCGGTGCTGCTCGCCGGTGCCTCGGCTCTGCCCAAGGACATCACCGCGCACTGGATACGCACCTCGTGGGAGCCGGTCTCCGCGGCGGACGTGCGGTCGTCGTACCGCCTCGGCACCGGCGAGGGCACCCTGGACCTGACCGGGGTGAGGGTCGCCGACGGCCGGACCGTGACGACGGAGGCGGACGTGGGTGCGGGCAGGCTGCGGGTGATCGTGCCGGCGGACGTGACCGTGCGGCTGAGCATCGATGTGGGGGTCGGGGACATCCAGTTGCCCGGTGACGACAAGCACGACGTGGATGTGGCGCCGGGCAGACACAAGGACGTGACGCTGTCACCGGCCTCGGGCAGCAAGAAGGCGGGCACGTTGGACATCGGTGTGAGAGTCGGAGTGGGACAGGCGGAGGTGCGTCGTGCTGCGTCATGAATTCCAGCCGGGAAGGCTGGTCGCCGGTCTCTTCCTCACGGCGACGGGCGGCGCCTTCGCCGGTGACGCGCTCGGAGCGTGGGACACACCGTGGTTCGCGGTCGTGCCGCTCGTCGCGGGCGGTCTGTTCCTGGCCGTGGCGACGGGGGTCCTGGTACGCCGCGTCCGTGGTCGGCGGCAGTCCCTGAAGACCTGACCGCCTGCTGAGGACCTGGCGCGGCTAGAGACCCGACCGCTGTCGTCGCCTCGCGCGCAGCAGCGCGTCCAGGGAAAGGTAGGGGGTGCCGGCGAGGACCAGCGGCAGCCAGGCCATCAGGTAGGCGAGATCGTTGCCGTAGTAGTAGGGCGTGGAGGCCCAGCTCACCGTCAGCCACAGGCTGAGGGAGATCAGTGCGCCGCCGAGTGCGGCGAGGCGGCCGAACAGGCCGGCCAGGATGCCGATGCCCACGGCCAACTCGCCGAGGGCGATGGCGCAGCCGAAGCCGACGGGGCTCTTCAGGGCCAGGTCCACCAGGGCCGGGATGGCGGAGGAGTCGCGGACGGCGCGCATGGTGTCGCCGATCGAGCCGGTGCCCGCCGACTTCAGGAAGGCGCTGTCGGTCAGCTTGTCCACGCCCGCGTAGATGAAGGTGACACCGAGGAAGACGCGTAGCGGAAGGAGGGCGTAACGGGTGGCGGTGTCCCGCCAGTCGCCATCGGAGGCGGAGATGTACGTGTCCGTACGGATACGGTGAGTCATCGTTCCCAGCCGCCTCTCGCCCGCGTGCCCAGACCCTCGACAGTCCATACGTACAGCAATCCGGTCCCGCTCAATCGTCTCGCGGTCTTTTTCTGTCAGCTGAGCAGATCGGGTTCGCTGCGGCTGATGTCCTGCCACAGCGGCTGGTAGTTGATCCAGGCCACCAGGTCGCCGCCGAGCTGTTCGCGGGTCGCCACGGCCGGCTTGTGGTCGATGAGGAGGGGCCGGCCGGCCGCCTTCGCCAGCAGCTGCACCTGGCAGGACCGCTCCATCGACAGAAACCACCAGGCCGCCGCGTCCACCGAGTCGCCGACCGTCAGGAGGCCGTGGTTGCGCAGCACGAGCGCCTTTCCGGAGCCGAGCGCGGCCGCGATCCGGCGGCCCTCCTCGGCGTCGACGGCGACGCCCGTGTAGGCGTCGTAGACGGCGTGGTCCTCGTAGAAGGCGCAGCTCTCCTGGCTGATGGGGTCGAGCAGTTCACCGAGCGCGGACAGGGCGCGGCCGTGCACCGAGTGGCAGTGGGCGACGGCGACGACGTCGGGGCGTGCGGCGTGCACCTGGGCGTGCGCGGTGAACGCCGCCTGGTTGACGTGGTAGCGGCCCTCGATCACCTGCCCGTCCTGGTTGGCCAGTACGAGGTCGCTGACGGTGACGTGCCGGAAGGGCATCCCGAACGGGTTCACCCAGAAGCAGTCGGAGAACTCCGGGTCGCGTGCGGTGATGTGCCCCGACACCCCGTCCTCGAATCCGGACCGCCCGAAGATCCGGAGGGCGCCCGCCAGGCGTTCCTTGCGGTGCCGGCGTTCGTCCTCGACCGAGTCGTGCATCGGCGGCATCGCGAACCGCAGCTGGTCGGTGGGCAGCGGCAGAGGCGGGGTGGGCCGTTGCATAGGTCCTCCTGCACGGGGTTTTGCTGTACGAGGCGGAAGTTACCGCCGGTCAGCACAGGAGAACAGGGCTGGGAGAAGACTGATCCCCGCGAACTGGCCGGACGACGGACAGGGAAAAACAGAAAGAGACGGGAAAAGACAGGAAGAGGTGGAACCGCGTGAGCCGTTCCACCTCTCCTCTGCCGAACCGACGGAGTCAGCGCGCACCCGTCAAGCGAGCGCGGCGCCGACGCTCACTCCCACTCGATGGTGCCCGGCGGCTTCGAGGTCACGTCCAGAACGACGCGGTTGACGTCGCGGACCTCGTTGGTGATGCGGGTCGAGATGCGGGCGAGCACCTCGTACGGCAGGCGCGACCAGTCGGCGGTCATCGCGTCCTCGGAGGAGACCGGGCGCAGCACGATGGGGTGGCCGTAGGTGCGGCCGTCGCCCTGGACGCCGACGCTGCGGACGTCGGCGAGCAGGACCACCGGGCACTGCCAGATGTCCCGGTCGAGACCGGCCGCCGTCAGCTCCTCGCGGGCGATGGCGTCGGCGTCGCGGAGCAGGTCCAGACGCTCCTTGGTGACCTCGCCGACGATGCGGATGCCGAGGCCGGGGCCGGGGAAGGGCTGGCGCTGGACGATCTCCTCGGGCAGGCCGAGTTCCTGACCGACCATCCGGACCTCGTCCTTGAAGAGCTGGCGGAGCGGCTCGACGAGCCGGAACTCCAGGTCCTCGGGGAGGCCGCCCACGTTGTGGTGGGACTTGATGTTGGCGGTGCCGGTGCCACCGCCGGACTCGACCACGTCGGGGTAGAGCGTGCCCTGCACGAGGAACTCGACCGCCGGGCCCGCGTCGGCGATGATCTCGGCCTGCGCCTGCTCGAAGACGCGGATGAACTCCCGGCCGATGATCTTCCGCTTCTCCTCCGGGTCGGAGACGCCCTTGAGGGCGGTCAGGAAGCGCTCCTCCGCGTCCACGACCTTCAGCTGCACGCCGGTCGCGGCCACGAAGTCCTTCTCGACCTGCTCGGTCTCGCCCTTGCGCATGAGGCCGTGGTCGACGTACACGCAGGTCAGCTGGGAGCCGATGGCCTTCTGGACGAGGGCCGCGGCCACGGCGGAGTCGACGCCGCCGGACAGGCCGCAGATGGCGCGCTTGTCGCCGACCTGCTCGCGGATCAGGGCGACCTGCTCCTCGATCACGTTGCCCGTGGTCCAGGTCGGGGACAGGCCGGCGCCGCGGTAGAGGAAGTGCTCCAGGACCTGCTGGCCGTGCGTGGAGTGCATGACCTCGGGGTGGTACTGGACGCCGTAGAGCTTCTTCTCGTCGTTCTCGAAGGCGGCGACCGGGACGACGTCCGTGGACGCGGTCACGGTGAAGCCCTCGGGGGCGGCGGAGCAGGCGTCGCCGTGCGACATCCACACGTGCTGCTCGGCCGGGGTGCCTTCGAACAGGGTGGACGACACCTTGGAGACGTGCAGGTCGGTGCGGCCGTACTCGCGGGCGCCGGTGTTGTCGACGGTGCCGCCGAGGGCCAGCGCCATCAGCTGGAAGCCGTAGCACATGCCGAAGACGGGAACGCCGGCCTCGAAGAGCGCGCGGTCGAGGCTCGGGGCGCCCTCCTCGTACACGGACGAGGGGCCGCCGGAGAGGATGATCGCCGCGGGGTTCTTGGCGAGCATCTCGGCGACCGGCATGGTGCTCGGCACGATCTCGCTGTAGACCCGCGCCTCGCGGACGCGACGGGCGATGAGCTGGGCGTACTGCGCGCCGAAGTCGACGACCAGGACGGTGTCGGGGGTGGCGGCAGCGGGAGTCGCTGATGACACGGGGTGCCTTCCGGCGGATCTGGGCGGGGGTCTGTGGTGTCGATTCTAGCGGGGCGGCCGTGGGGGTCCTCCCGAGTGCTCCCTCTGCTCCCTGTGCGCCCGTGGCATACTTGCCGCCATGCTCGCGCAGACGACCTTCCTCTTTACCTATGGCAACCGGCCCGCCGGATGCCATGGTCGTGCTGCTTGAGCTGACAGCCGAGCGACTTCCCAGGCGCCCCGGGCCGACAAGGCCCGGGGCGTCTGGCGTTTTCCGGGTCCGTCGTCCCGGGGCACCGCCCACCGACAGGAGCCCCAGACATGAGCGTCATCCCCGAGACCGTCCTTCCCGAGACCGTCGTCGCCGAGACCCCCGAGGCCGTTGATGTGATCACCGGTGCGCGTGAGCGCATCGACGCGCTGGACGACCGGATCATCGGGCTGATCCAGGAGCGGGTGGCCGTGTCCGCGGTGATCCAGGAGGCCCGGATCTCCTCCGGAGGGCGGCGGGTCAGCCTGTCCCGGGAGATGGAGATCCTCGGCCACTACCGGGACGCGCTGGGCAGGCCGGGGACGGCGCTCGCCATGACCATGCTGGAACTGTCCCGTGGTCGCATCTGAGTTCGGGCCCGCACTCACCCGTACGGCGCGTGACCGGGGCACGCGCGGCTTCGTTGGTCCCGGTGTCCGTGCCAGCCAGGGGCGGGCCCGAAAGAACCACGCGTGGCTCGCTGGAGCGATGAGGCGTGCGGATCATGCCGCACGCCGTGGGACCTCGTTCCAGACCGGTGACCGGACGGCAGGGGACAGCAGCCCGGTCATTCAAGAGATCGGCCGGCTCCGGGGACGCCCGGGGCCGACCGGCGGAAAACAGCACAGCTGAAGAGCGCGCGGCGCACTCCCCCGGCGCCGCTCCCCCGGGCACCGACGCTGCCCTGACGTCGGTGCTGACGGAGAAGGGCCCTGCGGCTCCGTCCCGCGGGGCCCTTCGCACACCCTCATGTCCCTGTCCCGGTCGCTGTCCTTCCCCGCTCTCCCCAGCCTCGCCCGCCCTCCCGCGTCCCGTCCCCTCGGCCTCCCTTCACTGCGACGGAGCGGACGGCTCCTTCGGCGGCACCGCCGGTATCCCCAGGAACGGCAGCCGCAGCGCGCCGAAGGCGTCCGCCGGGACCGCCGGGGTGCCCGGTTCCACCGGCTTCAGCCGCTCGTACACCGCCCCCTGCTCCGGACGTGTGTCCGCCTCGCCGTTGTTGGGCCAGTACGACATCGCCCGCTCGGCCTGCGCGGTGATGGTGAGCGAGGGGTTGACGCCCAGGTTCGCGGACACGGCGGAGCCGTCGACGACCGAGATGCCGGGGTGGCCGTACAGCCGGTGGTACGGGTCGATCACACCGGTCTCGCGCGAGTCGCCGATGGGGCAGCCGCCGAGGAAGTGGGCGGTGGCCGGGGTACCGGTCAGCTCGCCGATGTTGCTGCCCGGGAAGCCGTTGATCTCCGCGGCCAGTTCGGTGGCCGCCTCCGAGGCCACCTTGATCTGCGTCGGGTTGGGCGTGCCGTGGCCCTGGCGGGCGGTGAGCATGCCCTTGCCGACACCCTTCGGCTTCAGGTAGGTCGTCAGCGAGTTGTCCAGCGACTGCATCACCAGGCCGATGATGGTCCGCTCGGACCAGCGGATCTTGGAGAAGGCCCGGGCGGTCAGCACCGGGTGCCGGGTCGCGTTCCGCAGCCAGGCCAGGACCCGGGAAGAGTTCTCGGTGTAGGGGATCTGGTAGATCGACATGAAGCCCATGGCGTTCGAGCCCTTGCCGTAGCGGACCGGCTCGATGTGTGTGTCCGCGTCCGGATGGACCGACGAGGTGATCGCCACGCCCCGGGTGAAGTCGACCTTCGGTGTGCCGTGGAGCTTGCGGTAGCGGCGGTCGCTGGTCTGCGCGCCGACCAGTCCCTCGGAGTTGGTGCGGGTCAGCACGCCCAGCCGGTCGGAGAGGTGCGGCAGCCTGCCGGTCGCCTTCATCCGGTGCAGCAGGGTCTGGGTGCCGTAGGTGCCGGCGGCGAGGACGACCCGCCGGGCGGTGAAGGTCCGCCCCTTGCCCTTGCGCCGCTGGTCCGTCGGGAGGGTGGCGATCGCGTACCCGCCGCGCGAGTCGTCGGTGACGGACACGACGGTCGTCATGGGATGGACGACCGCGCCCGCCTTCTGGGCGAGGTAGAGGTAGTTCTCGTTCAGGGTGTTCTTGGCACCGTGCCGGCAGCCCGTCATGCACTCACCGCACTCGGTGCACGCCTTGCGCGACGGTCCCGCCCCGCCGAAGTACGGGTCGGCGACCTCCTCGCCGGGACGCGCCTTCGCCTTGCCGTCCGCGTCCTCGCCGTCCCCGAAGAACACTCCGACCGGCGCCATGTGGAAGGTGTCGCCCACGCCCATCCGCTGCGCCGCCGCCTTCAGATGCACGTCGGACGGGGTCATGGTCGGGTTGAGCCGTACGCCGAGCATGCGCCGCGCCTGGTCGTAGTACGGCTTCAGCTCCTCCTGCCAGTCGGTGATGTCCCGCCACTGGGGGTCGTCGAAGAACGCCTTCGGCGGTACGTAGAGGGTGTTGGCGTAGTTGAGCGAGCCGCCGCCCACACCGGCGCCCGCCAGCACCATCACGTTGCCCATCAGGTGGATGCGCTGGATGCCGTACATGCCGAGCTTCGGGGCCCAGAGGTAGTTCTTCAGGTCCCACGAGGTCTTCGGGAGCATGTCGCGGGTGAAGCGCCGTCCGGCCTCCAGCACGCCCACCCGGTAGCCCTTCTCGGTCAGCCGCAGTGCCGTGACCGAGCCTCCGAAGCCGGAGCCGACGACGATGACGTCGTAGTCGTAGGCCGAGCCGGATTCTTGCGACATGTGCTCTCCTCGTTGAGAACTGAGGGTGTTGCCCCTGCTGTTTACCGGAACCTGAACGCCTTCATCAGCCGCAGACTGCGGCTCATGAACTGCACGTACTTCTCGTCGTCCATGCCGAGCGACGGGGCCATCGGCATCAGCCGCTGCTGGGCGACCGTCTGGGCCTCGGTGAACTTGAGGATGCCCTCGGAACCGTGCCGACGGCCGAGACCGGAGTCCTTCATGCCGCCCATCGGCGACTGGACGCTGCCGTAGGCGGGCGCGTAACCCTCGTTGACGTTCACCGTGCCGGTGCGCAGCCGGGCCGCAACGGCTCGTCCGCGCGCGGCGTTCCGCGTCCAGACCGACGAGTTGAGGCCGTACGGGGTGGCGTTGGCCGCCTCGATCACCTCGTCGTCGGACGTGAAGCGGTAGATGGAGACGACCGGCCCGAAGGTCTCCTCCGCGCATACGGCCATCGGTGCCTCGACGCCGTCCAGGATGGTCGGCTCGAAGAAGTAGGGGCCGATGTCGGGGCGGGCGACGCCGCCGGCGACCACCGTGGCGCCCTTGGCGACGGCCTCCTCCACATGCCGCTTGACCGTCTCCAGCTGCCGCTCGCCGACCAGCGAGCCCATGTCGGCGCCGTACGCCAGGGACCGGCCGAGCCGCATGGCCTTCGTGCGGGCGGCGAAGCGCTCCAGGAAGACGTCGGCGATGGAATCGTGGACGTAGAGCCGCTCGATGGAGATGCAGAGCTGGCCGGCGGACGAGAAGCAGGCGCGGACCGCGCCGGCGGCTGCCTTCTCGATGTCGGCGTCGTCCAGGACCAGCATGGCATTCTTGCCGCCGAGTTCGAGGGAGACGCCGACCAGACGGGCGGCGGCGCCCTGGGCGACCTCGCGGCCCGTGCGGGTGGAGCCGGTGAAGGAGACGTAGTCGGCGTGCTTGACGACCTCCGGGCCCACCACGGGTCCGTCACCGATCACGACCTGGAAGACATCGGCCGGGAGCCCCGCCTCTATGAGCAGGTCGCGGGCCCACAGGGCGGTCAGGCAGGTCTCGGTGTCGGGCTTCATGACGACGGCGTTGCCCGCGACGAAGGCGGGCAGGGCGTCGCCGACGGAGAGTTCGAGGGGGTAGTTCCAGGGGGCGATCTGGCCGACGACACCGCGCGGGTGGCGCAGTTCGGTCACCTTGGTGAGCACCGGTACGGCACCGGTGTGCCGCTTGGGCCGCAGATAGGCGTGCGCCCTGCGGCCGTAGTGCCGGGCGGCGACGGCGACGGCGAGGACCTCCTCGGAGGCGTGCAGCCGGGCCTTGCCGGTCTCCAGCTGGATGAGGTCGAGCACCTCGGCCTGGCGTTCGAGGATCAGGTCGTGGAAGCGCAGGAACACGGCGGCCCGCTCCCGTACCGGGCGCTGCGCCCAGACGGCCTGCGCGGCGCGGGCGGCTTCGTAGGCCCTGAGGACGTCCTCGGGGGTGGACTCGGGCAGGTCCGCCAGCTTCTCGCCGGTGAAGGGGGTGTGGTTGGCGGTACGGCCGGAGCCGACCACGCCCTTGACGAGCTGCGCGACCAGCTCCGGGGTGACCACGTCGGCAGCGGTGCGGGCGCCTGCGGGGGCGGGGGCGAGAGGGTTCGTGCCGGTCGGTTCCGTGACCTGCTCCGGTGCCTTCGAGTCCGTCATGAGCGGCAGGGTATGCCGGAGTGACGCGTTTGGGTACCCGCCGGTAACGAGGATTCACCGGGCACACACATCACGCCAGTGATCACTGGCAGCAAACGCCCTGATCAGGGCTTGTATGGCGGCGATCGGCCGACGATCAGTCCGCTTCGGGTTTTTTCGGCAGGAGCAGTCCGAGCGCGGCGAGGAGCGGGCGGCGCGGGTGGGGTGCGGGGGCCACGGCCGGCTGTACGGCTTCGGGAGGATGCGTGACGTCGGGAGGGCGTACGGCGTCGGAGGGGCGACGTATGACGTCGGAGGGACGCACGGCTTCGACGGGGCGCGCGGCTTCGGCGGAACGTACGGCCTCGGCAGGGCGAGCGGCTTCGGGAGTGGGCTGGAGGCCGGTGGACTGGGGACCGGTGGACTGGGGACCGGCGATCTCCTCCAGGGCGCGCGCCACCTCCTCCCCGTCCGGCCGTGCCTCGGGTTCCGTCGCCAGGAGCCGGGCGAGCAGCGTCCCGAAGGGGCCGGTGGGCTCGTGCGGGGCCATGGCCGCCCGGAGCAGCGCGCCGAGGGACCAGAGGTCGGAGGCCGGACCGGCGCCGCGCCCGGACAGCAGCTCGGGGGCGGCGAAACCGGTGTGGTCGCCGTGCCCCATTCCGAAGCCGGTGAGCACAACGCGGGCGGTACCGGATTCGAGGAGGACGTTTCCGGGCCTGACGTCACGGTGCACGATGCCGACGGCGTGCGCGGCGCGCAGCGCGCCGAGGACTGCGAGCCCGACCCGTGCGGCCTCCGCCGGTGCGAAGGGCCCGCGCTCCAGGACCGTGCGGAGCTGCTCCCCGCGCACCAACTCCATGACGGTCCAGGGCCGTCCGTCCTCCACGAGGACCTCGTGGATGCCGACGGCGGCGGGATGGCGGACCCGGGAGGCGGCGCGGGCCTCGTGCAGCAGCCGGTGGACGCCGCGCCGGTGGTCCTCGCTCAACGGGTCACCGGCCGGGCGGAGTTCTCTGACTGCGACGTCCCGTTTACCGGTCTCGTCGCGGGCCCGCCACACGGTGCCCGCCGAACCGGAGCCGATGCGCTCCGTCAGCCGGTAACGCCCGCCGAGCAGACGTCCGTCGGGCGTGTGTTCACCGTCTTCGCTCATGCCCCATGAGTACCGCGCGCACCGGACTCTTGTCGAAGCGGGCGCTCAGGGGCAGTTGGTGTCGCGGTGGCCGGCGGGTCTACGACCGCGCGAACGTGTCGATCGCGACGTCGAAGTACTCCCGTGCCTCCCGCACTTTCCCGACCGGTGCCGACACCCACACGTCGTACAGCTGCCCGGCCTCCTCCCAGCAGAGGTCGTAGGTGTGCCGGGGGCCCTCCGTCGTGGTGTAGCCGTTCCAGGTGAACTCCCAGAGCGCGGCGGCGTGTCCGGCGTGCGTGGTCGGCGTGACCCGGCCGTCGTGGTAGCCGGGGTTCGTGCCGGGGCCCTCGGCGGCCGCTCGCCGCATCACGGCCTCCGGGCCGCCCTTGACGGGGTCGGACACCTTGATGCCGAGGCGGAAGGCTCCGTCCGGCGACATGTAGAAGATCCGCTCGCCGCGCGGCCGGCGCACGAACTCCTCCGGCACGGCCAGGGAGAAGCCCGCCGGGTCCCGTGCGACGTGGTACCCCGAGGGTGCCGTGCGGGAGCCGGACGCGCTGGGCTCGACGGGGGACGTGGACCGGTCGTCGCCGGGCGTGGCCGTCGTACCGGCCTGCCCGTGCGGGGCCGAACTCGTCGGCGTAGCGGCTGATGTGCGCGGTGCCGAGCTGGCCGGGGTTCTGCCGCCGTGCCCGCCGCCTCCCTTGAGCAGCAGCGCCGCCGCCGACACGCCCGCGCCGGCCATCGCGGCCACCAGCAGGGCCGCCACCAGCACACCTCGCGTGGAGCGCCGGGCCCGCGGTTCCCCGGCGGAGGGCATCGACGCCGGGCGCGGCACATCGCGCTGGGTCGGCGTGTAGGGCAGCGCCCGCGCCTTCTGCGTACGGTGCCTGGTCGCGGTACGCGGGGTGTGGCCCGTCTCCAGGAACACCCGCAGCATCCGCTCCGCCTCGGCGGCGTCCAGCCGCCGGTCCGGATCACGTTCCAGCAGGCCCCGTACGACGGGCAGCAGCGGCTCGGCCTGCGCGGGCGGGCGGATCTCGGCGGCGACGACGGCGTGCAGGATGCCGCCGAGCGAGTCGCGCCGGAACGGCGACTCACCGCTCAGCGCCGTGCACAGCAGGGCCCCGAGCGACCACAGGTCGGACTCCGGTCCGGTCCTGGTCCCGGCCATCCGCTCGGGGGCCGTGTACTCGGGCGAGCCCACGAAGGAGCCGGTCTCGGTGAGCGTGGTGGCGCCCGCGACCTGCGCGATACCGAAGTCGGTGAGGACGACCCGGTCGGTGCCGGACTCGATCAGCACGTTCGCGGGCTTGATGTCCCGGTGCAGGACCCCGGCCTCGTGCGCGGTGCGCAACGCGCTCAGCAGGGCGATTCCGATCCGGGCGGCGTCGGCGGCGTCGACCGGGCCGTCCGCCGAGATGCGGTCGGCGAGCGAGCCGCCGTCGATCAGCTCCATGACCAGGTACGGCCGCTCGTCCTCCTCCACGACGTCATGCACCACGATGATGTGCGGGTGCCGCAGCTGTGCCACCGCGCGGGCCTCGCGCAGGGTGCCGTCACGCCGGCGCCGGGCGTCGTCGTCCGCGAGGGAGTCGTCCTGCGTGAGCTCCTTGACCGCCACCCGCCGGCCCAGCAACTGGTCGGTCGCCCGCCATACGATGCCCATTCCGCCGCGGCCGAGCCGGGCCTCCAGGCGGTACCGGCCCGCGATCACACGGAAGTCGTCCCCCTCGGTCCCCATGCGGCCCATCATGCCTCACCCGACGCGCCCCCTCCGGGGCCGTGTCCGGCCAAGCACGGTCAGCCCTGGCCGGGCTGCCAGCTCTGGAGCACCCACTTGAACTGCTGGCTGGCCTTGGCCCAGTCCTTGGCCGGGGACGACATGTAGATCGCGTACTCGGTGCCCTCCCGGGAGAAGTACGTCTCCTCGATCGCGCGACGCGGCCCGGCGAGGTAGACGGAGTCCTTCGCCAGTGCCGTCCAGGTGTACTCCCACAGCGCGCCCCTGCAGTCGCGGTAGGTGTTCCTCTCTATGTTCACCGTCTTGTAGTCGACCAGCCGATGGAGCTGCTGCGCCAGGTCCTGCTGGTGCCGGTAGGGGTCGACGAAGTCCGGTGAGATGTCGATGGAGACACGGAGGAAGTGCTTGCCGTCGTCCGGTGTGTAGTCGACCTGCTGAAGGTCGCGGTCGCCGCCCGGGTCGCCCGTGGATTCGACCAGCTTGCGCTTCCAGCCCTTGGGCAGGGAGATCTCGAAGCCCAGCGGGTCGGAGCGGACCTGCCAGTCGTCGGGGACCGAGCCGTCCGGGGCCGGGGTACCGGTGGGAGTGTGCGTCGGCTTCGGCGTGGTGCCGGATCCGGCGGAGCCGCCTTTGCCGGACGGCTGGTCCGACTGCCACTTCTGGTAGACCACCGCGGCACCGGCGCCCAGCACGGCGGCGAAGGCGACCACCAGCGCGAGCGTACGCAGCCGACGGCGCCGGGAGCGGGCGGGCGCCGGGGACGCGGCCGGGGTGCCGGGTTCCGGTGCGACCGTGGTCGGTGTGGTGGGTGTGGTCTGCGCGGTTGGCGGGAAGTGCGCGGAGGCCGTCCCCGAGTTGTACGCGGATCCCTGTCCGTCGTACGCGGCGCCCTGCCCCGACGCCTGCTCGGACCACGACTGCGGACCGGAACCGTGATGCCGCGTCGGCACATACGCCTGCGCCGAGCTGGGACGGCGGCCCTCCGCCGCCTCCGCGAGCATCCGCTCGGCCTCCTCCGCGCCCGGCCGCTCGGCCGGATCCTTGCGGAGCAGGGCCGTGATGACGGGTTCGAGCGGGCCGCCGTGCCCGAGTTCGGCGGGCTCCTCCTCGACGACCGCCTGCATGGTGCCGATCGGGGAGGTACGGCGGAACGGCGAGCGTCCCTCGACCGCGGTGTAGAGCGTGGCGCCGAGCGCCCACAGGTCGGAGGACGGGCCCGGGTCGTGGCCGCGCACCCGCTCGGGGGCGAGATAGTCGACCGAGCCGACGACCTCTCCCGTGCGGGTGATGGTGGTGTCGCCCTCGATCTGCGCGATGCCGAAGTCGGTGAGCAGCACCCGGCCGTCCTGGCCGAGCAGCACGTTGCCCGGCTTGATGTCACGGTGCAGCACACCGGCGGTGTGCGCGGCGCGCAGCGCCCGCAGCACCCACAGACCGATCCGGGCCGCCTCGCGCGGCTCGATCCGCCCCTGTTCCTTGACCGCGTCGGCGAGCGAGTTGCCCTCGACGAGCTCCATCACGATCCACGGGCGGCCGTCGTGCTCCAGCACGTCGTGCACGGTGACCACGGCGGAGTGGTTGATGCGCGCGGCCGCCCGGGCCTCGGCCCGGGTGCGGGCCAGGAGGACGCCCCGGTCGCTGTCGGACACGTAGAGCGCGGCGGTCAACTCCTTGATGGCGACTGCCCGGTGCAGCACCTCGTCGTGGGCGCGCCACACCCTGCCCATGCCGCCGCTGCCGATGGATTCGGCAAGCCGGTAGCGGCCCGCGATGAGCAGGCCCTGCATCTGATTCACGTTGCCCCGCAATGCTCTTGACAGGGCCAGACTAAGGACCGATGTCCTTGCATGGAACAAGCGGGGTCCCAAGGAGACCGCACTGTGACGGTTTTCGCTTCTCTGTCGAGGAGGCAACCAAAGTGATACTTATGCTCAACCAGCGTATGTGTACGTGGCCGAGGCCTGCTCGTACAGTCGTGTCACCTCGTCCCGTTCCGCCTCCGGACCGCGCACCTGCACCACGTGGTACCGGCCGTCGACGAGGATCGCGAGATTGCGGACGTACAGGTCGCGGCCCTGGGCGTCGGTCCAGGTGAACTGCCCCTCCGCCATGTGCCGCCCGCCCACCTCGATGGTCTTGAAGCCGGTACCCGTGGTCCAGGTGGACGCCCGGTAGGGCTGGAGCTCGCTCTCTTTGTCCTGCTGGTAGACCATGGGGTCGCTGCCGTACTTCGACGCTCTGTCACGTCCCGGTACGACGATCAGCTCGAAGTCCCCGTTTCCGTACACCACCTGTCCGAGCCCGTTCCTGGGTGTGCGGTGCCAGTCCTTGGCGACGGCGATCCGGAAGCCCTCGGGGTCGTCGCGCAGGACGAACCCGGCGGGGACGGCGGGGCCGGTGGTGGTGGCGGGTCCGGTGCCGCCCCGGGTCCCGGCCGACGAGGCCGGGGCGGAGGAGCCGTCCGGCTCACGTCTGCTCGGCCCGGAGGAGGCGTCGCTCCTGCCGGGCGCCTGGCCGGTCGCTCCGGCGGCACCTGTCCGATCGCTCCCGGCCGCGCCGTCGCCGCCCGTCTTCGGCATGAACAGCATGGCGTAGGCGATCGCGCCCGCCAGCAGGAGCAGGATCAGCAGCAGGAGGGTGCGGCCCAGGTTGCGCGGGGACCGGGCCTCCTGCCTGGCCCGCTTGTGCCGCCCGTGTGCGCTGGTCGCGGGCAGCCCGGCACGCCTCCTGCGTACCAGTTCGCCGCGGCGCCGCACGATCGGCAGCCGGTGCGGGTCGGCGGGCGGCGCGGCGATCACATGCACACCGACCTCCGGCTCGGGTGCGGAGCGCACCAGCGAGCGCAGCCAGCCGCGCAGCTCCTCGAACTCCGGGCGCTCGGTGGGGTCCTGGCGCAGCAGCGACTCCACGACGGGCCTGAGCGGTCCGCACTCCTCGGCGAAGGCGGGCGGCTCCGCGCACACCAGCTGGACCAGTTCGGCGGTCGACTCCTCCGGATACGGGGCGTGTCCCTGTACGGCCCTGAAGAGCAGGGCGCCGAGGGCCCACAGGTCGGTCGCCGGTCCGATGGGCGCCGCGAGCTGCCAGTTCTCGTGCACCGGGCCGGCCTGCTCCGGGGCCCAGCGCTCGGTGACCGGTCCCACCACGGTCATCCGGACCTGCCGGGCGCGCTCCGCGGCGAGCGCGGTGGCCGGTCCGCGCGGGGCGGCGCCGACGGCGGCCGGCTCGTCCCAGCCCGCGGGCGGGCGGGTCGCGGGGGCGGTCTCCGCGCCCGTGCGGGAGACGGGGACACGGCCCGGCTGCGGCGGCCGGGCGGGGGCGGGAAGCGTGCCGTCGGAGCCCGCCGGGGCGGTACCGGGGGCGGAGGTGTGCGGAAGTGCGGCCCCTTGGCCCGCGCCGGGGGCGGTTCGGGGCGTGGCGCCGTGCCACGGGTCCGCGCGCACGCCGTAGGGGTCGGCGCTCCGGCCGGGCGGTGCGGTGCCCGGTCCGGTGGCGTACGGCGGTGCCGGGGCATCGGTGCCGCCCTCGGCGGGCGGGCGGGCGCCGGGCAGCGCGACCCGGCCGTTCTGCTGGGCCTCGTGCACCCGGGCTGCCGCCCGGGCGCCCGCGCGGTAGGCGGCGATCGCCCCGGCCCGTGCCGCCCTGATGTCGCCGCCGCTCTCCGCCGCCCGGCGGGCGGGCTCAGCGGACGTCCCGGCCCCGCCGGGGCCGTCCGCACCGGCCTCCGGCAGGCCGCCGGCCGCCCGCGCCCGGATCGCGGCGCGCCTGGCGGCCTCGGGATCCACCGCCCCGGGTGCGCCCGTGCCGCCGCTCGCCGGACGCTCCTGGGAGCTCTCCTGCTCCGGCACCGGGTCGTACCCGCACAGCGCCTCCTCCGCCGCGCCGACCGCGAGGCCGGTGAGCATCACCCGGCCGTCGTCGCAGACGAGGACCGTGCGGGCGGTGATGTTGCGGTGCACCCAGCCGTGCGCGTGGAGCACGCGCAGCGCGGTGAGGACGTCGGAGGCGACCTCGGCCGCCCGGTAGGGCGTCAGCGGCTTCTCGGCGAGCAGCGCGGCCAGCGGGCGCGCGGCCACCAATTCGCTGACGATCCACAGCGAGCCGCCCTCGGCGAACACGTCGAAGACCTGGTCGAGTCTTGGGTGGTCGGGCACCCGGGCCGTGGCCTGCGCGGCCTCCACGGCCCTGCGCACCGCCGGGTCGGTGGGCCGCCGGGTGGCCGCCCGGGCCGTGGGCGGCCGCCGCGTGCCGCGGTCACGCGCCGTGAATCCCTCGGGGAGGCCGTCCGCGTCCAGCACCTCGGCCTCGACGACCTCCGGCAACGGCACCTGCCGTACCAGGACTTCCTGTCCGCTGTAGGTGTCGAAGGCCCGGGTCTCGGTGAGTTCGTACTCGTCGGAGGGAGGCAGCGGCAGGCGGTAGCGGTCGGCGAGCACCCGGCCCGCATAGTCGTCCACAGTGCCTCCCCCGGCCGCCCGGTCGGTCAAGTCCGTTCGTTTTGCGACCCGTTCCGCACCCGGAGCCAAATGCGTACGGTCCTCAACTACTCACGATACGTGCCATGGGCATCTCGCAATGAGGGATGCGGGATTCTCTCGAACCCCGGCCCCCCTGAACCGCGCGGGTCACGACGCGGGCCGGAAGGACTCCGTCAGCGTCCTCCAGGTGTCCTGTCGCAGTTCGCCGTCCCATCCCGAGGACTTCGCGGTGTACATCAGCGCGTAGCCGGTGTGCTCGTTGACGACGAATCCTCGGTCGATCGTGCGATAGCCGATGCCGTTCTCGACATACGTGAACTCCCAGTCGGCCGTGTTCCAGCCTCGGTAGTCCACAGCCGCTATCCGGATCTTCCGGTACGCGTCGTGCCTTATGTAGTGCTCCTGCTCATTCCAGTCCGCCACCGGGTCGTCCTTGGGCGTGCTGGTCCAGGCGACGAGCAGCTTCTGCCCGTCGGGCCCGGTGAACCGGTCGCCGGCCTCGCCGCTGGACACGTACTTCCAGCCCTTGGGCAGCCCGATCGAATACCCCTGGCTGCCCTGGTGGGTCGACACCGCAGGAGCGCTGCCGCCGGAGCCCGACGCACCCGTGCCACCGCCGTCACCCTTGCTCGCGCTGCCCGTCGACGCGGCCCCGGTGCCGTCCGCGGAACCCGCCGAACCCGCCGAACCCGCCGTGCCGTTGCCGTTGCCGTCCGAGCCGGTGCCCTTGCCCTTGTCCTTGCCGCCGTCGTCCTCCTTGGTGGAGGCGCTCGACCCGGCGCTGACGGCCGGCTTGCCGCCGCCCTTCGCGCCCTCGGAGTTGCCCCCGCCACCGCCGCCGAGCGTGAGGGCCAGCACGGTGCCGATCACCGCGAGCACCACCACCACCGCGATGACGACCAGCGTGCGCTTCGGCACCACATCGGTCAGCGGCGCCCGCGGCGCCGACCGCGGCGGCAGGTCCGGCGGAGGCACCACGGGCCAGCCGGAGCTCGCCCGCCCCCCCTCGGACTTCCCCCCGCCCGGTGTCGCGGCCGGGGAGGCCGACCCCGCCGGGGAACCGGTCCCGGCGGTGGAAGCGGTCCCGGCCACCGACGCGGAGCCCGCGCTCCCGGCGGCCCTCCCGCTCGAACCCGACCCGCCGGAACCACCGGAACCGCCGGAAGCAGAAGCCCCGGACGCGCCCGAACCACTGACACCACGATCCGGGGTCGGCGTCCCCGCCGTGCTCGCCCCCGCTGCCGCCCCGCCGCCGGTCTTCGTCCGCGCGACGGCCGCCGAGGTGGCGGCCCCGGCCGCCTTGCGCATGGAACGCAGCGCCCCGCGCAGCTTCTCCCCGGCCTCCTCGACCCGCTTGGCACCAGCACCGGTTCCGGCACCGCCCGAACCGCCGTCGCCCGAACCGCCCTTGCGCCCCGGCGCGTCCGGCCGGGGCGGCAGCGGGACGACCCGCGTCGCGTCCGCCGACTCCGGCTCGGGCGCGTGGATCACCGCGTTGAGCAGGGTTCTGGCCCCTGCGTCGTCGAGACGTTTGGCGGGATCCTTGTCGAGCAGTCCGTAGATGACGTCCCGGAGCGGGCCCGCGTTCTTGGGCTCCTCCAGCGGCTCGGTCATCACCGCGGTCAGCGTGGCGATCGCCGAACCCTTGTCGTAGGGCGGAACGCCCTCGACCGACGCGTACAGCAGTCCGCCGAGCGACCACAGGTCGGCCGCCGGCCCCGGCTTGTGCCCACGGGCCCGCTCCGGGGAGATGTAGGAGGGGGCACCGACGAGCATGCCGGTGGAGGTGATCGACGGGTCGCCCTCGACCTGGGCGATACCGAAGTCGGTGAGCACGACCCGGCCGTCCTCGGCGATCAGCACGTTGGACGGCTTCACGTCACGGTGCAGAATGCCCTCGCGGTGCGCGGAGCGCAGCACGTCGAGGATGGCGAGCCCGACCTCGGCGGCGCGCCTGGGCTTCAGCAGTCCGTCCTCGCGGATGGCCTCGGCGAGCGACTTGCCCTCGACGAGTTCCATCACGATCCAGGGCCGGTCGTCCTCCTCGACCACGTCGAAGACCGTCACCGCGCTGTTGTTCCGGATCCTCGCGATGGCCTTCGCCTCGCGGAGGGTGCGGGTGATGAGGCGGCGCTTCTCGTCGTCGTCGATGTTCGTTGGGAACCGCAGTTCCTTGACGGCAACCGTCCTACCGAGGGTCTCGTCCTCGGCGCGCCACACCGTGCCCATGCCGCCACGCCCGAGCACGTCTCCCAGCCGGTACCGCCCGGCGAGAAGACGCTCGCTCTTGTCCTGACGAGTGTCCTGACGAGATGTCCCCGCCCGCTCCGCCTCCGACATGCGTCCCCTCATGCAACCCGCCCTGACAGAGCCTCCATTGTCTCTCACCCGACAAGTGCCCGACGCCCAGGGTGCCCGTCACCCCACGTACGGAACCATGCACTCCGGGGGACCTTCCGGAGCGCCCCCGCGGACAGTTTTCGGCCGTTTCGACGGCCCTTGCCCTGCTCGACGGCGGACCGTCGGCCCCGAACCCGCGCCGCTCGCGGCCGAATTCCGTCCTCACACCTCTCACACCGGGTGGAACGAGCCGTTTCCGAACAGAGATCCCGACTTCCTACACCCATTCGGGAGGAGTCGGCCGACGGCCGACCGGTGTGTTCACAGCGGCACGATGTCCGGCGCGCCCAGGCGGGCCGCGTCCGCCGTCAGGTCGTCGGGCTGCAACTGCGACTCCCGCTCGGCCTCCACCCGCTTCTCGTAGTGCTCGATCTCGCGTTCGATCTGGTCCTTGTCCCAGCCGAGGACGGGCGCCATCAGCTCGGCGGCCTCCCGGGCGCTGCGGGTTCCCCGGTCGAACGTCTCGATGGAGATGCGCGTGCGGCGGGTCAGCACGTCGTCCAGGTGCCGCGCGCCCTCGTGCGAGGCGGCGTAGACGACCTCGGCGCGCAGGTAGTCGTCGGCCGCGTGGAGCGGCTCACCGAGGGACGGGTCGGCGACGATGAGGTCGAGGATCTCCTCCGCCATCGAGCCGAACCGGTTCAGCAGGTGTTCCACGCGCACCACGTGCAGTCCGGTCCGGGCCGCGATCCGCGCCCGCGCGTTCCACAGCGCCCGGTAGCCCTCCGCGCCCAGCAGCGGGACGTCCTCGGTGACGCATTCGGCGACCCGCATGTCGAGGCCGTGCACCGCCTCGTCGACGGCGTCCTTGGCCATCACCCGGTACGTCGTGTACTTGCCACCCGCGACGACCACGAGGCCCGGTGCCGGATGCGCCACGGTGTGCTCGCGCGACAGCTTGCTGGTGGCGTCGGACTCGCCGGCCAACAGCGGGCGCAGTCCCGCGTACACACCCTGGACGTCGTCGCGGGACAGGGGCACCGCGAGCACCGAGTTCACGTGTTCCAGCACGTAGTCGATGTCCGCGCTGGAGGCGGCGGGGTGGGCCTTGTCCAGGTCCCAGTCGGTGTCGGTGGTGCCGACGATCCAGTGACGGCCCCACGGGATGACGAACAGGACGGATTTCTCGGTACGCAGGATCAGGCCGGTCGAGGAGTTGATGCGGTCCTTGGGGACGACCAGGTGGACGCCCTTGGAGGCGCGGACGTGGAACTGTCCCCGCTCGCCCACCATCGCCTGGGTGTCGTCGGTCCAGACGCCGGTGGCGTTGACGATCTGCTTGGCGCGCACCTCGTACTCGCCGCCGCCCTCCACGTCCTGGACCCGGGCGCCGACGACCCGTTCGCCCTCGCGCAGGAACCCGGTCACCCGGGCGCGGTTGGCCGTCTTGGCGCCGTACGACGCGGCCGTGCGCACCAGGGTCGCCACATAGCGGGCGTCGTCCATCTGGGCGTCGTAGTACTGCAACGCGCCCACCAGGGCGTCCTTGCGCAGGGCGGGGGCGACGCGCAGGGCGTGACGGCGGCTCAGGTGGCGGTGCATCGGCAGGCCGCGGCCGTGGCCGCGGGCCATCGACATGGTGTCGTAGAGCGCGACGCCCGATCCGGCGTACAGGCGCTCCCAGCCCTTGTGCTGGAGCGGGTAGAGGAAGGGGACGGGCTTGACCAGGTGGGGCGCCAGGCGCTCCAGCAGCAGGCCGCGTTCCTTCAGGGCCTCGCGGACGAGGGCGAAGTCGAGCATCTCCAGATAGCGCAGTCCGCCGTGGATCAGCTTGCTCGATCGGCTGGACGTGCCTGACGCCCAGTCACGGGCCTCGACCAGTCCGGTGGACAGGCCGCGTGTCACCGCGTCCAGCGCGGTGCCCGCGCCGACCACTCCGGCGCCCACGACCAGGATGTCCAGCTCGCGCTCGGCCATGGCCGCCAGTGACTCGGCGCGCTGCACCGGGCCCAGTGTCGCTGTCCTCACCGCTGCCTCCCGCTGTCGATCGATTCACGTCGGTCGCGTCGGTCGCGTCGGCCTCACCCGGTGGGCGAAGCCCGGTCATCTCTCCCCTGCCCAAATTCTGACGGGCATGCCCGGCTTCAGCCACCACTCGCGCCCCGGCCTGTGGACAACGGGCCCCGTACCCCCTTCGGGACCCGGAAGACCCGGAAGACACAAGAAAGACAATCCCACATAACGGTCATATTTACTCCTACTGTGACATTGCGGTCGCTCGTCCTGTCCACAGGGCTTGCGCACCTGTCCCACTTCGGTTACTGGGAAGGACGGCACACGCCATGCCCGCAGACCTCGCCGTCATCGGACTCGGTCCCTCCGGCCTGCCCCTGGCCCAGGCCGCCGTGGCCGCAGGCATCTCCACGCTCGGCTACGCCACCGGCCCCGGGGGCGCCTCACTCAGCCCCGCCGCCCTGCGCCGGATGCTCTCGGGGGGCTTCCGGCCGGCCACCGACCCCGCGGACCTGAGCCGGGTGCGCACCGCGGTGATCTGCGCGCCGACACCGCGCGGTGCGGACGGCTGCCCCGACCTGGGGCAGGTGGAGGCGGCCGCCCGCACCCTGGCCGAGCGGATGCGCCCGCACACCACGGTGATCCTGGAGTCCCCGGTGCAGCCGGGCACCACCGAGGAGTTCCTCCGCCCCCTGCTGGAGGACGGCTCGGGGCTGCGGGCGGGCCGCGACTTCCACCTCGCCTACTCGCCGAGCCGCCTCGACCCCGGCAACCGCGACCTCACCCCGGCCGGCACACCCAGGGTCATCGGCGGCCTCACTCCGGCCTGCACCGAGTCGGCTGCCGCCTTCTACGCACGGCTCACCGACAAGGTCGTACGGGCGCGGGGGCTCCGTGAGGCGGAGACGGTACAGCTCCTGGAGACCAACTACCGGCATGTGAACATCGCGCTCGTCAACGAGATGGCCGTCCTCTGCCACGACCTCGGCGTCGACCTGTGGGACGTGATCCGCTGCGCGGAGACGAAGCCGTTCGGCTTCCAGGCGTTCCGGCCGGGGCCCGGCGTCGGCGGCCACGGCGTCCCACAGGACCTGGCCGGCCGCGCGGGGGGCGCGCTGCGCATGGTGGAGCTGGCCCAGCAGGTCAACAGCCGCATGCCCCAGTACGTCGTCCAGCGCGCCGCCGCCCTGCTCAACGAGCACGGGAAGTCGGCCCGCGGCGCGCGCGTACTGCTGCTGGGCGTCACCTACAAGGCCGATCTGGCCGACCTCCAGGGCACCCCCGCCGAGGAAATCGCGGTCCGGCTGATGCAACTGGGCGCTTGCGTCAGCTACAACGACCCGCACGTGGGCTCCTGGACCGTCCTCGACCGGCCGGTCCCGCGCGCGGACTCCCTCTACGAGGCGGCGGCCGACGCCGACCTGACGATCCTGCTCCAGCCGCACCGGACGTACGACCTCCAGGGCCTGTCGGTGAAGGCCCAACTGCTCCTGGACACCAGGGGCGCGACGCCCACGGGGGCCGCGCACCGGCTCTGAGGCGTTAATTCCGGGGGGCTCTGTCAGTGGCGCCTGTTAATCTCCCTCAGTCGTCGCACAGGTGTGCGCGCCACTTCGTTCAGCCATCCCGTTTTCCCGCCGGCCCGGCCGGCCGGTCCGTCGTGTCCCGTGGGGGGATTCCTGTCATGAGCCAGTCAGCTCCGCCGCCGCAGCCCGAGCAGGTGGGCGCCGCGCAGCCCGCGCAGCCCGCGCAGCCCACGCAGCCCTTCCAGCCGACGCCCCCGGTGTCGCCGTACATCGCGCAGCCCGGCGCCATGCCGCCGCCGATGCCGGCCGCGCCGCGCAAGAACAACGTGGCCGTCGGCCTGATCACGGCCGTCGTCGCCGCCGCCGTCGTCGCCGCGCTCTACGGCGTCGTCATCGGCGCCACCAAGCACGAGATCGGCTACGCGGCGGTCGGCGTCGGCTTCGTCATCGGCCTCGCGGCCGGCCGGTTCGGCGGCCAGAACCCCGCCCTCCCCGTCGTCAGCGCCGTCCTCGCGCTGGGCTCCGTCTACCTCGGCCAGCTGATCGGCGAGGCCGTGATCGGCGCCGACCTCCTCAACGTGGGCTTCAACGAGCTGTTCTTCCAGCACTTCGACATCGTCCAGGAGGCCTGGAAGCAGGACGCCGACCCGCTCACCTTCCTGTTCTTCGGCCTCGCCGCGTTCGCCGCGTTCTCGGGCGCCAAGAAGGCCGCGGCCTGACCGGGCCCGGCGCAGGAACACCCGAGGGGCCCGTCCACCGATGCGGACGGGCCCCTCGTGGCGTCGTACGGACTACCGCTTGTGCTGGCTGTCCGCCACCGTGACCTCGACCCGCTGGAACTCCTTGAGCTCGCTGTAGCCCGTGGTGGCCATGGCGCGGCGCAGGGCACCGAAGAAGTTCATCGAGCCGTCCGGGGTGTGGGACGGGCCGGTGAGGATCTCCTCGATGGTGCCGACCGTGCCGAGGTCGACCTTCTTGCCGCGCGGCAGCTCCTCGTTGACCGCTTCCATGCCCCAGTGGTGACCCTTGCCGGGCACGTCCGTCGCACGGGCCAGCGGGGAGCCCATCATCACCGAGTCGGCACCGCAGGCGATCGCCTTGGGCAGGTCACCGGACCAGCCGACACCGCCGTCCGCGATCACGTGCACATAGCGGCCGCCGGACTCGTCCATGTAGTCACGGCGGGCCGCGGCGACGTCGGCCACCGCGGTGGCCATCGGGACCTGGATGCCCAGCACGTTGCGGGTGGTGTGCGCGGCGCCGCCGCCGAAGCCCACCAGGACACCGGCCGCGCCGGTGCGCATCAGGTGCAGGGCGGCCGTGTAGGTGGCGCAGCCACCGACGATCACGGGCACGTCCAGCTCGTAGATGAACTGCTTCAGGTTGAGCGGCTCGTGCGAGGACGACACGTGCTCCGCGGAGACCGTCGTACCGCGGATGACGAAGATGTCCACACCCGCGTCCACGACCGCCTTGGAGAACTGCGCCGTGCGCTGCGGGGAGAGCGCGGCCGCCGTGACCACGCCGGAGTCCCGCACCTCCTTGATGCGCGCGCCGATCAGCTCCTCCTTGATGGGCGCCGCGTAGATCTCCTGGAGGCGGCGGGTCGCGGCCTCGGGCGGCAGCGCGGCGATCTCGTCGAGCAGCGGCTGCGGGTCCTCGTGCCGCGTCCACAGGCCCTCGAGGTTGAGCACACCCAGGCCGCCGAGCTCGCCGATGCGGATCGCGGTGGCCGGGGAGACGACCGAGTCCATGGGGGCCGCCAGGAACGGCAGCTCGAACCGGTAGGCATCGATCTGCCAGGCGATCGAGACCTCCTTCGGGTCCCGCGTACGGCGGCTGGGGACGACGGCGATGTCGTCGAAGGCATACGCCCGGCGGCCGCGCTTGCCGCGCCCGATCTCGATCTCAGTCACGTCTGTGGCCTTTCCCTCTGCGTTTCAGCGCCTTCAAGTATCGCCGACGGGTACGACAAGGGCGGCCCCGGATGGTCCGGGGCCGCCCCTTCACGGCTTCACGCGCGCGGATGTCATCGCTTGCTGCTGTAGTTGGGCGCCTCGACGGTCATCTGAATGTCGTGCGGGTGGCTCTCCTTGAGGCCCGCCGACGTGATCCGAACGAACCGGCCGTTCGTCTGGAGCTCCGGAACCGTCCTGCCGCCGACGTAGAACATCGACTGCCGCAGGCCGCCGACCAGCTGGTGGACGACCGAGCCCAGCGGGCCCCGGTACGGAACCTGGCCCTCGATGCCCTCGGGGATCAGCTGCTCGTCGGAGGCGACGCCCTCCTGGAAGTAGCGGTCCTTGGAGAACGACCTGCGGTCGCCGCGGGACTGCATGGCACCCAGCGAGCCCATGCCGCGGTACGACTTGAACTGCTTGCCGTTGATGAACAGCAGCTCGCCCGGCGACTCCTCGCAGCCCGCGAGCAGCGAGCCCAGCATCACCGTGTCGGCGCCCGCGACCAGGGCCTTGGCGATGTCGCCGGAGTACTGGAGACCACCGTCGCCGATGACCGGGACACCGGCCTCCTTGGCGGCGAGGGCGGCCTCGTAGATGGCGGTGACCTGGGGCACGCCGACGCCGGCCACCACTCGGGTCGTACAGATGGAACCGGGGCCCACGCCGACCTTGATGCCGTCGGCGCCCGCGTCGACCAGGGCTTTCGCGCCGTCGCGCGTGGCGATGTTGCCGCCGATGACGTCGATGCCGGATGAGTTGGACTTGATCTTGGCGATCATGTCGCCGACGAGGCGGGAGTGGCCGTGCGCGGTGTCCACGACGATGAAGTCGACCCCCGCCTCGATCAGGGCCTGGGCACGCTCCAGCGAGTCACCGGCCACGCCGACCGCCGCGCCGACCAGCAGCCGGCCCTCGGCGTCCTTGGCGGCGTTCGGGTACTGCTCGGCCTTGACGAAGTCCTTGACCGTGATCAGACCCTTGAGCACACCCCGGTCGTCGACCAGCGGCAGCTTCTCGATCTTGTGCTTGCGCAGCAGCTCCATGGCCTCGGGGCCGGAGATGCCCACCTTGCCGGTGACCAGCGGCATCGGCGTCATGACCTCGTGGACGCGGCGCGTGCGGTCGTTCTCGAAGGCCATGTCGCGGTTGGTGACGATGCCCAGGAGCTTCTTGTCGCCGTCCGTCACCGGAACGCCGCTGATGCGGAACTTGGCGCACAGGGCGTCGGCCTCGGCGAGCGTGGCCTCGGGGTGAACCGTGATGGGGTCCGCGACCATGCCGGACTCGGAGCGCTTCACCAGGTCGACCTGGTTGGCCTGGTCCTCGATGGACAGGTTGCGGTGCAGCACGCCGACGCCGCCCTGGCGGGCCATCGCGATCGCCATGCGCGACTCGGTGACCTTGTCCATGGCGGCGGACAGCAGCGGGATGTTGACCCGCACGTTCTTGGAGACGTACGAGGCGGTGTCGATCTCGTCGGGCGCCATGTCCGACGCGCCCGGCAGCAGCAGCACGTCGTCGTAGGTCAGCCCGAGTGTCGCGAATTTTCCGGGCACTCCGTCGACGTTGGCAGTCATGACACCTTCCCCAAATGGCCTTGATCGGTGCGGATGTCCATGCTAACGGGAAGCACGGGTCGCTCATTCCACGGTGGAGAGTGACTTCGGGCTTCGTATGTTCGTACGGAAATCTCCCGGTGGTTCGCGTTCGCCGAGCCTACTGCTCGGCCAGCGCCCGCAGCCGGCTCAGCGCCCGGTGCTGGGCCACCCGAACCGCCCCGGGTGACATTCCCAACATCTGCCCCGTCTCCTCCGCGGTCAAGCCCACCGCGATACGCAGCAGCAGGAGTTCGCGCTGGTTCTCCGGCAGGTTTGCCAGCAGCTTCTTCGCCCACTCCGCGTCGCTGCTGAGCAGCGCACGCTCCTCGGGGCCGAGGGAGTCGTCCGCGCGCTCCGGCATCTCGTCCGAGGGGATGGCCGTGGAACCCGGGTGGCGCATCGCGGCCCGCTGGAGGTCGGCGACCTTGTGCGAGGCGATGGCGAAGACGAACGCCTCGAAGGGGCGGCCCGTGTCGCGGTAGCGGGGCAGTGCGAGCAGGACCGCGACGCACACCTCCTGGGCGAGGTCCTCGACGAAGTGGCGCGCGTCGCCGGGCAGCCGGCTCAGCCGGGTGCGGCAGTAGCGCAGCGCCAACGGGTGGACGCGGGCGAGCAGGTCGTGCGTGGCCTGGGCGTCTCCGTCCACGGCGCGATGCACGAGGGCACCGATCACCCCCTGGGCCGTGCCCGCCTCGTCGTCGCGCATCGGTCCATGGTGCCCTGCGGCCGTCCGGTCCGTCGCATTCTGCTCGTGGTTGTGCACCGAAGCGTTATGAGCAAGTGCGCCGGCACTCATTCCCCGCGCCCTCCCCTTCCGCTCGACCGACTCGTCCCCGAGAGACTCCACAACTCAAGGATGCGGCATCCGCGGCGAAACGAGCGTCGGTCGCCCGCGTGGCCGCCGCCACGCACCCCACGCGCACGCCGTGCCCATCCGCTCGACCGGACTCCCGGAACCGCGCCCGGACACCGTGCCGCCCGTCCGCCCGGTCCGGTGGCTCGCAGGCCTCCCACCCGGGCCGCGCCCAGAATCCCGGCGGGTCCGCAGCCCTGTTGCCCCGACGGGCCCGACCGGCCCGGTGGGTCTCCGAGCCGTACGTCGCGACGGGCACCGCGTCCCCCACCCGAGCCGTGCCTTCGCTCCAACTGTGGCGGGTATCGCATCCCGGAGCGCCGGCGCGGTCCGCCACAAGGCTCCCTGTGCACCCATGCCACCACCCTCCGCACGGACAGGGACCTCGTCCGGCCGAACGACCGGAACTCGTCCCGGTGTACGAGGGATCCACCACCGCGCCGGGCCGGGCAGGCCTCCCGGCCCCGCCCGCTTCTGGCGGGCGGGGAGTACCGGACGGGCTCGGTCCTCGGTCCTAACGGACCAGTCCCCAACGGAAGCCGAGGGCCACCGCGTGGGCGCGGTCCGAGGCGCCGAGCTTCTTGAACAGGCGCCGGGCGTGGGTCTTGACGGTGTCCTCGGACAGGAACAGCTCACGGCCGATCTCCGCGTTGGAGCGGCCGTGGCTCATGCCCTCCAGCACCTGGATCTCACGCGCGGTGAGGGTGGGTGCGGCGCCCATCTCGGCCGAGCGCAGCCGGCGCGGGGCGAGACGCCAGGTCGGGTCGGCGAGGGCCTGTGTCACGGTGGCCCGCAGTTCGGCGCGCGAGGCGTCCTTGTGCAGATAGCCACGGGCGCCGGCCGCGACCGCGAGGGCCACGCCGTCGAGGTCCTCGGCGACAGTGAGCATGATGATGCGCGCGCCGGGGTCCGCGGACAGCAGTCGGCGTACGGTCTCGACGCCGCCCAGTCCGGGCATGCGCACGTCCATCAGGATCAAGTCCGAGCGGTCGGCACCCCAGCGGCGGAGGACTTCCTCGCCGTTGGCCGCCGTCGTCACACGCTCGACGCCGGGCACGGTCGCGACCGCGCGGCGGAGCGCCTCTCGGGCAAGCGGGGAGTCGTCGCAGACGAGGACGGATGTCATGGCCGCCCTCCGCAGCTGATGCGCGTCACCTTGAGCCTCCAGGCTGGTACGGAATCGTCACCTGTGCGGTCGACCGCCTCGGACGCCTGCCCGAGCGCTTGTGTTTTCAACCGCCTCCGCACTCTCAACGACGGTCACTCGAAAGAGTTACGGGGTCGGCTGCCGTCTTCGGCACTCTACGTGAGGGGGCGGACACGGTGCAGACATGCCCGTCGGACTCTCGACTTTTCACCACAACCTATGCCCCGTTTAGACCATTTTCTTCCCGTTTCACGGTGTCTGGGGCTAGATTCGCAATGAGTCATATTTTCATCTTCTTAGACCGGAGATGTACGGTCGTTGGCACCGTATCCGCCCAGAACGGCTACAAGGGGTCACGTAATGGCAGATTTCTCCCGCCTTCCCGGACCGAACGCGGACTTGTGGGACTGGCAGCTCCTGGCCGCCTGCCGTGGGGTCGACAGCTCCCTCTTCTTCCATCCGGAGGGCGAACGCGGTGCGGCACGGAGCGCTCGCGAGAACTCGGCCAAGGAGGTCTGCATGAGGTGCCCGGTCCGTGCCGAGTGCGCAGCGCACGCGCTGGCGGTCCGCGAGCCGTACGGCGTGTGGGGCGGCCTGACCGAGGATGAGCGCGAGGAGCTCATGGGGCGGGCGCGGAACCGGCTCGTGTCGGCTTCCACGTCCAGCGGGGACACCGCCCAGGACAACTGAAGGAACGTTTCTTCGACTGCCGCACGCGCATCTGCGCGGGCGCACGTACGCGTGCGCTCGCGCCGTACGTCACTGCCTGCGCGTCGCCCGCGCCAGCTGCTCCAGCGTGGCCGCGACCGCCGGAACCTGGGCCAGGTCGGGCAGGGTGAGGGCGACGATCTCCCGCCGCACCGCCGGCTCCAGCGCCACCGCACGGGCACTTCGGGGTCGCACGGACTCGATCGCCAGCTGGGGCAGGACGGCGACGCCCAGTCCGGCGCCCACCAGGCCGGCCACCGCCGGGTAGTCGTCGGTGGCGAAGTCGATGCGGGGTGTGAAACCGGCGGCCTCGCAGACCTCCACCAGCTGGCTGCGGCAACGCGGGCAGCCCGCGATCCAGGGCTCGTCGGCCAGTTCCCCGATGGCCACGGACGCCGCGCGCGCGAGCCGGTGGCATTCCGGGACCAGGGCGACCAGGCGGTCGGTGAGCAGCGGCCGTACGACCAGGTCGTCCCACTCCTCGGCGCCCGCCGCTCCCTCGTACCGGAAGGCGAGGGCAACGTCGCAGTCGCCCTCGCGCAGCAGTTCCACGGACCTCGGCGGCTCGGCCTCCTCCAGGGAGACGCGAGTGCCCGGGTGCGCGGCGCGCAGGGCCGCGAGGGCGGTCGGGACAAGGGTGGAGCTGCCGCTGGGGAAGGAGACCAGCCGGACCCGGCCCGCGCGCAGTCCGGCGATCGCGGCGACCTCCTCCTCGGCGGCGGTGAGCCCGGCGAGGATCCCGGAGGCGTGCCGGACGAGGGCCTCACCGGCCTGGGTCAGTCGCATCTCGCGCCCACCGCGAACCAGCAGCGGGGTGCCGACGGAGGACTCCAGCGCCTTCATCTGCTGACTGACGGCGGGCTGGGTGCAGCCCAGCTCGCGCCCCGCCGCCGAGAAGGAGCCGGTGGCGGCGACGGCGCGCAGGATGCGGAGATGACGTGCCTCGATCACCCTCCGATCATAAGGCCCCCTTGGGTGGGCGGTCCAAAATCACGGTGCCACTTTGGGACGGTCGGCCTCCGGCCCTTCCGGCCGCTCAGATCGTCCGGGGTCCGGGCGTCCGGCTGCCCGGGTCCGGCGCTCTGCGGTTCGGGTTCGCCGGAGCGCCGGGAAGTGCGGTGCGGGTTACTAGTCTTGGTGCATGACAACGGCTCTGATTACGGGATCGACCGCGGGAATCGGTGCCGCGTTCGCGCGGCGGCTGGCGGCTGACGGGCACAACCTCGTGCTGGTGGCGCGCGACACCAAACGGCTGCGCGAGCAGGCGACCGAGTTGCACGACCGGCACGGCATCGAGGCCGAGGTGCTGACCGCCGATCTGGCCGAGGACGCCGGAATCGAGTCGGTCGCCGCCCGTCTCGCGGACCGCCGGAACCCGGTCGACCTGCTGATCAACAACGCGGGCTTCGGCAACAAGGGCCATTATCTCGACGTCCCGATGACCGACGAGCTGCGGATGCTCAAGGTGCACTGCGAGGCGGTGCTGCGGCTGACGTCGGCGGCGGCGGAGGCGATGCGCGAGCGCGGTCGCGGCGGGGTCGTGAACGTGGCGTCCGTGGCCGCGTTCGTCCCCCGGGGCACGTACGGGGCGTCGAAGGCGTGGGTCGTGCAGTTCACGCAGGGGGCGGCGCGGGATCTGGCCGGTACCGGCGTCCGTCTGATGGCCCTGTGCCCCGGGTTCGTACGCACGGAGTTCCATGAGCGGGCCGGCATGGGCACGGAGAACATCCCGGGCTGGATGTGGCTGGACGCGGACAAGCTGGTCGAGACGGCGCTGGCCGACCTGGCGCGCGGCAAGTCGCTGTCCGTCCCGGACCCGCGCTACAAGGCGCTGATGGGAGTGGTGAAGGTGGCTCCGCGGGCGCTGCTCGGCGGGATCACCTCGAAGACGGGGCGCAAGTACGGTCCCCAGTGAGGTTTTCACGGTGAGGTTCTCACGAGCCGGTTGAACGCGAAGGCCCGGCACCACCTCGGTGCCGGGCCTTACTTGGCGCGTGGGTCAGTGGGAGTGGCCGTGACCGTGGCCGTGGCCCGCCTCGGCCGGCTCCTCTTCCTTCTTCTCGACGACCAGGGTCTCGGTCGTGAGCAGCAGGGAGGCGATGGATGCGGCGTTCTCCAGGGCGGAGCGGGTGACCTTGACCGGGTCGATGACGCCGGCCTTGACCAGGTCGCCGTACTCGCCGGTGGCGGCGTTGTAACCGCTGCCCTTCTCCAGCTCGGCCACCTTGGAGACGATGACGTAGCCCTCGAGGCCGGCGTTCTCGGCGATCCAGCGCAGCGGCTCGACGGCGGCGCGGCGGACGACCGAGACACCGGTGGCCTCGTCGCCGCTCTTGCCGAGGTTGCCCTCCAGCACCTTGACGGCGTGGACCAGAGCGGAGCCACCACCGGAGACGATGCCCTCCTCGACCGCGGCGCGGGTCGCGGAGATGGCGTCCTCCAGACGGTGCTTCTTCTCCTTCAGCTCCACCTCGGTGGCGGCGCCGACCTTGATCACGCACACGCCGCCGGCCAGCTTCGCGAGGCGCTCCTGGAGCTTCTCACGGTCCCAGTCGGAGTCGGTGTTCTCGATCTCGGCCTTGATCTGCGCGACGCGACCGTGCACGTCCTCGGTCTTGCCGGCACCGTCGACGAGCGTGGTGTCGTCCTTGGTGACGGTGACACGACGGGCGGAGCCGAGCACGTCGAGACCGACCTGGTCGATCTTGAGGCCGACCTCCTCGGAGATGACGGTGGCGCCGGTGAGGACGGCCATGTCCTGGAGCATCGCCTTGCGGCG
The DNA here is from genome assembly GCF_044745865.1 of Streptomyces sp. NPDC086787. Lineage (NCBI taxonomy): Bacteria > Bacillati > Actinomycetota > Actinomycetes > Kitasatosporales > Streptomycetaceae > Streptomyces > Streptomyces sp. NPDC086787. Next base: position 22,308 of record NZ_JBIVBC010000008.1, on the reverse strand, counting down.
GTCGCCGAAGCCGGGGGCCTTGACGGCGACGGCGTTGAACGTGCCGCGGATCTTGTTGACGACCAGGGTCGACAGGGCCTCGCCCTCGACGTCCTCGGCGATGATCAGCAGCGGCCGGGAGGCGTTGCTCTGGATGATCTTCTCCAGCAGCGGCAGGAGGTCCGCGATGGACGCGATCTTGCCCTGGTGGATGAGGATGTACGGGTCGTCGAGGATGGCCTCCATGCGCTCCTGGTCCGTCACGAAGTACGGCGACAGGTAGCCCTTGTCGAAGGCCATGCCCTCGGTGAAGTCCAGCTCCAGGCCGAAGGTGTTGGACTCCTCGACGGTGATCACACCGTCCTTGCCCACCTTGTCCATGGCCTCGGCGATGAGCTCGCCGACCTGCTGGTCCTGGGCGGACAGCGCGGCGACGGCGGCGATGTCGGACTTCTCGTCGATCGGGCGGGCCGAGGCGAGCAGGTCGTCGGAGACGGCCTTGACCGCGGCGTCGATGCCCTTCTTCAGGGCGGCCGGAGAGGCGCCGGCGGCGACGTTCTTCAGGCCCTCGCGGACGAGCGCCTGGGCCAGCACGGTGGCGGTGGTCGTACCGTCACCCGCGATGTCGTTGGTCTTGGTCGCCACCTCCTTCACCAGCTGGGCACCGAGGTTCTCGAACGGGTCCTCGACCTCGACCTCGCGGGCGATGGTGACGCCGTCGTTGGTGATGGTGGGAGCGCCGAACTTCTTGTCGATGACGACGTTGCGGCCGCGGGGGCCGATCGTCACCTTGACCGTGTCGGCAAGCTTGTTGACGCCGCGCTCCAGGGCGCGACGGGCGTCCTCGTCGAACTTCAGGATCTTCGCCATGACAGCGTGAGCCCTTTCGGAAATCTCGGGTGAAAGAACAACTGCGCCCCGGGCGCCCGGCTACTTGTCGGTGGCGGGGGCCAGGGGCGCAGCTAAAGCAACGAAGTGTGCTTCGTGGTGAATTACTTCTCGACGATCGCGAGCACGTCGCGGGCCGAGAGGACGAGGTACTCCTCGTTGTTGTACTTCACCTCGGTGCCGCCGTACTTGCTGTAGAGAACGATGTCGCCGACGCTGACGTCGAGCTCGACACGCTTGCCGTCCTCGACGCGGCCCGGACCAACAGCCAGGACGACGCCCTCCTGGGGCTTCTCCTTGGCGGTGTCAGGGATGACCAGGCCCGAAGCCGTGGTCTGCTCGGCGTCGAGCGGCTGGACCACGATGCGGTCCTCGAGCGGCTTGATGGCAACCTTGGAGCTGGCGGTCGTCACGATCCGACCTCCCCCTTCGGAGATCTCACGGGGTTAACTGTCTGAGGTGGCGACCAGGTGGATCCGTCGTCGCGGGTGCCGGACCTGCCCGTCGCGTTGTTGGCACTCTCCAGTGGGGAGTGCCAGAGCCGAGACTATGACCGCGGTTAGCACTCGGTCAAGCGGAGTGCCAATTGCCTGCGGCGCGGCGCGGAAAATTCGACCCCCTCATCGGCACCTCATCGACCCCGCGTCCGGCCCCTCATCGGCCCGCAAGTCGCCTACGCGTCGCCTGCGCGGCCCCGCCCTCTCACAGGTAGTCCTCAAGGCGTCCCACCGTCAGCCCCCGGGACTGGGCGCGGCGCAGGAGGCTGGCCGTGCGTTCGTGGAGGGTGGGGGCGGTGGGGGTGTCCGAGCCGATCAGGACGATGTCGCCGGGGCGCAGCTGTGCGGGGCCGTGGGTGTAGGTGAGGTCGTCGGCGGTCGTCGCCGCCCGCCAGAGGACCACCGCGGAGACACCGCAGTCGGCGGCCGCGCGCAGGGTGGTCCTGTCGTATCCGCCGTCGGGTGGGCGGAGCAGGCGGGGGCGGTGGCCGAGCCGGTTCGCCAGTCTGTCCTGCTGCTCGCAGATCTGGGCGCGCTGTTCGGCGAACGGCCGGCCCCGCAGCGGGGTGTGGTCGAGGGTGAGGTTCTGGACGGCGGCACCGGCCGAGCGGAGCCCGGCGAGGCGGGCGTCCCCCGGGGTCCGGCCGCCGTCGGTGAGGAACATGCTGACCGGGAGCCGCAGTTCGCGGACCATGTCGACGAACCGGGGGTCGTGCTCGGCGGCGTCGTCGTAGGTGAGGAAGACGACCCGGTCGTGGGTGCGGACGCGGTCGAGGACCGGGGGCGGCGACGGGCCGTCGGAGTGGACCGCCGCGGGGGTCGCGGAGCGGGCCGGGGGCCTGGGGGCCGGGGCCAGGGGAGCCTTGAGGCCCCAGCGGCGGGCCGTCTGCTCCGCCGTCCGGTGGCGCGGCCGCACCTTCTGGGCCGCCTTCTTGCCCAGCCGTTCGATGGGGTCGACGGACTGGGCGCAGCCGGTGAGGGGGGACAGGACCGCCGCGGTGAGCACGGTCGCCGTCAGCGCCCCGCACCACCGGCTCCGCCGCGGCCGCGTCACAGGTAGTCCTCCAGGCGTGCCACCGCGTATCCCTCGCGGGTGACCGTGTCCAGGAACCGGCGCATGTCGTCGATCATCGTGCCGTCCCAGTCCTCGCGGCCCCGGAAGTGGGTGAGCACGATGTCGCCGGGGTGCAGGCTCCGGTCCCACTCGCGGTACTCCCAGTGGTCGACGAAGACCTCCTCGTCCCAGATCGGCGCGTACTTGATCCCGCAGGACTTGGCGGCGCGCAGCGTGTCGCCGTTGTAGTTGCCGTAGGGCGGGCGGAAGACGGTCGGGGCCTTGCCGAACCGCTCCTTCATGATCTGCTGCATGCCGCAGATCTCCTCCCGCTGCTCCTCGTAGGACAGGCCGGGCAGATAGGGGTGGTTGAGGGTGTGGTTGTTCAGGGTGACGCCCTCGGCCTGCATCTGCCTGAAGTAGCCGTAGTCGTCCTTGACCAGGTAGTTGCTGAGGAAGGCGGTGTACGGGACCCTCAGGTCTCTCATCATGCGCAGGAACGCGGGGTCCTTCTCGTAGCCGTCGTCGATGGTCAGGAAGACGACCTTCTGCCGGGTGGGGATGGTGGTGAACACCGGCGGCAGGCCGTCCTCCACCTGGCCGTCGACCTCGAAGCCTTCACGAGCGGTGATCCGCGGTTTGCGGGCCGGAGGGGGCGGGGGTGTGAGGGGGGCCGTGTCCAGTCCCCAGTGCCGGGCGGCCGCCACGACGGCGGCACGCTCGGCCTTCAGACGGGTGGCGTAGGAGGCCAGGGCCCGGGCGGGGGCCGCCTGGAGGTTCGGCGCGCCCGGAGCGGGCCGCACTCCGCGCCCGGCCGGTCCGCCGCACCCGGAGATTCCGACGGTGACGACGGCGAGCGCGGCGACGCCTGCGCGGAAGCCGGCCCGTTTGGCCGCGACAAATGCACTATTTTTGTCATTTTGTAGGACTGCTCGCATGTTGCCGGATCCTTGCAGGCCCCGCCGCCGAACCCGGGCAGGCACCGCCGCCGGAAGCGGTCCATCCACCGACTGGCCCACAATGATCCGGTGAACGACCCGGTGAACGATCTGCTCTCCTTCCGCTCCCTGCTCGCCCCCGAGGGCCGCGCCCTCCTGCACGAGGTGCGCGACACGGCCCCCGCCGACGAGCTCGCCGTCGCCACCCGGTTGCGCCGCGAGCACCCCGCCGAACTGGTGTCGGCGGCCCTCGGCCAGGCCAGGCTGCGGCAGCGGGCGGTGGCGAAGTTCGGGACCGAGGACGCCGGGCGGATGTTCTTCACCCCGAACGGCGTCGAGCAGTCGACGCGGACGAGCGTGGCGGCGTACCGCGCGGACCGCCTTCGCGAACGGGGCGTACGCTCCGTCGCCGACCTGTGCTGCGGCATCGGCGGCGACGCCGTCGCCCTCGCGCGGGCCGGCATCCGGGTGCTGGCCGTGGACCGGGATCCGCTGACGGCGGCGGTGGCGCGGGCGAACGCCGACGCGCTCGGCCTCGCGGAGCTGATCGAGGTACGCGAGGCGGATGTGACGGAGGTGGACGTGTCCGCGTACGACGCCGTCTTCGTCGACCCGGCGCGGCGCGGCGGCCGCGGCCGTATCTTCGACCCGGAGGCGTACTCTCCCCCGCTGTCCTGGGCCGTGGCCACCGCGTCCAGGGCCCCGCACGCCGCGCTGAAGATCGCGCCGGGCATCCCGCACGAGGCCGTCCCGGCCGACGCCGAGGCCGAGTGGATCTCCGACGGCGGTGATGTGAAGGAGGCGGTGCTGTGGTTCGGGGCCGGGGTCCGGCCCGGCGCGGTACGGGCCACGCTGCTGCCGGGGCCGCGGTCACTGCTCGGGCGGGGGCTCCCGGATCCCGGGGTGCGGCCCGTGGGGCGCTATCTGTACGAGCCGGACGGCGCCGTCATCCGGGCGCATCTGGTCGCGGAGGTGGCCGAGTCGCTCGACGGCGGGCTGGTCGACGAGACCATCGCCTACGTCACGGCGGACGAACTGCGGCCGACCCCGTACGCGTCGGCCTATCTGATCACCGATCAGCTCCCCTTCAACCTGAAGAAGCTGAAGGCGCTGCTGCGCGAGCGTGAGGTCGGCACGCTGACCGTGAAGAAGCGCGGCTCGGCCGTCGAGCCGGAGGAGCTGCGGCGCAAGGTCAAGCCGCAGGGGCCCAACTCGGCGACGGTGTTCCTCACCCGCGTCGCGGGCGCGCCGACGATGCTGATCGGGGCGCCCGCGGACCGCTGACGGCGACGCTCACCCCGGCGGCAGTTCCCGCACCCGGGCCGCCAGCAGCTCACGCTCCCGCTCGTTGCGGGCGAGCCCGGCGGCCCGTGCGAACTGTGCGCGTGCCTCCGCCGTACGCCCGAGGCGGGCCAGCAGATCGCCGCGGACGCTGGGCAGCAGGTGGTAGTCGCGCAGGGCCGGGTCTGCGGCCACGGCGTCCACGATCGCCAGGGCCGGTCCGGGTCCCTCGGCCATCGAGACGGCCACCGCGCGGTTGAGTTCGACGATCGGGGACGGGACTCGGGCGGCGAGCAGGGCGTAGAGGGTCGCGATGGCCGCCCAGTCGGTCCGCGCGTACGAGTGGGCGTGCGCGTGGCAGGCGGCGATCGTCGCCTGAAGGGCGTACGGGCCGGGGGCGCCCTCGGCCACGGCGTCGGCGTGGGCGAGGGCCTCGATGCCGCGGGCGATGAGCATGCGGTTCCAGCGGCGCCGGTCCTGGTCCCTGAGGAGGACCGGGGCACCGTCGGGGCCGGTGCGGGCGGCGGTGCGCGAGGCCTGGAACTCCAGCAGCGAGGTGAGCGCGTGCACCTCCGGTTCCTTCGGCATGAGGGCGGCGAGGACACGGGCCAGCCGCAGCGCGTCCTCGCACAGCGCGGGACGCAGCCAGTCGTCGCCGGCCGTGGCCGCGTATCCCTCGTTGAAGATCAGGTAGATGACGTCCAGCACGGAGCCGAGGCGGGCCGCGCGGTCGGGGCCGTACGGGACCTCGAAGGCCACGTTCCGCGCCGCCAGCGTCCGCTTCGCGCGGACGATCCGCTGGGCGACCGTCGGTTCCGGGACGAGGAAGGCGCGGGCGATCTCGGCCGTCGTCAGACCGCCCAGCAGACGCAGGGTGAGCGCGGTGCGGGCCTCGGCGGACAGCACCGGGTGGCAGGCGGTGAAGACCAGCCGGAGCAGGTCGTCGTCGATGTCCTGCGGGTCGGCGGGCTCCGGCGGCGGGGCCGTGGTGTCGAGGTCCCGGCCGATCTCCGCCAGCTTGCGGGCGTAGCTCTCCCGGCGGCGGACCAGGTCGACGGCGCGATGACGGGCCGTGGCCATGAGCCAGGCGCCCGGATTGCCGGGGACTCCGTCCCGGGGCCACTGCTCAAGGGCCGCGACCAGGGCGTCCTGGGCCAGCTCCTCCGCGATGCCGACGTCCCGGACGATGCGCGCGACACCGGCGATGATGCGGGGCGACTCCAGCCGGAACACGGTCTCGATCGCGTGCTCGGCCGCGGGCTGCCCGGCGGGCTGATGTTCCACAGCCCACCATGCAACACCCCACACCGGGCTCGCGCCAAGGAACGCCCGGGTGACCGGGCCGGTCGGCCCGATCGGTCCGGTCAGTCCTCGGCGATCTCCCGCACCTCGCAGGTGACCGTCCAGTGCTCCTCGTGCACCTTGAGGAACCGCTTGGTCCACTCCAGGGCCTCGGCCATGTCCTTGCACTGCATGAGCGCGTAGCCGCCGACGACCTCCTTGGACTCGGTGAACGGCCCGTCCGTGACGGTCAGCTCGCCGCCCTCCCAGCGCACCCGGGCGCCCTGGGCGGAGGGGGTCAGCCCGGCGGTGTCGAGCATGACGCCGGCCTTGGTGATCTCCTCGATCAGCTCGCCCATCCGACGCATCAGCTCCGGGCTGGGACCTTCGGCGGGGGCGGTGGACTCGTCGATCCGCACGAGCGACAGATAGCGGGGCATGGTGACTCCTTCGTCCGGCCGGAGGCGGGGTCTTCCCCCCGCCTCTCACCCATGCGTCGAACGGGAGACCGCCGGATCGACACGCCCCCGGAAAAATCTCCGGAGGTCTTTCCGGACCCCCGGTCAGCCCACCGACTCGAACCGCCACCGGTGCACCGCCCGGGTCACCAGGTCGCCGGGCGGCTCGGGCAGTTCCGGCAGGTCCGCTTCGTAGGCGGCGTCCCACCAGGTGATGACCAGCACCCGGTCCTGAGGGGCACGGAAGGTCTCGCGGCGCAGGGGGGTGGCAGGCAGCGGCCGGGACCTGGCCCAGGCCAGGAGTTCCTCGCCCCGGTCCTGTGCCGCCCGCGCCTCCCACATCAGGGCGACCGTCACGAGTAGAGGTTCTCCCCGCTCACCTCGTGCACGTGGTCGTGGGAGTGGGTGTGGGAGTGGCCCGGCACGTGGGGGTCGGTCACCGGCAGGGAGGAGTCCGCGGACAGGTCCCAGTCGGACGCCGACCGCCCGCGCGCCACCATCTCGGCGCCCAGGGCGGCGACCATCGCGCCGTTGTCCGTGCACAGCTTGGGGCGCGGCACGCGCAGCCGGATGCCCGCCGCCTCGCAGCGCTCCTGGGCCAGGGCCCGCAGCCGGGAGTTGGCGGCCACGCCGCCGCCGATCATCAGATGGTCGACACCCTCGTCCTTGCAGGCGCGCACCGCCTTGCGGGTCAGCACGTCCACGACCGCCTCCTGGAAGGACGCCGCCACATCGCGCACCGGCACCTCCTCGCCCGCCGCCCGCCTGGCCTCGATCCAGCGGGCCACGGCCGTCTTGAGACCGGAGAAGGAGAAGTCGTAGGCGGGGTCACGCGGACCGGTCAGACCGCGCGGGAACGCGATCGCCCCGGGGTCGCCCTCACGGGCGTAGCGGTCGATGACCGGGCCGCCCGGGAAGCCCAGGTTCAGCACCCGCGCGATCTTGTCGAAGGCCTCGCCCGCCGCGTCGTCGATGGTGGAGCCCATCGGGCGGACGTCGGAGGTGATGTCCGTGGACAGCAGCAGCGAGGAGTGGCCGCCGCTCACCAGCAGGGCCATGGTCGGCTCCGGCAGCGCGCCGTGCTCCAGCTGGTCCACACAGATGTGCGAGGCGAGGTGATTCACCCCGTAGAGGGGCTTGCCCAGCGCGTAGGCGTACGCCTTCGCCGCCGAGACGCCGACCAGGAGCGCGCCCGCGAGGCCCGGGCCCGCCGTCACGGCGATGCCGTCCAGGTCCCGCGCGCTGACCCCGGCTTCCTTGAGCGCCCGGTCGATGGTGGGGACCATCGCCTCGAGGTGCGCCCTGGAGGCCACCTCGGGCACCACGCCGCCGAAGCGGGCGTGCTCGTCGACGCTGGAGGCGATGGCGTCGGCCAGCAGGGTGGTGCCCCGGACGATGCCGACACCGGTCTCGTCGCACGACGTCTCGATCCCGAGGACCAGCGGTTCGTCAGTCATTCTTGTCGGTTCCTTGTACGGCTTGTACGGAGGTCTCACCCGCGGCGGAGCCGCTGTCGGATGCGCCGGATGCGCCGGGTGCGTCGGAATCAGCGGTCAGTCGCATGACCAGCGCGTCGACGTTCCCCGGCTGGTAGTAGCCGCGGCGGAATCCGATGGGCTCGAAGCCGTGGCGCTCGTAGAGTTTCTGCGCCCGGACGTTGTCGACACGGCATTCGAGCATCACCTCGGTGCACTCGAAGGCGCTCGCCGCGCGCAGCAGATCGGTCAGCAGCAGGCCGCCCAGGCCCGTGCCCTGTGTGTCGCGGGCGACGGCGATGGTCTGGATGTCGGCCAGTTCGCCCTGGGCGACCAGGCCCGCGTAACCGACGATCCGGTCGCCCGCGACGGCGACGACGTAACGGCGGCTGGCCTCCGGGCCGCGGGCGTGGGCCAGTTCGGACCAGAACATGCCGCGCGACCAGGCGTCCTCGGGGAAGAGGTCCTTCTCCAGTTCGAGGACGGGATCGATGTCCCACCAGCGCATCTCGCGCAGCCGGGGGTTCACTGGTTCGGTGTCGGTCACTTGGGGGTGACCACCTTGTAGTTCTTGGGGACCTGGGCGTCGGGGCGGCGCAGGTACAGCGGCCGGGGTGCCGGGAGTTCCTCTCCGGCGGCCAGCCGTTCGGCGGCCAGGGAGGCGAGGCCGGCGGCGGAGACGTGCTCGGGCCCGTGGACGTTCGGGAAGGTGTCGGGGTAGAGGAGCGCGCCCGCGCCCACGGCGGGCAGGTCCGCGACCCGGTCGGCGATGTCGGCGGGGCGGTCGACCGCCGGGTCGGTGAGCCGGGTGCGCGAGTCGGCGAACTCGGCCCAGTAGACCTCCTTGCGTCGGGCGTCGGTCGCCACGACGAAGGGGCCCTTCTCGATGTCGGAGGCGTAGGCGAGGGCGTCCAGGGTGCACACGCCGTGCACGGGGACGCCGAGCGCGAGCCCGAAGGTGTCCGCGGTCATCAGGCCGACGCGCAGCCCCGTGTAGGGGCCGGGGCCGATGCCGACGGCGATCGCGGTGACGGCGTCCAGCTTCAGACCGGCCTCGGCGAGCACGCGGTCCACGGCCGGCAGCAGCAGCTCACCGTGCCGGCGCGCGTCCACCTGGGACGACGAGGCGATGACGGCCTCGCCGTCGTGCAGCGCGACGGTGACGGCGGGGGTGGCGGTATCCAGAGCGAGCAAGAGCACGCGAACAGCCTACGGCTCCCGCGCCGTTCGCACGGCCGCCCGGGAAGGGCGGTCACCGACTGCTACCGTCGGAACGAAGTACGACATATGACGCGAGGCAGGGGTGGCGCACGTGGCAGCGACCAGCGCGGGAATCGTGGCCGGGCTCACCGCGGCGGCCGTCGTGACGGTCGGGATCCTCGCCTACCAGGCGTCCGCCACCGCACCGCCCGGTCTCGCCGGCCACCCCTCGTCGAGCGCCTCGCCCGCGCCGGCCGCGTCCAAGGCGCCCCGGGACCGGAGGCATCCCACCGCACTGCCCGCCGGCTCCGGCGCGGGTGAACGGGTCGTGTACTCGCTGGACGACGACAGGGTGTGGCTGGTCACCGCGAACGGCCGGGTACGGCGCACGTTCCAGGTGACCCCCGGCGTTGTCGACCCGCTCATCGGCTCGTACCAGGTGACGTCACGCTCGCACGGGGTCACCGGCAGCGACGGCGTCCCGGTCGAGCACGTCGTGCGCTTCACCAGCGTGGACGACGTGGTGATCGGCTTCAGCGCGGCCAAGGACGACAACTCCACGCCGGACCCCGACCCGATGGCGAAGACGGGCGGCATCCGGGAGTCGCGGCCGGACGGGGACGAGATGTGGAAGTTCGCGACGATCGGGGTGCCGGTCGTGGTGATCCGCTGAAACGCTCCCGCAGCGGGTTCTACGGATTCGACGGCGCATGCGGCGGCGGCGTCACGCGGCCGCGCGTTCCTCCCGCACCGGTCCGGCGGTCTTCGGCTCGGGCTCGCGCGGCGGACTGGAGACCGCGGCGGCGGCCGCGCACGAGGCCAGCAGTTCGCGCATGGGCACCCCGGCGAGCGGTCGGGGCGGGGGCTGCACCCTGGGCTGAGAAGTGGACACGGACGCCTCCTGACGAGCGGGGGCGGGCGTGGTTAGGTAGACCTAACCACCGACTGAGTACCATGTGACCACGCCTGCCGGGGCAAGCGCAACATCTTGCCGACGGCTTGTCGGAATCTTCATGCGCGCAGGCGGTTCGCGCTCAGACGGAGAGCCCCGCGAGGTCCACGTCCGCCCACCGCGGCCCGAGGCCGGTGAGGGTCACATGCCGTACCTCGTCGGTGGTGTCGCCGACCGCGCGGTGGATCGTCACCTGGAGGCGGTCGTCGGTCAGTTCCTCGACCTTGCCCTCGCCCCACTCCACCACGATCACCGAGTCGGACAGCGAGACGTCGAGGTCCAGGTCCTCCATCTCGTCCAGACCGCCGGACAGCCGGTAGGCGTCCACATGCACGAGCGGCGGGCCGTCGCCCAGGGACGGGTGCACCCGGGCGATCACGAAGGTCGGCGAGGTGACCGCGCCCCGCACCCCGAGCCCCTCGCCGAGCCCGCGGGTGAGCGTCGTCTTGCCCGCGCCGAGTTCGCCGCTGAGCATCACGAGGTCGCCCGGCCGCAGCAGCCCGGCCAGGCGGCGGCCCAGCTCCCGCATCTGCTCGGGAGCCTTGACGATCAGTTGGGTGTCAGCCGGGTCGTGCGGCGCTGCTGGTGCTTCCATAGCCACTTACCGTAGCTCCTGCGGGAACGGCACCCGCGCGGGTGAGCAGGTCCGCGAGCCGGTCGGTCACCGCTTCCGGGTGCTCCAGCATCACCAGGTGACCGGCGTCCGGTACGAGGACCAGCTCCGCGTCGGGCAGCACATCCGCGATGACCTCGCTGTGCTCGCTCGGCGTGACCAGGTCCTGGACCCCGGCCAGCACCAGGACGGGCATGTCGGTGAAGTAGGCCAGGGCCTCGGTCTTGTCGTGGTCGGAGAAGGCCGGGTAGAACTCGGCGACCACGTCGATCGGGGTGGACTCGATCATCCGTTCCGCGAACCGCTCGACCGCCGGGTCCACGTCCCGCGTCGCGAACGAGTACTTCTTGATGACCCCGGCGAACAGGTCCGCGGTGGCCCGCCGCCCCTTCTCCACCAGCGCCGCCTGCTGGCCGAGCGCCTTCAGCACCCCGGGCAGCACCCGGCGCACCGCGTTCACACCCGCGAGGGGCAGCCCGAAGTTGACCTCGCCGAGCCGCCCGGACGAGGTACCGACGAGAGCCGTGGCGACGACCCGGTCCCGGATCAGCTCGGGATACTGCGCGGCCAGCGCCATCACCGTCATGCCGCCCATGGAGTGGCCGACGAGCGCGATGGGCCCCTCCGGTACGGCCGCGTCGATGACCGCCTTCAGGTCCTGGCCGAGCTGGTCGATGGTGACCGGCACACCGCCGCCGTCCCGGTTCTGGGAGACGCCCCGCCCGGAACGGCCGTGGCTGCGCTGGTCCCAGTGCACGGTCCGCACCACACCGCGCAGCGCCGCCCGTTGGAAGTGCCAGGAGTCCTGGCTGAGGCAGTAGCCGTGGCTGAACACCACGGTGACCGGCGCGGGCGCCTTGCGGCCGAACAGCCTGCGCCGCCGGGGCGCCGGGCCGCCCTCGGGCTCGACGTCGTCGACCTCGTAGTACAGCTCGGTGCCGTCATCGGCGTACGCCTTGCCGGGGGTGCCGCGCAGCGCGCCGTACGGCCCGGTCGAGTCCAGGGCCAGCCGGGCCCTGCGGCGCATGCCGCGGCCCACCGTCATCCGCTCGATCGCGACACCGGCGGCCGCGCCCGCGGCGAGCACGCCTATCGCGGTGCCCGCGACACCGGTCACCCTGCGCCAGCTCCCGGCCGCCGCGGCGGCGGACACGGCGGCCACAGCGGCGACGTCCGCGACGGTCTCCGCACTGCTCTCGCTCACGTACCGCTCCTCTTCGCTGTGGTTCGCCGTGGTTCGCCGTACCGCAGTTCGTTGGTGGTGCCGGTGGTGCCGGTGGTGCCGGTGGTGCTGGTGCCACCGAGGCGCGGGTGCCCGGTGTTTACAGATGTATCCCATGTGTCGCCCGGTGGCGGCCGCCCGCGCGGGTCACCCGTGTTGCCCGTGCCGCCGGCCCTGCTCGTCCTGCTGGTTCTGCTCGTTCTGCTGGTCCCGCTCGTCCTGATCCCCGTTCACATAGACGCGCGGGACGCGTGTTCCGATCCGGGTGACGATTTCGTACGCGATCGTGCCCGAGGCCTGGGCCCAGTCCTCGGCGGTGGGTTCCCCGCGGTCGCCGGGCCCGAACAGCACCGCCTCGGCGCCGACCTCGAGTTCGTCCCCGCCGAGGTCGACCACGAACTGGTCCATCGCGACCCGTCCCGCGACCGTGCGCCACTTGCCGCCGACCAGGACCGGGCCGGTCCCGGAGGCGTGCCGTGGGATGCCGTCCGCGTAGCCGACGGGCACCAGGCCGAGGGTCGTCTCCCCCGCGGTGACGTAGTGATGCCCGTAACTGACGCCGTGACCCCCCGGCACGTGCTTCACCAGGGCGAGGGACGCCGACAGCGTCATCACCGGGCGCAGGCCGAAGTCGCCGGGGGTGCCGAGCTCCGGGCTGGGCGAGACGCCGTACAGGGCGATGCCGGTCCGCACGAGGTCGAAGTGGGCCTCGGGGAGGGTGAGGGTGGCGGGCGAGTTCGCGATGTGCCGCACCTCGGGGCGTACGCCGCGCTCCTCGGCGTACGCCAGCATCTCCCGGAACAGGGCGATCTGGGCGGCGATGGAGGGGTGCCCTGGTTCGTCGGCACAGGCGAAGTGGGACCACAGCCCGGTGACCCGGACGAGCCCGGCCCGCTCGGCGTCCAGTGCGGCGCCGACCAGCTCGGCCCAGTCGGCGCCGGGCTGGCAGCCGCCCCGCCCGAGCCCCGTGTCGGCCTTGAGCTGCACGCGCGCGGGACGGCCGGCCGCGCGGGCTCCGTCGACGGCCTCCCGGAGAGCCCACATCGCGCTGACCGACACGTCCACGTCGGCCTCGACGGCCTCCCGCCAGGGGCCGCCCGGGGTCCACAGCCAGCACATGACCCGCACGTCCGACGGCAGCCCGGCGTCGGCGCGCAGCGCGAGCGCCTCCTCGGGCGTGGCCGTACCGACCCAGGTGGCCCCCGCCTCGACGGCCGCCCGGGCACACGGCACCGCGCCGTGGCCGTACGCGTCGGACTTCACCACGGCCATCAGGGCCGCATCCGGCGCGAGGGCACGCAGGGCGCGCACGTTGGCCCGCAGGGCGGCCAGGTCGATCTCGGCGCGGGCGCGCAGGGGCGCGGTCGGGGCAGGTGCTGTCTTACTCATGGCGCCCCCAGTGTCTCAGAGCCCCCTCACGCGCCCGGGTCGCAGGCCCCACGAGTCCACGCGGGTGGGCCACCGGAGTGGCGTCCGTGCTCACTTCAGCTCACCTTTCACCGCACCCCGCGCACGCTCCGGCCGTCACTCCCGTACGTCGCGCCATGCCTCCGGGATCGCCTCCGCCAACTCGTGTGCCGCGACCGGCGCGCCGTCCGCCGCGTAGCGTCCCGCCAGGCCGTGCAGATACGCCGCGACGCTCCCCGCGTCCAGTGCGGGCAGTCCGGCTGCCAGCAGCGAGCCCGCGAGGCCGGACAGCACGTCGCCGCTTCCCGCCGTGGCCAGCCACGGGGTGCCCGTCGCGTTCACCCGCACGGCGCCGCCCGCCGGGTCGGCGACCAGGGTGGTCGATCCCTTCAGGAGCACGGTGGCACGGTACCGGGAGGAGAGTTCACGGACCGCTGCCAGCCGGCCGGCCTCGACCTCCTCGCGGGCGACGCCGAGCAGGGCCGCGGCCTCACCTGCGTGCGGGGTCATGAGGGTCGGTGCGGTGCGCCGTCGTACCGCGTCGCGGTCGGCGAGGCGCAGCCCGTCGGCGTCGACCAGCACGGGTACGTCCGTCTCCAGCACCTGGGCGACGGCGGCCGCATCGTCCCCGGCGCCCGGCCCGGTGACCCAGGCCTGTACGCGCCCCGCCCGGGCGGGCCCCCGGTCGGAGACCAGCGTCTCGGGAAAACGGGAGATCACCGCGTCGGCCGCCGGTCCGACGTACCGGACGGCCCCCGCCCCGCCGTGCAGCGCCCCGGCGACGGCGAGTACGGCGGCGCCGGGATACCGCGCGGATCCGGCGGCGATGCCGACCACTCCGCGCCGGTACTTGTCGCTCTCTGCCGCCGGCAACGGCAGCATGCGGGCCACGTCCGCGTGCTGGAGGGCCTCCAGTTCGGGTACGGCGGGCAGTTCGAGTCCGATGCCGACGAGCCGTACGGTTCCGGCGTACCCGCGCGCCGGGTCGATGAGCAGCCCGGGCTTGTGGGCGCCGAACGTCACGGTGAGGTCGGCCCGCAGTACGTCGCCCCGTACCTCGCCGGTGTCCGCCTCGATCCCGCTGGGCAGGTCCACGGCGACGACGACGGCCCGCGACCGCCCGGCGGCGTCGGCCAGCGCGGCCGCCTCCGGCCGCAGCCCGCCCTTTCCGCCGATCCCGACGATGCCGTCCACGACGAGGTCGGCCCGCTCGACGAGCCGCACGGCCGCCCCGGACGACGCCTCGGCCGCCGTACCGCCCGCCGCGCGCAGGGCGGCGAGCCCGCCGGGGTGGGTGCGGCCGGGGGCGAGCAGTACGGCCGTCACCCCGGCGCCGCGCCGCGCGAGCCGGGCCCCGGCGTACAGCGCGTCCCCCCCGTTGTCGCCGCTGCCGACGAGCAGCACGATCCGGCTGCCGTAGACCCGCCCGAGCAGGTCGGCGCAGGCGGCGGCCAGTCCGGCGGCGGCGCGCTGCATCAGCGCGCCCTCCGGAAGCCGGGCCATCAGCTCGCGCTCGGCCGCCCGTACCGTCTCCACGCTGTACGCAGTCCGCATGCGGTCGAGTCTCCCCCGAAAGCCCCCCGGCCCGCACCCGGCCCACGCCCGCGCGGCGCCCGCAGGGTCCGGTCACCCCTCGGCGATCACCACCGCCGAGGCAACTCCCGCGTCATGGCTCAGGGACACGTGCCACGACCGCACGCCCAGCTCGGCGGCGCGTGCCGCCACGGTGCCCCGCACCCGCAGCCGCGGTTGTCCGCTGTCCTCGACGTAGACCTCCACGTCCGTCCAGAGCAGCCCGGCCGGCGCGCCAAGCGCCTTGGCCAGCGCCTCCTTGGCCGCGAACCGTGCCGCGAGCGAGGCGATTCCCCGGCGTTCGCCGCCGGGCAGATACAACTCGCCGTCCACGAACAGCCGGCCGGACAGATTGGGCGTACGGTCCAGGGCCGCCCGGAACCGGTCGATCTCGGCGACGTCGATACCAACCCCGATGATGCTCACCCGCGCACTTTACGACCCACCCGGCGCATCTCCTCGTGTCACGACTCCCTGCTAGCCTGCCGAGGCTCGATCACGTGACGCACACTCACGGCTCACATCCGTGCTGATTCATGCACTCGTCGATCACATTCGCGCATTCCGGGGGATCAGCAGCATGAGCGACCGCGAGAGCGGTGCCATTAAGCCGGCGGCGCCGGTGACCGATCCGTCCGAGGCGCTGCCCGAACTGGCCCCGATGCGCGCCGCGGCCGAGGCCGGTGACTGGGCGGCCACCCGGGACTTCCTCGGCGGCCTCGACTCCGCCGACGACGTCTCCTTCGCCGCCGACGCCCTGGCCGGGGTCACCGGAGCCGAGGAGTACCTGGAGACGGCCGCGCGGGCCCTGCCCGACGATCCGCTGCCGCGGACGCTGCTCGCCGAGCGGTACATCCGCGTCGGCTGGACGATCCGCGGCGGCGCGCACGCCGAGTACGTGTCACGGGATCAGTTCGACCAGTTCCATTCCTGGCTGCGCAGGGCCGAGCAGCTGCTGATCGAGGTGTGCGCGGAGCAACCCGCGTACGTCCCCGCCTGGACCGCCCGGCTGCTGACCGCGCGCGGCCTCGGACTGGGGCAGTCCGAGGCCCGGCGCCGCTACGACCGGTCGGCGGCCCGTCATCAGCACCCCTTCCGCGCGCAGTTGCAGTTCCTCCAGCAGCTCTGCCCCAAGTGGGGCGGGTCGCTGGAGGAGATGCACCGCTTCGCCGGGGAACGCATGGCCGCCGGGCCGGACGGCTCGCCCGCCGGGACCCTGGTCGCCGAGGCGCACGTCGAACACTGGCTGGAGCTGTCCGGCGTCGCGGGCACGGAGTACCTGCGCGACGTCTCGGTCCGCAACAGCCTGCGGCAGGCCGCCCGGGTGTCCGCGCTGCACCCGGACCACCGGCCGGGCCGGCAGCAACTCATCGGCCACGGCACCTTCGCGCTGGCGTTCTCGCTCGGCGGGCATCTCAGGGACGCAGCCCCCCACTTCGCCGCCCTGGGCAACACGGCCGGCACGTCCTCGTGGCGCTACGTGGGCGACTGGCCGAGCCGGTTCGCGGCCTACCGCACGGCCGCGCTCGCGACGTCTGGGGGAGAGACGGACCGATGACCACGTACCACACCACCCCTCTCGACGGCCTGGTCGACCACACCACCGTGCAAGGCGTACCCGTCCTGCACGCCCCCGCGCCGGGCGCCCGCACCGCCGGTCTGCTCTTCCGCGTGGGCCGTGCCGACGAGACCCTGGCCACCTCCGGCATCACCCATCTCGTCGAGCACCTCGCGCTGCACCGGCTGGGCCTGTCCGACGCGCACCACAACGGTGTCACGGCGAACACGTACACGCTCTTCCACGTCACCGGTGAGGAGCACGAGGTCGTCTCCTACCTCAACGGAGTCTGCGCGGCCCTGCGCGATCTGCCGCTGAACCGTCTGGAGACGGAGAAGGAGATACTCCGCACGGAGGCCGCGGGCCGTTCCAGGGGGCCCAACCACCACATGGCGGTGTGGCGTTACGGAGCCCGCGACTACGGCCTGGCCGGTCTCGGCGAACTCGGCACCTGGGGCCTGACCGCCGAACAGGTGAGGCACTGGGCCGAGTCCCGCTTCACCGCGGAGAACGCCATGCTGTGGCTCACCGGCGACCGGGTGCCGGACGGCCTGGACCTCACCCTGCCCGCCGGCAGCCGCATCCCGGCGCCGGTCGCGTCCGACGCACTGCCCCTCACCCCCGCCCACATCCGGGGCGAGGACGGCCACGTGGTCTTCGACGCCGTGCTGCGCCGCTCCACCGCGGCCGCCTTGTTCACCGACGTCCTGGGCCGCGCCCTGTTCCAGGACCTGCGCCAGGAGGGCGGCTACTCGTACACGGCGGAGGCCGACTACACCCCCCGCGACGCCGACTTCGCCACCCTGACCGCGTACGCCGACGCGCTGCCGCAGAAACAGGACGCGGTGGTCGGCGCCTTCGTCGACACACTCGCGCGGATGCGCGCGGGCCGCATCGAGCAGGCCGAACTGGACTCCGCGCGCGGCCGGATGCTCAAGCGCTACGACACCCCCGACCTGGGCGCCGCCCTGCTGCCGTCGTACGCGCTCGGCCTGCTGCTCGGCCACCGGATCCTCTCCCCCGAGCAGCACCGGAAGGAGCTGGCGGCGGTCACGCTCACGGACCTGCGCGAGACCGCCCGCGAGGCGTGGGACAACGGGCTGCTCCAGGTGCCCACCCGGGGCGCCGACTGGGCGGGTTTCGCACCGGCCCCGCAGTACTCCTCCCACGAGGTCACCGGTACCCGGCACGCCTCCCTGGAGAGCGACGACAGCGCGCTGGTCATAGGCGCCGAGGGCGTGAGCCGGTTGCTGCCCGGCGGGCCGGTCACCGTCCGGTACGACACCTGCGTCGCCATGACCACCCGCCCCGACGGGGCACGCGAGCTGACCGGTCCCGACGGCTTCCACGTGGCCGTCGAGCCGACCCTGTACCGGGACGTCACACCCGACCGGATCGCGGTGCTGGACGCCGCCGTCCCCGCCGCGGCCGTCGTCCCGCTGCCCGCCCGTGCCCCGGACCGGATCCCACGGCCGCGCGAGCGCGAGGTGCCCGCACCGCGGATCCAGGAGGCGGCCACGCCCCCGGCACAGCCGCCGACCCTCCGGGACCTGCCCGTCTGGTTCCTGCTCCTGGTGGCGGCGGAGGCGATCTTCGGCCTGGGCGTCCTGTACGCCGCCCTCGACGCGTCCGGCCCCGGCCACCCGGCGTCGCTCTATCTGCGCCGCGCGATCCTCCCCGTCGCCGTGATGATCGCCCTCACCCGGCAGGTGTACCGCCGTTGGGTGAAGGGCGGGCGCCTCTGAGTCCGGGCGGCGCCCGCCGCCGCGGCGGCTACTCCACGGTCACCGACTTCGCCAGGTTCCGCGGCTGGTCCACCTCGTTGCCCCGGGCCGTCGCCAGTTCGCAGGCGAACACCTGGAGGGGCACCGTGGCGACCAGCGGCTGAAGCAGCGTGGGGGTGGCCGGGATGCGGATCAGGTGGTCGGCGTAGGGCACCACCGCCTCGTCGCCCTCCTCCGCGATCACGATCGTGCGCGCGCCCCTGGCCCGGATCTCCTGGATGTTGGAGACGATCTTGTCGTGCAGGACCGAGCGGCCGCGCGGGGACGGGACGACCACCACCACCGGGAGGTCCTCCTCGATCAGCGCGATCGGGCCGTGCTTCAGCTCGCCCGCCGCGAAGCCCTCGGCGTGCATGTAGGCCAGCTCCTTCAGCTTGAGCGCGCCCTCCAGCGCCACCGGGTAGCCCACGTGCCGGCCCAGGAAGAGCACGGTCCGCTTGTCCGCGAGGGACCTGGCCAGCGCCCGTACCGGCTCCATGGTCTCCAGGACCCGCTCGACCTCGCCGGAGATGTGCGACAGGTCCCGGATGACGGCGCCGATCTCGTCGCCCCACTTGGTGCCCCGGACCTGTCCGAGGTAGAGCGCGACCAGGTAGCAGGCGACGAGCTGGGTCAGGAAGGCCTTGGTGGAGGCGACCGCGACCTCGGGACCGGCGTGCGTGTACAGCACCGCGTCGGACTCGCGCGGAATGGTGGAGCCGTTGGTGTTGCAGATCGCGAGCACCCTGGACCCCTGCTCGCGGGCGTGCCTGAGCGCCATCAGGGTGTCCATGGTCTCGCCGGACTGCGAGATGGCGATGACCAGGCTGCGCGAGTCGAGGATGGGGTCCCGGTAGCGGAACTCGCTGGCCAGCTCGACCTCGCAGGGGATGCGGGTCCAGTGCTCGATGGCGTACTTGGCGATCAGCCCGGCGTGGAAGGCCGTACCGCACGCGACGATCACGACCTTGTCCACCTCGCGCAGTTCGGCGGCGCTGATGCGGACCTCGTCCAGGGTCAGCGAGCCTTCCGCGTCGATCCGGCCCAGCAGGGTGTCGGCGACCGCCTTGGGCTGCTCGGCGATCTCCTTGAGCATGAAGTAGTCGTAGCCGCCCTTCTCCGCCGCCGACGCGTCCCAGTCGATGCGGAAGGAGCGCACCTCGGCGGGGCGGCCGTCGAAGCCGGTGACGGTCACGCCGTCCCGGCGCAGCTCCACCACCTGGTCCTGGCCCAGTTCCATGGCCGACCTGGTGTGCTCGATGAACGCGGAGACGTCGGAGGCGAGGAAGGCCTCGCCCTCTCCGACGCCGACCACCAGCGGGGAGTTGCGGCGCGCGCCGACCACCACGTCCGGGTCGTCGGCGTGCACCGCGACCAGCGTGAACGCGCCCTCCAGCCGCCGGCACACCAGCCGCATCGCCTCGGCGAGGTCGGCGGCCACGGAGAACTCCTCGGCGAGCAGGTGGGCGACCACCTCGGTGTCGGTCTCGGAGGCCAGGTCGTGCCCGCGCTCGGCCAGCTCGGCCCGCAGCAGCGCGAAGTTCTCGATGATCCCGTTGTGCACGACGGCGACCCGGCCCGCGTTGTCGAGGTGCGGGTGAGCGTTCGCGTCGGTCGGGCCGCCGTGTGTGGCCCAGCGGGTGTGTCCGATGCCGGTCGTGCCGCTGGGCAGCGGACGCTCGACGAGTTCCTTCTCCAGGTTGACGAGCTTCCCGGCCTTCTTGGCGGCGGCGAGCCCCCCGTCCGACAGTACGGCGATGCCCCCCGAGTCGTAGCCCCGGTACTCCAGGCGCTTCAGTCCCGCCATCACGACGTCGAGTGCCGACTGCGATCCCACGTATCCCACGATTCCGCACATGACCGGCAGCCTAGGGCCGGGCCGGAGGCGAAAGCAGCCGCCGCGTGCCCGAAATCGGAAATTCCCACTGTCGTACGATCACTTACGGCCAGCCCTGACCGACCGTGGCCACGAGCGTCCGTCGATGCCCACCGGAGTCCGAACCGGGGCGAACCGGAGCCGGACCGGGGCGTGACCGACCCCACCCCGCCGTCCCGTTCAAACTCCGTTAACAATGGACTGTGATCTCTCCGGTCTCCTCGATGCCCCGGAGCGCCCACCGGCCACGCCCGGAGGCGACTCCCTACGTCGACCTCACCCGCTCCGAGTGGAGCGCGCTGCGCGACAAGACGCCGCTGCCGCTCACCGCCGAGGAGGTCGAGAAGCTGCGCGGTCTGGGCGATGTCATCGACCTCGACGAGGTGCGCGACATCTACCTGCCGCTGTCCCGCCTGCTCAATCTCTACGTCGGCGCCACCGACGGACTGCGCGGAGCGCTGAACACCTTCCTCGGTGAGAAGGGCTCGCAGTCCGGTACCCCGTTCGTCATAGGGGTGGCCGGGTCGGTGGCGGTCGGCAAGTCGACCGTGGCCCGCCTGCTCCAGGCCCTGCTGTCCCGCTGGCCCGAGCATCCGCGGGTCGAGCTGGTGACCACGGACGGCTTCCTGCTGCCCACCAAGGAGCTGGAGACGCGCGGCCTGATGTCGCGGAAGGGTTTCCCCGAGTCGTACGACCGGCGCGCCCTGACCCGCTTCGTCGCCGACATCAAGGCGGGCAAGGACGAGGTCACGGCACCCGTCTACTCGCACCTGATCTACGACATCGTGCCGGGCCAGAAGCTCACCGTGCGCCGCCCCGACATCCTGATCGTGGAGGGCCTGAACGTCCTCCAGCCCGCCCTGCCCGGCAGCGACGGCCGGACCCGTGTCGGTCTCGCCGACTACTTCGACTTCAGCGTCTACGTCGACGCGAGCCTCGAGGACATCGAGACCTGGTACCTGAACCGGTTCAGGAAGCTGCGCCAGACGGCCTTCCAGGACCCGGACTCGTACTTCCGCAAGTACACGCAGGTGTCCGAGGAGGAGGCCGTCGACTACGCCCGCATGCTGTGGCGGACGATCAACAAGCCGAACCTGGTGGAGAACATCGCTCCCACCCGCGGCCGCGCCGCCCTGGTCGTCCGCAAGGGCGCCGACCACAAGGTGCAGCGACTGCGGCTGCGCAAGCTGTGACGCGTGCATGCTTGTTTGTTAGAAAGGCGCCATGCTGCATCTGCGTCTGATCACCCCGGCCGGTCTCACCGACGGCGTCGTGCGGATCATCGAGGGGACGGTCGGCACCACGCACCTCGTGGTCCTGCCCGGTGCCGCCCGCGACCCGGCGGGGGACGTCGTCATGTGCGACGTGGCGCGCGAGGCGGGCGACGGACTCCTCGCCGACCTGCGGGCGACGGGCCTGGACGAGCAGGGCTCGATCGCCGTCGAGACCATCGACCTGTCGCTGTCCAGGCAGGCCGCCAGGGCCGAGAAGGAGGCGCCCGGCGAGGGCTCGGACGCCGTGCTGTGGGAGCACCTGGAGGACGCGACGCACGAGGAGTCGACGCTGTCGGTCACCTACGTCGCCTTCCTCACCATCGCCACGATGATCGCGGCCTGCGGTGTGGCGCTCGACAACGCGATCCTGATCGTCGGGGCGATGGCGGTGGGACCGGAGTTCGGACCGCTCGCGGGCCTGAGCACCGCCCTGGTCCAGCGCGCCCCGCGGCTCGCCCTGCGCTCGCTGTACGCGCTGCTGGTGGGCTTCGCCGTGGCGTTGCTGCTGACGGTCGGCTTCACCTGCTTCATGGACGCCGTCGGCCTGTTCACCCGGGAGCAACTGGAGGCCGACCGGCCCAACACCGGCTTCATCTACCAGCCGGACGCCTTCTCGTTCGTCGTCGCCGTCCTCGCGGGCATCGCCGGCACCCTGTCGCTCACCTCGGCGAAGTCGGGCGCCCTGGTCGGCGTGGCGATCTCGGTGACCACGGTGCCGGCGGCGGCGAACGCGGCCGTGGCCTGCGCACTCACCGAGTACCGGCAGGCATGGGGGTCGACCGAACAGCTCCTGCTGAACCTGCTGGGCATCGTCCTGGCCGGGACGCTCACCCTGCTCACCCAGAAATGGCTCTGGGCGGCGCAGCGCGAGCGCACCGCGCGCAAAGCCGGGGCGGTGTCGTAAGGGCCGCCCCGGCCATGTCGAGCGCCCTAGGTGTATTGATCACGAGCGTTGTTGACACTGGTGGGTCTTGAACATGGCGAAGACCTCCGATGTGGTGGAGCTGTCTAGGAACACAC
>NZ_JBIVBC010000007.1:0-393941 GCF_044745865.1 Streptomyces sp. NPDC086787 | reverse complement strand
GGCTTCCGTCGCGACGACCGTGGTGACCGGGGCGACCGTCCCTCCTACCGTCGTGACGACCGGGGAGAGCGCCGCGACGACAACCGCGGTGGCGGCTTCCGTCGGGACGACAGCCGTGGCGACAACCGTGGTGGTGGCGGTTTCCGTCGGGACGACAGCCGTGGTGACAACCGTGGTGGTGGCGGTTTCCGTCGGGACGACAGCCGTGGCGACAACCGTGGTGGTGGCGGTTTCCGTCGGGACGACAGCCGTGGTGACAACCGTGGTGGTGGCGGTTTCCGTCGGGACGACAGCCGTGGTGACAACCGTGGTGGTGGCGGTTTCCGTCGGGACGACAGCCGTGGTGACAACCGTGGCGGCGGCGGTTTCGGCCGTCGTGACGACGACCGCGGTGGCTTCCGCCGCGACGATCGCAGGGACGACCGCAGGGACGGCGGCGACCGCGGTGGCTTCCGCCGTGACGACAACCGTGGCGGATTCGCTCGGCGCGACGACCGACGGGACGACCGTCGCGACGACCGCCGTGGTGACGACCGGGGCGACCGTGGTGGCTTCCGTCGGGACGACAGCCGTGGCGACAGCCGCGGTGGCTACGGCGGCCGGCGTGACGACCGCCGCGACGACAGGGGCGGGCGCCCCGGTGGCGGTGGCTTCCGGGGTCGGCCCGGCGACGACCGGCGCGATGGCGGCCGCTTCCGCGACGAGCGCGAGCGGGATCGTGACCGCGAGCCGATCAAGCGTCTGCCGATCCCCGAGGACGTCACCGGCGACGAGGTCGACCAGGACGTACGGCAGGAGCTCCAGAGCCTGCCGAAGACGCTCGCGGACGACGTCGCCCGGAACCTGGTGATGGTCGCGCGGCTCATCGACGAGGACCCCGAGGGTGCGTACGGCTACTCCAGGGTGGCCCTGCGCCTGGCGTCGCGTGTCGCCGCCGTACGCGAGGCGGCCGGTTTCGCGGCGTACGCGAACCAGAAGTACAACGAGGCCCTTGCCGAGTTCCGGGCCGCACGGCGGATGACCGGCGGCGTGGAGCTGTGGCCCGTGATGGCCGACTGCGAGCGTGGGCTCGGACGGCCGGAGAAGGCGCTGGACATGGCCGGCGCCCCCGAGGTGCACAAGCTGGACAAGGCCGGTCAGGTCGAGATGCGTCTCGTGGCTGCCGGTGCCCGGCGTGACATGGACCAGTTGGACGCGGCGATCGTGACGCTCCAGAGCCCCGAACTGGCCTCCAACTCGGTGCAGCCCTGGACCGCCCGCCTCCGTTACGCCTACGCCGACGCGCTGCTCGCCGCCGGACGTGAGGCCGAGGCTCGTGAGTGGTTCGCCAAGGCGATCGAGGCCGACCGGGACGGCAGCACGGACGCCTCCGACCGGCTCGCCGAGCTGGACGGTGTCGAGTTCGTCGACGCCCTGGACGACGACGAGGACACCTCGGGCGAGGACACCTCGGGCGAGGACACCGCCCACGAGGACGCGGCCCCCGGGGACACCGCCCACGAGGACGCGGCCCACGAGGACGCCTCCGAGGAGGACGGCGACAAGGACTGACGTCCTTCGCGGCCGCAGATGAACAACGAGGGCGGGATCCCGGAAGGCCGGGGTCCCGCCCTCGTCGTGTGTCCGGGGCCGCTCAGAGGTCCAGCGCGCGCAGCACCAGCCCCGATGCCGGCTTCGGACCGAACGACGTCGACTTGCGGGGCATCGTCACACCCTGGCGGGCGAGCTCCCGTACGACCTCCTCGCGGACGGGGTGCAGCAGCACCGCCGTTCCGCCCTTCTGTTCCGCCTTCTCGACCGTGGCGGCGGTGTCGTGGATGTAGGCGACGTGTGCGCTGGAGTCCTCCGGGATGCCCCAGACGTGGTCGAGGAGCGCGGCGTGCAGCACGGTGGCGTCCAGGGCGCGCCAGGCGGCGGGACGGTCGGCCGGGATCGTGCGGGCCAGCAGATCCGGGTCCGGCCGGTCGATCAGGTGGAAGGCGCCGTCCCCGGCCAGCAGGAAGGCGTTGCCCGCGTGGGCCGCGTCGGCCAGGGCCGCCTGGGCCTCGGGCAACGGCACCTCCAACCGGCGTACCCGGAACAGACCGTCCAGGGAGGCGAGTGCGTCCGCGACCGGCAGGCCGTGCAGCAGGCGGTGGATGGCGCGGACGCGGAGCGGGTAGCGGACGGTGTCGACCAGCAGGACCAGGCCGTAGTCCCAGGGGCTGGGGGAGGGATGCTCCGCGCGTAGACGCAGATAGGTCGCCCAGCGGTGGTGGCCGTCGGCGATCAGCGCCTGACGCTGGGCCAGATCCGACTGGACGAGGGCCACCTCGGCCGGGTCGGTGAGCGACCAGAGCCGGTGCTGGAAACCGTCCTCGGTGGTCGTGGCCAGCAGCGGGGGCCGTGCCGCGGTGTGTTCGACCACATCGGACGCGGAGCCGTCGCCGCGGTACGTGAGCAGCAGTGGCTCCAGATTGGCGGCGGTGGCGCGCATCAGGGCCGCGCGGTCCGCGACGACGGGAGCCATGACGTCCTCGTGCGGCAGGACGATGCCCTCGCCGGGGTCCGTGACGCGCAGGGCGCCGATGATGCCGCGTTGCAGCATGCCGTCGCCGTCGCTCTGTTCGTAGACGTAGAGGCCCGGTTCCGGGTCGGTGGTCAGGACGCCCTCGTCCAGCCAGCGACGCAGGGCGTCGGCGGCCTGCTCGTTGCCCGCGCTGGGTGTGCCGGCCTGCGGAAGAATCAGCCGGACGATGTTGTGCGGATCGGCCGACTGGAGGTGGTGCAGGCCGTCCGGGCGGACGACGACGTCGTACGGCGGGGATGTCACGGCGGCCAGGCTGCCGACCCGGTCGGGGTCGTAGCGAAGGCCTCGGAACGGAGTGAGTTCCAGGCCCCGGCGCGTCGTTGCTTCCGAGTGACCTGCAGTGTTCATCCCGGCATCGTACGTGTGTCAGTGGTGTGCGGCATGATCGGTGGGTGCAGGACGCGACCGAGGAGCGATGCGGAATGAGCGAGGGCGTCAGGACGAGGCCCGAGGGCAGTGGGCAGGCCCTGAGCGAGGCGTACGACACGGCGCTGCTCGACCTCGACGGGGTGGTGTACGCGGGCGGGCAGGCGATCGCGCACGCGGTCGGGTCGCTGGCGGCGGCGCGCGAGGGCGGCATGCGGCTGGCGTATGTCACCAACAACGCGCTGCGGACCCCGGAAGCGGTGGCAGAGCACCTGGGCGAGCTGGGGATACCGACGGGAGCCGACGACGTCATCACCTCCGCACAGGCGGTGGCCCGGCTGATCGGTGAACAGGTCCCGGCGGGCGCGCGGGTGCTGGTGATCGGCGGTGAGGGCCTGCGGGTGGCGTTGCGCGAGCGCGGTCTGGAGCCGGTGGAGTCGGCGGACGACGACCCGGCGGCGGTCGTGCAGGGGTACGGCGGCCCCGACCTCCCGTGGGGCAGGTTCGCGGAGGCGTCCTACGCCATCGCCCGTGGGGTGCCGTGGTTCGCGTCCAACACCGATCTGACTATCCCGAGCGGCCGCGGGATCGCGCCGGGCAACGGCGCGGCGGTGGAGGTCGTACGGATCGCCACGGGAGCCGAGCCGCAGGTGGCCGGCAAGCCGCTGCCGCCCATGCACCGGGAGACGATCCTGCGGACAGGTGCGAAGCGGCCCCTGGTGGTCGGGGACCGGCTGGACACGGACATCGAGGGGGCGTTCAACGGCGAGGTCGACTCCCTGCTCGTGCTGACCGGGGTCACCGACGGCGCCCAGTTGCTGGCCGCGCCGCCGCGTCACCGGCCGACGTATGTCGACGCCGATCTGCGCGGACTGCTCACCGGTCAGCCGGAGGTCGCACGCGAGGGCGAGGGATTCCGCTGCGGAGGCTGGACGGCCTCCGCCGGCCGTGAGCGGCTGGAGCTGACGGGGGACGGTGAGGCCGTGGACGGTCTGCGCGCGCTCTGCGCGGCGGCCTGGACGGCGGCCGGACCGGACTCCTGCGCGCTGGACGGGGCGAAGGCGCTGGCCCGCCTCGGACTGTGACGCCGGGGGCGGGCCTCCAAGACCCTTGGCGAGGGTAGGCTAACCTAACCTGTGTGTTGGTCGACAGTGCTCCTGAACAGCGCGCGGAAGCCCCTCCTGCGCCCCCGAGTCGCCGGGCCCTCCGGGCCGCCGGGCTCATCGCCTCCGCGGTGATCCTGGCGCTCGTCGCCCTGGCAAGTATCGCGGTCGGCGCCAAGGCGCTACCACTGGACCAGGTCTGGCACGGCCTGTTCCACGCGTCGGGGACCTACGGCGACGTCGTGGTCGACGAACGGCTGTCGCGCACCGTCCTCGGTCTGCTCGCGGGTGCCGCGCTCGGTCTGTCCGGCGCGGTGCTCCAGGCACTCACCCGCAACCCGCTGGCCGACCCCGGGCTGCTCGGCATCAACGCGGGCGCCTCCGCCGCGGTCGTCACCGCCATCACCTACTTCGGTGTCACCAGCCTGAGCGGGTATGTGTGGTTCGCGTTCGGCGGCGCGGCGGCCGTCGGCCTGCTGCTCCGGTTCCTCGGCGGCAGCCGCGGCGCCACCCCGGTGCGCCTGGCGCTCGCCGGCACCGCGATCAGCGCCGCGCTCTACGGCTACCTCCAGGCCGTGATGATCATGGACGACGCGGCGCTGGCCCGGATGCGCTTCTGGACCGTGGGATCGCTGTCCTCGGCGAGCGACTCCACCACCCTCCAGGTGCTGCCGTTCCTCGCCGTCGGCGCACTGCTCGCGCTCGGGCTCGCCCGGCCGCTGAACGCCATGGAGATGGGCGACGACACCGCCCGCGCGTTGGGCGCCAACCTCAACCGCACCCGGAGCCTGGCCATGCTCGCCGCCACCGTGCTGTGCGGCGCCGCGACCGCGGCCTGCGGGCCGATCGTCTTCGTCGGACTGATGGTCCCGCACGTGGTGCGCTCCTTCACCGGACCCGACCTGCGCTGGATCCTGCCCTACGCCGCCGTGCTGTCGCCCGTGCTGCTGCTCGGCGCCGACGTCATCGGCCGGATCGTCGCACGCCCGGCCGAGGTCCAGGTCGGCATCGTGACCGCGATCATCGGCGGCCCCGTCTTCATCCTTCTCGTACGACGCCGCAGGACGGTGCAGCTGTGAAGACCCGTCGCACGAACCGCGCCCTGCGCATGCCCGGCGGGCTGTCCATACGGCTGGACGTCCGCGCCCTGGCCGTCGTCACGCTGCTGCTGGTCACGGCGCTCGGCGCGAGCGTCCTGCTGATCGGCACCGGCGACGCCGAGATCCCCGCCGCCGACGTGCTCCGGACCCTGGCCGGCGACGGCACCCCGTTCCAGGACTTCATCGTCAACGAACTACGGCTGCCCCGAGTCCTCGTCGGCCTTCTGGTCGGCGCCTCGCTCGGCCTCGGTGGCGCCCTGTTCCAGTCCGTCTCGCGCAACCCGCTGGGCAGCCCTGACGTACTCGGCCTCGCCCAGGGCTCGACGGCCGGCGCGCTCGTCGTGATCGTGCTGATGTCCGGCTCCGCCGCCGAGGTCACCATCGGCGCCCTCGTCGGCGGCCTGGGCACCGGCCTCGCCATCTATCTGCTCGCCTGGAAGCAGGGCGTGCACGGCTACCGGCTGGTTCTGGTCGGCATCGGCGTCAGCGCGGTGGCCACCGCCGTCAACGGTTATCTGCTCACCAAGGCCGACCTGGTCGACGCGGCCCGCGCGATCGTCTGGATCACCGGCTCCCTGGACGGCCGCGACTGGAGCCAGGTCTGGCCGCTGCTCGCGCTGTTCGCCGTCCTCCTGCCACTCGTCCTCGCCAACGCCCGGGGCCTGCGCATGATGGAGATGGGTGACGACGTCTCCTACGCCCTCGGGGTGCGCGCGGAGCGGGTACGGCTGCTGCTGATGGGCTCCGCCGTCCTGCTCACCGCAGCCGCCACAGCCGCGGCGGGCCCCGTCAGCTTCGTCGCGCTCACCGCGCCGCAGCTCGCCAGGCGCCTCACCCGTGTCCCGGGCCCGAACCTGATCCCGTCCCTGTGCATGGGCGCCGTCCTGCTGGTCGCCGCCGACTGGGCCTCGCAGCGCGCCTTCGGCGCCGAGCGACTGCCCGTGGGCGTGGTCACCGGCGTCCTCGGCGGTGTCTACCTGTTGTGGCTCCTCGTCACCGAACGCAGGGCAGGCCGCATATGACCGTCACCGGCGAGACGAACACCCCCATCAGCAAGAGGAGCACCGTGAGCCGCCTGTCCACCGAGGACGTCACCCTCGCCTACGACCAGCACGTCATCGCCGAACAGCTGTCGGTGGCGATCCCCGACAACTCCTTCACGGTGATCGTCGGCCCCAACGCGTGCGGCAAGTCCACGCTGCTCCGGGCGCTCTCGCGCACCCTGAAGCCGAACCGTGGCCGGGTGCTGCTCGACGGACAGGTCATCCAGTCGATGCCCGCGAAGAAGGTCGCCCGGACGCTCGGCCTGCTGCCGCAGTCGTCCATCGCGCCCGACGGGATCACCGTCGGCGACCTGGTGGGCCGCGGCCGCTACCCGCACCAGGGCATCCTGCGCCAGTGGTCCGCCGAGGACGAGCGGGTCGTACAGGAGTCCATGGCCCGCACGGGTGTGGCCGAACTCGCCGACCGGTACGTGGACGAGCTGTCGGGCGGCCAGCGCCAGCGGGTGTGGATCGCGATGGCGCTCGCCCAGCAGACCCCGCTGCTGCTGCTGGACGAGCCGACCACCTACCTCGACATCCAGCACCAGATCGACGTCCTCGACCTGTGCGCCGAACTGCACGAGGAACACGGCCGGACCCTGGTCGCCGTACTGCACGACCTCAACCACGCCGCGCGCTACGCCACCCACCTCATAGCCCTGCGCGGCGGCAAGGTGATCGCCGAGGGCGCGCCGCGCGACATCGTCACCGCCGGACTGGTGGAGGAGGTCTTCGGGCTGCGCTGCCAGGTCATCGACGACCCGGAGACGGGGACACCGCTGGTGGTGCCCGCCGCCCGCAGGGCCCGCGCCGCGGTCCGGGCCGCGGCTACAGAAGCTTCCTGAGCCGGAACAGGTCGACCAGGCTCGCCTCCAGCCGCACCCGGCCCGAGGCCCAGGCCTTGGCGAAGTTCAGTTCGCCGTCGACCAGGGCCACCAGGTCGTCGCCGGACATGGCAAGCCTTATCTGCGCCCTGTCGCGGGGCGGGCCCGGGTGGGTGTCGTCCACCTCGATCCGGCCGCCGGTCAGGCGGCCGGTGAAGGTGACGTCCAGGTCCGTGACGTGGCAGCTCACCGTGCGGTCCAGCGCCGCGGCGGCGCGAACGTCGCCGTCGGCGCCCCGCAGGGTGTCCGACAGCTTCTCCAGTGCGGCGCGGCACTCCTCGATCGTGGCCATCGCGACCGACGGTACCCCAGCCGTTCGGGGTAGCGTCTGGGCATGAGCGACACAGCCCCCCGGACCGCGCCCGAGGAGCAGGACCAGGAGCAGGAGTACGACCCCGCCGCCCCGGCCCCGCTGAACGTCCCCCGCACGCCCACCGGGGACGCAGAGGTCGACGCCCGGCTGGAGCGGCTGGCCGACACCGACCACCTCGCCACCGACGGGCACCACGAGGTGTACGAGGATGTACACCGGGGGCTGCGCGACGCGCTCACCGCGCTCGACGCCCGCCCGGGACCTCCGGCACCCCCCGCGCCGGATCGTCCGGCGCCCTCATCGCCGTACGGGAACAGGAGCTGAACCGAACGTGGCAGGAGTCGCACGCCGCCGTCTGGACGCGGAGTTGGTCCGCCGGAAGCTCGCGCGCTCGCGTGAGCACGCGAGCCAGCTGATCGAGGCCGGGCGGGTCACCGTCGGCAAGACCGTGGCGACGAAGCCGGCCACCCAGGTGGAGACCGCGGCCGCGATCGTGGTCCAGGCCGACGACAAGGATCCGGACTATGTGTCCCGGGGCGGCCACAAGCTGGCCGGCGCGCTGGCGGCATTCGTGCCCCAGGGGCTCGTGGTCGAGGGCCGCCGGGCCCTGGACGCCGGCGCGTCCACCGGCGGCTTCACCGATGTCCTGCTGCGCGCGGGCGCCGCACACGTGGTCGCCGTCGACGTCGGCTACGGCCAACTCGCCTGGTCTCTCCAGCAGGATGAACGCGTCACCGTCAAGGACCGTACGAACGTACGCGAGTTGACGCTCGAAGCGATCGATGGGGAACCTGTGGATCTTGTCGTGGGTGATCTGTCCTTCATCCCACTCGGCCTGGTGCTGCCCGCCCTCACACGGTGCGTGAAGCCGGACGCCGATCTGGTGATGATGGTCAAGCCGCAGTTCGAGGTGGGCAAGGAACGCCTGGGCAGCGGAGGAGTCGTACGGAGCCCGCAACTGCGGGCGGATGCCGTGCGGGGCGTGGCCGACAAGGGGTGGGCACTGGGACTCGGGGTGCGGGGAGTCACCGCCAGTCCGCTGCCCGGACCCTCCGGCAACGTCGAGTACTTTCTGTGGCTGCGGTCCGGGGCACCGGAACTGGACCCGGCCGATGCTGACCGTGCAGTGGCGGAGGGGCCGCGTTGACACAGAACCGAGCTCGTACGGTATTCCTGCTCGCACACACCGGGCGGCCCGCGGCCATCCGCAGCGCCGAGCTCGTGGTCAAGGGGCTGCTGCGGTCCGGTGTCGGTGTACGGGTGCTGGAGTACGAGGCGCGTGACCTGCCGCTGCCCGCCGAGGTGGAGCTGGTCGAGGAGGCCACTCCGCAGAGCCTGGACGGCTGCGAGCTGCTGATCGTGCTCGGCGGCGACGGAACGCTGCTGCGCGGAGCCGAGTTCGCCCGCGCGTCCGGGGTGCCGATGCTCGGCGTCAACCTCGGCAGTGTCGGCTTCCTCGCCGAGGCCGAGCGCGACGACCTCGACAAGGTCGTCGACCGGGTGGTGAGCCGGGCGTACGAGGTCGAGGAGCGGATGACCGTCGACGTCGTCGTGCACCGCAACGGCGACGTCGTACACACCGACTGGGCACTGAACGAGGCGGCGGTCCAGAAGGCCGGCGCCGAGAAGCTCCTCGAAGTCGTGCTGGAGATCGACGGCCGCCCGGTGACCGGCTTCGGCTGCGACGGGATCGTACTGTCGACGCCGACCGGCTCCACCGCCTACGCGTTCTCCGCGGGCGGCCCCGTGGTGTGGCCCGAGGTCGAGGCACTGCTGATGGTGCCGATCTCCGCACACGCGCTGTTCGCCAAACCACTGGTCACCTCGCCCGAGTCGGTACTCGCCGTCGAGGTGCTGCCGCACGTGCCGCCGGGCGTCCTGTGGTGCGACGGCCGCCGCACCGTGGAACTGCCGCCCGGCGCCCGGGTCGAGGTCCGGCGCGGCGCGGTACCGGTACGGCTCGCCCGCCTGCACCACGCGTCCTTCACCGACCGCCTGGTCGCGAAGTTCGCACTGCCGGTGTCCGGCTGGCGCGGAGCACCGCACTGAGCGGTGCCGGCCGGGGGCACTAGCTCGCGAGGGTGACATCGCGGGCCGATGCCCAATCGTCACCTGCGGCTTCGGCCGTGGAGGGCGGGGGCCGTCGCAGCGCACCGGCCCGACCTCGTATGGTCTTGTCCGTGCTGGAAGAAATGCGGATACGGTCGCTCGGTGTCATCGACGACGCCGTCGTCGAGCTGGCGCCCGGGTTCACCGCCGTCACCGGTGAGACGGGTGCGGGCAAGACCATGGTGGTCACCAGCCTGGGGCTGCTCCTTGGCGGGCGCGCGGATCCGGCGCTCGTGCGGATCGGTGCCGGGAAGGCGGTCGTGGAGGGGCGGATCGCCGTACCCTCCGGCGGCGCCGCCGTCGTACGGGCGGAGGAGGCCGGGGCCGAGCTGGACGACGGCGCCCTGCTGATCAGCCGGACCGTCTCCGCCGAGGGACGCTCACGGGCGCACCTCGGCGGGCGCAGCGTGCCCGTGGGGCTGCTCGCCGAGCTGGCCGACGACCTGGTGGCCGTGCACGGGCAGACCGACCAGCAGGGGCTGCTCAAACTGTCCCGCCAGCGGCAGGCCCTCGACCGGTACGCGGGCGACGCGGTAGCCGCTCCGCTCGCCAAGTACACGGAGTCCTACCGGCGGCTGCGGGCCGTCTCCACCGAGCTGGAGGAGATCGTCACGCGCGCGCGTGAGCGCGCCCAGGAAGCCGACATGCTGCGCTACGGCCTCGACGAGATCGCCGCGGTCGAACCGCGCGCCGGTGAGGACATGGAGCTGGCGGAGGAGGCGGAGCGTCTCGGGCACGCCGAGGCACTCGCGTCCGCCGCGTCCGCCGCGCACACCGCGCTCGCGGGCAACCCCGAGGATCCCGAGAGCATCGACGCGGCGACCCTGGTGGCCGGAGCGAACCGGGCGCTGGAGGCCGTGCGGTCGCACGATCCCGCGTTGGCTCCCCTCGCCGACCGCATCGGCGAGATCCAGATCCTGCTGGCCGACGTGGCCGGCGAACTCGCCGGATATGCCGACGACCTGGACGCCGACCCGCTGCGGCTGGCCGCCGTGGAAGAGCGGCGGGCCGCGCTCACCGCGCTCACCCGCAAGTACGGCGACGACGTGAACACCGTGCTCGCCTGGGCCGAGCAGGGCGCTGCGCGGCTGACCGAACTCGACGGCGGCGCCGAGCGGATCGACGAGCTGACCGCCGAACGGGACGCGCTGCGCGGTGAGCTGAGCGCTTTCGCCCAGGCGCTGACGGACGCGCGCCGGGAGGCGGCCGAGCGGTTCGCCGCCGCCGTGACCGCCGAGCTGGCCTCGCTCGCGATGCCGCACGCGCGTGTGTCCTTCGACATCCGGCAGACCGAGGACCCCGAGGGCGTCGAGGTCGGCGGGCGTGCGGTGGCGTACGGCCCGTCGGGCGTGGACGAGGTGGAGCTGCTGCTCGCCCCGCATCCGGGGGCGCCGCCGCGGCCCATCGCCAAGGGAGCCTCCGGCGGTGAGCTGTCCCGGGTGATGCTGGCCGTGGAGGTCGTGTTCGCGGGCACCGATCCGGTGCCGACGTATCTCTTCGACGAGGTCGACGCGGGAGTGGGCGGAAAGGCCGCGGTCGAGATCGGCCGGCGGCTCGCCCGGCTCGCGAAGACCGCGCAGGTCGTGGTCGTCACCCACCTTCCCCAGGTGGCCGCCTTCGCCGACCGGCAGCTGCTGGTGGAGAAGACCAACGACGGGTCGGTCACCCGGTCCGGCGTGAAGGTCCTCGAGGGTGAGGAGCGGATCCGGGAGCTGTCCCGGATGCTGGCCGGGCAGGAGGACTCGCAGACGGCCCGGGCGCACGCGGAGGAACTGCTGGCGGCGGCCCGCGCGGACGACTGAGGAACGCGGGCTCGTAGGGTGACGGGATGATCCCCGCACCCCTGACCCGCACCGGCAGGACCCTCTCGTTCACCCTCGCCGCCGCGCTCACCCGGGGCGCGACCGCCGCCCTGCGCGCCACGGCCCCCGGCGGACGGGAGCGCTGGGAGCGGCGGAACCACGCCGGGCGGACCGTCGAGATGCACGCCGGTCCGGCGGTCGCGGCGGCCGCCGCCCTGACGGCCGGGCGCGCGCATCCCGCCGCCGGGTTCGCCGTGCTGGCGGCCGGTGCCTGCGGGGCGTACGACGATGTCGTGGGCGTGGGCGACCCGCGGCGGGGTTTCCGGGCACACCTGGCCGCGCTGCGGGACGGCGAGGTCACCAGCGGCATGGTCAAGCTGGCCGGGATCTCGGCGGCCGGGCTGGTCGCGGGGACGGTGCTCAAGGAGCGGTTCGCCGACCGGGTGCTCGCCGGGGTCGTGATCGCCGGGGCCGCGCACTTCGTGAACCTGG
This sequence comes from Streptomyces sp. NPDC086787, assembly GCF_044745865.1. Taxonomy (NCBI): domain Bacteria; kingdom Bacillati; phylum Actinomycetota; class Actinomycetes; order Kitasatosporales; family Streptomycetaceae; genus Streptomyces; species Streptomyces sp. NPDC086787. The sequence continues at coordinate 382,160 of NZ_JBIVBC010000007.1, read as the reverse complement.
TGGACGTACGACCCGGCCGGGCCGCCGTGACGGTCCTCGCGCTGGGCGCGCCGGGGCTGCTGCGGTCCGGCCCGGCGGGTGAACTGGCCGCGGCCGCGACGGGGGCCGCGGCGGCCGTGCTCCCGGACGACCTCGCGGCGCGCGCGATGATCGGCGACACCGGGGCACACGCCCTGGGCGCGGCCCTTGGCGCCGCCGTGGTCGCGGGCAGCGGGCGCGCCGGACTGATCGCGCACGCCGCCGCGCTGGTGACCGCGGCCGTCCGCGGTGACCGGGTGACCGAACTGGCGCGGTCGCCGCTGCGCGCCTGACGTCGTACCGGCACCGGGCCGCGCGCGGCCGACCGGACTGTGTCGCCCATGTGAGTGATGCGCGCCCGCTCAGTGCGCCGGATCTGGCGACTGTGCGCCCCCGGAGTTCCCGGAACACCCGTCCGCCCTGGCATCCTTGACGCGGAACAGGGGAAGCGCGGGAGGCGCGCGCGGTACGCCTCCGCGCCCGATACCGTCTGTACGTTCCTCTGTAGGTTTCTCTGTACGTTCCCTCGTGACGTTTCCTCGTGCCCGCCCGACGCCGAAACCAGGAGCCCCCGGCCACCGTGAGCCCCGTGAGCAGCAACTCGCCGCACGGTCAGCCGCCGCTGCGTACCGTGCAGGTGCTGGGCGGAGGCAACGCCGGCAGCAGCGGGCACGTGCGGTCCCTGGCCGCCGGGCTCGTCGCACGGGGCGTGCGGGTGACCGTGTGCGCCCCCGCAGAGGCCGACCACGCCCACGACTTCACCGGCGCCGGTGCCGAGCACGTCGACGTGGCGCGCAGCAGCGATCCGGGGACCGTCGCCGCGCTGCGGGCCGCCTGCGCCGACGCCGACGTGGTCCATGCGCACGGGCTGCACGCCTCCTTCCGCGCCGTCCTCGCGCTCAGCGGCAGGCACACCCCGCTCGTCGTCACCTGGCACAACCGCGCGCACGCGGAAGGCGCCCGGGCGCATCTGCTGCGGCTCCTGGAGCGGCGGGTGGTGAAGACGGCGGCCGTGGTGCTCGGCACCACCTCCGAGCTGGTGGACCGGGCGCGCGGCACCGGTGCCAGGGACGCCCGGCTCGCCGCCGTCGCGCTGCCCGGACCGCAGCGGATTGCCGACCCCGACGACCCCGACCGCCGCCGCCCCAAGGTGCGGGCCGAAGTCGGGGCCACCGGACGTCCGTTGCTGATCGCGGTCGGCTCGATCGACCGGCACCGGGGCTACGACGTCCTGCTGGACGCAGCCCGCGAATGGCGCGACCTCGACCCGCAGCCGCTGCTCGTCATCGCGGGGGAGGGGCCGTCGCGCGGCCGGCTCCAGCGGCGCATCGAGGACGAGCACCTCGCGGTGCGGCTGCTCGGCCGACGCGACGACGTGCGCGAACTGCTGGACGCGGCCGACCTCGCGCTGCTGCCCGGCGGCCGGGAGTCCCGCTCCGTGCTCGCCCAGGAGGCACTGTACGCGGGCGTCCCGCTGGTCGCGGCCGCCGCGGGCGGCACCCCCGACCTGGTGGGCGACGCCGCCGAACTCGTCCCGTACGGCGACCCGAAGGCGTTCGCCGACGCGGTCGTGCGGCTGCTCGACGATCCCGGGCGCCGCGAACTGCTCAGGGACAAGGGAGCGCGGCAGGCGGCCGGCTGGCCGACCGAGGACGAGACGATCGCCCAGGTCCTCAGCATCTACGACGAGTTGACCAGGCCGCGCGCCTTCAGCTAGGGCCTGATCCGAGCGCCAGTAGCCGGGCTCCGGAGCACGTGCGCTAAGGGACGTGCCGGCGGGCCCGCAGGGCGAGGCTCAACGCCAGTACCGTCTGCGGGTCGTCGAGGTCGGTGCCCAGCAACTCGCCGATACGGGCTAGGCGGTTGTAGAGCGTCTGTCGGTTGAGGTGCAGTTCGCGGGCCGTCTCCGCCTTGCGGCCCGCGTGCGCCAGATAGGTCTCCAGCGTGGGCAGCAGCGGCGGCCTGGAACGGCGGTCGTGCTCGCGCAGCGGGCCGATGGCACGGTCCACGAAGTCCGCCAGGTCGGGGTGGTCGCGCAGCCGCCACAGCAGCAGGTCGATGTCGAGGCGGCGGGCGTCGTACCAGAGGTGGTCCGCCAGCCCCTGGGCGGCGGTCGCCGTCTCCGCCGCGTGCCGCAGCCCGGCCGACGCGGCCGCCCAGCCGCCCGCCACCCCGACCACCACGACGGGTGGACGCGCGCCCGGCCGCTGCATCCCGGCCCGCTCCACCCCGGCCCGCAGTGCCGTCGCGACCCGGTCGGCCACGGTCGGCCGTTCCGACTCCGACCGCAGCCCGACCAGCAGCGGTACCCGCCCCTCCACGGGCCGTACCCCGAGCAGCACCGGTACTCCCACCGAGGCCAGCTCCTCGCCGACCGCGCGGGCCAGGACGGCCCACCCCCCGCCGGGGGACAGGGCGTCACCCAGCCTCATCACCACCGGAAGCAACGGGCTGTTGCCGGGCTTGAAGCCCAGCACCCGGGCCTGCGCGGGCGCGTCCTCCGCCGTGACACGGCCCTCCGCGAGGTCGGTCAGGAAATCGCCGCGGCCGCGGGCCGCCAGCTCCTCCTCCTGACGGGCCTGCATCAGGACCACGGCCAGGATGCCCGCGGCCCGCTCGACGGCGATCCGGTGCACCGGCGCGAGCGGCGAACGCACCGGCAGCAGCACCAGCCGGGCACGCACCGAACCCGCGCCCGGACCGCCACCGGGCACGTCCACCAGCACCGAACCGGCCGGCGGCGGCGTGTCCTTGTGCACCCCGCGCAGCCCCTCCCACACCTGGAGCGGATCGGCTCCCTCCGGTCCGGCCCCCGCGGCGTACAGCAACTGGCCGTCCGTTGTCTCCAGGAACACCGGGTTGCCGCTGAAGTCGGCCAGGATGCCCAGTACCTGCGGCACCCCGCCGCCGCACAGCAGCGCCTCGGTGCAGCGGCGGTGCACCTCCTCGGCCCGCTGGAGCAGCGCGTAGTGGCCGTTCACGATCTCGGTGTGGATCTCCTCGGTGACCGCGACGAAGGGCACCTCGCGATGCAGCTGGACAAGCGGAAGACCGGCCGCCTTCGCCGTGTCGACCAGCGCGGCGGGCAGCCGGGCGAAGCGCGGGCCCAGCTCCACGACCAGGGCCGCGATGCCACGCTCCGCGAGGGTACGGACGAACGCCCGCTGTTCGGCGGGGCGGGTGCCCACTCCGTAGCCCGTGGTGAGCAGCAGCTCGCCGCCCTTCAGCAGCGAGGCGATGTTCGGCACCTCGCCCGCGTGCACCCAGCGCACGGTGCGCCCCAGCCGGTCGGCTCCCGCCAGGATCTCCGGCAGTCCGCTGCGCAGCCCGGGCAGCTCCAGCGCGCGCCGCACGGTGATCCCGGCGCCGTGCGTGTCGAACCCGTCGCCCGCTCCGCTGTCCCTGCCCGTGCCCCTGTCCATGCAGCGGACGCTACCTGCGGGAACGCCGCGACGACAGCTCCGGACCGAGCCGGGCCGTGTCCGAGGCCTAGACGGGCCGGATGTTGTGATTGCAGCGGAACACGTTGTCGGGGTCGTACCTCCGCTTCAGCTTCTCCAGCCGCAGCAGGTTTCCGGCGCCCAGCCCCGCGGCGACCCGGCCGGCGCCCTCGTCGCCGGTCAGGCTCAGACACGCGGCGCCGGTACTCCAGGGCCGGAGGTCGGCGCGGGTGTCCCGCACCCACGCCAGGGCCCGCGCGTCGTCGGCGGGGTCGGACCAGGCGGCGAAGGGGTGCGCGAGCCAGGGTGCGTCCCGGTAGGCGACCGGGCAGTGGCCGGACCCGGCGGCGACCGCGCCGCCGAGCGGGCGGAGCGTGAGGGTCGCGCCCGGCACGGGCGCGTCGTGCGCGCGGGCGAGGAGGACATCCACCAGACCGTCGGGCAGACCGGTCAGGCACTCCGCCGACCAGTGGGCGCGCAGCCCGGCGGGGCACTCCAGCGCGTGCGGCGCCGCGACGCCGGACAGCTCCGCCACACGCGGCAGCGCCAGCAGCGGCCCGGCCGGAGCGCGCAGCTCCGCCGCGCCGCCCGGGCAGGTCAGCAGCGCGCCGTACAGCGGTTCGCCCGCCGCCGGACACATCACGGCGCCGCCCACCCGGTCGGGCCCCGTCTCGATGACCTCGCGGAACGCACGGACCACCGCACGGCCGTACCGCGGGTCGTAGAGCAGCAGCGTGGCGGAGAACTCCGGCAGCTCCCGCAGCTCCAGGGTGAGCGCGGTGACGACGCCGAAGTTCCCGCCGCCACCGTGCAGCGCCCAGAACAGCTCCGGGTTCTCGTCGGGGTTCGCGTGCACCCGCCGGGCGTCGGCGGTGACCAGCTCGACACCGATCAGACCGTCCACGGCGAGGCCGAAGCCCCGGTCCAGCGGGCCGGTGCCGCCGCCCAGCACGAACCCGGCGACACCGACGCCCGGTGTGGGCAGGCCGGTGAGAGTCAGCCCGTGGGCCCGCGCGGCCTGCTCAAGCCGCCCCATCGTGGCACCGCCCCCGACCCGTGCCGCCCGCGCCGCCGGATCGACGGTCACCCCGTGGACCCGGCGCAGGTCCACCAGGAGCGCGCCCTCGGTCGGCGCCGTCCCGGCCAGCCCGTACCCGCCGCCGCGTACGGCGATCCGCAGATCGAGGTCCCGGGCGAACCGCACGGCCCGCACGACGTCGGTCTCGTCGGCGCACCGGGCGATCACGGCCGGACGCCGGTCGGCCAGCGCGCTGAAGACGGCACGAGCACGGTCGTAGCCGGGATCCCCGGGGACGAACACCTCGCCTGCGAGATCCCCGCGAAGCGCGCCGAGGGCCGCGCCCGCCTTGGAACGGGAAGCCATGGCGGTCCCCCTTCGCAGGGTGCCGTTTCCGGTTCCAAGCCTAGGCGTCACGAGCAGTGCCGACCCTGTGCTGGAACGTGGCCTCAGCCGCCGTAGGCCCCCGAAGCCGTCAGCCGCAGCGCCGTGTCGATCAGCGGAACGTGGCTGAACGCCTGCGGGAAGTTGCCGACCTGGCGCTGGCGGACGGGGTCCCACTCCTCGGCGAGGAGGCCGAGGTCGTTGCGCAGGGACAGGAGCTTCTCGAAGAGCTTGCGGGCCTCGTCGACGCGGCCGATCATCGCGAGGTCGTCGGCCATCCAGAACGAACAGGCGAGGAAGGCGCCCTCGTCGCCCGGGAGGCCGTCGACACCCTCCTGCTCGCCCTCGGTCGGGTAGCGCAGGATGAAGCCGTCCGGGGTGGACAGCTCGCGCTGGATCGCCTCGATGGTGCCGATCACCCGCTTGTCGTCCGGCGGCAGGAAGCCCATCTGCGGGATCAGCAGCAGAGAGGCGTCCAGCTCCTTGGAGCCGTAGGACTGGGTGAACGTGTTGCGTTCCTTGTCGTAGCCCTTCTCGCACACGTCCCGGTGGATGTCGTCACGCAGCTCACGCCACCGTTCCAGCGGCCCGTCCGCGTCGCCGGACTCGATGAGCTTGATGGTGCGGTCCACCGCGACCCAGGCCATGACCTTGGAGTGCACGAAATGCCGGCGCGGCCCGCGCACCTCCCAGATGCCCTCGTCCGGCTCGTCCCAGTGGTCCTCCAGGTAGCGGATCAGCTTCAGCTGGAGCAGCGAGGCGTAGTCGTTGCGGGCCAGGCCCGTCATGTGGGCCAGGTGCAGTGCCTCGGTGACCTCGCCGTACACGTCGAGCTGGAGCTGGTGCGCGGCGCCGTTGCCCACCCGGACCGGCGCGGAGTCCTCGTAGCCGGGCAGCCAGTCCAGCTCGGCCTCGCCGAGCTCCCGCTCGCCCGCGATGCCGTACATGATCTGAAGGTTCTCCGGGTCGCCGGCGACCGCCCGCAGCAGCCATTCGCGCCAGGCGCGGGCCTCGTCGCGGTAGCCGGTGCGCAGCAGCGAGGACAGGGTGATCGCCGCGTCCCGAAGCCAGGTGTAGCGGTAGTCCCAGTTGCGGACACCGCCGATGTCCTCGGGCAGCGAGGTGGTGGGCGCGGCGACGATACCGCCGGTCGGGGCGTAGGTGAGGGCCTTGAGGGTGATCAGCGACCGGACCACGGCCTCGCGGTACGGACCGTGGTAGGTGCACTGCTCCACCCACTCGCGCCAGAAGCTCTCCGTCGCCTCCAGCGACGCCTCCGGCTCCGGCATCGCCGGCGGCTCCTTGTGCGAGGGCTCCCACGAGATCGTGAACGCGATCCGGTCACCCGGGGCGACCGTGAAGTCCGCGTACGTGGTCAGTGCCTTGCCGTAGGTCTCCGCCGACGTGTCGAACCACACCGAGTCGGGGCCCGCGACGGCCACCGTACGGCCGTCGTGCTTGTGCACCCAGGGCACCACCCGACCGTAGGAGAAGCGCATCCGCAGCGCGGAGCGCATCGGCACCCGGCCGGTGACGCCCTCGACGATCCGGATCAGCTGCGGGGCGCCGTCACGCGGCGGCATGAAGTCGGTCACACGGACCGTGCCGCGTGGGGTGTCCCACTCCGACTCCAGGATCAGCGAGTCGCCCCGGTAGGTGCGCCGGGCCGCCGTGGGCGGCTCCGCGTCGGCCGCGTGTGCGGGCCCGAGCCGCCAGAAGCCGTGCTCCTCGGTGCCCAGCAGACCGGCGAAGATGGCGTGCGAGTCGAAGCGGGGAAGGCACAGCCAGTCGACTGTGCCGTCCCGGCAGACCAGCGCCGCGGTCTGCATGTCTCCGATGAGTGCGTAGTCTTCGATGCGCCCGGCCACGTGCAACTCCAGTCGAACGGCCACGTCGCCCCCGGAGGAAACGGGGGCTTTCGCTAGTGCGGTCAAGGGGTTGTTGTTGTGCGTCGTTGAGCGGTGAAGCCAAGCAGCCGCCCCGCCCTGAGGCAAAACCACAGTCATCTCTCAACGAACTGACGAGCTCGCGGGGTTCCGGTTCGTACGGCCGGGGGTGGTGCCGTTTTCCGGCCGGGCTCGGCAGTGAGTGTCCGAGCAGGATACGACGCACGTAGATGATCTGCGTGCCGCTCCGGGCAACCCGTGTGGGCCGAACGAGTGAGCTGAGGGTGAACCGGGGGCGGGAAGCCGCCCGCTCGCCACGCGTCCGGAACCTGCCTGTCGCGCCGCGTGCGCGGAGCGTGGCCGGAAGCCATCACCGTCCGGCGCTGATACCCTGGTAGCCCGTGGACCGGTGGGCGTGAAACCCCCGAACCGCAGCGACGGCACCCCCCGAAATCTTCGGACCGGGAGCCGTACCGCACGACAGACAGCGACCACGGGAGCCCCCTCTTGGCCATGCCGCCCCCTGTTTTCCGGAACAGCACAGCCACGACGACCAAGCACATCTTCGTCACCGGGGGTGTCGCCTCCTCTCTGGGCAAGGGCCTCACCGCCTCCAGCCTGGGCATGCTGCTCAAGGCCCGGGGACTGCGCGTCGTGATGCAGAAACTCGACCCGTACCTGAACGTGGACCCGGGCACCATGAACCCGTTCCAGCACGGTGAGGTGTTCGTCACCAACGACGGCGCCGAGACCGACCTGGACATCGGACACTACGAGCGCTTCCTCGACCGCGACTTGGACGGCTCCGCCAACGTCACTACAGGCCAGGTGTACTCGACCGTCATCGCCAAGGAGCGGCGCGGCGAGTACCTGGGTGACACGGTGCAGGTCATCCCGCACATCACCAACGAGATCAAGCACCGCATCCGGCGTATGGCCACCGACGAGGTGGACGTCGTGATCACCGAGGTCGGCGGCACGGTCGGCGACATCGAGTCGCTCCCGTTCCTGGAGACGGTCCGCCAGGTCCGGCACGAGGTCGGCCGGGACAACGTCTTCGTCGTGCACATCTCCCTGCTGCCCTACATCGGTCCCTCCGGTGAGCTGAAGACCAAGCCGACCCAGCACTCCGTGGCCGCGCTGCGCAACATCGGTATCCAGCCCGACGCGATCGTGCTGCGCTGCGACCGCGAGGTGCCGACCGCGATCAAGCGGAAGATCTCGCTGATGTGCGACGTCGACGAGGCCGCCGTCGTGGCCTGCCCCGACGCCCGCTCGATCTACGACATCCCGAAGACCGTGCACGGCGAGGGCCTGGACGCCTATGTGGTCCGCAAACTGGACCTGCCCTTCCGGGACGTCGACTGGACCACCTGGGACGACCTGCTCGACCGTGTCCACAACCCCGACCACGAGATCACCCTCGCCCTGGTCGGCAAGTACATCGACCTGCCCGACGCCTATCTGTCGGTCACCGAGGCGCTGCGCGCGGGCGGCTTCGCCAACCGGGCCCGCGTCAAGATCAAGTGGGTCACCTCGGACGACTGCAAGACCCCGGCGGACGCCCAGGCGCAGCTCGCCGACGTCGACGGCATCTGCATCCCGGGCGGCTTCGGCGACCGCGGAGTGCTCGGCAAGGTCGGCGCCATCCGCTACGCCCGCGAGAACCGGATCCCGCTGCTCGGGCTCTGCCTGGGCCTGCAGTGCATCGTGATCGAGGCCGCGCGCAATCTGGCCGACATCCAGGACGCCAACTCCACCGAGTTCGACTCCGCCACCGCCCACCCGGTCATCTCCACCATGGCCGAGCAGCTCGACATCGTCGCCGGTGAGGGCGACATGGGCGGCACCATGCGGCTGGGCATGTACCCGGCGAAGCTGGCCGAGGGCTCCATCGTGCGCGAGGTGTACGACGGCAAGGAGTACGTGGAGGAGCGCCACCGGCACCGCTACGAGGTGAACAACGCCTACCGCGCGGAGCTGGAGAAGAAGGCCGGCATCCTCTTCTCGGGCACCTCCCCGGACGGCAAGCTCGTCGAGTACGTCGAGTACCCGCGCGACGTCCACCCCTACCTGGTCGCCACCCAGGCGCACCCGGAGCTGCGCTCGCGTCCCACGCGTCCGCATCCGCTGTTCGCCGGGCTCGTCAAGGCGGCTGTCGAGCGGAAGATCGCCGAGTAGGGCACCAGTTGTACGGTGGCCGGGGTGCATACCTTCCACGGTGCGCACCCCGGTTTCATCCGTGCACGGAAAGGGCGGCAGGGCATGACGATCAAGGACACCCCCGAGGAGTGGGAGATCCGCGCGACGGAGACCCCCTTCGTGGGCAACAAGACCTCCGTCCGCACGGACGAGGTGGTCATGCCCGGCGGCTCGGTGGTCCGCCGCGACTACCAGGTGCACCCCGGCTCGGTGGCCGTCGTCGCCCTCGACCACGAGAACCGTGTGCACCTCATCCGCCAGTACCGTCACCCGGTGCGGCAGAAGCTGTGGGAGATCCCGGCCGGCCTGCTCGACGTGCCCGGGGAGAACCCGCTGCACGCCGCCCAGCGCGAGCTGTACGAGGAGGCGCACGTCAAGGCCGAGGACTGGCGGGTGCTGACCGACGTCTACACCACCCCCGGCGGCTGCGACGAGTCCGTACGGATCTTCCTCGCCCGTGGTCTCTCGGAGGCCGAGGGGGAGCGCTTCGAGGTCGAGGACGAGGAGGCCGACATGGAGCACGCGCGCGTGCCCGTCGAGGAACTCCTGCGCGGCGTACTCGCGGGCGAACTGCACAACAACTGTCTCGTGGTCGGCATCCTCTCGCTGGTCGCCGCGCGGCACGGCGACGGCCTCGACGCGCTGCGCCCGGCCGAGGCGCCCTGGCCCGCGCGTCCCTTCGAGTCCTGAACCGGCCGTACTCCGGCCCCACTCCCAGCCCCCCTCCGGCTCCGTCCCGGACGCCGAACCCGCCACCGGTGTGACGATCGCCTGATCCGATCGAGGGACCTGCCCGCCGCGCTCCGCCGGGTTCGTCGCAGAGCGTGAACTAGGCTCGGATCACGCCCGCACCGGAGTCCCGGCGGGCTTGCGCGTTCGGTGGGACGGGAGTGTGGCCCGTGACGGATCAGGCGGTGGACACGGACGGCGTCCGGCTGTCGGGCGGCGCGCTCGCGGAGAGCCATTTCCTGGGCCGCACAAGGGAGTTGAAGGAACTCCGCGCGGACATCGAACGCGCGGGCCTGGACACCCTGGCGGGCCGCAAGGCGCCGTGCGCGCGCGTGCTCCTGATCGCCGGCCGACCCGGCTCCGGCCGTTCGGCGCTTGCCGAGCGGCTGGTGCGGCAGATCGCCGACAGCTACCCCGACGGGGTGCTGCGCACCCGGCTCTCGGAGCCCGACGGCACTCCGGTACCCATCGAGCGGGCCGCCCGTGAACTGCTCGGCACCCTCGGCCTGCCCACGCCGCCAGGAGCCGCCGAGGACGACCTGACCGGCGCGCTGCGCACGGCCCTGGCCGGGCGGCGGACGCTGCTCCTGCTGGACGACGCGGCCGGTGCCGAGCAGGTGGACGCACTGCTCCCGGACTCCCCGGACTGCCTGGTCGTCGCTGTCTCCGGTGGTCCGCTCACCGGCATCGTGGACGTCAGGCCCTGCACCCTGGGCGGCCTAGACACCAAATCGGCCCTCGAACTGCTCACCCGCCACACCGGCTCGGTGCGCATCACCGTGGACCCGCGCGCCGCCGAGAACCTCGTGGAGGCGTGCCAGGCCCATCCCGCCGCGCTGACCCTGGCCGGCGGCTGGCTCGCGGCCCGGCCCCAGGCGGCCGTCGCCGACCTGGCCAAACGGCTGCGCTCGGGCGGCGACGAGACGCCCCCGCTCGGCCGGGTCTTCCGGCTCGTCCACGACCAGCTGCCCGCCCCGGCCGCCCGCACCCTGCGCCTGCTCTCGCTGGCTCCCCTCGGCCTGGTCGACCCGCACACCGCCTCCGCCCTCGTGGGCTGCTCGGTGAGTGCCGCCCGTACCGTCCTGGACGAGTTCGTGTCGCTCGGACTGCTGCGGGCCGTGCCGTCCCGGCTGCCGCAGTACGAGGTCCCGGGATGCCTGCACCCCCTGCTGCGCTCCCTCGCCGAGGAACTGGAGCGGCCGGCCGAGATCCAGCTCGCCCGCGCCCGCATGCTGGAACGGACCGTGCGGCTGCTCCAGTCCTGCCGCGCGATCACCGAGACGGACAACCCGGACGCCCGAGAGAAGATCCAGGGCCTGCCCCGCTCGCAGCGCTTCCCCAGCCCCAGGGCGGCCGCCGACTGGCTCACCGTCCGCCGCCCCGCCCTGCTGGCCGCCGCCCGCCTGGCGGTCGCCGACGGGGAGCTGGACACGCTGGCCCGCCGTCTGATGTCCCAGCTGGTCAGGGCGATGGCGGCACACTTCGGAACCCAGGCGGCCGCGCCCGACCTGTACGGCATCCACGGCCTCGTCCTCGATGTGGCCGAGCGACGCGGTCTGCCCCGGGAGAAGGCCGCCGCGCTGCTCAACCTGGCGGACCTCGACGCCCGCACCGGGCGTACGGCCACCGCGCTGGCCCGCTACCGTGCCGCGCTGGACGCCGGGCGCGCGGCGAACGACCCGTACGCGACCGGCCGCGCGATGGAATCCGTGGGCAGCACCTACCAGGAGCTCGGGGACTTCGACCGGGCCGCCGACTGGTTCGGCCGGGCCCTCGCCCAACGGCTGGCCCGCGACGAGCGCGCGGACGCCGCCCGGCTCTACGGCCGTATCGCCACCGCCCACACCTACACGGGCCGCTACGGCGAGGCGCTGCGCAACTGGCGGGCGGCCGTCGCCGTGTACCGCAAGAGCGGCGATGTCGCCGCCCACGCCCGCGCGTTGAGCGAACTGGCGCGGGTGCAGGAGTACGCGGGCCGGCCGGAGGAGTCGCTGCGCACCTGTCAGGAGGCGGGGGAGTGGGCGCGCCGTGCCGAGGACGTCCGGTTGCAGGCCGCGCTCCAACTGCGGCTCGCCGACACCCTGGAGCACCTGGGCGACTGTGCCGCCGCTCGACTGCACCGGGGTGCCGCCGAGCGCATGCTGGGTGAGGGGCCGCAGGAGGGCCGGGGTGACGATCCGGCCATGCCGGCCAAGGAGGACGGCTCGAAGGTCCCGGAGGCTCCGGACGCTCCGGACGCTCCGGAGGCCCTGGAGGCCCTGGAGGACGGCCCGGAAGCCACGGAAGACGACACGCGTGGCCCGGACGGCTCGGACGCCTGCGAAATCCGTAGCGCATCTCCTGAAGATTGATGCAATGAAAGGCTAGACAGCCGGAACACCTTCATTAAACTGGCTCTGCCGCTCGTTCTCCTGCGGTACATCCCGTTGTGCCCCCGTATCAACGGTATGTCGTTGTCTATGCCCCAGACCCTCTGAGCCAAGGACCGTGATCGACGTGAAGGTCGGCATCCCCCGCGAGGTCAAGAACAACGAGTTCCGCGTGGCCATCACCCCCGCAGGCGTGCACGAGCTGGTACGCCATGGCCACCAGGTCGTCGTCGAGCGGAACGCCGGCGTCGGCTCCTCGATCCCGGACGAGGAGTACGTGACGGCCGGCGCCGAGATCCTGGAGACCGCCGACGAGGTCTGGGCCGCCGCGGACCTGCTGCTGAAGGTCAAGGAGCCCATCGCGGAGGAGTACCACCGCCTCCGCAAGGACCAGGTCCTCTTCACCTACCTGCACCTGGCCGCCTCCAAGGAGTGCACGGACGCCCTTCTCGCGTCCGGCACCACCGCGATCGCCTACGAGACCGTCGAGCTGCCGAACCGCGCGCTGCCGCTGCTCGCCCCGATGTCCGAGGTCGCGGGCCGGCTCGCGCCCCAGGTCGGCGCCTACCACCTGATGGCCGCGAACGGCGGCCGCGGTGTGCTGCCCGGCGGTGTCCCGGGCGTGCCGGCCGGGAAGGCCGTCATCATCGGCGGCGGCGTCTCCGGCTGGAACGCCGCGCAGATCGCCATCGGCCTCGGCTTCCACGTGACCCTGCTCGACAGGGACATCAACAAGCTCAAGGAGGCGGACAAGATCTTCGGTACGAAGATCCAGACCGTCGTCTCCAACACCTTCGAGCTGGAGAAGGCCTGCCTGGAGGCCGACCTCGTCATCGGCGCCGTCCTCGTCCCGGGCGCCAAGGCCCCGAAGCTGGTCACCAACGACCTGGTGTCCCGGATGAAGGCCGGATGTGTCCTTGTCGACATCGCGATCGACCAGGGCGGCTGCTTCGAGGACTCCCACCCGACCACGCACGCCGAGCCGACCTTCCGGGTCCACGACGCGGTCTTCTACTGCGTGGCCAACATGCCCGGCGCGGTGCCCAACACCTCCACCTACGCGCTGACCAACGCCACGCTGCCGTACATCGTCTCGCTCGCCGACAACGGCTGGGTGGAGGCGCTGCGCCGTGACGCCGCGCTGGCCCGGGGTCTCAACACCCATGACGGCAAGGTCGTTTACCGGGAGGTCGCGGAGGCGCACGGACTGCCTCACGTGGACCTGGAGACCCTGGTCGGCTGAGCCGCCGACCGGGCCGATCGTCAAGTCACCATACGGCAAAGGCGATACGTCAACACGGGTCGTCAACCGCATGTATCCGGCCGGACCTTGCCCAACAAGGTCCGGCCGGATGTGTGTATGGTCACTTTGCGACGCTCGGCCAACTCGCCTCGAACGTAACCCTTCGACCGATTCGCACACCGGTGAAACCTGCTGTGCGACGGTCATACGCCCTTGACAGCGGGATGTTTCATTGCCGACACATCCTGCCGGGTCCGGCGGATTGTGTTGCTGCGGACCGCCGACACGCCATAGAGTCGCCAACCGTCGGCATGGTGTCACGCTGACCTGTCTAGAAGTTTCCTGGTCACCAAGGAGGTAAGACGACTTGTGAATGAGTCGACATTTTCTCCTGGGGGTGGTCAACCAGGAACGCCTGTACGGGGCCAGGGCCCCACGGGGTTCGAGGCTGTCGGCTCCGTTGCTGTGCGCACCTTCGCAGCCCGCCAGAGCCCGGGTCCGCAGGAGATCCGGACTGCACACCAGAGCATGGATGGCCATCACGTGAACGCCATGGCCGGCGACGGAAGTGGCGCGCCCCACAACCACTTCGCCGACTACGACGAACTGCCCCAGGGACACTTCTACGATCCCGACGCCGAATACGAGCCGGACCCGGAGTACGCGGCCACGCTCGCGCCCGACGCCGCCCGTCAGCGCCGCGAGCGCGTCGGCCCGACCGGACGCCCGCTGCCCTACTTCCCGATCCCGGGCCCGCTGACCGACCACGGCCCCGCGAAGATCATCGCGATGTGCAACCAGAAGGGCGGCGTCGGCAAGACCACGTCGACCATCAACCTGGGTGCCGCGCTCGCGGAGTACGGCCGGCGTGTGCTGCTCGTGGACTTCGACCCGCAGGGCGCGCTGTCGGTGGGTCTCGGTGTCAACCCGATGGAGCTCGACCTCACCGTCTACAACCTGCTCATGGAGCGGGGCATGTCCGCGGACGAGGTCCTCCTGAAGACGGCGGTCCCCAACATGGACCTGCTGCCCAGCAACATCGACCTGTCGGCCGCCGAGGTGCAACTGGTGTCGGAGGTCGCGCGCGAGTCGACGCTCCAGCGTGCCCTCAAGCCGCTGCTGTCCGACTACGACTACATCGTGATCGACTGTCAGCCCTCGCTCGGCCTGCTCACGGTCAACGCGCTGACCGCCGCGCACAAGGTGATCGTGCCGCTGGAGTGCGAGTTCTTCGCGCTGCGCGGTGTGGCCCTGCTGACCGAGACGATCGAGAAGGTCCAGGAGCGGCTCAACCCCGAGCTGGAGCTCGACGGCATCCTCGCCACGATGTACGACTCGCGCACGGTGCACAGTCGCGAGGTTCTCGCCCGGGTGGTGGAGGCGTTCGACGATCACGTCTACCACACGGTCATCGGGCGCACGGTCCGCTTCCCGGAGACCACGGTCGCCGGTGAGCCCATCACCACGTACGCGTCCAACTCCGTCGGTGCCGCCGCCTACCGCCAGCTCGCCAGGGAGGTGCTCGCCCGGTGTCACGCCGAGTGAGTCTGCCGGGGGCCGACGAACTGTTCCGCACGACAGGGGGTATGGCTCTCCAGCCGTCCACTCCCCGGCGTCCGGCCGGCGGCGAGGGCCGGGTGCCGGCTCCGGCGGGGGAGAGCGACGCGGCCGCCGGTGAGGACGTACCGCCCTCGGTGCCCGCGCAGGGCAGGGACGGCGGCGGGGCGGAGCACGTGGCGGCGGATGCCGAGCCGACGGAGACCGGCGAGTCCCGCGCGCGGCCGGCCCGGCGCCAGGCCGAGCAGGAAGGTTCTGCCGCCTCCCGCAAGCGCGGGCGGGCGGCGGCACGGCGGCCCAGCGGGCGCGAGCGGCACGACGAGAAGATCACCGTGTATGTCTCGGCCGAGGAACTGATGGACCTGGAGCACGCCCGCCTGGTGCTCCGCGGCGAGCACGGCCTCGCGGTCGACCGCGGCCGCATCGTCCGCGAGGCGGTGGCCGTGGTCCTGGCCGACCTGGAGTCCCGAGGCGAAGCGAGCATCCTCGTACGACGGCTGCGCGGGCGCTGAGGCCCGGCCGGGGTCCCCGGCGGCGGGCGGTGTCGATCCAGTGGGAGGCCTTCCGGCCGGTACGCCGGGAGTACGCACCCGGACGCCGCTCCCTGCCGGGTAAACGTTGTCCGCCGGGGCGCTGGCTGTAGCCTGCGGGGGCCATGACCTCGAACGACGCTCCTCCACCCACCCGCCGCCGTGCGCTGGGCCGCGGCCCGGGCGTGACGCGGGCCGCCGCGGAGCTTGCGGAGCCCGAGCACGAGCCCGCGCTTGCGGAGCACGAGCCCGCGCCTCAACCCGAGCCCGTGTCCGACGACCCGGCCCTGGCGGCGCCCGCCCGGGAACCGGAAGGCGCGGGGGACGGGGTCTTCAAGGTTCGGCTCGCCAACTTCGAGGGCCCCTTCGATCTGCTGCTTCAGCTGATCTCGAGGCACAAGCTCGATGTCACGGAGGTGGCGCTGTCCAAGGTCACCGACGAGTTCATGGCGCACATCCGCGCCATGGGGCCGGACTGGGACCTGGACCAGACGACGGAGTTCCTGGTCGTGGCGGCCACTCTGCTGGACCTCAAGGCGGCCCGGCTGCTGCCGGCGGCCGAGGTGGAGGACGAGGCCGACCTGGCGCTCCTGGAGGCTCGCGACCTGCTGTTCGCGCGACTGCTCCAGTACCGCGCGTACAAGCAGATCGCGGACATCTTCAACCACCGGCTCGACCAGGAGGCCCGCCGCTACCCCCGTACCGTCGGCCTCGAACCCCACCACGCCGAGCTGCTGCCCGAGGTCGTCATCAGCATCGGCGCGGACGGGTTCGCCAGGCTCGCGGTCAAGGCGATGCAGCCGAGGGCCAAGCCGCAGGTGTACGTCGACCACATCCACGCCCCGCTGGTCAGCGTGCAGGAACAGGCGCGCATCGTGGTCGCACGGCTCAGGGAGCTGGGAGAGGCCAGCTTCCGCGCGCTGGTCGAGGACACCGACGACACCCTGACCGTGGTGGCACGCTTCCTCGCGCTGCTGGAGCTGTACCGGGAGAAAGCCGTCGCGCTGGACCAGGAGACCGCCCTAGGCGACCTGCTCGTGCGATGGACCGGCGGTGACGGGGACGATGCGCCCCGGGTCACCGACGAGTTCGACCGGCCGCCCGAGCGACCCGAGCAAGCCGATCAGGCCACGGAGCCCGAGGAGCCCACGGAGCCCATGGAGGAGGAGAAGGCGTGAGCGAGGAGATCACCGGTCTCGACCTCAAGCCCGCCCTGGAGGCGGTCCTCATGGTCGTCGACGAGCCCGCGACCGAGGAGCACCTCGCCAAGATCCTTCAGCGGCCGCGGCGGCAGGTCGGCGACGCGCTGCGCGAGCTGGCCGACGAGTACACCGTGCAGGGCCGCGGTTTCGAGCTGCGGCTGGTCGCGGGCGGCTGGCGCTTCTACACCCGTCCCGAGTACGCCGCGGCCGTCGAGGGCTTCGTCCTGGACGGCCAGCAGGCCCGTCTCACCCAGGCCGCGCTGGAGACCCTCGCCGTCGTCGCCTACCGTCAGCCGGTGAGCCGCAGCCGGGTCTCCGCCGTACGGGGAGTCAACTGTGACGGTGTGATGCGCACCCTCCTCCAGCGAGGTCTGGTCGAGGAGGCGGGCACGGAACCCGAAACAGGTGCGATCCTGTACAGGACGACGAACTACTTCCTGGAGCGGATGGGCCTGCGCGGTCTGGACGAGCTCCCGGAGCTCGCGCCCTTCCTCCCCGAGGCGGAGGCGATCGAGGCCGAGACCCAGGAGGGCGTACCGTCGTTCGATCCGGACGCGCCCGACGCGCCCGGCGCAGACGACGCAGACGACTAAGACGGAACTTTGATGCGAAGCAGCGGCAGCGGCAAGAGTGGTGGCGGACGCGGTAACTACCGCGGTGCCGGCAACAACAGGGACGACAAGCAGGGGCAGGGCCGTCCCCGCAAGCCCCGCCCCGAGGAGCGCCGCTACGACGTGGGCCCCGGCGCCACCAACGACGGCCCCAAGTCCGGCCGCGGGGGCGCCGCCCGCGGTGGCGCCAAGGGCGGTCCCCGGCAGTCCCAGCAGGGCGGCGGGCGTACGGCTCCGGGACGCTCCCGCGAGTACGAGGCGCGGGCGGAGGAGCGCAACCGGGAGCGGTACGAGGGCAAGAAGGACGTCAAGCTGCCCAAGACCTTCCCGGGCGCCGAGCAGGAGGGCGAGCGGCTCCAGAAGGTCCTCGCGCGCGCGGGCTACGGCTCCCGGCGGGCCTGCGAGGAGCTGATCGAGCAGGCGCGGGTCGAGATCAACGGCGAGATCGTCCTGGAGCAGGGCCGCCGCGTCGACCCGGAGAAGGACGAGGTCAAGGTCGACGGCCTGACGGTGGCGACGCAGTCGTACCAGTTCTTCTCGCTGAACAAGCCCGCCGGTGTCGTCTCCACCATGGAGGACCCCGAGGGGCGCCAGTGCCTCGGCGACTACGTCACCAACCGTGAGACGCGGCTCTTCCACGTCGGCCGGCTCGACACCGAGACCGAGGGTGTCATCCTGCTCACCAACCACGGCGAGCTGGCCCACCGGCTGACCCACCCCAAGTACGGCGTGAAGAAGACCTACCTGGCGGCCGTCGTCGGCCCGATCCCGCGCGACCTGGGCAAGCGACTCAAGGACGGCATCCAGCTGGAAGACGGGTATGCCCGCGCGGACCACTTCCGGATCGTCGAGCAGACCGGCAAGAACTACCTGGTCGAGGTGACCCTGCACGAGGGCCGCAAGCACATCGTGCGCCGCATGCTCGCCGAGGCCGGTTTCCCGGTCGAGAAGCTGGTGCGTACGTCCTTCGGTCCGATCACCCTGGGCGACCAGAAGTCGGGCTGGCTGCGTCGGCTGTCGAACACCGAGGTCGGCATGCTGTTGAAGGAGGTCGACCTCTAGGAGGCGCCTGCGTGAGTTTGTGACGGCCGGTTCCGGGTCTCCCGGGACCGGCCGTCGTCATGTGTGTGAACGGGGCTCCAGCGGGCGCTGAGGGGGTTGTGGATCGACCCGGCCCTCTTTATAGTCGTAGCGACTATAAATGACTCCACGGGGGAGAGGAGCCGGGATGGAGGGCTACGACAAGTACGCCTACGAGCCGTTCGCCGTCACCGTCGACCTCGCCGTCCTGACCCTCCGCGACGGCGCTCTGCATGTGCTCCTGGTCGAGCGCGGGCAGGAGCCGTACGCCGGACACCGGGCGCTGCCCGGCGGCTTCCTGCTGCCCGACGAGTCGGCCGAGGCCGCCGCCCGGCGCGAACTCGCCGAGGAGACCGGCCTCGACGGTGTCTTCGGCGGCGCTGGAGGCCCCGGGGGTTCCGGCGGTCCTGGGGGCCCTGGCTTCTCCGGGGTGCACCTGGAGCAGCTGCGCACGTACAGCGAGCCCGGCCGCGACCCCCGGATGCGGGTCGTCTCCGTCGCCTTCGCCGCACTGCTGCCCGACGCCCCCGAGCCGCAGGGCGGCGGCGACGCGGCCGAGGCCCGCTGGCTGCCGTACGACAAGGCCGGGCCGCTCGCCTTCGACCACGACCGGATCCTCGCCGACGCCCACGAACGGGTCGGCGCCAAGCTGGAGTACACCTGCCTCGCCACGGCCTTCTGCCCGCCCGAGTTCACCCTCGGGGAACTCCAGCAGGTCTACGAGACCGTGTGGGGCACCGTCCTGGACCGGCCCAACTTCCGGCGCAAGGTGCTCGCCACCCCCGGCTTCGTGACACCGGTGCCGGGCGCCGCCCGGCTCACCGGCGGCCGCGGCAAGCCCGCCGCCCTCTACCGCGCGGGCCCGGCCACCGCACTGCACCCGCCCCTGCTTCGACCGCCCCGGGAAGGACACCCCGCATGACCGCCACGCCCCTGAGCAAGCGCGCCGCCACCGGATCCCTGCTGGGCCTCGCCCTCGGCGACGCGCTCGGCTTCCCCACCGAGTTCAACGACGTGCCGTCGATCCTCGCCAAGTTCGGGCCGTGGCGGGAGATGGAACTGAAGCACACCCAGGTCTCCGACGACACCCAGATGACCCTGGCGCTCGGGCGCGGGCTGCGCACCGCCATGGACCGCGGGGTGCTCGCGCCGAAGCGGCTGGAGCGGCCGGTGCGCGAGGAGTTCGTGCACTGGTACGAGTCCCCGGAGAACAACCGGGCCCCGGGCCGTACCTGCCTGGAGGCGTGCGGCCTGCTCAAGGAGGAAGGCCGGCTCTGGCAGGACGCCAGCCGGATCGGCTCCAAGGGCTGCGGCGCCAACATGCGCGTCGCCCCGATCGGCCTCGCCACCGGCCTCAGCGACGAACAGCGCTCCGGTGCCGCCCAGTTGCAGTCCGCGCTCACCCACGGGCACCCGACCGCGCTCGCCGCCTCCGACCTCACCGCGCACGCCGTACGGCTGCTCGCCCAGGGTGCCGAGCCGACCGGACTCGTCGGCCGGCTCCGCTCCTACGCGCTCGACAACCGCACCCGCTACCACCACACCTGGCTCGGCGACCTGTGGACCCGCTCGCACGACCCGTCTCCCGAGCACTTCATCAGCCGCGGCTGGGACGAGTGCCTGGAGATCCTGGGCCGGCTCCAGGACGCCGTGCGCGGCGTCTCGCCGGAGGACGACCCGTGCCTCGCCACCGGCGCGGGCTGGATCGCCGAGGAGGCGCTGGCCACCGGCCTGCTGTGCTTCCTGCTCTTCGTGGACGAACCCGTCACCGCGCTGCGCCGGGCCGCCTGCACCTCGGGCGACTCGGACTCGATCGCCTGTCTCACCGGCGCGTTCGCCGGAGCCCACCTGGGCGCGGACGCCTGGCCGACCGCGTGGACGGACCGGATCGAGTACCGGGGGGACCTGCTCACGCTCGGGGCGCTCTGGGACAGCTGAACCCGCGGTCCGGCTCACGCCAGGTGGATCGAGTCCCCCTCGATCTTGATGTGCTCCTCGGGCAGCGGCCTGGTCGCCGGACCGTGGGCCACCGCGCCGTCGGTGATGCGGAACTGGCTGCCGTGGCAGGGGCAGTGGATGGTGCCGTCCGCGACGTTGTTGACGGTGCAGCCCTGATGGGTGCAGATCGCGGAGAACGCCTTGAACTCGTTCTGCGTCGGCTGGGTGATCACGATCTTCTGGTCCGGCAGGACCAGGCCACCGCCGAGCGGGACGTCGCTCGTGCGGGTCAGTTCCGGCCCGGCCGACCCGCTCGGGCCCGGGCTCGCGCTCTTGCTCGTACTCGAGACCGGGCTCGCGCTCGTACTCCCACCCGGGGACGAGGCGGACTCGCTCCCCTCGCCGCTGTTGCTGCAACCCGCGCAAGCCGCGGCGAATACCGCCCCGCCCGTCGCGAGAACCGTGCGCCGCGTCGAACCGTGAGTCATGTCGGCATCTTGGCACTGAAAACGCCCAAGACGAAGCAACCCGGGACGAGCCGCCGCAAAATATGCGCCGGGTACGCCTGACAGCCCAACGCGTACGTCTCAGCGGGCGACCACGCCGCACCCCTTCGGCCCGCGCTGACTAGGCTGGACAGGGCCAGACAGCAACAACAGAGCAAGGAGCAGCGCCGTGGCGGTACGAGCGGTCCGGGGGGCCGTCCAGCTGGAACGGGACGAGGCCGGCCACATGGACGAGCAGGTCGGAGCCCTGCTCACCGCCCTCCTGGAGCGGAACGGGCTGTCCACGGACGACCTGATCAGCATCTGGTTCACCGCCACCCCCGATCTGCGCAGCGACTTCCCGGCCGCGGCCGCCCGGAAGCTCGGCATCCTCGACGTGCCACTGATCTGCGCCCAGGAACTCGCCGTCGAGGGCGCCATGCCCCGTGTGGTCCGGGTCCTCGCGCACATCGCGTCCGACCGGCCCCGTGCCGACATCAACCACGTGTACCTCGGTGCCGCGGCCGCCCTGCGCAAGGACATCGCCCAGTGAGAACCGCACTCGTCATCGGTACCGGCCTCATCGGCACGTCCATCGCGCTCGCGCTGTCCCAGCGGGGCGTGCTCGTCCACCTCGCCGACCACGACCCAGAGCAGGCGCGCACCGCCGCCGCGCTCGGCGCGGGCACCGACGAGGCGCCGGAGGGCCCGGTCGACCTGGCGATCGTCGCCGCACCGCCCGCACACGTGTCCGCGGTCCTCGCGGACACCATGCGCCGCGGCGCGGCCCGCGGCTGCATCGACGTGGCCAGCGTCAAGAGCGGCCCGCGCCGTGAGCTGGAGGCACTGGGCCTCGACCTGTCCTCCTACATGGGCACCCACCCCATGTCCGGCCGCGAGAAGTCCGGCCCGCTGGCCGCCACCGGTGATCTCTTCGAGGGCCGCCCCTGGGTGCTCACGCCCACCCGGGACACCGACACCGAGGTACTGAACCTCGCCCTGGAACTGGTCTCGCACTGCCGCGCGGTACCGGTCGTCATGGACGCCGACGCCCACGACCGCGCCGTGGCCCTGGTCTCCCACATGCCCCATCTGGTCTCCAGCATGGTCGCCGCGCGACTGGAGCACGCCGAGGAGGCGGCCGTACGGCTGTGCGGCCAGGGGATACGGGACGTGACCCGGATCGCCGCCTCCGACCCCCGGATGTGGATCGACATCCTGTCGGCGAACCCCGGCCCGGTCGCCGACCTGCTCGTCGACGTCTCCGCCGACCTGGACGAGACCGTCCGCGCGCTGCGCGCCCTGCAGTCCTCCGACGAGGCCAAGCGGCAGGAGGGCGGCGCCGGCATCGCGGACGTGCTGCGGCGCGGCAACGCCGGGCAGGTGCGGGTGCCCGGCAAGCACGGGTCCGCGCCGCGGGTCTACGAGACGGTCGCCGTGCTCATCGACGACCAGCCCGGCCAGCTGGCCCGCATCTTCGCCGACGCCGGGCGGGCCGGGGTCAACATCGAGGACGTGCGCATCGAGCACGCCACCGGGCAGCAGGCGGGTCTGGTGCAGCTGCTGGTGGAGCCGAAGGCGACGGTGCAGCTGGCCGCCGCGCTGCGGGAGCGGGGCTGGGCCCTGCGGCAGTAGGGCACCCGGGGCCGGGCCGGCGTCACCGGGTGGGATCACCCCCGCACGCCCACGTGAGGTCCCCCTCACACGTCCAAACGGGTCACCGGCACCCAGTAACCTTGTCCCAGGCGCCCTCGCGCCCTCTGCACCCGCCCCACCGCACCAGGAAGGTGTCCCCCCGTGGAAAACGGCGCCCCCCAGCCCGTGATCGTCGCGATCGACGGCCCCTCCGGCACGGGCAAGTCGAGCACGTCGAAGGCCGTGGCCGCCAAGCTCGGCCTGAGCTACCTGGACACCGGGGCCCAGTACCGGGCGATCACCTGGTGGATGGTGGCCAACGACATCGACGTGGAGGACCCCACCGCCATCGCCGCCGTCGCCGGCAAGCCGGAGATCATCTCCGGCACCGACCCGGCGGGCCCGACGATCACGGTCGACGGTGTCGACGTGGCCGGTCCGATCCGCACCCAGGACGTGACCGCCAAGGTCAGCGCGGTCAGCGCGGTGCCCGAGGTGCGGTCCAGGATCACCGAGCTGCAGCGCACGCTGGCCGCCTCCGCCGAGGCCGGGATCGTGGTCGAGGGCCGTGACATCGGCACCACCGTGCTGCCGAACGCCGACCTCAAGATCTTCCTGACCGCCTCCCCGGAGGCCCGCGCCGCCCGCCGCAGCGGTGAGCTCAAGGGCGTGGACGTCAACGCCACCCGCGAGGCGCTGGTCAAGCGGGACGCGGCCGACTCCAGCCGCAAGACCTCGCCGCTCGCCAAGGCGGACGACGCGGTCGAGGTGGACACCTCCGAGCTCACGCTGCCGCAGGTCATCGAGTGCGTGGTCACCCTCGTCGAGGAGAAGCGGGCGGGGAAGTGACCGAGGTTCCGTCGGCCAGAAGCGCCGATGTCGGACGGCGCATCGGCGTAGGCCTGATGTACGGGCTGTGGAAGCCGCGCGTGCTCGGCGCCTGGCGGGTACCCGCCACCGGACCGGTGATCTTCGCCGTCAACCACTCCCACAACATCGACGGACCGATGGTGATGGGCGTGGCCCCCCGGCCGACGCACTTCCTGATCAAGAAGGAGGCGTTCGTCGGCCCGCTCGGCTCCTTCCTCACCGGCATCGGCCAGGTCCAGGTGGACCGCACGACCACCGACCGCACCGCGATCTCACGGGCCCTCGGTGTGCTGCAGGCCGGGGGCGTGCTCGGCATCTTCCCGGAGGGCACCCGGGGCGAGGGCGACTTCGCGTCGCTGCGCGCCGGGCTCGCCTACTTCGCGGTCCGCAGCGGTGCGCTCATCGTGCCGGTGGCCGTGCTGGGCAGCGCCGAACGGCGGGGCCGCCTGGTCAAGGCGCTGCCTCCGCTGCGCTCCCGCGTCGACGTCGTCTTCGGCGACCCGTTCGAGGCGGGCGACGGCACCGGGCGGCGTACACGCAAGGCGCTGGACGAGGCGACCGAGCGCATCCAGAAGGAGCTCACGGCGCACCTGGAAAACGCCAGGCGTCTCACCGGGCGCTGAGCGACACTTGAGTAGTGGATCACCGTATGACCGCTGATCCACCGATCACCACGATGAACGAGGTACGGACTTCATGAACGACCAGATCCAGCCCGGCGACTCGGCTGAGCACGAGTACGAGCACGGGGCGCTCGGCGACGCCGAGTACGCGGAGTTCATGGAGCTCGCCGCGGGAGAGGGCTTCGACACCGAGGACGTCGAGGGCGCCATCGAGGCGGCGGGCCACGGCCCGCTGCCCGTGCTCGCCGTCGTCGGCCGCCCCAATGTCGGCAAGTCGACCCTGGTGAACCGGATCATCGGCCGCCGCGAGGCGGTCGTGGAGGACAAGCCGGGCGTCACCCGCGACCGTGTGACCTATGAGGCCGAGTGGGCCGGCCGCCGCTTCAAGGTCGTCGACACCGGCGGCTGGGAGCAGGACGTCCTCGGCATCGACGCCTCGGTCGCCGCGCAGGCCGAGTACGCGATCGAGGCGGCCGACGCGGTCGTGTTCGTCGTGGACGCCAAGGTCGGCGCGACCGACACCGACGAGGCGGTGGTGCGGCTGCTGCGCAAGGCGGGCAAGCCCGTGGTGCTGGCCGCCAACAAGGTCGACGGTCTGAGCGGCGAGTCGGACGCGGCCTATCTGTGGTCGCTCGGCCTCGGTGAGCCGCACCCGGTCTCCGCCCTGCACGGCCGGGGCACCGGCGACATGCTGGACGCCGTCCTGGAGGCGCTCCCGGAAGCCCCCGAGCAGACCTTCGGCACCGCCGTCGGCGGCCCGCGCCGTATCGCGCTGATCGGCCGCCCGAACGTCGGCAAGTCCTCCCTGCTGAACAAGGTGGCGGGCGAGGAGCGGGTCGTCGTCAACGAGCTCGCGGGCACCACCCGTGACCCGGTGGACGAGCTGATCGAACTCGGCGGCGTGACCTGGAAGTTCGTGGACACCGCCGGTATCCGCAAGCGCGTCCACCTGCAGCAGGGCGCCGACTACTACGCGTCCCTGCGCACCGCGGCCGCCGTCGAGAAGGCCGAGGTCGCCGTCATCCTCATCGACGGCTCCGAGAACATCTCGGTGCAGGACCAGCGGATCGTCACCATGGCCGTCGAGGCGGGCCGCGCGATCGTCGTCGCGTTCAACAAGTGGGACACCCTGGACGAGGAGCGCCGCTACTACCTGGAGCGGGAGATCGAGACCGAGCTCGGCCAGATCGCCTGGGCGCCCCGGGTGAACGTCTCGGCGCGCACCGGCCGGCACATGGAGAAGCTGGTCCCGGCGATCGAGACGGCCCTGGCCGGCTGGGAGACGCGTGTGCCGACCGGCCGCCTCAACGCGTTCCTCGGTGAGCTGGTCTCCGCCCACCCGCACCCCGTGCGGGGCGGCAAGCAGCCGCGCATCCTGTTCGGCACCCAGGCGGGCACCAAGCCGCCGCGGTTCGTGCTGTTCGCCTCCGGCTTCATCGAGGCGGGCTACCGCCGCTTCATCGAGCGCCGACTGCGCGAGGAGTTCGGCTTCGAGGGGACGCCGATCCACATCTCGGTGCGGGTGCGCGAGAAGCGCGGCACGAAGAAGAAGTGAGCAGACGCGAAGGGCGGCCCCGGAACGGGGCCGCCCTTCGCGTTGTCACAGACTCCCTTTTTTGCGGTCACAGACCTCGGCGCGGGGCCGGGGGCAGCGCCGCGGGGACGTGCTGCATTCCGGTGTGCTGCCGCCCGATCGTGCCGACCCGCTGCCACTGCGGCTGCAGCTGTCCGGTGGCGTGCCGGGCGCTGTAGGCGCCCGCGCTGTACGCGCTGTAGGAGTTCGAGGCGTGCGGCGGTGTCCCGTACGCCCCCGAGCCGTAGGTGCCGTGCGGGCCGTACACGCCATGGGTGCCCGTGCCGTGCGGGGCCAGGCCGAAGGGGACGAACTCCCATTCCTCCTCGCCGCTGTGATCGCCCGGCAGCGTCCGGAAGGCCTTGATCCACTCCGCATAGAGCGAGTCGTAGATGGGGGTGGCCGAGAAGGACGAGCGGTGGGACGAACGGTGGGGGGAAACCTCGTATGCGTGCACGTATGTGCAAACGACCGGGCGGGGGAAGGGATGCGGTCGTGCCCTGTGTCGCGGTCAGATGCCGGCGAGTGGCAGCGCCGCCGCGACCAGTCGTCCCGCGGCCGCCGCCTTGTCCAGTGCGTCGCGCAGCAGGTCCTCGCGGGGCTGACGTCCGATGGAGCCGACCGGGGCCGCGAACATCAGCACCTGCTGGTGCTTGTTGGCCGCGGCCCGCCAGCCGTCGGTGACCTGGAGCGGCTGGTGCGCCTGCCACCAGGCCACCTGCGGGCCGCCGTGGCTGCCGGGCTGGAGCACCGCGTGCAGCTGTCCCGCGGCCAGCAGTACCGACCAGCCGTGCAGCACCGGGGGCACCGTGCCGAGCGAGGCCACCGGGAGATAGCCCTGTTCGACGAGCAGCGGCAGGAAGTCGTCGCCCCCGCCCGACGCGCCGGGCCGCGCGATCGGCGAGGTCGGCTCCACGACGAGCGCGGGGTGCAACTCACCGGTGATCAGGACGAGTCCGCTGGTGACACCGAGCACGGCCTGCTCGGGCGCGGAGCCCGGCGTCTCACCGCCGGGGGCGCTGTCGCCGTTGATGGAGCGCACCGCGCCCCGCAGCTGCTCCTCGGTGACCTGGACGACCTGCGAGGGCAGGCAGGTGGCGTGGGCGAAGGCGAGTACGGCGGTCTCGTCCCCGATGAACAGGACGGTGCTGGTGCGCTCCTGCTCGGAGTCGCCCGGGGTGCGGCAGGACGTGCAGTCGTAACTGCCCGGGGCGTTCTCTCCGGCGAGCAGCCGGTCGGCTTCTTCGTCGCCGATCTCGGCGCGTACGGCGTCGCTGACGTCGAGCATGCGCGGCACGGGTGGCTCCCTCGGGATGCGGTGCGTAAGGGCCGGGCGGCTCCCGGTCCATGAGCCCCGGGGGTTCCGGGCTCATGAAGGAGACAACGGGTGATCTGTGGCGGGAGTCACGCCCTGAGAAGAACGGAATCGAACCATCCGACGCGCAGGGTCACCCCCGGCGCCGAATCGGGCACTCTGCGTCAACTCCTCCCGCTATAAAGGGACTTGAGTTGGTGAAGTGGGTCACAGGGTGATCGGGGGACCGGTCGACAAATCCGGAAATCGGGGAATGAAGTGGGTGGCCGAAAATCGCCGATACCCGAGGTAACGGTGAACTGGCCTGGGACGACGTGGAGTTGGTTGATGCGGACTCGTCGGGCTCCTTAGATTCCTCCGCCGTGTGCAACGAGCACCGCTCGGGTACGTCCGCCGGCCGGCACCAGGAAGCAAGATCACCACACCGGCTCGGGCGGACGGGGCGAGCGCGACCGACCGCGTCCATGCGCGGCCGGCGCGTCCCGCCCGGGGGACCCCGGGTTCGTGGAGAGGGATCCACATGTCTGAATGTGCCGACAACACCCGCAAGTTCCGCACGACGGCGGTCCTCGCCGGGGCGGCGTTGCTGGCCCCGCTCGGGCTGCTGGCCGCGACCGGCGAGGCCGCGGCGGCGGACGGCGGTGTGTGGGACCGCATCGCCCGGTGCGAGAGCGGCGGCAACTGGCACATCAACACCGGCAACGGCTACTACGGCGGGCTCCAGTTCTCCGCCCGCACCTGGCGGGCCCACGGCGGTGCGGCCTACGCGCCGACCGCCGACGGGGCCACCAGGGCCCAGCAGATAGCCGTCGCCACCAAGGTCCAGCGGTCCCAGGGCTGGGGCGCCTGGCCGACCTGCTCGGCACGGGCGGGGGCGTACGGCGCCGCACCCGCGTCGGCCTCCTCCGGCAACGCCTCGGCCCCGTCGAAGGCGTCGAAGCCGCTGAAGTCCTCGAAGGCGTCGAAGCCTTCGAAGGCACCGCGCCCGTCGAAGCAGTCGAAGGCGCCGGAGCGTTCGTCGGGTCAGACGGCGCGTGGCTCGTCCCGTGGCTCCGCCGGCGGTGACTACACCGTCCGCGAGGGTGACACGCTGAGCGCCATCGCCGCCCGGCACGGAACCACCTGGCAGCGGCTGTACGCCGTCAACAAGGACGTCATCGGCGGTGATCCCGACCTGATCGTGCCCGGACAGCGTCTGTCATTCGCGTGATCGGGCGCCATGTGTGGAAGCGGTGAAATTCCCACGGCGCGTCAGCTCGCCGGGCGACTTCGGGGATTCCGAATGGAATGCCGCTTTCGTATTCGAAGAACTGTCCCAGCGTCCGGGAATTACGTTCGAATCGAGCCGGATCACCTGTCGTGATCTTGTGACAGAAGCGTGACCGGCCTAGCGTGTCGGTATGACACCGATTCCCACTCCGCCGACGGAGCCCGAAGACAGTCCGGAAGGCTACGTGGGCCTCGACTCCGCGGACGCCGAGCAACTCGCGCGCGAGCGGGGGTGGTCGTCGGTGCGCTCGCTGCCGCCGGGCGCGATCATCACCATGGAGTACCGCGTCGGGCGGCTGAACTTCGAGGTCCGTGACGGCACGGTGGTGCGCGCCTGGAAGGGCTGAGTGATCAGGGCGGAGGCCCCGGTTCCTGGATCAGGAGCCGGGGCCTCCGCCCTGGCCTTTGTCGCGGGGGTTGGTCGTGCGTACCGGCCCCCGCCGGTGTGAGGGGCGGTCAGCCGCCCGTCACGGGCGGGCCACCGGAGCGGCGCCGCGCGGGATGCGGTCCGAGTGCGGCGGGCGGCGGCTGCCCGTCGGGGTGACCGGGGTGCGCTCGGAACGGGCCGTGTGCGGGCCGGGCGCCAGATGGATCGGCGCCCGCGACGAGCGGGCCGGTGCGGCGGCGTCGGCGGGCGTGACCTGCGGTTGGAGCGGCACGGGCGCGCCCGGCGCGTGGGCCGGGGCGGGCGCCGTACGGCGGCGGCGGGCACGCAGGAGGTCGCGCAGGTCGAAGATCGCGGACTCGACCCTGGCGATGACCGGCTCGAACCAGGGCAGCGCCAGCATGATCAGCAGTCCTGCGGCCCAGCCGAGGAGCACGTCGCTCAGCCAGTGCGTACCGAGGTAGACGGTGGCCATGCCCACGCCGAGCGAGGTCAGCGCCGACAGGGCGGAGAGCCAGCGGCGCGCCCTCGGGGTGGAGGCCAGATACGCCAGAATTCCCCACGTCACCACCGCGTTGGCGGTGTGACCGCTGGGGAATATATCGCCGCCCAGACCCATCTCGTTCGAGCCGATCACGGTCGCGTAGTGCGGTCCGAGACGCCCCATGCCGATCTTGGCGGCACCGACGGTGATGTTGAGCAGCAGCAGGGACGAGGCGAGTGTCAGCAGCGGACGCAGCGTGTGCTGCCGCCAGGAGCGCCAGCCGAGCCAGGACGCGACCATCACCGCGGTGGGGCCGCGCTGGCCGAGCACCACGTAGTAGTCGACGAACCAGTGGATTCCCGACCACTGCTGGTACGGCCGGAAGAACATGACCTGCCAGTCGAGCCGGACCAGCCAGGACGTGGTCACCACGGCCCACACGATCGCCAGGTAGAAGGCCAGGGTCGCGGAGAACAGCACGACCCGGTGGCGGCTCATCGTCGGCACATCGATGTGGGCCGGTCGTTCCGGCTCACGGTCGAGTCTGGTGAACACCCGGTCCAGACGGGTGAGGTTTCGTTCGGTACGCACCCAATCGACGTTACAGCGAGTGAGCTGGCGCCCCGGTCGAATCACTGGCTTTGTGATGACGATGTGATGTGGGAAACCTCTCAGGAGGTGGCTGAATTCAGGGGATTCCGCAATCCCCGGCAGTCGTCATCGTCAATTCCTTTGATCATGCCGGAGGTTGCTTATATGGCGCTTATAAATGCGTTCACCGGAGCATGGGGTGGATTTGCCCGGCCGCTCACCGGCCGGGCCGGTGTGATCAGGGCGGACCGGAGCCGTTCAGCCAGAACGCGCCGTAGACCGCCGAGGCCACCGCGACACCGGCCGTGACCAGCACCGCCCTTGGGGTGCGCGTCCGAGCCAGGGCCAGGGCGAGCGGCAGCAGCAGCGGGAAGGCGGGCAGCAGAAGGCGCGGCTTCGAACCGAAGTAGCTCGACGCGCACAGCGCGAGCGCGGTGACGACGCCCGTGTACACCAGCAGCGGAAGCGGCTGTCGCTGTCGTACGCCGGTCACGTAGAGCCACAGCACCAGGCCCACGCCGATGATCAGCCCCAGTCCGGCGAGTGCCGACGGAAATGACGTGAACTTGTCGGCGACGAAGCGGGCGAAGGCGTATCCGCCGTCGAAGCCGTTGCGCCAGCCGGCCTGCACATCCAGATACCCGAGCGGCCCCTTTCCGGTCCGGTGGCCGACCCACAGGACGTAGCCGGCGGCACCGAGGGGGGCGACGATCATGCTCAGGGCGCGCCGCCAAAGAGGTGCGCCGGTTGCGAGATACGGGGCGCGTGTCGCCTTGTGCGCGCCGCCTGCTGCCGAAACGCGCGGGGAGTGGACGGCGCTGGTGGCATCGGAGGCGCGTTCCGTCTCCCGCGCGCCGTGTGCCATGGCCGCGCGCCGCTCTCGCACGAACGAGGCAACGCCCGCCGTCCACACCGCGGCCACCACCGCGAGCCCCACCGGCCGGGTCAGCCCCGCCGACGCGGCCAGCACCCCCGCGGTCAGCCAGCGGCCGGTCAGCACGGCGTAGAGCGACCAGGCGGCGAGCGCCGTGAACAGCGACTCGCTGTACGCCATCGACTGCACGATCCCGACCGGCAGCACCGCCCACAGCAGTACGGCGCACACCCCGGCGCGGGGCCCGTACACCAGGTCCGCGACCGCGAAGATCCCCCAGGCCGCGGCGAGCGAGGCGACCACGCTCACGACAAGACCGGCATCCGCGTAGGACAAAGGCGTCAGCGCGTGCAGCGACCGCTCCAGCCAGGGAAGCAGCGGGAAGAACGCGAGATCGGAGTGCACGTCGCCGTTCGGCAGCCGCACCTCGTAGCCGTAGCCGAGATGTGCGACCCGGGTGTACCAGAGCGAGTCCCAGCGGGCGGTCAGCAGCGTGTGCGCGCTCTTGCCCCGCCCCGCGCTCCACACCGCCAGCACGGCCAGGCCCAGGGCGCGCACGGCCGCGTACCCGAGCAGGGCCGGAGCCGCCCGGCGCAGTGGTGCCTGTCGAGGTTGTGTCACGGACGTGTCAAGATCGGTCACGGACTCGATTATCGACCGACCGCGGAACCGGACCGCTTACCGGGGCGTGGTCAAGGGAAGGCGAAGTGGCGTACGCCACACGGCTCCGGTGGAACGTCTGAGAGGTCCGCCACGCTCCGGGTGCGAGGACTCGCGTACGCTGACGAGCCACTCGCGTTCGGATGCGCGGGCCGGAGACACCGCTCCTCTCCGGCCGTACCACGGGGAGTCCCCACCCCGTCGGTCCGCCCCGCGCGAGGGATCATCTGGGAGGTATGTGCATGTCCGGGACGACCACGGCCGCCGCTGCGCTGCGCCGTCGGGCGGCCGGGGCGGGTGCCAACCGCTGGGTCGTCCTCGTCGTCCTGTGCCTCAGCCTGCTCCTCGTCGCCCTCGACGCGACGGTGCTGCACGTGGCGGTGCCCGCCGTCACCGAGGACCTCAGACCCGGCGCCATCGAGCTGCTGTGGATCGTCGACGTCTACCCGCTGGTCTGCGCCGCGCTGCTGATCCTCTTCGGCACACTCGGCGACCGGATCGGCCGCAGACGGGTGCTGCTGCTCGGATACGCCCTGTTCGGCGTCGCCTCCGCGGTGGCCGCCCTCGCCCCGAACGCCCAGGTGCTGATCCTGGCCCGCGCGCTGCTCGGGGTCGGCGGGGCGATGATCATGCCCGCCACGCTGTCCATCCTTCGCCAGGTCTTCCCCGACCGACGGGAGAGAGCGCTGGCGATCGGCGTCTGGAGCGCGGTCGCCGCGGTCGGCGCGGCGGTCGGCCCACTGCTCGGCGGCTTCCTGCTGGAGCACTTCTGGTGGGGCTCGGTCTTCCTCGTCAACATCCCGCTGATGCTGGTCAGTCTGCCGGTGGGCCGGCTGCTGCTGCCCGAGTCCACCGGGGAGCGCGACGGGCCCTGGGACGTGGTCGGCGCCCTGATGGCGGCGGCCGGGCTGTTCGGTGTGGTGTTCGGGGTGAAGCGGCTCGGCAGCGGTGAGCCCGCCGCGAGCGCGCTCACGCTGGCGCCGCTCGTGCTCGGCGCGCTGCTGCTGGTGCTGTTCGGGCGCCGTCAGCGGCGGCGACCGTATCCGCTGGTGGATCTGCGGATGTTCCGGCGGCCCGCGTTCAGCACATCGGTGGGATGCATCGTGCTGGCGATGCTCGCGCTGGTCGGACTCGAGCTGATCGCCGCGCAGTACCTCCAGCTGGTGCTCCGGCTCTCCCCGCTGGAGACCGGACTGCGACTGCTGCCGCTGACGGTCGCGGCGATGGCGGCGGGCCTCGCGGGCGCGCGCATGCTGCGCCGGTTCGGGCCGCGCCGGATGGTGTGCGCCGGTTTCGTGCTGACCGCGGCGGCCGTGCTGACACTGACCGCCATGGGCGGTGACGACGACCCGGTCCTGCTGCTCGCCGGTTTCGTGCTGCTCGGCTTCGGTCTTGAAACCACGCTCTTCGGGGCGTACGAGTCGATGCTGAGCGAGGCGCCCGCCGAACAGGCCGGTGGGGCGGCGGCGATCGGGGAGACGTCGTACCAACTGGGCGCCGGAATCGGCATCGCGCTCCTCGGCAGCGTGATGAACGCGGCGTACTCGCCCGGACTCGCCTCCGTGCCCGGGGTGCCGGCGTCGGACTCGGTGTCGGCGGGACATTCGCTGGGGGAGGCGTACGAGGTGGCCGGGCGGCTCGGCGGCCCGGCCGGTACCGCCCTGCGGCGGGTGGCGCGCGACTCCTTCGTGCACGGACTGCATGTCACGCTGCTGGTGAGCGCGGGGCTGTTGCTGCTGGGTGCGGCGATGGCGCTGCGGCTGCCCCGGGTCATGCAGTGCGAGGAGGCACCGGCGGAGGTACCGGCGCCCCGGGAGCCGGTACGGGCTCGCGTCTCGGCGTGAGTCGGGGCTGGACGCGCGCATGATCGCGCCGTAACGTCGGGCCCGCAACCTGACTAGCAGCGCTAGTTTTTATTCAGCCGGAGGGTGTTCCATGTCCGCGTCGTCCGCGTCCTCGAAGTTGCCCCCGTTCGACCCCGCCGACCCCCTCGGTATCGACGACCTGCTGGACCCCGAGGACCTGGCCGTCCGTGACACCGTGCGCAACTGGGCGGCGGACCGGGTGCTGCCGTACGTCGCCGACTGGTACGAGAAGGGTGAACTGCCCGGCATCCGGGAGCTGGCGCGGGAGCTGGGCGGCATCGGGGCGCTCGGCATGTCGCTCACCGGGTACGGTTGCGCCGGCGCCTCCGCCGTGCAGTACGGGCTGGCCTGCCTGGAGCTGGAGGCCGCCGACTCGGGCATCCGCTCCCTCGTCTCCGTGCAGGGCTCCCTCGCCATGTACGCCATTCACCGCTTCGGCAGCGAGGAGCAGAAGCAGCGCTGGCTGCCCGGCATGGCCGCGGGCGAGATCATCGGCTGCTTCGGGCTCACCGAGCCCGACCACGGCTCCGACCCCGCCTCCATGCGCACCCACGCCAAGCGCGACGGCGGGGACTGGATCCTCAACGGCCGCAAGATGTGGATCACCAACGGCTCGGTGGCGGGGGTCGCCGTCGTCTGGGCGCAGACCGACGAGGGCATCCGCGGATTCGCCGTGCCCACCGACACTCCCGGCTTCTCCGCGCCCGAGATCAAGCACAAGTGGTCCCTGCGAGCCAGCGTCACCAGCGAACTCGTCATGGACGACGTACGGTTGCCCGCCGACGCCGTCCTTCCCGAGGTCGTGGGGCTGCGCGGCCCGCTGAACTGTCTCTCGCACGCCCGCTACGGCATCGTGTGGGGCGCCATGGGCGCCGCCCGCAGCAGTTTCGAGGCCGCGGTCGACTACGCGAAGACCCGGGAGCAGTTCGGGCGGCCCATCGGGGGATTCCAGCTCACCCAGGCCAAGCTCGCCGACATGGCGGTCGAACTGCACAAGGGGATTCTGCTCGCCCACCACCTGGGTCGGCGCATGGACGCCGGCCGACTCCGTCCCGAGCAGGTCAGCTTCGGCAAGCTCAACAACGTGCGCGAGGCCATCGAGATCTGCCGTACCGCGCGGACCATTCTCGGCGCCAACGGGATCTCCCTCGAATACCCCGTCATGCGGCACGCGACCAACCTCGAGTCGGTGCTCACCTACGAGGGCACCGTCGAGATGCACCAGCTCGTGCTGGGCAAGGCGCTCACCGGACTCGACGCCTTCCGCTGACCGGACCCCCGGGCCGAGGCGGGGCCGGCGAGCGGCCCTGCCTCAGCTCTGGTTGAAGAAGCCGTCCGAACGGTGGGCCGACGGCTCACCGCTGACGATCTCCGTGTTCGCCGGCGTCAGCAGGAACACGCGGGTGGCGACCCGCTCGATCGTGCCGCGCAGGCCGAAGGTCAGACCGGCCGCGAAGTCGACCACGCGCTTGGCGTCGGTCGCCTCCATCGCCGTCAGGTTCATGATGACCGGGACCCCTTCCCGGAACAGCTCGCCGATGGCACGCGCGTCCCGGAAGCTGTCCGGGGTGACCGTGCCGATCCGGCGGCCCTGCTCCTCGGCGACGTCCGAGGCCACCTTGACCCGCGGGTCGGTGACCCAGGAATCCCCGGGCTGCTCGGTCCCCTCGGAGTAGTCGTCGTCGTAGTAACGCTCGTCATCGTTGTCGTCGACGAGGCCGAGCCAGGCACTCGCCTTGCGTACCGATCCCATGGACGCCTCCTCTCACAGCGGTCTTTCTTGCTCTCAGCACCCCTATGGTCGTCCATGATGCGGATGGCGCGCCAAGTGGATAGACGCCGCGCGGGGGGTTTGTGACGGTACTGGTGCACGGCCCGTACGTCGAGAGCCCTGGTCTCCCAAGGGCAGTACGGGGTAGGGCTGCTGACTGTGAGTGAAATAATATTCTTCGCGGCATATGGGTGACGGCCGGTGCGTCCGGGTGAATGACACCATTGTTACGAACAGACAATCGGCCGATACGATGCCGCGACCCAACGCCGCCGTAAGGACCACAGGGGAACGTCGTGTTCGGAATCGTCAGGCCGTGCAGCCATCGCCTCGGAGAGAACCTCAAGACCCAGTGGATGGCGCACCTGTGCGGGCTGTGCCTCGCATTGCGCGGGGACCACGGGCAGTTCGCCCGGGTCGTGACGAACTACGACGGGCTGCTCATATCGGTTCTGACGGAGGCTCAGGCCGAGAGGGCCGGATCGTGGCGGCGCACGGCCGGGCCGTGCCCGCTGCGCGGAATGCGCACCGCCTCCGTCGCACAGGGTGAGGGAGCACGGCTCGCGGCCGCCGTCTCACTGGTGCTCGCCTCCGCCAAGGTCCGCGACCATGTCGCCGACGGGGACGGGCTGCTGGCGCGACGGCCGGTGGCGCTCGCGGCCCGCCGGGTCGCCGACAGCTGGGGGCGGGCCGGTGCGCGCGGTGGATCCTCGGTCGGCTTCGACACCGCCCTCCTCGTCGACGCCGTGGACCGGCAGGTCGGCATCGAGGCCCTGGCCGGACCCGGCACGCCGGTGCTGACCGTCACCGAGCCCACCGAGACCGCGACCGCCGCCGCCTTCGCGCACACCGCGCTGCTGGCCGGACGGCCCGGCAACGCCGAACCGCTGGCCGAGGCCGGGCGGCTCTTCGGGCGGCTCGCGCACCTCCTCGACGCCGTGGAGGACCGGGAGGCCGACACCGCCTCGGGTGCCTGGAATCCGCTCACGGCGACCGGCACCTCCCTCACCGAGGCCCGCCGGCTGGCCGACGACGCGCTGCACGGCATCCGGCTCGCGCTGCGCGAGGCCGAGTTCACCGACGGCAGGCTGGCGCACCAGCTGCTCGTGCACGAACTGGGCCGCTCGGTGGACCGGGCGTTCGGCATCAGCTCCTGCGGACACGCGCCCGAGGCCGCCTTCGGGCCACCGGCGCCCCACGCGCCGGGCAACCCCTACGGCAACCCCTTCGGCGGCGAGCCGCCGCGCCCGGAGCGGCGGGGCTTCTGGGCCGGGTGCGCGTCCGCTCTCGGGCTGTTCTGCACCTGCAAGATGTGCTGCGCCGACGAGTACGAAGGCCCCTGGTCGCGCCGGAAGCGCGAGGGCTGCTTCGCCAACTGCGAATGCGACTGCTCGTGTTGCGAGGCGTGCCAGTGCTGCGAGTGCTGTGAATGCTGCTCGTGCTGCGACTGCGGGCTGTGACGGAGCCTGTGGCGGGGGCGTGACAAGGCAGTGATGGGGTGTCAACTCGCCCAAATTTCAGCTGTATCACACAGAACTCTCACAGATTGCACACATTCACACGGCCGAAAGACACCCTTGCGACTACCGGCCGTCGGCCGAATACTCCCCTCAGCGCTTGTCAGGGCATACGTGTTCGGATCTGAGCGCTGCTGCCCCTGGCTGCGCCTCACGGGCCCCGACCCCACGCGGGCCCCCGACTTCCCCAGGAGGGAACGAAACGTGAGGATCAAGCGCACCACTCCCCATGGCGGTCTCGCGAGACGGACCGGACTGTTCGCCCTCGTCTCCGGACTCGCGGCCGCGGCCGCCTTCGCCGCCCCCACGGCGAACGCCAGTGAAGCCCGCACGTTCAGCGCCACCGAGCTCACCAAGGTGAGTGACTCCGTCCTCAAGGCCGACATATCCGGCACGGCCTGGGCGGTGGACAGCAGGACCAACCGTGTCGTCGTCACCGTCGACAGTACGGTCTCCAAGGCCGAGATCGCGAAGATCGAACAGCAGGCCGGCGCCGATTCCGGGGCGCTCGTCGTCAAGCGCGCACCCGGCACGTTCAAGAAGCTGATCAGTGGTGGCGACGCCATCTACGGCGGCGCCTACCGCTGCTCGCTCGGCTTCAACGTGCACAGCGGGAGCACGTACTACTTCCTCACCGCCGGCCACTGCGGTGAGGTCGCCTCCACCTGGTACAGCAACTCCTCCCACGCCACGGTGCTGGGCACGAACGTCGGCTACAGCTTCCCCGGCAACGACTTCGCACTGGTGCGGTACACCAACTCCTCGGTCGCCCACCCGAGCGCGGTGGGCAGCCAGACCATCACCCGGGCGGCCACGCCGAGCGTGGGCACGACGGTCTACCGTCGCGGCTCCACCACCGGCACCCACAGCGGCCGCGTCACCGCACTGAACGCCACGGTCAACTACGGCGGTGGTGACATCGTCTACGGCCTCATCCAGACCACGGTCTGCGCCGAGGGCGGCGACAGCGGCGGTCCGCTCTACGGCGGTTCCACGGCCTACGGTCTCACTTCCGGCGGCAGCGGCAACTGCTCCTCCGGCGGTACGACCTTCTTCCAGCCGGTCACCGAGGCACTGAGCTACTACGGCGTCAGCGTCGGCTGACGCGTCCCCCCGTTCCATCAGGTGTGAGCCCCCGCACGCAACCGGCGTGCGGGGGCTCACACGCAACTGCCGGTGAGGGCCGAAGGGTCGAATTCCAGCCACCGCCGGATGTCACTGTGGGGTGAGGAGTTACTCGCTCGTAGTGTTTGCAGTGTGAATTCTCCTGGGGTGACTGCGAACGACCGGAGGCGTGCGAGTGCTCCGCGCTCTCGTACGTGCGTCCTGAAGTCGACCTTGTGTTCCCCCCGTGGGCCTCGGAATAGTGGGCGCCCGTCAACCAGCCTTCCGGTCCGCGAGCTCCCCACAACCTCCCGGGCCGTCCCCCCACAGGAGGACGTGAGTTGAAGCACCGACGCATGCCCCGACGTCGTATTGTCGTCGCGGGTGCGGGTATCGCCGCACTGGTCGCGGCGGGAGTCACCTTCCAGAGTGCGAACGCCAGTGAGTCGCCCAAGACCCCCGAGCTCCAGACTCTGTCGGCTCCGGCGGCCGGAAAGCTCGCCTCGACGCTTGTCGAGCACCTCGGCACGGACGCGGCGGGCGTGTACTACGACACGGAGACGAAGAGCCTCGTCGTCAACGTGCTCGACAAGACGGCCGCCGACGCCGTCGAGAGGGCCGGCGCCAAGGCGAGAGTCGTCGCCAACTCGCTCGCCGAACTCGACGGCGCCCGTACGACCCTGAAGAAGGACGCGACCATCCCCGGCACCTCGTGGGCGACCGACCCGGTCACCAACAAGGTCGTCGTCACGGCCGACAAGACCGTCGCCGGGACCGCCTGGACGAAGCTGTCCAAGGTCGTCGGCGCGCTCGGTGGCAAGGCCGAACTGAAGCGGTCGAAGGGTGAGTTCAAGCCCTTCATCGCGGGCGGTGACGCGATCAACGGCCCGGACGGGCGCTGCTCGCTCGGCTTCAACGTGCTGAAGGACGGCAAGCCGTACTTCCTGACCGCGGGCCACTGCACCACGTCCATCTCCACCTGGACGGACGCGGACGGCAAGGGGGTCGGCAAGACCGAGAAGACCAGCTTCCCGGGTGACGACTTCGGCCTGGTCAAGTACGACTCGGGTGTCGACCACCCGAGCGAGGTCAACCTCTACGACGGCTCGACCCAGAAGATCACGGGCGCGGCCGAGGCCACCGTCGGCATGAAGGTCACCCGCAGCGGCTCGACCACCAAGGTCCACGACGGCAAGGTCACCGGCCTGAACGCCACCGTGAACTACGAGGAGGGCTCGGTCAGCGGTCTCATCCAGACCGACGTCTGCGCCGAGCCCGGTGACAGCGGCGGCTCGCTCTTCTCGGGCGACAAGGCGATCGGCCTCACCTCCGGCGGCAGCGGTGACTGCTCCGCCGGTGGCGAGACCTTCTTCCAGCCGGTCACCGAGGCCCTCTCGGCGACGGGCACCGAGATCGGCTGACCCCGCCCGAGCCTTCCGTGACGTCCCGCCCCTCACCCGGGGGGCGGGACGTCCGTGGTTTCCGGCGTGGTTTCCGGCGCGCTTTCCGTCGTCGCACAGTTGTTCGAGATTGGGGGTATGGTGGAGATGGATCAGTAGGGAACTGATGTTCGAGAGTCGGGTGTGGCTCACGAGTGCGGGAGGTGCGCGTGCCGGGCTTCACGCATCTGCGCACCGTCTCCGGGTTCTCCCTGCGGTACGGCGCCTCGCACCCGGAGCGGCTGGCCGAGCGCGCGGCCGAGCGGGGCATGGACGCCCTCGCCCTCACCGACCGCGACACCCTCTCCGGCACGGTCCGTTTCGCCAAGGCCTGCGCGAAGGCGGGGATCCGCCCGCTGTTCGGCACCGACCTGGCGGTGGAGGAACCCGAGCGGACCCGGCGGGACGGAGCCGTACGCCGGGAAGGGCGCCGTACCCCGGTGCGCGGCGGCGCGTTCGTCGACGAGTCGGCGCCCCGGGTGACCTTCCTCGCCCGGGACGGGGCCCGCGGCTGGGCCGACCTGTGCCGCCTGGTCACCGACGCCCACGCCGGTGGGGGCGGCCCCCTTCTTCCCTGGTCCGGCAACCACGCCGACGGCGTGACCGTCCTGCTCGGCCCCACCTCCGACGTCGGCCGGGCGCTCGCCGCCGGCCGTCCCGACCGTGCGGCGAAGCTTCTCGCCCCCTGGCGCGAGGTCTACGGCGACGCCCTGCGCCTCGAAGCCGTCTGGCACGGGCGTGCGGGCACCGGCCCCGGCTCCCTGCGCCTGGCCGCCCGCACCGTCGGCTTCGCCGCCGAACAACGGATCCGCCCGGTGCTCAGCAACGCCGTCCGCTACGCCGACCCGGGCCAGGGCCCCGTCGCCGACATCCTGGACGCAGCCCGCCGGCTCGTCCCCGTCGGCCCGGCCGGGGAGCGGGACTCCGGCGAGGCCTGGCTCAAGGACGCGGGCGCGATGCTCACGGCGGCCGAGCGGATCGTGGAGGCCGCGGGCTACCGCCGCGACACCGCCCACCGCCTGCTGGAACAGACCCGGGCGACGGCCGACGAATGCCTGGTCGACCCCGAGGACGACCTCGGCATCGGCACCGTCCGCTTCCCCGAACCGCACCTGGTCGGCGCCGGCCGCCGCACCGCCCAGCGGGTGCTGGCCTCGCGGGCCGCGGCGGGCATGGTGCTGCGCGGTCACTCCGGCAGGCGCGCCTACTGGGAGCGGATGCACCAGGAGCTGGACATCATCGCCCACCACGGCTTCGCCTCCTACTTCCTCACGGTCGCCCAGGTGGTGGACGACGTACGGCGGATGGGCGTCCGGGTGGCCGCGCGTGGCTCCGGCGCCGGCTCCCTGGTCAACCACCTCCTCGGTATCGCGCACGCCGACCCGGTCGAACACGGGCTGCTGATGGAGCGCTTCCTGTCGAAGGAGCGGGTCGTGCTGCCCGACATCGACATCGACGTGGAGTCGGCGCGCCGTCTCGACGTCTACCGGGCGATCATCGGCCGGTTCGGTGCCGAGCGGGTCGCGACCGTCTCCATGCCGGAGACCTACCGGGTCCGGCATGCGATCCGGGACGTGGGCGCGGCCCTGTCCATGGACCCGGCCGAGATCGACCGGGTCGCCAAGTCCTTCCCGCACATCCGCGCCCGCGACGCCCGCGCGGCGCTGGAGGAGCTGCCCGAACTCAAACGGCTGGCGGGGGAGATCTCGGGGGGACGCCCGGGGGAGCACTCAGGGAAAAGGGAGCAGTACGACACACTCTGGGAACTGGTCGAGGCCCTGGACGCCCTGCCCCGGGGCGTCGCCATGCACCCGTGCGGGGTGCTGCTGTCCGACGCCTCCCTTCTCTCCCGCACACCGGTCGTGCCGACCAGCGGCGAGGGGTTTCCCATGTCGCAGTTCGACAAGGAGGACGTGGAGGACCTCGGGCTGCTCAAGCTGGATGTGCTCGGGGTGCGGATGCAGTCGGCGATGGCGCACGCGGTCGACGAGGTGGCGCGGGCCACGGGGGAGCGGATCGACCTGGACGCGCTCGCGCCGGGCGACCCGGCGACGTACGAACTGATCCGATCCGCCGAGACGCTGGGCTGCTTCCAGATCGAGTCGCCCGGCCAGCGCGACCTGGTGGGGCGGCTCCAGCCGAGTACCTTCCACGACCTGGTGGTCGACATCTCGCTCTTCCGCCCCGGTCCGGTCGCCGCCGACATGGTGCGGCCGTTCATCGAGGCGCGGCACGGGCGGGCACCGGCCCGCCTTCCGCACCCGGACCTGGCGGAGCCGCTGGAGGACACCTACGGGGTCGTCGTCTTCCACGAGCAGATCATCGAGATCGTCCGGGTCATGACCGGCTGCGGGCGCGGCGAGGCGGACCGGGTGCGGCGCGGGCTGTCCGACCCGGAGTCGCAGGGGCGCATCCGGTTCTGGTTCGCCCAGCGCGCGACGGAACGCGGATACGACACGGAGACGGTCCGGCGGACCTGGGAGATCGTCGAGGCCTTCGGCTCGTACGGCTTCTGCAAGGCGCACGCGGTCGCCTTCGCCGTACCGACGTACCAGTCGGCCTGGCTGAAGGCGCACCATCCGGCCGCCTTCTACGCCGGGCTGCTCACGCACGACCCGGGGATGTACCCGAAGCGGCTGCTGCTGGCGGACGCTCGTCGGCGGGGGGTGCCGATCCTGCCGCTGGACGTGAACCGGTCGGCGGTCGCCCATCGTATCGAACTGGTGTCTGAATCGCCGGTCGTGTGGGGCCTCCGGCTCGCCCTCTCCGACGTCCACGGCATCAGTGAGGTCGAGGCGGCGCGGATCGCGGGCGGCCGGCCGTACGCCTCCCTGCTGGACTTCTGGGAGCGGGCGCGTCCCAGCGGCCCGCTCGCCGGGCGCCTCGCCCAGGTGGGCGGGCTGGACGCCTTCGGCGCCAACCGCCGCGATCTGCTGCTGCACCTGACCGAACTGCACCGGGGCGCCCGCGGCGCGGGCGGTGGCCAGCTCCCCCTGGCGGGCGGCCACGAGACGGCCCCGGCCGGACTGCCGGACCTGTCCTCGGCGGAGCGGCTCAGCGCCGAGCTGGGCGTACTGTCCATGGACGCCTCGCGCAATCTGATGGACGACCACCAGGAGTTCCTGACGGAGCTGGGCGTGGTGTCCGCACGCCGGCTGCGCGAGGCCAGGCACGGCGAGACGGTACTGGTCGCGGGCGCCAAGGCGGCCACCCAGACCCCGCCGATCCGTTCCGGCAAGCGGGTCATCTTCACCACGCTGGACGACGGCACCGGCCTGGTCGACCTCGCCTTCTTCGACGACTCCCACGACGCCTGCGCGCACACCGTCTTCCACTCCTGGCTGCTGCTGGTGCGCGGAGTGGTGCAGCGGCGCGGCCCGCGCAGCCTCAGCGTGGTGGGCGCCGCCGCCTGGAACCTCGCCGAACTCGTCGAACTGCGCGCCGGGGGCGGGCTCGACGAGGTGGCGGCCCGCCTCGCGGAGCCGGGGCCAGGGGGGCCGGAGGTGCCGGAGGGGGAGGCCGGCGATCCGACGCACGGTCGCCGGATCCGGATGCCCACCGGATACGAGATGCACCCGTGGGCCGATCTGCGCCCGGCGGGTCAGGAACCTTCGCAGATACGGAAGTTGTGGCACTCCAGTCCCGGAAGCGCCGGGTGATCGAGATGGCCGTCGTCTACGTCCGGACACCAGGACCGCCGTGGGAGACCTGGGAGATCCTCCTTCGGGTGCTGGGAGACGTCACTCCTGTCGTCGAGGCGCTGCCCCCCAACGCCGCGTTGGCGGATGTGAGCGGGAGCGTTCGCTACTTCGGCCGTGACCCTGTCGAGATCGCGAGACTGGTGCGTGTGCGCACGCTGGCGCTGTACGGCCTCGACTGTGTTGTCGGTGTGGCCTCCAATCCCATGCTCGCCAGGATGGCGGGGCAGCACGGACCGCCCGGTGCCGTCCGCCATGTCCCGGATACGCCGCAGGCCATCGCGGGATTCCTGAATCCGAAGCCGGTGGTCGCCCTTTACGGGGTGGGGCCGAAGGCCGCCCGCGCGCTGTGCGGGTACGGGCTGGACAGCATCGGGAAGGTGGCGGGAGCTCCTGAGGCCACTCTGCAGAGAATCCTGGGCGCGAAGACGGGGCGACTTGTTCACGAACGGGCCCGTGGTGTCGACGGCACGCGCGTCGTACCACGCGCTCCACGCGGGTCGGCCGGCGCCGAACGGCGATTCGGCAGGCACGAGGTCGACGAGTCGGTACGGCGTGGGGCACTGCTGGAGCTCGCCGTCGACATCGGAAGGCGCCTGAGGGCGGACGCCCAGGTGGCCCGCGCGCTCACGCTCACCGTTCGCTACGCGGACCGGTCCACGACCACCCGGACGCGAGCGCTTCCGGAACCCACCGCTCACACTCCGCTCCTGGCGGGCACCGCACAGGCGCTGCACGACGCCCTGGGGCTTCAGCGGGCACGGGTGACGGCTCTCTCCCTGAGGGCGGAGGACCTGATGACGGCCCGGCTCTCCAGCCAACAGCTCACCTTCGACCGGCAAACCGAAAGCGCCCGTCTGCTCGAGCCGGTCCTCGACCGGATCGCCACGCGATGGCCCGGCGCGGTGGGACCGGCCACCCTGGTCCGATCGTGACCGTGACAGCCTGCTGACTCAGTTGGCCCACGGTGGCGTGATGCGCGTGCCGTCGGCCAGTTCGGCCTCCAGGCCGATGGAGGTGGTGACCCAGGAGACCGCGGTGTGGTCGGTCGGGTTCTCGACGGCGAAGGTGACGCCCGGATTGACGATCACCGTGTCGCCGGCGCCGATCCGCTCGGTGCGGTCGTCGAGGGTGATCACCAGCTCCCCGATGAGCAGGTGGAATATCTCCTCACGGGTAACGGTGTGCGCGGGCGCCCTCGTCCCGGCAGGGATCTCACCCCGCCAGGCGCACAGTTCCCTGCTGCCGGTGCGGGGAGAGGCGAACGAGACGAAGCGGGCGCCGTGGATCTCGTGGGTGACGGATTCGGACGAGCGGATGACGGACAAGACGGCCTCCGGCCATTGGGTGCATTTGGTCAAGCTGCTTGACTATATGGTCAAGCTACTTGACTGATGTGTCAAGGGTGTTTGAATGCCCGCGTGCAGAATCGCGTGCAGAATTCCGAAGCCCTGGCCCTGTCGGCCGCCCTGCTCGCCGCCGCCGGCGAGCTGACGCAACGCATCCATGACGGGGTCGTCGCCCGCGGCTTCGAGGGGCTGCGGCCCGCGCACGGCTTCGCCTTCGCGCGACTGGCCCCGGACGGGGCCACGGTCACCGACCTCGCCGCGCACCTCGGGGTGACCAAGCAGGCCGCCAGTCAGCTCGCGGACGAGATCGTACGCAAGGGCTATGCCGAACGGCGGCCGCACCCCGGGGACGCGCGTGCTCGGCTGATCGTGCTCACCGAGCGCGGACGGGCCTGCACGCGTGCGGCGGAGGAGGCGGCCGCCGAGGTCGTCGAGGCATGGGTCGAACTGCTGGGCGAGGGTGAAGTGCGGGTGTTGCGGGACCGGTTGACGCGCATCGCGCCCTACGGTCCGATCAGGCCTGCCTGGTGACGGACCGGTGGCTCCATAGCGCATCGCCGGTTACCACTGGAAGTTTTTACTGACGCGTAACTTCACACCTCCACTACTCGCCCGTAACTTGACGGGTGAACAGCATCCTCGTGATCCGGATCACAGGGCGTAAGGCCGTCTCAACTCCCCTGAGCCGCAAGGAGACCACCTGATGCTGCCCTGGAAGCGTGTCGTCAGACCTCTCGCCAGACCCCTCGCCGCGCTGCTCCTGGCCGCCGCCGTCGCGACTCTCCCCGCCGCCTCCGCCACCGCGCAGGCGTCCTCCGCCCCCAGCCGCGGGTGGAACGACTGGTCCTGCAAGCCGTCCGCCTCCCACCCCCGCCCCGTCGTCCTGGTGCACGGCACGCTGGGCAACTCCATCGACAACTGGCTGTCCCTCGCTCCCTACCTGACGGACCGCGGGTACTGCGTCTTCTCGCTCGACTACGGGCAACTGCCCGGCGTCCCCCTCTTCTACGGCCTCGGCCCCATCGACAAGTCGGCACAGCAGCTCTCCGACTACGTCGACCGGGTGCTCTCCGCCACCGGCGCCGCCAAGGCCGACCTCGTCGGCCACTCCCAGGGCGGCATGATGCCCCGCTACTACCTCA
Source organism: Streptomyces sp. NPDC086787 (assembly GCF_044745865.1). Lineage (NCBI taxonomy): Bacteria > Bacillati > Actinomycetota > Actinomycetes > Kitasatosporales > Streptomycetaceae > Streptomyces > Streptomyces sp. NPDC086787. The sequence goes on along the minus strand of NZ_JBIVBC010000007.1, from coordinate 337,304 downwards.
AGTTCCTCGGCGGAGCCGCCAAGGTGAACGCCCTCGTCGGACTCGCCCCCGACAGCCACGGCACCGACCTGAACGGCCTCACCAACCTGCTGCCGTACTTCCCCGGCGCCGCGGACCTGATCAAGGCCACCACCCCCGGCCTCGCCGACCAGATCAAGGGGTCCGCCTTCCTCGCCAAGCTCAACGCGGGCGGCGACACCGTCCCCGGAGTGCACTACACGGTCATCGCCACCAAGTACGACGAGGTGGCCACGCCGTGGCGCGACCAGTACCTGAGCGGTTCCGACGTGCACAACGTCCTGCTCCAGGACCTGTGCCCGCTCGACCTCTCCGAGCACGTGGCGATCGGGCTCCTCGACCGGATCGCCTTCCACGAGGTGGCCAACGCGCTCGACCCCGCACGCGCCAGCGCCACCAGCTGCGCGTCGGTGTTCAGCTGACGCCCTCGGTGACCCCGTCGGGGCCTGACCGGCCTGAGCCGCCGGTCGGGCCCCGCTTCGAAACTAGCCCCGGGAATCCGTGAAATCACCTGCTGAGGGCGGGTGACGGAGATCTTTATGGCGGCGTTAAGGCCGAACTAACCGGAGGCTGAGGAAGAGGGGATGGAACCCTCTAGCGCCTCGGTTGGCTCCCGGCGGCGCATCTGCCAGGTTCCATGGGCCGGTTGCACGCGGGATGGGACACGGCACGGCTGGTCATGCGTAGCCCGTAACCGCCATCGCACCGAACAAAGGAGAGCCGAAGCGTCAGTCGGTGCCTGGGTCAGACCCGCGACAGCGCCACCGCAAGTCTTACTGTCGGTGTCAGTGGTTATCGTGCCTTGGTAATCGAGCGCGACTCATCGGGGAGGGGGAGCGGGCAGCCACTTCTCCCCCGGCTTTCATTGCCATCGGAAGGCAGCGCTGATGTCGAGTTTCTCGGACTGGCAGGACCGGATGCTGCGAGCGGTCTGGCGGCACGGGGAGCAGCTCCCCGAGGAGGTGCTGACGTGGATGGCCGAGCTGTACGGCGAGCGTGGAGAGATTCCGGAATCGGAGTTCTTTGAATCCTGGACCGCGCGAACCTTCTCCATGGCGAGATCGGCCTTCGAGACGGTCACCAGGTCGGCGGAGCAGGACACCGGGAAACCGGCCACCGGCGACGACTTCTGCTACATCGACCACGTGCGCGACCCGGACCTGGGACCGGTCGGCGTGGTCCACATCAAGTCGGCGGAGGTCTCCACACCCGATTCGGCAGAGGTTCTGGGTGCTGTGGCGGAAGGAGTGCAGGAATTCGTCATGAGCCACCATCGCGTGACCTGGCCCGTCTGCGGCGAGCACGACCGCGGTCTGCATGTGGGTTACTTCCATGAGACCGCGGTCTGGAAATGCGCGGGCGGGACCACGGATGGTCACGTGGTGAGAGCGATTGATCCCGCCGTTCAGCCGTAGATCGCTGCAGGCCCTTTCGCTGGGTTGGCCACCATGTTCTCCGCGTGATCCGGCGCGGTTGTGGTGCGCCCGACCAGCTGGTCAGGGATGACCTCCGGTTAGGCACGACGGCGGAGCCATGATCTGTGGGGCTCGCGCCAACGCGGCCGGCTGAAATCGCGGAGCTGAGGCAGATGGCGTGCAGCTCGGTCGGCAGGGCGTCAGGCGTCCGGCCACCAGGTGCGGGCGATGTCTTTGCGCACCTCGGGGCGGTCCGCCGGGCGCTCGTCGGCTTCCTCGCGGACGCGGCGGCCTTCCGTCTTCTTCAGGGGCTTCTGCACAGTGGTGCGGCGCATGGCTGCCTCCTTCACCGCCTACCGTGTTTCCGTGGTCGCACGGTGGTAGACGTGTTCCGGGAGAATTCCTCATCGGCCCAGGTCTGTCAGTGGCGGGTGTCACTCTGGGGGCATGAACGAGCAGCGTGACCGAACGACCGCAGCGGGTGTCGACTGGGACGCCGAGGCCGCATTCTTCGACGACGAACCGGATCACGGGCTGCGCGATCCTCGGGTGCGCGCGGCCTGGGCCGCCCGGCTGGAGACGTGGCTGCCCGGCCGGCCCGCCGATCTCCTCGACCTGGGCTGCGGCACCGGCAGCCTGTCCCTCCTCGCCGCCGAGCGGGGACACCGTGTCACCGGCGTCGACCTGTCCCCGCGCATGGTGGAGCGGGCCCGCGCCAAGCTGGCCGGGCGTGACGCGGTGTTCCTGACCGGCGACGCGGCGGCACCCCCGGTGGGCGAGCGGTGCTACGACGTCGTGCTGGTGCGGCATGTGCTGTGGACGCTGCCCCACCCGGACCGGGTACTGCGGCACTGGAGCGGGCTGCTGCGGCCGGGTGGACGGCTGGTGCTGGTCGAGGGCGTGTGGGGGACGGTCAGCCCGTCCGGGATACCCGCGGACCGGCTAGTGGGCCTGCTGGCACCGCTCGCCGGACAGGTGCGCGTCGAGCGTCTCTCGGACGACGAACAGCTGTGGGGCAGGCGGGTGGACGACGAGCGGTACGCGGTGGTGGCCATGGTGTGACTCCGGGCCGCGTCAGGCCAGCAGGGTCCCGAAGCCGTCCGTGCGGGCGAGCGACTCCAGCTCGTCGAGTGCGGCCAGGGCGGCGGTGGCGGCGGCCGGGTCCGTCCCGGCCAGGCCGCTCGCCGCGAACTCGTCCTCGTCCAGGCGCAGTACGTCGGTGCCGTCGGCGGAGCGCCACAGGTCCAGGTCGAGGTCCTCGACCACCAGGTCCGTGCCGGACAGCCTGGCCGGCCGGGTGATGTCGCAGTACCAGCCCTTCAGCGTGCCGTCGGCGGCCCGTACCTCCTTCACGGCGTACCAGCGGTCGCGCCAGTAGTGCTCGGTGAACACGTCGCCCGGCTCGAACCGTACGAATCCGAAGTCCCGGACGCCGTCGGCCGCCCAGGGGGCACGCACCCGGAGGTGGACACCGTCGTCCGCGAGCAGCTCCGCCGGGTAGCGGATCTTCGTACGGCCGCCCTTGACCAGGGCGACGTCCACCCGCGCCGGCGGCTCAGCCGAGTTCGCGGACATAGCGCACCTCCGCCGCGCAGGTCTCGTAGCCGAGCCACTCGTTGATCGCGATCATCGGGTCGTTGCCCGCGTCGTTGCCCGTGTAGGCCTGGGTGACGCCGGTGGTCCGGGCCCGGTACAGGGAGTGGATCTTGGCGAGCTTGGCCAGGCCACGGCCGCGGTGGGCACGGGCGGTACCGGTCATCGCGGTGAAGTAGCGGGAGGCGCCGTCGGTGTAGGCGACGCTGAAGGCGGCCGGCCGGCCGTCGACGACCGCGACCGTCGTCAGCTCACGGTTCAGCAGCGGATGCCGCCAGTTCTGCTCGACCCAGGCGTCGTAGTCCGTGAACTCGATGGTGACCTCGCCGGGTTCGTCCGACGTGGTCTCCGCGTCCAGCTCGAACAGCGGGCGCGGATCGTCCGCGAAGTCCGCCGCCGTGCGCAGTTCGACGCCCTGGGGGACCTCGGGGAGCGGCGGCAGGGTGCCGCTCGCCACGTCGAGGCGGAGGAAGTGGGCCGAACGGCCGCGCCGGTAGCCGTACCGCTCGGCGAAGGCGTGGTTGTCCGGCTCGTCCAGGACCCAGCTGAACACCTTGGTCGCACCGGCGTCGGCCAGGTGTTCCTCGCCCGCCCGCACCAGGAGTCGGCCGGCGCCGCGCCGGGTCCGGTCCGGGCGCACATAGACGTTGAGATACCCCTGGCCGGGCTCGGGGCTGTCGTGCGCGAGGGCGACCTGGGCCGTGCCGATCACCTCGCCGTCCTCGACCGCGACGAGCGAGCGGAAGCGGGCGTCGGGATGGCTGTGGGTGAGGAGATGACGGACCGAGTCGGCGGTGAACAGGATGTACGGAAGAGCGAGATGGCGGACTTCGGCGAAGCCTTCGAGGTCGGCCGGGACATCAGGGTTCAGGTCACGAATAATCACTGTCATGGTCCCCGCACGCTATGCGGACCCCGCCCCCGCTGCCTCCGATTTTCCGCCGGGTACGGAACAATCGGGCCCGTGACCTTGAAGATCCACATCGATGACAGCGCGCCGCCGTACGAGCAGGTCCGCGCGCGGATTTCCGAACAGGCGCGGTCGGGCGCGCTGCCGGTGGGGTACCGGTTGCCGACCGTGCGGGGGCTCGCCGAGACACTGGGGCTCGCGGTCAACACGGTGGCCAAGGCGTACCGGGCGCTGGAGGCCGACGGGGTGATCGAGACCCGGGGACGCAACGGAACCTTCGTCGCCGCCGCGGGCTCGGCCGCCGAGCGCGAGGCGGCGACGGCCGCCCAGAGCTACGCCGAGCGGGTCCGACGGCTCGGCCTGGAGGAGAAGGCGGCACTGGCCGCCGTACGTGACGCGCTGCGGGCGGCCTTCGGGGACGAATGACGGGACGGATGACGGGCCGCGAGACGGGTCGGGAGCCGCTCGGCCTGCCGTCCGCCCAGGCGGGACCGGTGTGATCAGTGGTGCACGGCCGGCCCGGGGGTGCGGGTCACCGGCAGGTCCGCCGTCGCCGCCAGCGCGGCGAAGGCCCTCGCGTCCGTCACCGCTGCCCCGCCCGGGTCGTTGTTGAAGTACGCGTACACGTCCTGCGCGTCGGACTGTGCTCCGGGCCACGTTGTCGCGATCCGGTCCACCCAGGTCGCCAGGCACCGTCGGCCGTAGCGCGGCCACGGCCGGGCGCGGCCCTCGTGGAAGCGGACGTAGCCCCAGTCGGCGGTGCGCCACAACGGAGTGGCCGGGTGGGCCCGTACGTCGGCCCAGCACAGGGCGGCGCCCCGGGATTCGAGGACCTCGCGCACGCCGGGCGTCCACCACGAGTCGTGGCGGGGCTCGACCGCGATCCGGGTCCCGGACGGGAAGCAGGCCAGACACGCGTCCAGCAGCTCCGGTGCGGCCCGCAGGTTCGGCGGCAGCTGGAGCAGCACGGGCCCGAGTCGGCCGCCCAGGCCCGCCGCGTGACTCATCAGGCGGTGCACCGGTTCCGCCGGGTCCTTCAGCCGCTTGATGTGCGTGAGGAACCGGCTCGCCTTCACCGCCACCACGAAGTCCTCCGGCACCCGGTCCCGCCACGCGGTGAAGTTCTCCCGCGTCGGCAGCCGGTAGAACGCGTTGTTGACCTCCACCGTGGCGAACCGCGCCGCGTACTCCTCCAGCCACAGCCGCACGGGCACATCGGCGGGGTACAGCACGCCGCGCCAGTCCCGGTACTGCCACCCGGAGGTGCCGACGTACAGGGTCATACGTCCATCAAAGCACCGGCCTACAGATACAGCCCCGCGTCCGCCTCTTCCCGCGCCCCCGGCACCGACGTCGGCGAAGAGCCCCGGCGCAGGGCGTACAGCTCGGCCAGCGTCGCGCCCTCGCGGCCCACGCCCTCCTCCCGGTCCAGCCAGGTGACCGCCTCCCGGCGGGTCAGCGGGCCCACCTCGATCCGGGCCAGGCAGCGGCCGGGGCGGACCACGGCAGGGTGGAGACGCTCCAGGTCCTCGTTGGTGGTGACGCCGACCAGCACATTGCGGCCCTGACCGAGCAGGCCGTCGGTCAGGTTCAGCAGCCGTGACAGCGCCTGACCCGCCGTGTGCTTGGCCTCGCCGCGGATCAGTTCGTCGCAGTCCTCCAGCAGGAGCAGCCGCCAGCGCCCCTTGCCCGCCGCGTCCTCCTCGCCGATCGCGATGTCCATCAGATAGCCGACGTCGGAGAACAGCCGCTCGGGGTCGAGTACGCAGTCCACCTGGCACCAGTCCCGCCAGGAGCGGGCCAGTGTGCGCAGCGCGGAGGTCTTCCCGGTGCCCGGTGGGCCGTGGAGCAACAGCAGCCGCCCCGCGATGTCCTCCGGGGTCGTCTTCATCAGCCGGTCCATGGCCTGCGCCACCGGTGCCGTGTAGTTGGGCCGGATCTCGTCCCAGGTGCCCGCCGAGATCTGCCGGGTCGTACGGTGCGGGCCGCGCCTCGGCGACACGTACCAGAAGCCCATCGTCACGTTCTCCGGCTGCGGCTCCGGCTCGTCCGCCGCGCCGTCCGTCGCCCGGTCGAGGACCTCCTTCGCCAGCTCGGCACTGGTCGCCGTCACCGTGACGTCCGCGCCGCGGTTCCAGCGGGAGACCAGGAGCGTCCAGCCGTCCCCCTCGGCCAGCGTCGCGCTGCGGTCGTCGTCGCGGGCCACCCGCAGCACCTGGGCGTCCTGCGGCAGCAGGGACACGCCGGAGCGGACGCGGTCGATGTTGGCCGCGTGCGAGTAGGGCTGCTCGCCCGTCGCGAAGCGGCCGAGGAACAGCGCGTCGATGACGTCGGACGGCGAGTCGGAGTCGTCGACGTTGAGCCGGATCGGCAGCGCGTCGTGCGGTTTCGCAGGCATGCCGCCATGATCCGGCACCGAAGTGCCGCGCGCACCGCATTTCCGCCGCTTGTTCCGGATGTCCCCGAGACCTCCCCTCCCGGGCCCCTTCGCCACCGCCGTCCTTGACGGGACGTCATGGGGGCGTCCGGGGCCGGGTTTCGATCCGCCCCCGCCCGAGCGCCGGTTGAGCCCTCAAAAGTTTTGGCATGGACACTTCCCGTCAACACGCGTAGTTGGTACGACAGTTGTGGCAGAGATCCTGCTAAAGGGAGGTTCCATGAGACGTTCCCGATTTGCGGCATACGTGTCCTCACTCCTCCTCGCCGCCGGCCTCACCCTCACCGGGGCGGCCGCGGCGCAGGCGTCCCCACAACTCGCCGCGACCGGGGGCTACGTGGCCCTCGGCGACTCCTATTCGTCCGGTGTCGGATCGGGCAGCTACATCAGCTCCAGCGGCAGCTGCGACCGCAGCACCAAGGCCTACCCCTACCTGTGGAACGCGGCGCACGCCCCGTCCTCGTTCGCTTTCAACGCCTGCTCGGGCGCCACGACGGACGACGTCCTCGCGAACCAGCTCGGCTCGCTCAGCTCCTCCACCGCCCTCGTCTCCGTCACCATCGGCGGCAACGACGCGGGCTTCGCCAACGTGATGACGACCTGTGTCCTCAACTCCGACAGCACCTGCCTGTCCCGGATCAACACCGCCAGGGCCTACGTCGACTCGACCCTTCCCGGCAAACTCGACAACGTGTACAACGCCATCAGGAGCAGGGCCCCGTCCGCCCACGTGGTCGTGCTCGGTTACCCCCGCATGTACAAACTGGGCACGTCCTGCATCGGCCTCTCCGAGACCAAGCGCTCCGCGATCAACGGCGCGGCCGACTATCTGAACGCCGCCGTCGCCAAGCGCGCCGCCGACCACGGCTTCGCCTTCGGTGACATCCGCACCACCTTCACCGGCCACGAGATCTGCTCCAGCGGCTCCTGGCTGCACAGCCTCGAATGGCTGGACATCGGCGAGTCCTACCACCCGACCGCCGCAGGGCAGTCGGGCGGCTACCTGCCCGTGCTGAACAGCACGGCCTGACCCCTCAGGGGGAGGCCGACAGCGAGGAGGAGGCCCCGTCCCCCGGGGTCTCCGTCCTCGTACAGGTCACCGAGAACGGCACCGAGTCCGACGTCACACGCACCGGACCGCGCACCTCGACACCGATCGCGTTCCGAAGCGTCCGTCCCTCACCGCTGTCGTCGTACGTCGTCACGATCACCCGGTCCTGCCTGGTCCGCCCGCCGCCCTCGGGGAACGACAGCGTCTTCCACTCCGAGTCGGATAGCTTCCCGTTCCGCGCCACCCACCGGTACTCCACCCGCGCGGGCAGCCGTCCCACCGTGAACGTCGCCGTGAAGGCGGGCGCCTGCGCGGTCGGCGGCGGACAGCTCCCGGAATACTCCGTGTTCGCCCCGGCCACCGACACCCGCACGGACTGGGCGGGCTCGGCGCTGGGCCGGATGCCGCTCGCCGAGGGCGACGGGGTGGCGGGCCGTCTCTCGGTACTCGGCGAAGCGGAGGGGGAGGGGGCGTCCGCGCTCCGGCTCACCCGGCCGCTGCTCGCCGCACCGCTCCCGGCCCTGTCGCCGCTGCCGCCCTGGTCCACCAGCGCGTACGCCAGCCCGGCCAGCGCCAGTGCCACGGCGACCAGGCCCGCGATCAGGACGACGGAGGCACGCCGGTCACGGTCCGGCGCGGTGGACGCGGGCGGTACCGGCGCCGTCGGCACGGGCCGGGCCGGTACGGGCATCGGCGGTGTGGGGTCGTTGCGCGGTATGCGGTTCACGGCGGTCGGGGCATACGGCGATCCGGGCCCCGTGTCCGCGCGCTGGGCGGTGCCGCCCGCCGAGACGAGCCGCAGTTCCCGCTCGGCCACCGCGGCGGGCAGCCGGTCGGCGGGATCCTTGCGCAGCAGGCCCTCGACGACCGGCCGGAGCGGCCCGGCGCGCAGCGGCGGCGGCAACTCCTCGTCCACGACGGCGCGCAGGGTGCTCAGCGGAGTGTTCTGACGGAAGGGGGAGACGCCCTCCACGGCCGCGTACAGCAGCACACCGAGGGACCACAGGTCCGACTCGGGGCCGGGCGTACGGCCGAGCGCCCGCTCCGGGGCGAGGAACTCGGGCGAGCCGATCACCTCGCCGGTCATGGTGATCGCCGAGGTGCCCTCGACCGTGGCGATGCCGAAGTCGGTGAGCACCACCCGGCCGTCGTTCGACATCAGCACGTTGCCCGGCTTCACGTCCCGGTGCAGCACCCCGACGGCGTGCGCGGCGCGCAGTGCGGCCAGCACCTCCGCCCCGATGTGCGCCGCGCGCTGCGGTGACAGCGGACCCTCGGCCTCCAGCTGGTCGGCCAGCGACACCCCGCGGATCAACTCCATGACGATCCAGGGCCGTCCGCCCTCCAGCGCCACGTCGTACACCGTCACCACATTGCGGTTCGCGACCCGGGCCGCGGCCCACGCCTCGCGCTCCAGACGGGCGTACATCCGCTCGACGTCCGGGCCGGCCAACCCGGCCGGGGCCCGCACCTCCTTGACAGCGACCTCGCGGTTCAGCACCTCGTCCCGAGCCCGCCACACGGTCCCCATACCGCCCTCGCCGAGCGGGGACAGCAGCCGGTAGCGGCCCGCGACGACCCGTTCACCGCCCTGTTCTCCGGACACCGGCACCCCCCACGGCATCTCGCGTGAATGCTCCACCAACGTAGCTCAGCCGAGTGCGGATGCCGCCCCCTTGAGTACCAATCCGGCCCCGAGGGCCAGGACGACGAACGCCGACGCCAGGGGCACCGTCCGGCGCACCAGGGCCGTCACCGGATGGGCGGTCCAGCGGGGCCGCCTGTCCAGCAGCCGCGTCATTCCCGTACCCAGCCTGACGACCGCGAACCCGGCCGCGGTGAGGGTCAGGGCGAGCCCGGCGCCGTACGCGACGACGAGCAGCAGCCCGAACCAGGCCTGTCCGAGGGCCGCCGCGCCGACGAGGACCACCACGGCCGACGGACTGGGCACGAGGCCGCCCGCGAAGCCGAGCAGGATCGTGCCGCGCAGGGTGGGGGCGGTGGAGTGGGTGTGGGTGAAGCCGCCGTGTGTGTGCTCCAGGGTGTGGGGGTGGTCGTGGTCGTGGTCGTGGTGATGCCCGTGGTCGTGGTCCTGGTGATGGCCGTGTTCGTGCTTGTGGCCGTGCCCGTGCCCGTGCCCGTGTTCGTGCGCCGCTGATGTGGCTCCGCCCGGCGCGCCCGCCAGTGCCAGCGAGCGCTCCGGAGCCTCCTCATGGGAGTGGGAGTGGGAGTTGCCGTGGTCGTGGCCGTGAGCGTGGTCATGCGCGTGCCGGTGCGCGCGGGCGCGCTCACGCCAGGCGCGTCGTACGAGGTTCGCGCCCGCCAGGGTCACCAGGACGCCGCTCGCGATGCCCAGCCAGGCGATCACCGAGGGGGTGGCGGCCGAACCGGCGGTGACGAGCAGGCCCAGGGCGACGACGCCGAGGGTGTGGGTGACCGTGACCGAGGCGGCCAGCGGCAGGACGTCGCGCATGCGGGCCCGGCCGCCCCGGGCCGCCGCCGTCGCCGCCATCAGGGTCTTGCCGTGTCCCGGGGCGAGCGCGTGCAGCGCGCCCAGGAAGACCGCGATCAGTACGGCGAGGGCGGCGAATCCCAGGGTGAGGTCGTGGCGGGCGACCAGGTCGTTCAGGGCGCGGGTCCAGCGGTCGGCGCCCCGGGGCAGGACCGAGGCGGCGGGGGCGTCCTGCCGCTCGGCCGTGAGGGCCGGTCCGCCGGGGCGCACGCGCAGCGAGGCGTCGGCGGTGTCGGCGGGGGAGGAGAGCAACTCCTTCGGGTAGGAGGTGAGTTCGTGGGACACGGACTTCTTCGGAACGTCCGAGGAGGTCAGGGTCATCCGGTCACCGCGTGCCGTGATCTCGCGCCAGCCGGGCCCGGTGGACGTGCCCGCGCTGTGGAAGCCGAGGGAGAAGGCACCCTTCCCGGAGGGGAGTTCCGCGGTGAGACGGCACTCCACACGGAGGGTGTCGAGTCCTGCCTGGCCGGGGCGCAGCCGGGCGTGGCCGCTGCCGGCGGTCAGCGGGACGGCCCGGCCGTCGACGGTGACCGTGCTGCCGCGCGCGGCCCGCTCGCACCGCTCCTTGGCCCACTCGGTGATGCCCAGCCGTTTGACGTCGGGCTTGGCCTGGGTGGCGGGGATCTCCGCGAGATCCTCGACATGGTCGACGCGGAGCTGCCCGGCGGCGGCGACCAGACCGTCGTAACGGTTGACGGTGAAGTTGCCGAGGGGGTGCGCGCTCGCGCGCGCGGCGGGCGTCAGCGCGAGCGCGCAGGCCGCGGTGAGCACGGCCGCGGCGGAGGCGAAGAGCCTGCGTGGTGGGTTCACTTGGCCGCCTCCAGGCCCTTCAGCGCCGTACGGGCGCGGCTCGCGCCGAGCGGGGAGAAGCCGGGGTTCAGTTTCAGGGCCGCCGTGAGCGAGGTGCGGGCGTCCTCGCGGTGGCCCGTGGCGAGCTCGATGATGCCGCGGTGGTAGAGGAACGACGCGTTGCGGTAGCCGGTGGCCGTGGACCGGCGGGCGTAGGTCAGGGCCTCCCCGTCGCGGCCGTTGGCGTGCAGCGCCCAGGCGAGGGCGTCCGCGGTGTGCACGGTGTGGCGCCGGGCCCACTCCGCGCGCGCGGCGCGCAGGGCATCGGCCCTGTCGCCGTGGTCGGCGGCGGCGAGGGCGGTGTCGAGATCGGCGTTGACGCCGTTGGCACGGGCGAGGGCGGTCCAGGCGTCGACGAGCGCGTACTGGTCGGCGGCCTTCGTCTTGTCGCCCTCGGCGCCACGGGCCTCGTACAGCTCGCCGAGTTCGACCAGCGGGCCGGGCAGCGGATAGCGGGACACGACGGTCTCCATGCCCCGGACGGCGGCGTCCCGGTCGCCGGAAGCGGCCTGGGCGCGCGCCCGGCCCTCCAGGGCGGGCAGGTAGGTGTCGTCGGCGGCCAGGGCGCGCGCGTAATAGGTGAGCGCCGTCCGGTAGTCGCCCTGGTTCCAGGCGAGCTGGCCGAGCTGGGCGGCGACGTAGGCCACGTCGCCGGGGGAGGTGGCCGCGGACAGGGCCTGCTCCAGGACCCGCCGGGCGGTGCCGGTGTCGCCGCGCAGCTCGTGCACATAGGCGTACCGGGTGAACACGGGCACGCCGGGGCGTCGCTCGTCCGCCGTGTCGGCGGCCTTCGCGGCCTCGTCGTACCGGCCGAGCTCCACCAGAGCGTCGATACGGGAGGACAGCGCGCGCTCGCTGTACGGGTTCTGCTTCAGCGCCCGGTCCGCGTAGGTCAGGGCGTCCTTGAAGTCGTGCCGGGCGGCGGCGAGGGCGGCCCTGCCGCACAGGGCCTGGTCGTTGTCCGGGGCCAGTTCGAGCGAGCGGCTCAGTGCGCGCTCCGCCTGTGCGTACCGGGAGGGGTCGCCCTTGGTCCGCGCCTGTTCGACGTAGGCGAGTCCCAGGGTGGCCCAGCCGCCGTGGTCCCTCGGCTGCGAGCGCAGCTGGGCCTGCAGCGCCGTGATGCTCGCGTCGAGGTCCTTGCTGTTCAGCAGCCCGGGCGTCACGGCGCTGGCGGCCACCGGCGCCGGAGCCTGGCCGCGCGAGGCGCCGAGGGCGATCGCGCCGCCGGTCACCGCGACGGCGAGCAGCGCCGCACACCCCGCGAGCCGGGCGGCCCGCCAACGGCTCCCAGCGGCACGAACCCGCCGCACGGCCACGACCCGCTCGTCCTCCTCGACGGCGATCGCCTTGACGGACCCCGCTGCGGTCTCCTTGGCGGACTCCGTCACGGGCTTCGCCACGGGCTCGGCCGTGGGCTTTTGTGCGGATCCTGTCGCGGGTTCCTGTGCGGGCGCTGCCGCGGGCTCGTTGACGGGCTCCGGCGCGGGTTTCCGTGTGGATTCCGTCGCGGGCTCATTGACGAGCTCCGTCGCAGGTTCCTGTGCCAGCTCCGTCGCGGGCTCGTTGACGAGCTCCGCCACGGGGCTCTGTGCGGGCTCCGCCACGGGCTCCCGTGCGGATCCTGTCGCGGGTTCCTGTTCTGGCGCCGCCGCGGACTCGTTGACGAGCTCTGTCGCGGGTTCCTGTGCGGGCCCCGCTGCGGGCTTCTGTGCGGGCTCCGTCATGGGCGTCGGTGCCGACTCCGTCACGGGTTCCGGCAGGGGCTCCGTCGGGGACCCTGTCCCAGGCTCCGTCACGGGTTCCTCCACCGACTCCGTCGGGGAATTCTTCGTGGAACCGGCGGCTTCGGCCGTGTCCACCGGCCGCGTGGCGGGCTGGTCGTCGTTCGTACGCGGGGACATGCCCTCTCCTGGATCGGCTGGTCGCTGCTGGTGGACCGGGTGTGGGCGCGGCCCGCGTCGTGGGGGGTTGTGCCACGCGGGCCGCGCCGGTTCGGTGGGGTGCGGACGGATCAGTACGGACGCTGCATCCGGCGGCGCCACCAGGTGAGCGCCGTGCCGATGAGCAGGATCCCGGCCGCGCCCGAGGCGGCCGAGCCGGCGATCAGCACCGTGTTGTCCGAGCCGCCGGACGCGGAGTTCGCGGGCTGGAGCGCGTCACCGAGCTGGCTCTTCACGTCCGTGCCGCCGGTCGTGCCCTTGGCGAGCGCACCGCGCGAACCCGAGGTCGGCTCGGCCACGTAGGGGAAGTACTTCTCGAACTTCTTGTCGTTCTTGTCGACCGCGTCACCCAGGTCGTTCTTGGAGCCGACGAGTTCACCCTCGACCACCTGGAGGGACGCGTCGATCACGTCGTCCGTCAGGCGGCGGCCGTTGGGGAAGCCCGCGTTGTCGCCGTCCAGGACACCGAGGCGCTTCGGGTGCATGGTCGGCGTGATGGAGGTGTTCAGGCGCAGCTCCTCCGAGGGCTTCACATACGGAGGCTGGTTGAGGCCCTTGACGCCCTTGAGGAACACGTCGACCAGGTCGTTGCGCGGCTCGGCCGGCGCCTTGATCTTGTAGATGCCCTCGATGAGCTTGGGCAGCTCCGGGTTGGTCACGTTCTTGAGGAACTGCGCGTCCTCCCAGGGCGAGGACGCGTTGAACTTGTCCTTGTCCTTCTGCGGGTTGACGACCTCGTTGACCAGCGGGTTGCCGAGGCGCGAGACCTGCGAGTAGTAGCCCTGGGCGTTCTTGCGCTGGGTGGTCGACCAGATGCCGACGACCGGCTGCTTCGACGACTCGCGGATCAGGTCGTTGGGCACCTGGAGGGCGATGGTGTTGACGTTGTAGCCCTTGAGGGTGTCCCGGCCGACCTCGGAGAGGTTCCCGCCGTACAGCAGGTCGAAGACCCGGAGGTCCGCGAAGAAGGGGTCGTCGGCCTGACCGGCAAAGGTCGAGGTGCCGCCCGCGGTCTTGTAGATGGCCTGCGAGCGCAGCTTGCCGTAGTCCGGCATCGACGCCTTGCCCACGTTCGACGGCGCGACCGGCACGTCGTCGGCGAGCTTCGTCTTCGACACCTCGCGCTGGTTCTTCAGCTTGACCAGGTCGAGGTCGTAGGTCTGCGTGATGTTGAGGTCCGGGTCGGCCAGGTTGGTGACCGGACCCGTGTTGTACAGGAACGTGTTTCCGTTCTTGGTGTGCGTCTTGAAGGTGTAGCGGAAGAGCAGTTCGCCCTGCGCGTCACCGTTGTTGTCGACGTGGATGTCGTACTGGGCGTCGTCCGCGAACGTGTAGAAGTTCGGCCCGCCGGCCGGCTCCTCGAACGGGATCCAGTTCGCCACGATCGTCGTCGTGTCCGGCTTGTCCGGGCTGACGAACGCGTACAGGTCGGTGTTGTCGTACTGCGGGGCTCCCGAGATGAGCGGGGCCTCCCGGTGGGAGGAGGCGGAGGCCGCCCCCGGTACCAGCGCGGCCACGCCGGCGGCGGTGAGCCCACCGGCGGCCAGCGCACCACAGACGAGCGTGACCAGGCCCTTGCGTCCCGTTCCGCTCCTGGAAATATGAGGTGTCATGCCGTCCGTCCTCAGTCCCAACTTGCTTGACGGACGGGTATACGGACCAGGAGGCCCGATCGGATTGGTCTGGCGCAAAAAATCTTTTCCGGTCGTCGGACCCGCGTTTTCGGACCGCTGATCCGTACCCCATCCGGAGGTGCGTTCGTTGCGAATGCCTGGTGTGAGAGGACGGTCCGGGTGCGGAGGGGGAGAGGGGGCCCGAGTGAAGGCTGACGAACTTCTGGTGCTCGTGGCCGGCGGCGACCAGCGGGCATTCGAGGATCTGTACGGACTGGTGTCCGGGCCGGTGTTCGGACTGGTGCGGCGCGTGGTGCGCGACCCCGCGCAGTCGGAGGAGGTGTCCCAGGAGGTGCTCCTCGAACTCTGGCGCTCCGCCGCCAGGTTCGATCCCCAGCGGGGCAGCGCCCTCTCCTGGGTTCTCACCCTCGCCCACCGCCGTGCCGTCGACCGGGTGCGCAGCGCCCGCGCGGCGGGCGAGCGCGAGCAGCGCGAGGCGATGCGCGCCGGGTCCCCCGCCTTCGACCAGGTGACCGAGGAGGTCGAAGCCGGACTGGAACGCGAGTGGGTGCGCCGCTGTCTCGACCGGCTCACCGCGCTCCAGCGCCAGTCCGTCACCCTCGCCTACTACGACGGCTACACCTACCGTGAGGTGGCCGAACGACTGTCGCTGCCGCTTGGCACGGTGAAGACACGGATGCGCGACGGACTGACCCGGCTGCGCGAGTGCCTGGGAGGCGCGGCGTGAGTGTGTTCGGCAAACTGTTCCGGCGCGAGGACCCGCACTCGCTCGCCGCTCCCTACGCGCTGGACGCGCTCGATCCCGGTGAGCGGCGGCGGTTCGAGAAGCATCTGGCGGGGTGTGACCGGTGCGCCGGGGAGGTGCGGGCCCTGTCCGAGGATGCGGTGCGGCTCGCCTGGTCCACCGCGGCCCGGCCACCGGCGGCGATGCGCGAGCGGGTGCTGGCCGCCGTACGCGCGACACCGCAAGAGGCCGCTCCCGTGCGCGAGCGCACACCCCAACTCCCGCCGCACGTCTGGGGCACGCAGCCGCCGCCGGCCCGCACCCGTGCGCCCCGGGCGCGCCCCGTGCTCTTCCCGTTCGCCACGGCGACCGCGGCGGCCGCCCTGGTGGTCGCCGGGCTGTTCGCGGTGCAGGCGGGCCGGACCCAGGACGAACTCGACGCCGAGCGTGCGCAGGCGCGTGAGATCGCCCACGTTCTGGCCGCTCCCGACGCCCGCACGACCAGCGGGGAGGACGCGCGCGGCGGAAATATCGGAGTGATCGCTTCCGCTTCCGAGGGGCGAGCCGTCGTCACCCTCAGCGGATACGCGGCACCGCCCGGCGGGCACGTGCATCAGCTCTGGCTCATGCGCCCCCATGCGCAACCGCGCTCCCTGGGTCTTTTCAAGGCCGACACGCCCCTGGTCGCGACCGATCTGGAAAAGTCCTCCACGTCACTCGCCGTAACCGTCGAGCCTGACGGAGGGTCAGCACGGCCCACAACCAAGCCTGTTGTCCAACTCGCCCTGAAATCGGTTGGATTCGGAGAGTAACCGTCGGGGAATCGTCAACACCGTTACGAGGAAGGTGAATCCTGTGGCCGAGATACACGCATGCCCGGATGGGGCGATAGGGTTACCCTGCCCGGGGCCGGGTGGACTCGTACGGGTGGGGAGTGACATGGAGCAGATAACAGTGCGCACCAGGGCCAGGGTCCCTGCGATCACTTGCGGCAGCGGTGCGACCAGTTCGCGTCTCGACCGCCATCTGTCGGTGCTGGCGGGACCCGCCGTACCGCAGCAGAAGGCCGCGGAAGCGACCATGCTGATGCTTGAGCTGACCGCGCGCGAGCCCGCGCGACGCAGCGACCGGGGTGCGCGGGTGAGCCGCGTCTCCCTCTTCGCGCCGCTGCGCCGACTGCGCCGTTCGCTGTTCGGCGGCCACAGACACTGAAGCCCGCGCCAGGCCCCGCTCACCGGCGCTGATCAGGCGCCCTGTCCACACCGCGACCTGATCCGCCGGGAGGTCCAGGGGCTGTCGTCCGGATCAGGACGCAGACGCCCCTAGGCCGCCACACCCTCCCGGCGAAGCGCTGCGATCTCGTCGTCCGTCATCCCCACGGCGCGCAGCAACGCCCCGGTGTGCTGCCCGAGTGCGGGCACGTCCCCCATTCGCGCCTCGCCTCCGCCCGGCAAGGTGATCGGTGGCAGCAGTGCCCGCAGCGGCCCGACCGGTGTCCCCACCTCCCGCCATCGCTGCCGGGCCGCCAGCTGTGGGTGTTCCGCCAGTTCGCGCAGGTCCCGCAGGCGTGCGCACGCGATACCCGCCTCCTCCAGCCTGGCCAGCGCCTCGTCCGCGGACAGCGCGCCCAGTGCCTCGGCCACCAGTTCGTCGGTGCGTTCCCGGCCCGCCACCCGCGCGGCGTTTGTCGCGAACTCCGGATCCGAACCCAACCCCGGCTTCCCGATGACCTGTTCGGCAAGCCGCCGCCACTCCCGGTCGTTCTGCACCGACAACAGCACCCGCCCGCCGTCCGCCGTCGGATAGGCGTCGTACGGCGCGATGACGGCGTGCGCGAGCCCGGTGCGCGCCGGGGGAGTTCCGCCGTGCATCGCATGGTGCAGGGGATGCCCCATCCACTCGGCGAGCGCCTCCAGCATCGACACCTCGACCGGCCCGCCGCGCCCGGTGGTTCCGCGCCGTACCAGCGCGGCCAGCACTCCGGAGAACGCGTACATGGCCGCCGCGATGTCCGCCGCCGGGACACCGGCCTTCACCGGCTGCTCGGGCGTCCCGGTCACCGACACCAGTCCCGCCTCGCACTGCACGAGCATGTCGTACGCCCGCTTGTCCGCGTACGGCCCGGACGCCCCGTACCCCGAGATGTCCACGGCGACCAGCCGCGGGTGCGCGGCGCACAGCGTGGCCGCGTCCAGCCCGAGCCGGGCCGCGGCCCCCTGCGCCAGGTTCTGTACGAACACGTCCGCGTCCGCCACCAGCCGCCGTACCACGTCCAGACCGCGTGGGTCCTTCAGGTCCAGGGCGATGGACTCCTTGCCCCGGTTGCACCACACGAAGTGCGAGGCGAGACCGTTGGCGGCGGTGTCGTAGCCGCGCGCGAAGTCACCGCCGTCGATCCGCTCGACCTTGATGACCCGGGCACCCAGGTCGGCGAGCTGCCGGGTCGCGAAGGGCGCGGCCACGGCCTGTTCGACGGCGACGACGGTGATGCCCTCGAGGGGCAGGGGGAGTCGGTCCATGGGCTGGATCATGACCCGGGAGCGACGCCGTTGTCAGCAGGCGTCCCGCACGTGTGACCGGCTGCTCAACGCCCGCCCTCGGCGTACCGGTGGTCACCGCGCCGATCGGGTTCCACTCGGCGAGCGTGCGCAGCCAGTCCGGCAGAGGCCGGCTCGCCTCGGGCGCGTACCCGCACATGGCGGCGGTGTTCACGGAGGACGCGGGTCCGATCGACCTGGAGGCGGTGTTCGGGCGGGCGCTCGATCGGGTGGTGGACGCGTTCGCGCCGCGCTAGATCAGCGCGAACTGGCCCTCCGGGCCCTCCTCGTGGTGGTCCAGGACCGAGGCGGGGCGGCGGGCCGTGTCCGGGACCGGGAGTACGCCCGCCGCGCGCAGCTCCGTGCCGGTGATCGGTGCGGTCAACTCCTGCGGCATGGGCGGCAGTTCGGCGAACAGGGTCAGTACGGTGACCAGTTCGAGGAGCTCCGAGGTCCATGCCTGCGGCCAGGCGGCCGGGCCGATCGCGGCCAGGGTGCCCGGCTCGGCGGGCGCGGCGCGGGCCGCAAACCACTGCTCCAGGACACGCACCCCGGCCACCTCGAAGTCCCAGGCGCCCGGCGCCACCGGCGAGATCCGGCCCTCGTCCAGGTGCAGGGCCGCCTCGTCGCGGTCGTAGCGCAGGGTGAGCGGCCGGGACGGCAGCGGGGCACGGACATAGGGGCGGCGGCCGCCCGGCAGCCTGGGGCGGTCGCCGTCACGGCGCATCAGCCACAACAGGCGGCGGCCCGAGTCCACGCCACGGGACCAGAGACCGGCGTCCGAGGTGAGCGGCACGGTGAGCCCCGGGCGGGCCGTCGCCAGGATCCAGGCCAGGACGTCCAGCGGGCCGGGGGCGAGGCCGAGGCGGTCGGCCAGGTGCTCCAGCAGGCCCGGCGTCAGGTTGGGTTCCGTGCCGCCGGGGCGGCGGAACAGCGGGCGTATGCGGCCGGGGCGCAGCACGGGCAGCAGTGAGGTCGCCAGCAGCGGTGGGCCCGGGACGCCGGCGGGCGTCTCCACGGCGAAGACCTGCCGCTCGTCCGCCACCCGCCACAGCTCGGGCCGGGCCGTGTCGATCAGCCGGTGGTCGGGAATCAGCCACTGCTCGTCGAACGGGGCGGCCAGCACCCGCACCGGTTCCGGACAGGGGCCGGCGGCACGCGCCAGCTTCTCCGTGCCCGACCGCTGACCCGGCAGTTGCCCCACCGCCGAGTGCGGTGTGCGGGCCCGCGTCGGTTCGAACAGGGCCGCACGGCCGGGCCCTTCGGCCTTCAGCAGGGTGTCCCAGCGGGTCCTCAGCGAGGCCGCGTCGGGCGCGGTGGGCCAGGTCCGGCCGGGCCGCAACGGGGCGACGGACCACGGCATGAGGTCCGCGAGCAGCGGAGCGTCGTCGTTCGTCACGGTCGGCATGGTACGACCTGACGGTGGGCGGCGGGTCAGGTGGCGTCCAGGGTCACCGTGAAGGAGAAGCGGTCGCCCCGGTAGTGGATGACCGCCACGTCGAGCACGCGGCCTTCGCCGTCATAGGTGACGCCCGTGTAGTGCAGGATCGGGCTGAGCAGCGGGACCTGGAGCAGCCGGGCGGTGTCCGGGTCGGCCAGGCGGGCCTCCACGGTGTCGGTGATCCGGCTGATGTCCGCACCGGCCAGGTCGCGCAGCACCTTGGTCATCGGCCGGCGCACCAGGTCCTCCGGGTCGATGCGCGCGGCGAGTTCGGGACGGACGTGGTTGCGGGCGTGGTTGGTCGGCTCGCCGGTCTGCTCCTCGCCGCGCAGCCGGTGGTACATCGCCACCTCTTCCAGGTCCGGGAAGTACTCGGCGAGTTCGGCCCCGACCGGTACCGTGCCGTGCTCCAGCAGTTCCGTCGTCATGCCGGACTGCTGGGCCACGATCGCGTCCACCGAGCCCAGCAGCCGCACGGGCGTGGCCCGCCGGGCGCCGGGCTCGATGAACGTGCCCCGACGGCGGTGCCGGCTGATCAGCCCCTCGTCCTCCAGCTCCTTGAGCGCCTGCCGCATGGTCAGCACACTCACGCCGTAGTGCGCCGCCAGCCGTTCCTCGGTGGGCAGGCGCAACGGGTCCTGGGGCGAGCGGCCGAGTATCGAGGCGCGCAGCGACTGCGACACCTGGTACCAGAGCGGCAGCTTGCGGTTCAGGACGATCGAGTCGGGGGCGAAGGAGGTCACGGGGCCATCCGTACCGGTCGGGAATGGTCAGTGCAAGGGGCGGAAGTGCCGCTCAAGGCCCTGCCACACGTCGTCGTAGCGCTGCTGGAGGTGCTCGGCCCCCGCCGCCTGCGGGGTGAGCGTCACCGGCCAGCGCGTCTCGAACATGAACGCCAGACCGTCGTCGATCTTCTGCGGCCGCAGCTCGGCCGCGCTCGCCCGGTCGAAGGTCTCCCGGTCCGGTCCGTGCGCCGACATCATGTTGTGCAGCGAGCCGCCGCCCGGCACGAAGCCCTCCGCCTTCGCGTCGTACGCGCCCTCGATCAGGCCCATGTACTCGCTCATCACGTTCCGGTGGAAGTACGGCGGACGGAAGGTGTCCTCGCCCACCAGCCAGCGCGGCGCGAACACCACGAAGTCGACGCCCGCCAGGCCCGGGGTGTCCGAGGGCGAGGTGAGGACCGTGAAGATCGACGGGTCCGGATGGTCGTACGAGATCGTTCCGATGACGTTGAAGCGGCGCAGGTCGTACACGTACGGCACGTGGTTGCCGTGCCAGGCGACCACGTCGAGCGGCGAGTGGCCGTACGTCGCGGTCCAGAGGTTGCCGCAGAACTTGTTCACCACCTCCACCGGGCCCTCGACGTCCTCGTAGGCGGCGACCGGCGCACGGAAGTCGCGCGCGTTGGCCAGGCCGTTGGCGCCGATCGGGCCGAGGTCGGGGAGCTGGAAGGGGGCCCCGTAGTTCTCGCACACGTAACCGCGCGCGGAGTCGTCCAGCAGCTCAACCCGGAAGCGCACGCCGCGCGGGATCAGCGCCACATGCCCCGGCTCCGCGTGCAGCAGCCCGAACTCCGTGCGCAGCAGCAGCCCGCCGTGCTCCGGGACGATCAGCAGTTCGCCGTCGGCGTCGCTGAACACCCGCTCCATCGACGAGTCCGCGCGGTACAGGTGCACCGCCATGCCGGTGCGCTGGGTCGCGTCGCCGTTGCCGCCCAGGGTCCACAGACCGGCGAGGAAGTCCGTCCCGGCCGGCGGCTCGGGCAGCGGGTTCCAGCGCAGTCGGTTCGGGTCGGGCACGGTCTCGGTGAACGGCGCCGTGCGGATGCCGCCGTTGCCGGTACGGGTGAACGGGGGGTGCGCGGCCGAGGGGTGGATCCGGTACAGCCAGGAGCGGCGGTTGTGCGCCCTCGGCTCGGTGAACGCCGAGCCGCTGAGCTGTTCCGCGTACAGCCCGAGCGGCGCCCGCTGCGGCGCGTTGCGCCCCTCGGGGAGCGCACCCGGCACCGCTTCGGAGGCGTGCTCGTTCCCGAACCCGGACAGATACGCCAACTGCTCGGCGGCCTTGCGCACGTCCCCGCTCATGTCTCGCTCCCTCGCGACCCGGTTCCCGTTCCCGTCCTATTCCTATGGGACACCGTAGGATTGGGTGCCGGTGGGCGCAAGAGGGCATGTCGTGCAGCCGCCGGGGCGGAACCCCCGGGTCGCCGCCCGTCCGTGGCGTCCGCCGGAGGTCCGTGCGCCGTCCGGGAACCCGTGCGATGAGTGTGACGGGCGAATTCCTCCGTACTGTGGGACGAGCTTCACCGGACCCCGGCGGAAAGGCATGATGAAGTCTGTGCACGACGCGACATCCATTCGCCGAGCGCCCGTCCAGCGGCGCAGTACCGAACGGCTGGGCAGGATCCTCGACGCCTGCGCCGAGCTCCTGGACGAGGTCGGCTACGACGACCTGAGTACGCGGGCCGTCGCGCAGCGCGCCGAGGTTCCCATCGGTTCGGTCTACCGGTTCTTCGGCAACAAGCGGCAGATGGCCGACGCGCTCGCCCAGCGCAACCTGGAGCGGTACTCCGAGCGTGTCGTCACCCGGCTGTCGGACGCGCGGCGCGGGGACTGGCGCGCGGCCATGGACGCCGTACTCGACGAGTACCTGGCCATGAAGCGGACCGCCCCCGGCTTCGCCCTCGTCGACTTCGGCAACCAGATCCCGGTCGGCGCCCGACGGGGCGAACCCAACCACCGGGTCGCGGCGCGGCTCACCGCGATGCTGTCGGACTATCTCGACCGCACCCCGGACGACACGATGCGTCGCTGCTTCCTGATCGCGGTGGAGACCTCCGACACCCTCGTCCAGCTGGCCTTCCGGGTCGATCCGCAGGGTGACGAGGCGATCATCGCGGAGGCCCGGCAGTTGTTGCGCGCGTATCTGGCGCGGGTGCTGGACTGAGTCGAGCCAACCCCGGGCACACGATCACGTCTGGCGCCGGAAAACTATCGCCGCTAGTTTGTGGCTCGGACGACACAGCCCCGCCGGGAGGAAGCACCATGAAGGCACACGACGGTCTGTACATCGACGGAGCCTGGCGCCCCGCGCTCGGCCCGGATGTGATCGAGGTCGTGAACCCGGCCGACGAGCAGGTCATCGGCCGGGTCCCGGCCGCCGGCCCCGACGACGTGGACACCGCCGTACGCGCCGCCCGCGCCGCCCTCCCCGCCTGGGCCGCCACCCCGCCGGCCGAGCGCGCCGCCCGTCTGACCGCGCTGCGGGACGTGCTCGTGGCCCGTAAGGACGAGATCGCCGAGACGGTCACCGCGGAACTCGGCTCACCGCTGCCGTTCTCCCAGATGGTCCACGCGGGCGTGCCGATCGCGGTCGCCGGCTCCTACGCCGAGCTCGCCGCGACCCACGTCTTCGAGGAGAAGGTCGGCAACTCCACCGTCCACCACGAGCCCGTCGGCGTGGTCGGCGCCATCACCCCCTGGAACTACCCGCTCCACCAGATCGTCGCGAAGGTCGCCCCGGCGCTCGCCGCGGGCTGCACGATCGTGCTGAAGCCGGCCGAGGACACCCCGCTCACCGCCCAGCTCTTCGCGGAGGCGGCCGATGAGGCGGGGATCCCGGCGGGCGTCTTCAACCTGGTCACCGGGCTCGGCCCGGTCGCCGGCCAGGCCCTGGCCGAGCATCCGGACGTCGACCTGGTCTCCTTCACCGGCTCCACGGCGGTCGGCCGGCAGATCGGTGCGACGGCGGGTGCGGCCGTCAAGCGGGTCGCCCTGGAACTCGGCGGCAAGTCGGCCAACGTCATCCTGCCCAGCGCCGACCTCGCCAAGGCCGTCGGTGTCGGTGTCGCCAACGTCATGTCCAACTCCGGCCAGACGTGCAGCGCCTGGACCCGCATGCTGGTGCACACCGACCAGTACGAGGAGGCGGTGGAGCTCGCCACGGCGGCCGCAGCCAAGTACGGCGACCGCATCGGCCCGCTGGTCAACGGCAATCAGCGGGACCGCGTGCGGGGCTACATCGACAAGGGCCTCGACGAGGGCGCCCGCCTGGTCGCCGGGGGCACCGATTCCCCGCAGGAGAGGGGCTACTTCGTGAGCCCCACCGTGTTCGCCGACGTCACCCCCGAGATGACGATCGCACAGGAGGAGATCTTCGGCCCGGTCCTCACCATCCTGCGGTACGTGGACGAGGACGACGCCCTGCGCATCGCCAACGGGACCGTCTACGGCCTCGCGGGTGCCGTCTGGGCCGGTGAGGAGGCGGAGGCGGTGGCCTTCGCCCGCCGCATGGACACCGGCCAGGTCGACATCAACGGCGGCCGCTTCAACCCCCTCGCCCCCTTCGGCGGCTACAAGCAGTCCGGGGTGGGCCGGGAACTCGGCGCGCACGGGCTCGCCGAATACCTCCAGACCAAGTCCCTCCAGTTCTAAGGAAGTCGCCAGTCATGGCCGTACGCGCAGCAGTCCTGCCCGCCGTCGGGGCGCCGCTGGAGGTCACCGGCATCGAGCTGCCGGAGCCGGGTCCCGGGCAGGTCCGGGTGCGGCTCGCCGCCGCCGGGGTCTGCCACTCCGACCTGTCCCTGTCCGACGGCACCATGCGGGTGCCCGTACCGGCCGTGCTCGGCCATGAGGGCGCGGGCACCGTCGTCGCCGTCGGCGAGGGCGTCACCCATGTCGCGCCCGGCGCCCCGGTCGTCCTCAACTGGGCTCCCTCCTGCGGGATCTGCCACGCCTGTTCGCTCGGCGAGGTGTGGCTGTGCGCCAACGCGCTGAACGGAGCCGGCGATGTCTACGCCCGCACCGTCGACGGCACCGACCTCCACCCCGGCCTCAACGTCGCCGCGTTCGCCGAGGAGACGGTGGTCGCCGCCTCCTGTGTGCTGCCGCTGCCGGACGGGGTGCCTCTCGTGGACGCCGCCCTCCTCGGCTGCGCGGTCCTCACCGGCTACGGGGCCGTCCACCACTCCGCCCAGGTCCGGCCCGGCGAGACGGTCGCCGTGTTCGGCGTCGGCGGGGTCGGCCTGGCCGCCGTCCAGGCCGCCCGGATCGCGGGCGCCGCGCGGATCGTCGCGGTGGACGTCGGCCCGGACAAGGAGGAACTGGCGCGCGGGGCGGGCGCCACCGACTACGTGGTCGCCTCCGAGAACACCGCCCGGGAGATCCGCGCCCTCACCTCGAAGCAGGGCGTGGACGTCTCCGTCGAATGCGTGGGCCGCGCGGTCTCCATCCGCGCCGCCTGGGACGCCACGCGGCGCGGCGGCCGTACGACGGTGGTCGGCATCGGCGGCAAGGACCAGCAGGTCACCTTCAACGCCCTGGAGATCTTCCACTGGGGGCGCACCCTGTCCGGCTGCGTGTACGGCAACTCCGACCCGGCCCGGGACCTTCCCGTGCTCGCCGAGCACGTGCGGGCGGGCCGGCTGGACCTGGGCGCGCTGGTCACGGAGCGGATCGCCCTCGAAGGGATCCCGGCCGCGTTCGAGAACATGCTGGCCGGGAAGGGCGGGCGGGCGCTCGTCGTCTTCTGACGCCTTGCTCGTCGTCCGCATCCGACGCCTTGGAGACGGCGGGGAGGGACGTCAGGAGACCTGCTCGGGGTGCGGCTCCGCGGCCGCGCCCCGGGGTGTCACCGCCCGACTCCGCGAGCGCGAAACCGCCACACCCGCCAGGCAGAGCAGCCCGCCCGCCAGCGTCAGCATCCCCGGCACCTCACCGAGTGCCAGCCAGGACATCAGCACGACCAGCGCGGGCACCGCGTACGTGGTCGCGCCCAGTCGGCTCGCCGTCGTACGGGCAAGGGCGTAGGCCCAGGTCGTGAAGGCGAGCGCGGTCGGGAAGACGCCTAGGTAGACCATGTTGAGCGTCGCGGAGACCGGCGCGTGGGCGGCGTCGCGCACCAGCTGCCCGGCGAACGGCAGACATGCGAGGGCTCCGACGAGACAGCCGAAGGTCGTCACCTGGAGCGCGTTCGCGCGGGCCAGGGCGGGCTTCTGGGCGACCACGCCGAAGGCGTAGGCCACCGCCGCCAGCAGGCACAGCACCACACCGAGCAGGGAGGAGCCGCCCCCGCCCGACATCGACAGCCCCACCGTCACCGCGCCGCAGAACGACACGGCCATGCCCGCCAGCAGCCTCGGCGGCATCGGATCGCCGAGCAGCCGGGAGCCGAGCAGGGCGATGAGCAGCGGGCCGATGTTGACCACCAGGGCCGCCGTACCCGCGTCCACCTGCTGTTCGCCCCAGTTCAGGACCACCATGTAGAACCCGAACCACAGCAGCCCGGATATCGCGATCCCACGCCACGCCGACCGCGGCGGCAGGCCCTCGCGCCGTACGAGGCAGATCACCCCCAGCGTCAGCACCCCGGCGAGCAGCCGCCCGAGCGCCAGGGCACCTGGTGAGTAGGCGGCACCCGCGCTGCGGATCGACACGAAGGCGGACGCCCACAGCACGACGGTGACCGCGGCGGCACCGGCGGCGAACATCGGGTGGCGGGTCGGCGGGGAGTTCGTCATGTCCCAGAGGCTAGGCAGGCGCACGACCGCGGTGCCAGCGGTATTCGGACCTGGACCCGGCTCACCGCGCGAACTGCGCGTACTGCTGCGCCAGCCCGTCAAGGAGCGCCGCCAGGCCGGTCTCGAAGGCCCGCTCGTCAATCTTCTCCTGCTGGTCGGCGAGGAGGTGGGCCTGCCCGAGGTGGGGGTAGTCGGCGGGGTCGTAGGCGCTCTGGTCGTCCACGAAGCCCCCGGCGAAGGAGCCGAGAGCGGAGCCCATGATGAAGTACCGCATCAGCGCGCCGATGGAGGTGGCCTGCGCGGGCGGCCAGCCGGCGCCGACCATCGCGCCGTAGACCGCGTCGGCGAGCCGCAGTCCGGCGGGACGCCGACCGGGTCCGCTCGCGAGGACCGGGACGATGTTCGGGTGGTCGCGCAGGGCGCCGCGGTAGGAGACGGCCCAGTCGTGCAGCGCGGTCCGCCAGTCCCGGCCGTCCTCGAACATCGCCAGGTCGACCTGGGCGCTCACCGAGTCCGCGACCGCTTCCAGGATCTCGTCCTTGGTGTGGAAGTGGTTGTAGAGCGAGGGTCCGCTCACGCCCAGCTCCGCGGCGAGCCGCCGGGTGGAGACGGCCGCCAGGCCCTCCGCGTCCACGAGTTCGCGTGCCGTCTCGACGATCCGGTCGGTGCTCAGGAGGGGCTTGCGCGGTCGGGCCATGGCGCACATAGTAGGGCTGCACCATGAAACTAGCAGTGCTAATTTAAATGTACGGCTTTCAAGGTTGCCGAGTCGTGCGTCAACCGTGGGGTGGTCCCGTCGTGAACCTGGAGCTCAGCGAGGAACAGAACGCCGTCCGGCAGCTCGCCCGCGACTTCGTGGAGCGGGAGATCACCCCCCACGTGATCGCCTGGGACCGCGCGGAGGAGGTCGACCGGGGCATCGTGAAGAAGCTCGGCGAGGTCGGCTTCCTGGGGCTGACGGTCGACGAGGAGTACGGCGGCTCCGGTGGCGACCATCTGGCGTACTGCCTGGTCACGGAGGAACTGGGCCGTGGTGACTCCTCGGTCCGCGGGATCGTCTCCGTCTCCCTCGGCCTCGTCACCAAGTCCGTCGCGGCCTGGGGCAGCGAGGAGCAGAAGCGCCGCTGGCTGCCCGGACTGACCTCCGGCGAGTACGTCGGCTGCTTCGGGC
Source organism: Streptomyces sp. NPDC086787 (assembly GCF_044745865.1). Taxonomy (NCBI): domain Bacteria; kingdom Bacillati; phylum Actinomycetota; class Actinomycetes; order Kitasatosporales; family Streptomycetaceae; genus Streptomyces; species Streptomyces sp. NPDC086787. The sequence goes on along the minus strand of NZ_JBIVBC010000007.1, from coordinate 310,552 downwards.
TCACCGAACCGGGCACCGGATCGGACGCGGGCAGCCTCACCGCCCGGGCGGTGCGCGACGGCGACGACTACGTCATCAACGGCACCAAGATGTTCATCACCAACGGCACCTGGGCCGACGTCGTGCTGCTGTTCGCCCGCTCCACGGACGCGCCCGGCCACAAGGGCGTCTCGGCCTTCCTCGTGCCCACCGACACGCCCGGCCTGACCCGGCGCGCGGTCCACGGCAAGCTCGGGCTGCGCGGCCAGGCCACCGCCGAACTGGTCCTGGAGGACGTACGGGTACCGGCCTCGGCGCTGCTCGGTGCGGAGGGCAAGGGGTTCACGGTCGCCATGTCCGCGCTCGCCAAGGGGCGCATGTCGGTCGCCGCGGGCTGTGTCGGCATAGCCCAGGCCGCGCTGGACGCGGCGGTGCGGTACGCGGGGGAGCGCGAGCAGTTCGGCAAGCCCATCGCCCGCCACCAGCTGGTGCAGGAGCTGATCAGTGACATCGCGGTCGACGTGGACGCGGCCCGCCTGCTGACCTGGCGGGTGGCCGACCTGGTCGACCGGGGCCTGCCCTTCGCCGTGGAGTCCTCCAAGGCCAAGCTGTTCGCCTCCGAGGCGGCGGTCCGCGCTGCGAACAACGCCCTCCAGGTCTTCGGCGGCTACGGTTACATCGACGAGTACCCGGTCGGCAAACTCCTGCGCGACGCCCGGGTGATGACCCTCTACGAGGGCACCAGCCAGATCCAGAAGCTGCTCATCGGGCGGGCGCTCACGGGAGTCTCGGCCTTCTGAGTACGGCGTCTGAGTACGTCGGCGGATGTGCCGGGGGCCGCGCCCGGCGAGGCTTGACCCATGAGTGACACACCGGTCAAGCAGCAGAGCACGGCCGCGTTCTACGGCCAGGCCGTCGCCTCCTTCGCCATCGCCATGGCGGCCACGTCCATCGGGATCTTCCGGCTGGACGCCGACGCGTGGGTCCGGGCCTTCCTGGCCATCGCGGTCCTGTACCTCGTCACCTCCAGCTTCACCCTGGCCAAGGTGATCAGGGACCGCCAGGAGGCGGGGCGGATCGTCAGCCGGGTCGACCAGGCGCGGCTGGAGAAGCTCCTCGCCGAGCACGACCCCTTCGAGAAGATCTGAGCAGGCACGCTAAGCGGCCGCTCAGTGTCGGCGGTATGGTGTAGCTCCTGCAGCGAGAGGGGCTAACGAGCGATGAGTACGGCGCAGGAGACGACCGGCGGCGAGGTCGAGCCGTGGGAAGAGGTCACCCCGGACGCGGCCCGGCGGCTCCTCGTCGCCGCCGTGGAAGCCTTCGCCGAGCGCGGCTACCACGCGACGACGACCCGTGACATCGCGGGCCGTGCCGGGATGAGCCCGGCCGCGCTCTACATCCACTACAAGACCAAGGAAGAACTGCTCCACCGCATCAGCCGGCTCGGCCACGACCGCGCGCTGGACATCCTGCGCACCGCCGCACGACGCGAGGGCAGCGCGCGTGACCGGCTCGCCGACGCGGTCGGCTCCTTCGTCCGCTGGCACGCCGGGCGGCGCACCACCGCGCGGGTCGTGCAGTACGAACTCGACGCCCTGGGCCCCGACGCCCGCGCCGAGATCCTCGGCCTGCGCCGACAGGTCGACGCCGAGGTGCGCGGCATCATCGAGGAGGGCGTCGCCTCCGGCGAGTTCGACGTCATGGACGTCCACGGCACCACCCTCGCGGTGCTGTCCCTGTGCATCGACGTGGCCCGCTGGTTCAACGTGGACGGCCCCCGCACCCCCGAACAGGTCGGCACCCTCTACGCCGAACTCGTACTGCGGATGGTCGGCACGAGGTGAACCGCCGGCGGCACCCGCGCACGGGCGCGGGCGTCGCCGACGCGGTTCCGGGTCAGAAGTAGTACCGGACCACCGACTCCGCGACACAGACGGGCTTGTCGCCGCCCTCTCGCTGCACGGTGAAGGCGACGGTCACCTGCACGCCGCCCGACACGTCCTCGACGCCGTTGATCGTCGCGGTGGCCCGCAGCCGGGAGCCGACCGGGACGGGGGCGGGGAAGCGGACCTTGTTGGTGCCGTAGTTCACGCCCATCCTGACCCCCTCGACCGACATCAGCTGGGGGCCGAAGATCGGCAGCAGGGAGAGGGTCAGATAGCCGTGCGCGATGGTCGTCCCGAACGGTCCGGCGGCGGCCTTCTCCGGGTCGACGTGGATCCACTGGTGGTCACCGGTGGCGTCCGCGAAGAGGTCGATCCGCTTCTGGTCGATCTCCAGCCAGTCGGTGTGGCCAAGCTGCTCGCCCACCGCCGCCTTGAGCTCGTCGGGGGAAGTGAAGATCCTCGGTTCTGCCATGTTCCCGGCCTCTCGCGTCATGAAATCGCCTGTCGCGCCAAGCAACTGCCTAAGCAACTGCTTAGCATGGTGGGCGGGGCGGCCGATGTCAACGCACGCCGGGGGTGACCGGTGGGTAGGGTCTGAGAGGTGCCCCAGATCCCCGAGAAGATCCACGAGCTGACCGTCGGCCAGTTGTCGGCGCGCAGCGGCGCCGCCGTCTCCGCACTGCGCTTCTACGAGTCCAAAGGACTCATCCGCAGCAGCCGCACCCCCGGCAACCAGCGCCGCTACACCCGTGACACCCTGCGCCGCGTCGCGTTCGTCCGTGCCGCCCAGCGAGTCGGCATCCCCCTCGCCACGATCCGCGAGGCACTCGCGCAACTCCCCGAGGAGCGGACCCCGACCCGCGAGGACTGGGCCCGCCTCTCCGAGGCGTGGCGCTCCGAACTGGACGAGCGCATCAAGCAGCTGAACCGGCTGCGCGATCACCTCACCGACTGCATCGGCTGCGGCTGCCTGTCCCTGGCCAACTGCGTGCTCTCCAACCCGGACGACGAGTTCGGCGAGCGGCGCACCGGATCGCGGCTGATGTCCTCGTGACCCGCGGGCCGGGGGAGACCTACTCGAACTCGGTCCCGCCCTTGCGCGTCAGATACGCCGGGCTGACCGCCTTGGCGATCGCTCGTCCCCCGGTCACCGGACTGCGCCGCTCGACCGCGGTACGGATCACCACCCCTTCCCGCAGATGCAGCTCACGCCCGGACACGGTCTCCCGCCCACTGGCGAGCTCCAGCACCCGCTCGACGTCGTACGGCCCCTCGTACAGCCGTGGCACGAGCGGCAGCTCACCCTTCAGCGACTCCTCCGCGTCCAGCCAGCGCTCCTCCCCGCCGATGTCCGCGGACACGTCGAACACCGCGTACCCGAGCGTCTCGCGGCGGCCGTCGGCGCCGTAGGTCAGGTCCTGCACCCCGGCGCCGTACACCTCGCCGAAGATTCCGACCCGGCGCGCGCCGAGCCGCTCGGCGAGTCGGGCGGCGGCCTCGGCGACCCCGTGCGCGCGGATCGCCCGCCAGTACAGATTGCGCGGGTCCTCCTTCAGCGCGAGGGACTTGGCGCCGAAACCCTTGGAGGAGACGAACACCCGCCCCTCGTCGGCCACATAGGTCAGCAGGCACGCCGAACCGTGCAGCTTCTCGGTCAGGACGACCGGCTCGCCCGGCTCGAAGATGGCGGGGTAGCGCTGGATGTTCTCGATGTCGACCCAGCGCAGCAGCTCCGGCGCCGACTCGACCTCACCGTTCATGGTCGGCGGCACGGGCGGCACCCACTTGGTGACACCGAGCCGCTCCGCGAAGTCGGTGCCCTCGGCGGCCGCGCGTTCCAGGTCGACGTCGGCGAGGGCCTTCGGGCGGCACACGATGCCCTGGGACAGCTCCCCGCGCAGGCGTATCGCCCTGACCCGGTCGGCGCGCGAGCCCGCCAGCCGGCCGGTCAGCCCGAGCTCCTCGATCAGCCCGGGCGGCAGCACGGACTGCTCGGGGATGTAGACGGCGGTCTCGCCGGTGCGGTACGCCCCCTTGGCGACGACTGCGCGGTACAGGCCCACCTGCGCCAGTTCGAGCGCGTCGGCGTTGGGGTGTTCATGGACGGTCAGCACTTCGGCGGTGACGCGCAGCGTCGACATGTCGGGCTCCTCGGACGTGTGCTTCAGGCGTGTCTCATCGCCGTCAACTGTCCGTGGGACAAAGGGGTGGAGCGACTGGTTTATCCGTTGCTACAGTCGCGCCGCGCGTTGAGGGGGTGCGGCCCGGTTCGGGGAAGTGGGTGGTCCCCGGCGCACCCCCGACGTGCCTCAGGCCGACACGAGCAGCCTGTCGCGCCTGGCGCAGGCCAGTGACTCGGGGGTGAGCACGGGCCGTGGGACGAGGATCCCGCAGTCCGCGCAGACCGGACCCGCCGATGGTTCGTGGTCCAGGTCGTACTTCCAGACGAGGTGTTCTCCGTCGCAGACCGGACAGACCGAGCCTGGTGCCCGTTCCAGGGCGGCGGTCAGTCGCCGCAGCACCTCGGCGAGCGGCTCATGGGGGTGGACCCGCGGATCGTCGCACCAGGCGACGCCGAAACCGCCCCAGGTCAGCCGGTGCCAGTCGTCCACGCTGCCCGGCCGGCGCAGCCCGTCGTGCTTCTCCTTCCTGCGGCGTTCGGCGAACTCGGCCTCATAGGCGAGCCAGACGGCCCGGGCCTCCTCCAGTTCCTCCAGCGCGGCCACGAGCCGCGCCGGGTCGGGGGAGCGGTCCTCGGGGCCGAACCCGGCCCGCGAGCACAGATGGTCCCAGGTCGCCCTGTGCCCGTAGGGAGCGAACCGCTCAAGGCACTTGCGCAGCGAGTAGCGCCGCAGTGCCAGGTCGCACCTCGGATCTCGCACCTGTCTCGCCAGACTCCGGAAACCGGCCATCGCCCTGCACCTCCGTCACACCTGTACCTGTACTTCGGTCACTTCGGCGGCGTCGCGCGGACTTCGCATGACTCCGTTGACTCTGCTGACTCCGTACGGCCGCTCTGTACGGCTGCCCCGTACGGCGTCGCCGAATAGACGTATCGACACTCGATCCGGCTCCATACGTTTTCCGATGCCGTCCATAACCCGGCCCGGGTTGACCGCGGGCAACGGCGGCGGGGACACCAAAAAATGACGATTGTTCATCTTCACCTTCGCAGCTACCGGGGGTAACGTCCGGCCAACCCACGTTCCAACAGGAGCTGCCATGGCACGGCGCACCCCACGCAACGCGTTGTCCACCAGACTGAGAACTCCCGGCACACTCACCGGGTTCCTGAAATCCGCATCGATATGCGTTCTGCTCGCGGGTCTGTTGTCCCCCCTGGCGCAGGCGCCCGCCGCGGCTGCGGCCTCCAACGACTACTGCGGCGGGCAGTGTTCGGACATCCTGCCGCCCGGCGAGAACGGCAACGCCACCCTCGCCCAGATCCTCCTCAACCAGGTCTTCGGCACCCAGCCCGCGCACGCCGAGGACCAGCTCGGTCCCTACGCAAACCTGGCCACGGGCTACTCGGGGCTCACCGACGCGAAGATCAACACCTTCTTCGACGACGCGTCCTTCGGGGTCGCCGCCGACCAGGTCGCCTCCACCGAGAAGCCGGCCGGGCGCGGCGACGTGAGCATCGTCCGCGACAAGAAGACCGGTGTGCCCCACATCACCGGCACCACCAGGTACGGCACCGAGTTCGGGGCCGGATACGCCGCCGCCGAGGACCGGCTCTGGCTCATGGACGTGTTCCGGCACGTCGGCCGCGGTCAGCTGACCTCCTTCGCGGGCGGCGCCGCCGGCAACCAGGGCCTGGAGCAGGAGTTCTACCGCAACGCCCCCTACACCGAGGCGGACCTCCAGGCCCAGATCGACAACACCGTGGCCAGGAACGGCGCCCGTGGCCAGCAGGCCATCGCCGACGCCAACGCCTACCTCGACGGCATCAACTCCTACATCGACGCCTCCGACAAGGGCCGCTACTTCCCCGGCGAGTACGACCTGACGGGACACAAGGACCCGATCACCAACGCCGGCACCATCGACCACTTCAAGATCACCGACCTGGTCGCGCTGGCCTCCGTCATCGGCTCCCTGTTCGGCTCGGGCGGCGGCGGTGAGGTCAACAACGCCATCTCCCTGATCGCCGCCCAGTCCAGGTACGGCGTCGAGGAGGGCACCAGGGTCTGGGAGGCCTTCCGCGAGCGCAACGACCCCGAGGCCGCCCTCACCGTCCACGACGGCCAGAGCTTCCCCTACGGCGGCAGGCCGGCCGACGCCCAGGGCGAGGCGCTGCCCGACGCCGGGTCGGCGATCCAGGAACCACTGGTGTACGACCGCACCGGCAGCGCGGCCACCGCCTCCGCGACCGGCACGTCGGCCACCGCGGCGCGGACTTCCCTGGGATCGGCCAGGCGCGGCATGTCCAACGCCCTGGTGGTGAGCGGCAAGCACACCGCGAGCGGCCACCCCGTCGCCGTCTTCGGACCGCAGACCGGCTACTTCGCCCCGCAGCTGCTCATGCTCCAGGAGATCCAGGGGCCCGGCATCAGCGCCCGCGGCGCCTCCTTCGCGGGCCTGAGCATGTACGTCGAACTGGGCCGCGGCCAGGACTACTCCTGGAGCGCCACCACCTCAGGCCAGGACATCATCGACAGCTACGCCGTCGAACTGTGCCAGGACGACTACCACTACCTGTACCACGGCACCTGCACGGCGATGGACAAGGTCGAGCAGAAGAACGCGTGGAAGCCGACCACGGCCGACAGCACCCCGGCCGGGTCGTACACGATGCGGGTCTGGCGCACCAAGTACGGACCGGTGGCCTACCGGGCCACCGTCGGCGGCAAGAAGGTCGCCTACACCACGCTGCGCTCCTCCTACCTGCACGAGGCCGACTCGATCATCGGCTTCCAGATGCTGAACGACCCCGACTACGTCAAGAGCCCGGGTACCTTCCAGAGTGCGGTGCAGCACATCAACTACACCTTCAACTGGTTCTACGCCGACTCCCAGCACACCGCCTACTACAACAGCGGTGACAACCCGGTACGGGCGAACGGCGTCGACGCGGAGTTCCCGGCCTGGGCGCAGCCGGCGTACGAGTGGCGCAACTGGGACCCGGCGACCAACACCGCCGACTACACCCCGCCCTCCGCGCACCCCAACTCCATCGACCAGGACTACTACATCTCCTGGAACAACAAGCAGGCCGAGGACTACACGACCGCGTCCTGGGGCGACGGCTCGGTGCACCGGGGCGATCTCCTGGACGACCGGGTCAAGAAGCTGGTCGCGGCCGGCGGGGTCACCCGGACCGCGCTCGTCAAGGCGATGGCGGACGCGGCACTCGCCGACCTGCGGGCCGAGGACGTGCTGCCGAAGCTGCTGAAGGTCGTCAACAGCTCACCGGTGACCGACGCCACGGCCGCGGCGGCAGTGAGCAAACTCCAGACCTGGCTGACCGCGGGCGCCCGGCGCACCGAGACGTCGGCCGGTGCCAAGAAGTACGCCGACGCGGACGCCATCCGGATCCTGGACGCCTGGTGGCCGCTGCTGGTGAAGGCCGAGTTCCAGCCCGGTCTCGGGGACGCCCTCTACACCGCCCTCGGCAACAACCTGCCCGTCGACGAGTCCCCCTCCGCCGCCCACGGCCCGACCGGCGCACACGCGGGCAGTGCCTTCCAGTACGGCTGGTGGAGCTATGTCGACAAGGACATCCGGGCTGTGCTCGGTGAGTCCGTACAGGGCGGCCTGACGCGCACGTACTGCGGCGCGGGCAGCCTCAGCAGCTGCCGGGACCTCCTGATCGGCAGCCTCAAGACGGCCGCCGGTCTGACCGCCGCCCAGGTCTACCCCGGCGACGACCAGTGCTCGGCGGGCGACCAGTGGTGTGCCGACTCGATCGCCCAGCGCGTCCTCGGCGGCATCAAGCACGGCAAGATCAGCTGGCAGAACCGCCCGACCTACCAGCAGGTCGTGGAGTACACCTCGCACCGGTGACACCGGGACTACACCGGTGACCCCGGAACCGACGGCGGGCCGCACCACGCGGCCCGCCGTCAGGCGATGCGGCCCGCCGCCAGTACCAGCCGGGCCAACTCCGGATGCACGATGTCGCTGTGTGCGCCGGTCGGCGGGCCGCCGTGTCTGACCACCGCCGCCGCGTCCACGTTGACGCAGCCCGACGCGGGCAGCGGGCCGCGCAGTGCTCCGGCGAGGTCCAGCGCGCGCGTGCCCGGTACCGCCTGGACGCCGTCGTGGCCCATCGCCCCCCACTTGGGACCGAGCAGCCGGCCGATGGCGTCACCGGTGAACGAGTCGTCGTCGTCGGCCATCCGGGAGGCCAGCGGATACATGGTGCCGAGTGACGAGTCGTACGTCGAGTGACAGCACACCAGCGGACCGTCGACGCGGTTCTGCTGCCCCTGGAGCACCCCGCCCGCGTGCGGGTCGTGCGGCAGTCGCGCCGAGAAGGCGTAGTGCGAGAAGGCACCCTGGAGCAGCGTCACGGACTTCACCGTGCGCACCCCCTCGGGCAGCCCCCGCAGCGCGAACGACACCAGCCGGCCGCCAAAGCTGTGCCCGACCAGATGCACCCGCACCTTGGGCGCCCGGACCGCCAACTGCCCGATCACCGGCCCGAGTCCCCGCTCGCCGACGGTGCCCGCCCGCCGCTTCATCGCCCAGTAGGTCGCCTGGCGCAGCAGTTCGCGGGCCCCGTCCCAGGGGTTCGGCAACGAGAAATTCCGGGGACTGTCGCCCGCCCCGCCCGCGGCGAGCCAGGCCAGGGCCCGCGCGAAGTCGGTGCAGACGGCCACCGTGTCGCCGGTGAACAGCAGGGGGTCGCTCTGCGGTACCCCCTCCGCCAGGGTGTCCGCCGCGAACAGCGGCTGGGGGCCGCCCGGCACCACCTCGACCAGCTCCCTCACCAGCCGCCCGAACTCCTCCAGCTCGGCGTCCTCGGGCGGCCGCTGGTCCAGCAGCCGGGTGATCTGTTCGACCAGGGTGGCCCGGCCGGGGAAGGTCTCCAGCAGCGCGTGCCGGGTGTCCCCGTCCAGCGCGGTGGCGGGAGCGGGCGCGGGGACGGCGGTGTGCGGGAAGTCCGGGATCGGCTCGTCGCAGAACCGCATCGACGGCCAGATCACCCCCACGTAGCCGATCCTCGCCTTCGGCGCCAGCTTCGGGACCGGTGCGAAGAACCGGCGGTAGAGCGCGGTCGCACCCGAGCGGTCGTTGTTCCAGCCGTGGGCGAAGACGATCAGGTCACGCACACCGCGCGCCGTGACCTCGCCGAGGAGGCGGTCCCGCTCCCTGCCGTCCGGGTCGCCGTCCGCGTCGAAGGTCAACTCCCAGTAGGGAGCCACGGTCGTCCCGGAATTCACCATGAAAGGCCACCTCGTCCCCCGCAGCGGTGCGATGTGCCGGTATCGTCCCGCCGCCGGGCGGCGATGGCCATACACGGTGACTCATGTGTAGAGGAGATATTCCCCTCGGACCCGCCGGAACGCCGCCAACTCCTCCTGCCAGGCGGCGGCCACCTCGTCCACGCCCCCTCCCGCGTCGATCATCGTGCGCACCCGGTCGGTCCCCGCCAGCTTGTCGATCCACTGGTCGGACCGCCACGCGAAGCCGCTCCACGTCTTCTTGGCGGTCGCCAGCAGCGCGACTCCGGTGCGCACCGGGTCGTACGCGCCCCGGTCGTGCACATGGAGCTGCACGCCCCCGATGGTCCGCCCCTGGAACTTGGAGAAGGTGGGCGTGAAATACGCCTCCCTGAACCGCACGCCCGGCAGCCCCAGCCCGTTCGCGGCCGCCGCCCAGCGCCCGTCGACACCCTCAGCGCCGAGCAGTTCGAACGGCCGGGTCGTGCCGCGTCCCTCCGAGAGGTTGGTGCCCTCGAACAGACAGGTTCCCGCGTAGACGAGCGCGGAGTCGGGCGTCGGCATGTTCGGGCTCGGCGGTACCCAGGGCAGGCCGCACGCGTCGTAGAAGTCCGACCGCCGCCAGCCCGTCATCGGCACGGTCTCCAGCTTGGTCGTCCCGTTCAGGAACTCCCCGTCGAACAGCCGCGCCAGCTCGGCGACCGTCATCCCGTGCGCCTGGGCCACCGGCTGCCGACCGACGAACGTGGCGAACTCCCGGCGCAGCACCGGCCCCTCGGCGGACCGCCCGGTCACCGGGTTCGGCCGGTCCAGCACCACGAACCGCTTGCCCGCGAGCCGCGCCGCCTCCATGCAGTCGTACAGGGTCCAGATGTACGTGTAGAAACGCGCCCCGACGTCCTGGATGTCGAAGACGACCGTGTCCACCTCGGCTGCCGTGAAGACGTCCGCGAGCGCCCGGCCGTTCTTCAGATACGTGTCGTACACCGGCAGCCCGGTCACCGGATCGTCGTAGCGGCTTTCCGCGCCGCCCGCCTGCGCGGTGCCCCGGAAACCGTGCTCCGGGCCGAACACGGCGGTCAGCCGAACCCGGCCGTCGGCGTGCATCACGTCCACGATGTGGCGTACGTCCCTGGTGACCCCGGTGGGGTTGGTGACGATTCCGACGCGCTGTCCGTCGAGCACGGCGTACCCGTCGTCGGCGAGCCGCTCGAACCCGGTGCGCAGGGGCTCCGCGCGGCGCTGGTCCTCGGCCGCCACCGGTACGGACGACACGGCGGCGGCCGTGGCAGAGGTGAGCAGACCTCGTCGTGACAGACGCATGGGGTGACCTCCGGGCAGCGGGCGGGGACGGGTGAAGGGGCTGCTTGAAGGTGTTCCTGTCGCCCCTTCCCTCACACATACCGACTGGTTAGTCTGGTGAGTCGGAGCCGAATGGCCCCATCTCGACCCATGTCGAACCCCATGTCGAAGGAGACCGATGGTGGAAGCCGTGCAGGACGCCGGAGTGGTAGTCACCGGAGCGGGTGGGGGCATCGGAGCGGCGCTCGCCCGCCGGTTCGCCGCCGCGGGCGCCCGGGTCGTCGTCAACGACCTGGACGCCGCCCGGGCCGAGGTCGTCGCCGCGGAGATCGGCGGGATCGCGGTCCCGGGCGACGCCTCCGCGGTCGTGGGCGCGGCCCGCGAGGCGCTCGGCGGCACGGTCGACGTCTACTGCGCCAACGCCGGTGTCGCCTCCGGCGGCACCGAGGCGGCCGACCCCGAGGTCTGGGCGCGGGCCTGGGACGTCAACGTCATGGCCCATGTGCGCGCCGCCCACGAACTGCTCCCGGCCTGGCTGGAGCGCGGCCTGGGCCGCTTCGTCTCCACCGTCTCCGCCGCGGGACTGCTCACCATGATCGGCGCCGCCCCCTACAGCGTCACCAAGCACGGCGCCTTCGCCTTCGCCGAGTGGATGTCGCTGACGTACCGTCACCGCGGAGTCAAGGTGCACGCGATCTGCCCGCAGGGCGTGCGCACCGACATGCTGGCCGCCACCGGCAGCGCCGGCGACCTGGTCCTCCAGCCCACCGCGATCGAACCGGAGGACGTCGCCGCCGCCCTCTTCAAGGGCATCGAGGAGGACCGCTTCCTGATCCTGCCCCACCCCGAGGTCGCCGAGTACTATGCGGCACGGGCCACCGACCCGGACCGCTGGCTGACGAACATGAACCACATCCAGCAGAAGTGGGAGACCACCCGGTGACCACGTCCCGGTACGCCGCCAAGCCCTGGCTGACCCTGCTCAGCGACGCTCAGCGCGCCCCGGTCCACCCCGCCGACTCCCTCGTCCACGCCCTGCGCCGCGCCGCCGCCGACACCCCGGACCGCGCCTTCCTCGCCTACTTCGACGGCCGGATCGGCTATCGCGAGACCGACGAACTGACCGACTCGCTGGCCGGGCACCTCGCCGCCCGCGGCCTGGAACGCGGCGACCGGGTCGCCGTACTCCTCCAGAACTCCCCGCACTTCGTGCTCGCCGTCCTGGCCGCCTGGAAGGCCGGCGCGACCGTCGTCCCGGTCAACCCGATGTACAAGTCGGGGGAGGTCACCCATGTCCTGCGGGACGCCGGGGCGACGGCCCTGATCTGCACCGACCGGGCCTGGGAGTCGTATCTGCGCGGCACGGCCGCCGACTCCACCGTGCGGATCGTGCTCACCGCCTGCGAACGGGACTTCCAGACCCGCGACGACCCCCGCGTGCCGCTCTCCGAGCGGCTGCCCCAGGCACCCGACGCGGACGACCTGGCCGCCGTCGCCCGCCACGGCCACCAGGCACCCGGGCGACCCGCACCGGCACCGGCCGACCCGGCTCTGATCAGCTACACCTCGGGCACCAGCGGCACCCCCAAGGGCGCCGTCAACACGCACCGCAACATCATGTTCAACGCCGAACGGCAGCGCGTGGGCCTCGCCCTGCCGGAGCACCCCGTGTACTTCGCGCTGGCCCCGCTGTTCCACATCACCGGCATGGTCGCCGAGTTCGCCGCCTGCCTGAACAGCGCCGGCACCCTGGTGCTCGGCCACCGCTTCGAGCCCGGCGTCGTCCTGGAGCTGTTCGCCGAGCACCGCCCCCACTACACCGTCGGCCCGTCCACCGCCTTCATGGCGCTCGCCGCCCACCCGGACGCCACCCCCACGCACTTCGCCTCCTTCGTGAACATCTCCTCCGGCGGCGCCCCTGTACCACCCGCCCTGGTCGAGCGGTTCCGCACGGGCTTCGGCCCCTACATCCGCACCGGCTACGGGCTCACCGAGTGCAGCGGCCCCTGCGCCGCCGTCCCACCCGGCCGGGAGGCGCCCGTGGACCCGGTGTCCGGGACCCTGTCCGTGGGCGTGCCCGGCCCCGACACGGTCATCCGCGTCCTCGACGAGCGGGGCGAGGAGGTCCCGTTCGGCGCGCACGGCGAGATCGTCGTACACGGCCCCCAGGTCGTCCCCGGTTACTGGCAGCGGCCCGAGGCGACCGCCGAGACCTTCCCCGGCGGCGAACTGCGCACCGGGGACATCGGGTTCATGGACGAGCAGGGCTGGGTGTACGTCGTGGACCGCAAGAAGGACATGATCAACGCCTCCGGCTTCAAGGTGTGGCCGCGCGAGGTCGAGGACGTCCTCTACACCCACCCCGCCGTGCGCGAGGCGGCCGTCGTCGGCGTCCCCGACGGCTACCGGGGCGAGACCGTCAAGGCGTACATCAGCCTCCGTCCGGGTGCCGAAACCGACCCGGCCGCACTCGCCGCCCACTGCAAGGAGAGACTGGCTGCCTACAAGTACCCGCGCCAGGTGGAGATCCTGCCCGACTTGCCCAAGACCGCGAGTGGGAAGATCCTCCGTCGGGAACTCCGTTCCCGAACGCACGACAGTCAGTGAGCACCACGGAAAGGCAGGTGGCGGCAGTGCCCAGGACGACGGACGGGGACGGAGCTCCTGTTCCACAGCGGCTCCTTGCCGCCGCCACCCGGCTCTTCGCCGAGCAGGGCTACGACCGTACTTCCGTGCAGGAGATCGTGGAGGCGGCGGGCGTCACCAAGGGGGCGCTGTACCACTACTTCGGCTCCAAGGACGACCTCCTCCAGGAGGTCTACGCCCGTGTGCTGCGCGTTCAGCAGGAGCGTCTCGACGCCTACGCGGACGCCGACGAGCCGGTCGAGAAGCGGCTGCGGGCCGCGGCGGCGGACGTGGTCGTCACGACGATCGAGAACCTCGACGACGCGATGATCTTCTTCCGCTCCATGCACCACCTGAGCCCCGAGAAGAACAGACAGGTGCGCGCCGAGCGCCGGCACTACCACGAACGCTTCCGCGCGCTCATCGAGGAGGGCCAGCGCGAGGGTGTCTTCTCCTCGGCGACGCCCGCCGACCTGGTGGTCGACTACCACTTCGGCTCGGTCCACCACCTGTCGACCTGGTACCGCCCGGGCGGGCCGCTCACCCCGCAGGAGGTCGCCGACCACCTGGCCGACCTGCTGCTGCGCGCCCTGCGCCCCTGACGCGCCCCGACACATGTGGAGCGGGGCGGGACGGCCGTACCCATGGCCGTCCCGCCCCGTCCTCCGCGCTCGCTCGTACTCGCTCAGAGATACCGCTTCAGCTCACGCCGCGCCAGCGACCGCTGGTGCACCTCGTCCGGACCGTCCGCGATCATCAGCGTCCGCGCCGCCGCGTACAGCTCGGCCAGCGGGAAGTCCTGGCTCACCCCGCCCGCGCCGTGCAGCTGGATCGCCCGGTCGAGGATGTCCACGACCGCGCGCGGGGTGGCGATCTTGATGGCCTGGATCTCCGTGTGGGCACCCCGGTTGCCGACCGTGTCCATCAGCCAGGCCGTCTTCAGCACCAGCAGCCGCAGCTGCTCGACCGTCACCCGGGCGTCCGCGATCCAGTTGTGGACCACACCCTGCTGCGCCAGCTCCTTGCCGAAGGCCGTACGCGCCACGGCCCGGCGGCACATCAGCTCGATCGCCTGCTCCGCCATGCCGATCAGCCGCATGCAGTGGTGGATACGGCCCGGACCGAGCCGGGCCTGGGCGATGGCGAAGCCGCCGCCCTCCTCGCCGATCAGGTTCGACACCGGTACACGCGCGTGGTCGAAGACCACCTCGGCGTGCCCGCCGTGGGAGTGGTCCTCGTACCCGAACACCCGCATCGCCCGCTCCACGGTCACACCCGGGGTGTCACGGGGGACCAGGACCATGGACTGCTGCCGGCGGATGTCCGCGCCGTCCGGATCCGTCTTGCCCATCACGATGAAGATCCTGCAGTCCGGGTTCATCGCCCCGGAGATGTACCACTTGCGGCCGGTGATGACGTATTCGTCGCCGTCCCGTTCGATGAGGGTGGTGATGTTGGTGGCGTCCGAGGAGGCCACCTCCGGCTCGGTCATCGCGAACGCCGAGCGGATCTCACCCGCCAGCAGCGGCTCCAGCCACTGCTTGCGCTGCCGCTCGTCGCCGAACTGCGCCAGCACCTCCATGTTGCCGGTGTCCGGTGCCGCGCAGTTCAGCGCCGGGGGCGCCAGATGCGGGGAGCGGCCGGTGATCTCGGCGAGCGGGGCGTACTGGAGGTTGGTGAGGCCCGCGCCGTACTCGGCGTCCGGCAGGAACAGGTTCCACAGCCCCTGCCTGCGCGCCTCCGCCTTCAGTTCCCCCACCACGGCCGGGGTGTCCCAGGGCGACGCGAGCGCGGCCCGCTGCTCCTCCGCCACCGCCTCCGCCGGATACACGTACTCGTCCATGAAGGCGAGCAGCCTGCCGCGCAGTTCCTCGGTACGCGCGTCGAACGCGAAGTCCATGTCCGGTCAGCCTTCCTGAAGAGTGGTCAGTCCGTGGTCGATGAAGACGGGCACCAGCTCGCCGATGCGGTCGAAACCGCGTCCGACCGTCTGGCCGAGCGTGTACCGGTAGTGGATGCCCTCCAGGATCACGGCGAGCTTGAACCAGGCGAACGCGGTGTACCAGGAGACGGCCGAGACGTCCCGCCCGGAGCGTTCGGCATAGCGCCCGATCAGCTCGGCCGGGGTCGGATGTCCCGGCGCGGTGGCGGTGGTGGAGACGGGCGACTCGGACAGGTCCAGGGGTGTGCTGTACATCGCCAGCAGACCGAGGTCGGTGAGCGGGTCCCCGAGCGTCGACATCTCCCAGTCGAGGATCGCCGTGATGCGGTCGCCGGTGTCGATCAGCACGTTGTCGAGCCGGTAGTCGCCGTGCACCACGGTGGGCGCGGGGGAGTGCGGCAGCCGTCTGCCGAGCGCCGAGTGCAGCTCGTCGATGCCCGGCAGCTCACGGTTGCGGGAGGCGTCCAGCTGTTTGCCCCAGCGGCGCAGCTGGCGGTCGAGGAAGCCGTCCGGGCGGCCGAAGTCCGCGAGGCCGACCTCGTCCGGGTCGACCGCGTGCAGCTCTACCAGGGTGTCCACGAGGGACAGCACCGCGGCGCGGGTGCGCTCGGGGCCGAGCGGGGCGAGCTGGCCGGCGGTGCGGTACGGGGTGCCCGTCACGAACTCCATGACGTAGAAGGGCGCTCCGAGCACCTCGGTGTCCTCGCACAGCAGCACCGGGCGCGGCACCGGCACGTTCGTGGGGTGGAGCGCGCTGATCACCCGGTGCTCGCGCTTCATGTCGTGCGCGGTGGCGAGGACGTGACCGAGCGGAGGCCGCCGTACGACCCACTTCGCGGTCCCGTCGGAGAGCGCGTAGGTCAGGTTCGACCGGCCGCCCTCGATCAGCCGGCCGGTCAGCGGGCCGTTCAGCAGGCCGGGCCGCTCACGGTCGAGCAGATCGCGCAGCCGCTCCAGATCGAGTCCGGGCGGGTGGTCGGGGCTCATGCACACTCCTACGACGAGCGAACAGGACCCGACTCATGATGCCGACCGGTCGGTATGCCGTCCAGTGGGTGAGCCGAACGTGACCGGCGCCACGTGGACGGGCGGCTCCCCCCGGGGCCCCCGGGCGGGGAGCCGCCGCTCGGTCAGTGGCAGTCCCAGTGACCGTCGTGCTCGGCGTGCCGGTGACCGTCGTGCACGTAGTCGACGTGGTCGCCGTGGCGTACGCGCCCGTGCCCGCAGCCCGTTCCGTGCTGGTGGGGGTGCTCCTCGTGCGCCACGTGCCCGGCCGGCTCGCACTCGTCCCAGTGCTCGTCGTGGCCGCGGTGCAGATGCCCGTCGTGCGCGTAGTCCAAGTGGTCGCCGTGCGGAACCGCGGTGTGCCCGCACGCCGGACCGTGGACGTGCGTCCCGTGGGCGGTGTGTTCCATGCAGAGGCTGGTCATGCTGCTCACCTTCGGAGGTACGGGGAGGGTGATGACGACGGCAAGGCTGCCACGCGAACGGCCCATATCGGGGCATCCCGGTTGCGTGGCGTGCGAGAGCCACCGATGGTCGGTGCCATGAAGGGCATCAGCTACAGCCGGTACGGCGGACCCGAGGTGCTGGAGTACGGAGAGGTGCGCGACCCGAAGGTCGGGCCTGACTCGGTACTGGTGAAGGTGCGCGCGGCCGGCGTCAACCCCGTCGACTGGAAGTGCCGGGACGGTCACCTGGACGGGATCCTGGACGCGGTGTTCCCCGTGATCCCCGGCTGGGACGTCTCCGGGGTCGTCGTGCAGCCCGGCCTCTCCGTCACCGAGTTCGCGGTCGGTGACGAGGTGATCGGCTACGTCCGTGAGGACTACCTCTGCCGGGGCACCTTCGCCGAGTACGTCGCCGCCCCCGTGCGCACCCTCGCCCGCAAGCCGCTCAACCTCTCCTTCGAGGAGGCCGCCGGGCTGCCGCTGGCCGGACTCACCGCCTTCCAGGCGATCACCGGGGTGCTGGAGGCCGGTCGCGGAGACACGGTCCTGGTCCACGCGGCTGCGGGCGGGGTGGGCTCGGTCGCCGTCCAGATCGCGGCCCATCTCGGCGCCCGGGTCATCGGTACGGCGAGTGAGCGCAACCACGACTTCGTCCGCGGCCTGGGTGCCGAACCGGTCACGTACGGCGCGGGCCTGGCCGAACGGGTGCGCGGGCTCGCGCCCGAGGGCGTGGACGCGGCCTTCGACACCGTCGGCGGCGACGCGCTCCGCGTCTCGGCCAACCTGCTCGCGCCCGAGGGCCGCCTGGTGTCCATCGCCGACCCCGAGGTGCTCGGCTACGGCGGCCGCTACCACTTCGTCCGCCCCGATCCGGTGGACCTCGGCCGCCTGTCCGAACTGGCGGAACAGGGCGTGGTGAACGTGCACGTCTCCGAGACCTTCCCGCTGGAGCGGGCGGCGGACGCGCTGCGGCTGAGCGAGGAGGGACACACCCGGGGCAAGATCGTGGTCACGGTGGACTGGGATACCGAGACAACGGAGTAGAGCCCGGACACCGCGGTGACGGAGCCGGCCCTACAGGACGAGGGCGGCGGCGCACACCGCCGTGGTGACCACGCACAGCACGGCCACCGTGGCATGCCGTGGGGTGAGGGCGGCGGGACGTCCGGTGGCGGCGAGGGCGCCGACCCGCTGGTGCGCCGTCCACAGGAAGCCGAGCCAGAGCGCCCCGCACAGCCCGCACACGGTCACGGCCGTGACCGACACTCCGCCGTGCACGGTGTTCCGCAGGGCGAGCACGAAGGCGACGGCATACGAAAGCGTCGTACGGCGCCAGGCCAGCCTGGTCCGCTCCGGCTGCAGTCCGGGGTCGCGCGCGTCCGTCACCGCCTCCGACACCCGTTCATCCTTCCCACCCGACGAGGACGACGACGACCATCGCGATCGCCACCACCGCTATCACCAGGCTCAGCAGCGCGGGGAAGCGGGAGACCGGCAGGTCCTCGCCCCTGCGCATGGCGCGCTCGCAGCGTATCCAGTGGTTGATCGCGCGCAGCGAGCACAGCACCCCCGCCCCGAGCAGCGCGAGCGCGAGCCCGACGCGCCAGGCCCAGCGCAGGTCGGGCAGGAACTGGTCCACCGCGAATCCGCCGCCGATCAGCGCGAGAGCGGTCCGCAGCCAGGCCAGGAAGGTCCGCTCGTTGGCCAGCGAGAACCGGTAGTCCGGGGTGCTGCCGTCCTCCCGGACCAGGTCCGGCGCAAACCACAGCCGAACGTTCCGCACGAATTCGATCACGTATCGACCTTATCGATCCCGGTGGGAGCCGTCCCGTGCGCTTTGAGCCGCTCGTACGCCGCCAGCCCGTCCGGGGCCCACTCCCACTCCCCGAGCCGCCGTTCCACCTCGTCGTCGGCCAGGAAGCCGTGCCAGGCGACCTCCTCCACCTGCGGGCTCACCGGCGACGCGCAGCGCACCTCGTACACCGCCGACCACCAGCTGAGGCCGGCGCCGTCGTCGTACAGGAACGTGAAGAGGTGCGACGGACGGGGCAGCCCGGTCACCCCCAGCTCCTCCTCCGCCTCGCGCAGGGCCGCCTCGTCGTAGGACTCGCCCGCACCGACCACCCCGCCCACGAACATGTCGTAGAGGGAGGGGAAGACCAGCTTCTCCGCCGTACGCCGGTGCACGAAGATCCGCCCGGCCGAGTCCCGGGCCTGCACGAAGACACACCGGTGCCGCAGCCCACGGGCGTAGGCCTCGCCGCGCGGGGACTGCCCGATGACCCGGTCGTTCTCGTCCACGATGTCGAGCATCTCGTCAGCTGCACTCATGCCTTCATACAACCAGGTCACGCGCATGCGACCGATCCCACGGGTTCCCCCGGACGGACGTATCGCCTGGCCGAGAAGAGGGGGCCGGGCATAGCGTCGTACTAGTATTTCCGGCTTGGTATGGAGCTGGAGCCGGACAACCCCAGGCAGACCTGCGGGCCCGCCAGCACCCCGGAGCTTCCGGGAACTAGACGCGAGGACCGGATGGCAGCCATACACGAGGGCAGTGCTCTCGGCCTGCTCGACGACGAGATCCGCGAGCAGTTCGGTGGCACGGCACGATTCTCCGCCGCTCACGCCGCCTCGGCGCGCACGCTCGTGGACGTCTTCGACGCCTCCGTACGCGCGTACCCGGACGAGCCGGCCCTGGACGACGGCTCGGCGCGGCTCACCTACCGGGCGCTGGCCGCGGAGGTCGAGCGGCTGCGGCGGCGACTCGCGGACGCCGGGGTCGGCCTCGGCGACCGGGTGGGCGTACGTGTGCCCTCCGGGACCAACGAGTTGTACGTCGCCATCCTCGCCGTACTCGCCGCCGGCGCCGCCTATGTTCCCGTCGACGCCGAGGACCCCGACGAGCGGGCCGAGCTGGTGTTCGGGGAGGCGGCGGTGCGAGCCGTCGTCGGGGCCGGCCACCGGATCATCGTCGACGGCGACCCCTCGGAGGTGGCCGCCGGCCGTCCGGGCGCCGAGCACGACGCCTGGATCATCTTCACCTCCGGTTCCACCGGCAAGCCCAAGGGCGTCGCGGTCGCCCACCGCAGCGCCGCCGCCTTCGTTGACGCCGAGGCGGCACTGTTCCTCACCGAGGAGCCCATCGGGCCCGGCGACCGGGTCATGGCGGGACTGTCCGTCGCCTTCGACGCGTCCTGCGAGGAGATGTGGCTGGCCTGGCGGTACGGCGCCTGTCTGGTGCCCGTGCCCCGCTCGCAGGTCAGGAGCGGCGCCGATCTCGGGCCCTGGCTGGTGGAACAGGACATCACGGTCGTGTCCACCGTGCCGACGCTGGCCGCGCTCTGGGAGCCCGAGGCACTCGGCGACGTGCGCCTGCTGATCTTCGGCGGCGAGGCCTGCCCGCCCGAGCTGGTGCAGCGGCTGGTCACGGAGGGCCGCGAGGTCTGGAACACCTACGGCCCCACCGAGGCCACGGTGGTGGCCTGCGCGGCACTGCTGACCGGCGAGGAGCCGATACGCATCGGGCTGCCGCTGAACGGCTGGGAGCTGGCCGTCGTGGACGAGGCCGGGGAACCCGTGGCCATGGGCGGCAGCGGACAGCTGGTGATCGGCGGCGTGGGACTCGCCCGCTACCTCGACGCGGAGAAGGACGCCGAGAAGTACGCGCCGCTCGCGTCACTGGGCTGGGAACGGGCCTACCGAAGCGGTGACCTGGTCAAGGCGGACCCCGAAGGACTCATCTTCCTGGGACGCGCCGACGAACAGATCAAGCTCGGCGGCCGCCGCATCGAGCTGGGCGAGGTCGACGCGGCACTCCAGGCACTCCCCGGAGTGGCGGGCGCCGCCGCCGCCGTACGCACCGCCCGCAGCGGCAACCAGCTCCTCGTCGGATACGTGGTGACCCAGGACGGCTGGGACCAGGCGGAGGCCGTCGAGAAACTGCGCGCCGAACTCCCGGCCGCACTCGTCCCCCTGCTCGCGCCGGTCCCCGACCTGCCGACCCGCACCTCCGGCAAGGTCGACCGGAACGCCCTGCCCTGGCCCCTCGAAGGGCTGGAGACCGGCAAGAAGACCGAACAGCTCTACGGCACCGAGGCCTGGCTCGCCGAGCAGTGGACGGAAGTCCTCGGCATCCCGGTGGCGAGCGCCTCGGACGACTTCTTCGCGATCGGCGGCGGCAGCCTGGCCGCCGCCCAGCTCACCACCCGGCTGCGCACCCGCTACCCGAGCGCCGCAGTCCTCGACATCTACCAGCAGCCGACACTGCGCAAGCTGGCCCGGCGCCTTGAGGCGTCGGCACCGGACGACAGCGCGCGGCGCACGGTCGCGCCGGTCCCGGCGCCCGCCCGGCTCGCGCAGCTCCTGCTGCTCGTCCCGCTGTTCACCCTGCTCGGGCTGCGCTGGACGGTGGCCCTCGCGGCGGTCGGGAAGCTCCTGCCCGGCTACACATGGCTGCCCACCGCCCCCTGGTGGCTGGTGGCCGTCGGCGCCCTGCTGTTCTTCACCCCGCCCGGACGCATCGCGCTCGCCGCGGGCGGGGCCCGGCTGCTGCTGCGGCACCTGAGACCCGGCCGGCATCCCCGCGGCGGCAGCGTGCACCTGCGGCTGTGGACCGCCGAGCGGCTCGCCGAGTTCAGCGGCGCCACCTCGCTCACCGGGTCGTGGCTGCTGCGGTACGCGCGCGCCCTGGGCGCCAAGGTCGGCGAGGACGTCGACCTGCACTCCCTGCCCCCGGTCACCGGCATGCTCAAACTGGGCCGCGGGGCCGCCGTCGAGTCCGAGGTGGACCTCGCCGGGCACTGGCTGGACGGGGACCGGCTGGAGATCGGCCCGGTGAAGGTCGGCGCGCACGCCGTCGTCGGGACCCGCAGCATGCTGTTCCCCGGGGCCCGGGTGGGCAAGCGGGCCGAGGTGGCGCCCGGGTCGGCCGTCACCGGCCAGATCCCGACCGGGCAGCGCTGGGCCGGCGCGCCCGCGGCCAAACTGGGCAAGGCCAAGCGCGGCTGGCCCGAGGAGCGGCCGCAGCGGGGCACGTACTGGCGGGTCATGTACGGCGTGACGGGCGTCGCGCTGAACGCCCTGCCGCTGCTCGCGGGCGCCGCCGCGCTGCTGGTCGCCGGCGCGTTCGTGGCACCCGGGACCGGGTTCGCCGAAGCCCTGCGGGGCGCCGCGCTCGCGCTGGTCCCCGCCACCCTGGCCTACGGGCTGGTGTACGCCCTGGCGATCCTGGCCGCCGTACGCCTGCTCAGCCTCGGGCTGCGCGAGGGCACGCATCCGACGCACAGCCGGATCGGCTGGCAGGCGTGGACGGTCACCCAGCTGATGGACCGGTCCCGCGAGACGCTGTTCCCGCTGTACGCGGGGCTGGCCACACCGGTGTGGCTGCGGCTGCTCGGGATGCGCGTCGGCCGGGGCGCCGAGGTGTCCACGGTGCTCGCCCTGCCGAGTCTGACGACCGTCGGCGACGGCGCGTTCCTCGCGGACGACACGCTGACCGCGCCGTACGAGCTGGGCGGCGGCTGGATGCGGATCGGGCGCGCCGAGATCGGACGGCGGGCGTTCCTCGGGAACTCCGGGATGACTGCGTCCGGGCGCAGCGTGCCGGACGGCGGTCTGGTCGGAGTGCTGTCGGCGACGCCGAAGAAGGCGAAGAAGGGCACCTCGTACCTGGGCCTCCCGCCGGTGAAACTGCCGCGCAGCGCGAACGACGGCGACCAGAGCCTGACGTACGAACCGCCGGCCCGGCTGCTGTGGGCGCGCGGACTGGTGGAGCTCTGCCGGATCGTGCCGGTCCTGTGCTCGGCGGCGCTGGCCGTGCTGACGGCGGCGGCACTGTGCGCGCTCGGCGGATGGGCGCCACTGCTGTCCGGGCTGGTGCTGCTCGCGGCCGGTGCGGCGGCCGGACTGGTGTCGGTCGTCGCGAAGTGGCTGCTGGTGGGACGCCATCGCACCGGGGAACACCCGCTGTGGAGCTCCTTCGTCTGGCGCAACGAGCTGGCGGACACCTTCGTCGAGGTCGTGGCCGTGCCGTGGCTGGCCGGATCGGTGCCCGGCACGCCGCTGATGACGGTGTGGCTGCGGGCGCTCGGCGCGCGGATCGGCCGGGGCGTGTGGGTGGAGAGCTATTGGCTGCCGGAGATGGATCTGGTGACCCTGGAGGACGCCGTGTCCGTGAACCGTGGCTGTGTGCTCCAGACGCACCTCTTCCACGACCGGATCTTGCGGACGGATACTGTTGTTCTCCGTGCGGGCGCCACACTGGGCCCTGGCGGGATCGTGCTGCCCGGCAGCACGATCGGGACCCGTACGACGCTGGGTCCCGCGTCGCTCGTCATGGCCGCGGAATCCGTCCCTGACGACACCCGCTGGCTCGGTAACCCGATCGAGGCATGGCGTTCC
Organism: Streptomyces sp. NPDC086787; assembly: GCF_044745865.1. Taxonomy (NCBI): domain Bacteria; kingdom Bacillati; phylum Actinomycetota; class Actinomycetes; order Kitasatosporales; family Streptomycetaceae; genus Streptomyces; species Streptomyces sp. NPDC086787. The sequence continues at coordinate 287,577 of NZ_JBIVBC010000007.1, read as the reverse complement.
TGAACGCGGGCCACTCGGCGTGGGGTGTCACGGGCGGGGCACCGGTGGAGCGGAGTGGCGGTACGGCGCAGGGAGCGGGCACGGCAGTGGCAGTTCAGCAGACAGCGGGTCGCGACCCGTACTTTCCGGACAACGGCGACGCCCGGTACCGGGTGCACCGCTACGAAATCACGCTGGACTACCGCCCGGGCCCCAACCGGCTCGCGGGTTCGGCGCGGATCAACGCGATCGCGGGCCGGGCGCCGCTCACCGAGTTCCAGCTCAACCTGGCCGACTTCAAGATCGGCCGGGTGCGGGTGGACGGCAGACAGCCGCACTACACCCACCGGGGCGGTCGGCTGCGCGTGCGCCCGGCGAAACCGGTGCGGGCCGGGGCCGCGTTCACGGTCGAGGTGCACTGGTCGGGCAACCCCAAGCCGGTACCCAGCCCCTGGGGCGGGCTCGGCTGGGAGGAACTGGAGGACGGCGCGCTGGTGGCGAGCCAGCCGATCGGCGCCTCGTCCTGGTACCCGTGCAACGATCGGCCCGCCGACAAGGCGTCGTACCTGCTCTCGGTGACCACCCCGTCCGCGTACTCGGTCGTCGCGGGCGGGCGGCTGCTCACCCGCACCACCAAGGCGTCCACGACCACCTGGGTGTACGAGCAGTCGGCGCCCACGTCCAGCTATCTCGTCGGCCTGGCGATCGGCAAGTACCAGACGGTGCTGCTCGGCGACCCCGGGCCGGGCGGGATTCCGCAGCACGGGCACATCCCGGCGGAGCTGCTGCCCGAGTTCTCCCGCGACTTCGCGCGGCAGCCCGCGATGATGGAGCTGTTCCAGGACCTGTTCGGGCCGTATCCGTTCGACGAGTACGCGGTCGCGGTGACCGAGGAGGAGCTCGACGTGCCCGTCGAGGCGCAGGGGCTGTCGCTGTTCGGCGCCAATCACGTGGACGGCGCCCGGGGCTCGGAGCGGCTGGTCGCGCACGAGCTGGCGCACCAGTGGTTCGGCAACAGCGTGTCCATCGCCGACTGGCGGCACATCTGGCTGAACGAGGGCTTCGCCAAGTACGCGGAGTGGCTGTGGTCGGAGCGCTCGGGCGGCCGGACCACACACCAACTGGCCGCGCTCGCGCACCGGTTCCTGGCCACACTCCCGCAGGACCTGAAGCTCGCCGACCCGGGCCGCAAGTTCATGTTCGACGACCGGCTCTACGAACGCGGTGGCCTGGCCGTCCACGCGGTGCGCTGCGCGCTGGGCGACGAGGCGTTCTTCCTGATGCTGCGCAGCTGGGTACGGCTGCACCGCAGCGGCGTGGTGTCCACGCAGGCGTTCACCGCGCACGTGGCCCGGTTCACGGACGAGTCGATGGACGACCTGTTCGACACCTGGCTGTACCAGGGTGAGCTGCCGCCGTTGCCGGTACCGAAGGGGTCCACGGCGTCGGCCTGAGCGTCACCGCCGCCGGGACCCGGCACAAGTCGGGGGCCAGGCACAATGGGTGCCGTGTCCCGACGTACCACGCGACCCGCGAAGCACGCCGCCTCCTGCCCCTGTGGGCTCCCCGAGCCGTACGAGCGGTGCTGCGGCCGCTGCCACTCCGGCCAGGTGGCCGCACCGACCGCCGAGACGCTGATGCGGTCGCGGTACAGCGCCTTCGTGAAGGGGGACGCGGCGTATCTGCTGCGGACCTGGCATCCGCGGACCCGGCCGGAGCGGCTGGATCTCGACCCGGGGATGCGCTGGACCGGCCTCGACGTGCTGGGCACGAGTGACGGGTCGGCCTTCCACTCCACCGGGACCGTGACCTTCCGGGCCTCGTACCGGGGCGGCTCGCTGCACGAGCGGAGCCGGTTCGAGCGGGTCGGCGGGGCCTGGGCGTACGTGGACGGGGAGTTCCTGGACGAGTGAGCGCCACGGCGTGAGCGCTACGGCGCGAGGATGTCCAGTTCCTGGAGGGCGCCCGCGGTGATCTCGCGGGTCAGCTGTTCGGCGCGGGCCGCGTCACGGGCGCGTACCGCCTCGGCGACCTGGACGTGCAGGGTGACGGCGGCCGGGTCGGGATCCTCGAACATCACCTCGTGATGGGTGCGGCCGGCCAGCACCTCGGCGACGACATCGCCGAGGCGGGCGAACATCTCGTTGCCGGAGGCGGTGAGGACGGCCCGGTGGAAGGCGATGTCGTGGACGAGATAGCCCTCCAGCCGGTGGCCCCGCGAGTTCGCCACCATGCCGAGCGCGCACTCGGTGAGCCATGCGCACTGCTCCGCCGTCGCGTTCCGCGCGGCCAGGCCCGCCGCGACCGGCTCGACCGCCGAACGCAGCACGGTCAGCGAGCGCAACTGGTGCGGGCGGTCGGCGCCCGCCAGACGCCAGCGGATGACCTGCGGGTCGTAGACGTTCCACTCGGCCTTGGGGCGGACCGTCACGCCCACACGGCGGCGGGACTCGACCAGATGCATGGACTCGAGGACCCGGACCGCCTCGCGCATCACCGAGCGCGACACCTCGAACTGCTGGGCCAGTTCGTCCGTGCGCAGGACGCTGCCGGGCGGATACCCGCCTGCCGTGATCGCGGGCCCGAGGGAGTCCAGGACACGGCCGTGCAGGCCTCGGGCCGGTGTGCTCATGCACTCAGCGTACAGAGTGGATCACTCAACTAAAAAGTCAGACTTATGCATCACAGACTCTTGAATTCGTCGTACCTAATGGGTTTCAGTGAGGCCGTGGCAGTGATGCGTACCCCCCAAGTCGTGGCCGTGATGGGTGTCGCCGGGACCGGCAAGACCACCATCGCGCCGCTGCTCGCCGCCCGGCTCGGCGTCCCGTACGCCGAGGGCGACGACTTTCACCCGCGGGCCAACATCGACAAGATGTCGGCCGGCGTCCCGCTCGACGACGCGGACCGGTGGCCGTGGCTCGACGCCGTCGGCGCCTGGGCCGACGGGCGGCGCGGGCTCGGCGGGGTCGTCAGCTGCTCGGCGCTGAAGCGGTCGTACCGCGACCGGCTCAGGGCCACGGCTCCCGGGATCGTCTTCGTGCACCTCACCGGCTCCCGCCCGCTCGTCGAGGAGCGGATGGCCCGCCGGCACGGGCACTTCATGCCGACGGCGCTGCTGGACTCCCAATTCGCCACCCTCCAGCCGCTCCAGGCGGACGAGGCCGGAGTCGCCGTGGACGTCTCCGGCTCCCCGGAGGAGATCACCGAGCGGGCCGCGACCGCGCTGGCCGCACTTCTCGACCCAGCCCCACTCATCAGCGAGGGAACCCCGTGACCGGACTCAGCGTCGAGCCGTCGGCAGCGGACGCCGTCGAACCCATCACCACGGCGGGCCACGCCCAGCTGGGCATCGCCGTGCTGGCGGGCATCGCCGTCATCGTCCTGCTGATCACCAGGTACAAGCTGCACGCGTTCCTCGCGCTGACCATCGGGTCCCTCGCGCTGGGCGCCTTCGCCGGAGCACCGCTCGACAAGGCCATCGCCAGCTTCACCACCGGCCTCGGCAGCACGGTCGCCGGCGTCGGCGTGCTGATCGCGCTGGGTGCCATCCTCGGCAGGCTGCTCGCCGACTCCGGCGGGGCGGACGAGATAGTCGACACGATCCTCGCGAGGGCCCACGGCCGGGCGATGCCGTGGGCGATGGTGCTCATCGCCACCGTGATCGGGCTGCCGCTGTTCTTCGAGGTCGGCATCGTGCTGCTGATCCCGGTCGTGCTGATGGTCGCCAAACGTGGCAACTACTCCCTGATGCGCATCGGAATCCCGGCGCTCGCCGGACTGTCCGTGATGCACGGTCTGGTGCCCCCGCACCCCGGCCCGCTGGCCGCGATCGACACGGTCAAGGCCGACCTGGGCGTCACCCTCGCCCTCGGCGTCCTCGTCGCGATACCGACGGTGGTCGTCGCCGGACCGCTCTTCTCGAAGGTCGCCGCCCGCTGGGTGGACGTCCCGGCCCCGGAACGCATGCTGGCCCAGCGTCCCTCCGAGGACCTGGCCCGGCGCCCCGGCTTCGGCGCCACGCTCGCCACCATCCTGCTGCCGGTCGTACTGATGCTGGCGAAGGCCCTGGTCGACATCGTGGTGGACGATCCCGCGCACCGGGTGCAGCGCGTCTTCGACGTCATCGGATCCCCACTGATCGCCCTGCTCTCGGCCGTCGTCGTCGGCATGTTCACCCTGGGCCGGCCGGCCGGGTTCGACCGGGAGCGGCTCGCCCGGATCGTCGAGAAGGGGCTCGTGCCCATCGCGGGCATCCTGCTGATCGTCGGCGCGGGCGGTGGCTTCAAGCAGACGCTGATCGACTCCGGGGTCGGCCAGATGATCCTGGACATCTCACGGAACTGGTCGATTCCGGCCCTGCTGCTGGCCTGGCTGATCGCGGTCGCGATCCGGCTGGCGACCGGTTCGGCGACGGTGGCGACCATCTCGGCGGCGGGCCTGGTGGCCCCGCTGGCCGCCGACATGTCGACCACCCACACGGCCCTGCTGGTGCTCGCCATCGGCGCGGGCTCGCTCTTCTTCAGCCATGTCAACGACGCCGGCTTCTGGCTGGTGAAGGAGTACTTCGGGCTCGGCGTCGGGCAGACGGTGAAGACCTGGTCCGTGATGGAGACGATCATCTCCGTGGTCGCGGGCGGACTGGTGCTGGCGCTGTCACTCGTGATCTAGATCCGGCCCGGTTGCGGGACTACGGACACCGACTCAGGGCCGCCACAGCGGATGCTCCCGCTCCGCCCACTCCCGGCTGACCGACCCGGTGCGCAGGCCACGACGTGCTTCCGGGTCGGCCAGCGCCATCCCGATGTGGCCCGCGAGTACGACACCGATGGTCAGGGCCAGCCAGTCGTGCACAAAGGTCGCCGAGGTCCGCCACTCCAGCGGGGTGAGGTGGGTGAACCACATGGTCAGACCGGTACCGAGCATCACCACCGTGGCGCCCGCGATCCAGGAGGCGTACACCTTCTGCCCGGCGTTGAACTTCCCGGCCGGGCGGGAGGCGCGCCGCTTGTCACGGCGCAGGGCCGCGCGCAGCCAGACCCGGTCGTGCGGGCCGAAGCGGTTGAGGAAGCCGAGCGTCGCCCGGAAGGCGCGGGAGGAGAGGCCCAGCAGGACGGGCAGCGGCAGGGCGAGGCCCGCGTACTCGTGGATCTGGACGACCAGGGCACGGCGGCCGACCAGCACGGCGAGCTGCGGGATGTAGAGGCAGGCGGCGGTCGCCACACACACGCCCATCAGCGCGGCCGTCGCCCGGTGCACCCACCGGTCGGCCCGGGTGAAGCGGCGGACGCGGGCGGGCGCCGGGGCCACGGTGTCGGCTCGGTCAGCTCGTAGGGTCATCACTGCGTCCGTTCGAACGGCCGACCCAGGCGTCGACGTCGTAGCCGAGGTGCTCCCAGTAGCCGGGCTGGACGTGGTCGGTCACGGTGATGCCGGAGAGCCACTTGGCCGACTTGTAGAAGTACATGGGGGCGACATAGAGGCGGGCGGGACCGCCGTGGTCGTGGCCGATGTCCTTGTCCTGCATCCGCAGGGCCACCAGCACGTCGGGGCGGCGGGCCTGCTCCAGGGTGAGGCTCTCGGTGTAGGTGCCGTCGAAGCAGCTGAAGCGGATCGCCCTGGCGCTGTCGCGCACGCCCGCCGCGTCCAGCAGGTCCGAGAGCCGTACGCCCTCGAAGGGCGTGCCCGGGACCCGCCAGCCGGTGACGCACTGGACGTCCTTGACCAGCCGGGTCTGCGGCAGGGCGCGCAGGTCCGCGAGGGTGTACGTGTGCGGGCTGTCCACCAGTCCGTCGACCGTGAGCCGGTAGTCGGCCGGGCCCTTGTGCGGGACGGACGCGGCCACCGAGTAGTAGCGGAAGCCGCCGCCGTTGGGCAGCAGGCCCGTCAGACCCGTCGGGTCCTTGCCGGACACGGAGCCGAGGACGGCCTCCATCCCGCGTTGCAGGGTCGGGGCGGCCGCCATGCCGAGGGCGCCGAGGCCGATGGTGCCGAGCAGCACACGGCGGCCGATGGGGCGCCCCTCCGGTTCGCGGGATGCCCCGGGCTCCGCGGGCTCGGGCTCCGCAGGCCCCTCGGGTCGTTCGGTGTTCACATGTTCATTCGAGCACTCACGGCACCGGCGTGGCCAGGGGGATGGCGGGAAGGTCAGACTTCTGTAATCACTGACTCATTCACTGAGTGCCCGGGAGCGTGCCGCGCGGAAGGCGGCGTGCGGGTCCCGGTCCGGGTACCACCAGGGGGCCGGGGTGGCGTGCCGGCCGATGCGCCGGAACAGGGCCGCCGCCTCGGCGCTCCGGCCCGCGCAGGACGTGGCGTGGGCGAGGAAGTTCAAGTCGACGGGGTGGCGTGGGTGGTCGTCCCGCTCCCACTCCAGCCACCAGTGGAAGGCGGTCCGCAGTACTCGGCGGGCCCGCGGCTGGGCCCAGTGCGCGGACGCGGCGGGGTCGGAGGGCGCCCGGCCGACCGAGGCCAGCACCCGGTAGCGCTCGGCGTGCGCGACGACGGGCAGGACGGCGAGCGGGGAGTCCGCGGGGGCCCGGTCGGCGGCCCGGTCGGCGAACTCGTAGACCTCGTGCCGCGGGTCCGGCCCGCGCTCGGGGCGCCGCTCGGCGAGGCGGGCCACCCTCAGATGGTGGGCGTGATGGTGGTCGGGGTGGCGGTCCAGCACCTCGGCGAAGATCCGGTCCGCCTCCGGCCCGGCGCCCTCGAGGAGCAGCAGACCGAGCCACGGGGTGGGGTCGTCGGGGGCGAGCACGGCCGCCGTGCGGCAGGCCTCACGCGCCGCCGCCGGGTCCTCCCTGCCCCGCAGCGCGCGGCGTACCAGGCCCAGGGCGAGCAGTGCGGAGGCGTCGGCCGAGTCGGGTTCGGCGTGCTGCCAGTCACGGGCCCAGGCTGCCGCGTAGGGCTCCCGGGCGAGAACGGTGATCCGGTGTCCGCGCAGGTCCCAGTCGTCGCCGGTGCGAAGCAGCAGCGAGCGGGCGGCCTGCCAGCGGCCCTGTGTCAGGGCGGCGCGCGCGACGACCAGCTCCGAATCGCCGAGGGCACCGTCGAAGGGGCGGGCCGTGCGTTCGGGGCCGGGGTCGAGCAGGGGCGGGAGTGGAGGCACCGCAGGACTTCCTGGTTCTCGGGCTGCCATCGGCCGATCACGCACAGCAAACCCTCAGCCAATACGTCGCGTCAAGCGGAACGGGGCTGTTGCTGCCTTCAACTAGCTTTTCCGGTGAGGGACTTGAGGCGATCAACGGCCGTGGCCCCGGGGTCGTCGGGGCGGCCGCGGCTCACTCGTGTGGCGTACGCCATGGCGTCTTCCGCCCGCGACCCCCACCATGGCCGTACGGTCCCGCCAAAACCGGACATATCCCCTCGGGTATTCACGGCGGCAGGACCGCGTCAACTACCCGGTTCCGGGTACTCCGCGGGGCAACGGTGCTTCGGGAGCGCTACAGTCGGCCACTGACGCACCCCGTGGCCCGGCCGGATGATCGAGGTACGCAGCGTGTCGATTCTGGTTCTGATTCTCGCCGTGAGCGCGGCCTGCTGTCTGGGCTTCGGGTTCGTGCTCCAGCAGAACGCCGCCCAGAAGGCACCGCTCAGCGACTTCCTGTCGTTCCGGCTGCTGCTCGACCTGATGCGGGTACCGCGCTGGCTGGGCGGCATAGGGCTGATGGTGGCCGGCATGGTCCTCGGTGCGATCGCCCTGGGGCACGGGGAGATCTCCCTGGTCGAGCCGCTGCTCGCGACGAACCTGCTGTTCGCCCTCGCCCTCTCGCGACACCAGACGAAACAGTCCCTCGGCCGTCAGGGCTGGGCGGGGCTCGCGCTGCTCGCGGGCGGTGTGACCACGTTCATCCTGGCCGGCCAGCCGCGCGGTGGGCACGCCATCAACGACCCGCTGCGCCACTGGCTGATCATCGGCGTGACGGTCGGCCTGGCCCTGCTGCTCACGACCTACGCCAAGCGTTCCCGGCTCAGCTGGGGTCCGGTGCTGCTGGCGCTGGCAGCCGGCCTGCTCTACGGCGTCCAGGACGCCCTGACCCGGGTGAGCGGCCAGCGCTTCGCCGCCGGCGGTCTCGTCGAGGTGCTCACCGGCTGGCAGCCGTACGGCGTGCTGGCGCTCGGCGTCACCGGGCTGGTCCTGGTGCAGAGCGCCTTCGAGACCGCGCCGCTGCGCATGTCGCTGCCCGCCCTGACCGCCGCCCAGCCGCTCGCCGGGATCCTGTGCGGAGTGGGCTTCCTCGGCGACCGGCTGCGCACCGACACCGGCGCGCTGGCGTGGGAGGCGGCGGGCCTCGCCGCAGTGGTCGCGGGCATCGTCCTGCTCGGCCTGCACCCCGCCATGCCCAGCGGCACGGCGGAGGAGCGCCCGGTCCGCGACCTCCAGCCGCGCTGACGCGGACGAACAGCTGACGCGGACAAACAGCCGGACAAACAGAAAGACCCCAGATGCTCTGGGGTCTTCGTTGGTGTCCGAGGGGGGACTTGAACCCCCACGCCCGATAAAGGGCACTAGCACCTCAAGCTAGCGCGTCTGCCATTCCGCCACCCGGACAAGGTGTCTGTCGTGCGGGTTTCCCCGCGGCGACGAAGGAAACTTTACCAGGCTTTCCTGGGTGGCCGATCACACCCCGTCCGGGGGGAGGATGGGGAGGAAGCAGCAGCACCTGACCGCCAGCAGTGGGAGGAAGCAGCGTGAGCGAGACGGACACGGCCAGGCATGTCGCCGGCGAGGACGAGGTGGTGGACCTCTGCCGCGAGCTGATCCAGATCGACACCAGCAACTACGGCGACCACTCGGGCCCGGGCGAGCGCAAGGCCGCCGAGTACGTCGCCGCGAAGCTCGCCGAGGTGGGCCTCGAACCGAAGATCTTCGAGTCGCACCCGGGGCGCGCCTCGACCGTGGCCCGGATCGAGGGCGCGGACCCCTCCCGGCCCGCGCTGCTGATCCACGGCCACCTCGACGTCGTGCCGGCCAACGCCGACGACTGGACCCACCATCCGTTCTCCGGCGAGGTCGCGGACGGCTGTGTGTGGGGACGCGGCGCCGTCGACATGAAGGACATGGACGCCATGACGCTGGCCGTCGTGCGCGACCGGCTGCGCAGCGGGCGCAAGCCGCCCCGGGACATCGTGCTCGCCTTCCTCGCGGACGAGGAGGCGGGCGGCACCTACGGCGCCCGCTGGCTGGTGAATGAGCACCCCGAGCTGTTCGAGGGCTGCACCGAGGCGATCAGCGAGGTCGGCGGGTTCTCGTTCACCGTGAGTGAGCAGCGGCGGCTCTATCTGATCCAGACGGCCGAGAAGGGCATGCACTGGATGAAGCTGAAGGTGTCCGGCACCGCCGGGCACGGCTCGATGATCCACCGCGACAACGCGATCACCGAGCTGTCGGAGGCCGTCGCCCGGGTCGGCCGGCACAAGTTCCCGGTCCGGGTCACCAAGACCACCCGCGCCTTCCTCGACGAACTCGGCGACGCGCTCGGCACCGAGCTGGACCCGGAGGACATGGAGTCCACCCTGGCCAGGCTCGGCGGCATCGCCAAGCTCATCGGCGCCACCCTGAGCAACACGGCGAACCCCACCCAGCTGAACGCCGGCTACAAGGTCAACGTCATCCCCGGCGAGGCCACCGCGCACGTGGACGGCCGGTTCCTGCCCGGGTACGAGGAGGAGTTCCTCGCAGACCTCGACCGCCTCCTCGGCCCGAACGTACGACGCGAGGCCGACCACGCCGACAAGGCCCTGGAGACCACCTTCGACGGCCCGCTCGTCGCGGCCATGCAGTCCGCGCTGCTCGCCGAGGACCCGGCCGCCAAGGCGATCCCCTACATGCTCTCCGGCGGTACCGACGCCAAGTCCTTCGACGAGCTCGGCATCCGCGGCTTCGGCTTCGCTCCGCTCAAGCTGCCCCCGGAGCTGGACTTCGCCGGCATGTTCCACGGTGTCGACGAACGGGTTCCGGTGGACGGACTCCAGTTCGGTGTCCGGGTGCTCGACCGGTTCATCGACGCTTCCTGAAGGACCCTCCCGAAAAGCACCCGGTATTCGACCGCGTGTGCGGAGATCATCAGGAAGAGTGAATGCGACGATAGGCTCGTAGCTCCATTGGTCCTTCCTCGTTACTGGTGATGCGATCAGCTGCTTGGGATCGCATTGCCAACTAGGAGGAACAATGCTCAAGAAGGTCGTCGCCGCTGCGGCTGCCACCGGTGGTCTGGTTCTCGCGGGCGCGGGCCTGGCCGTCGCCGACTCGGGTGCCCAGGGTGCCGCTGTGAACTCCCCGGGTGTCCTTTCCGGCAACGTCATCCAGGTGCCCGTGCACGTCCCGGTGAACGTCTGCGGCAACACGATCTCCGTGATCGGGCTGCTGAACCCCGCCTTCGGCAACACCTGCGTGAACCACTGACGCCGACTCCTCGAGAAGGCGTCCTTTCCGTCGGCCCCGGAGCGCACGCCATGCGCTGCGGGGCCGACGGCTCTCTCCGTGAATTCGAAAGTTCGAGAGTTCGATTTCACGCATTCACGCAGTACCGCAGGAAATCAAAGGCAGGGGGGAATCCACCAATGCGACAGAGCACCCGCAAGGGTCTGATGACCATGGCGGCCGCCACCGGAGTGATCGCGGCGGCGGGCGGCTACGCCCACGCCGACTCCGGCGCGAGCGGCTCCGCCGCGCACTCACCCGGCGTACTGTCCGGCAACACCGTGCAGGTGCCGGTCCATGTGCCGGTGAACGTGTGCGGCAACACGGTGAACGTGATCGGGTTGCTGAACCCCGCCGTGGGCAACAAGTGCGCCAATCCCGGGGGCGGCGGGGCCAGCGGCCACGGCGGCGCCCAGGCCGCGGGGCACACCGGTCACTCACCCGGCGTCGGGTCGGGCAACACCGTCCAGGTTCCGGTCGACGTACCGGTCAACGTGTGCGGCAACAGCGTCAACGTCGTGGGGGTCGCCAACGCGGCTCTGGGCAACGGCTGCGCCAACGGCGGCTCCGGGGGCGGCCACCACCAGCCGCCGGGACACCCTGGGCACCCGGGACACCCGGGACACCCTGGGCATCCAGGACACCCGGGCAACCCGGGTACTCCTGGCAATCCCGGAAACCCGGGGAACCCCGGCAATCCTGGTAACCCCGGCACTCCCGGTACGCCCACCACGCCCGGTACGCCCACCACACCGCACAACCCGAGCACCCCGCCCGCGACGGGCGGACACGGAGCCGGCTCCGTAGCCGCTGCCGCCCAGATGCCCCCCACCGGGCAGCTGGCTCACACCGGCAGCGAACTGCCGATCGGCATCGCACTGCCCGCGGGCGCGGGAGCGCTGCTCGCCGGCGCGCTGCTGTACCGCAAGGCACGCGCCTCGGCATAAGTCGACACAGCCATGACCGGCCCCGGCCGGAGAACGGCGCGAAACGGGAGCGGGCCCCACTCTTGCGGGGCCCGCTCCCGTCATGCTTCCCGCGCTACCAGGTGGCGCGCACCTGGCGGATGATCCGCCGGCGCAACCGCACCCGGCGGCTGCCGTCGCGCATCAGGCTCAGTCGGTCCAACTCCCAGTGTCCGTACTCGGCATGGTCGGTGAGCAGACGTGTCGCATCCTTGCGGGACACTCCGCGCGGTACGTACACGTCGACAAATTCGTATTCCGGCATCGCATCTATTGTGCGGGCTGGGCCCCGGTACGGATAGCGTCTGCACTATGTCTGATGCTGCGCAGCCCACCGCTGCCGAGGTACGCGCCGCCGCCGAGGCGGTCAAGACCGCGCTCGACCGTCACCTGGCGGCGGTCGAAGGCCGGTCCGGGGAGGACGACCCGGCCGTCTACGAGGCCTTCAACGAGCTGGCCGCGGCCGCCGAGGCGTACGACGAACTGCTCTACGACCGTCATGACGAGGTCACCCCGTTCGAGATCCCCGGTTCGGAAGACGCGCTGCCCCCGTACGCCGGTCCCGAGGAGCCGCACGCGGTGAGTGTGCTGATCCGCCGCGACTACTCGGTGGCGGAACCGCAGCGTCTGCTCGCCCAGGCCCGGCGGGTCGAGGCGGCGGAGTTCGGGGAGGGCGCGGACACGGACGCCTCGGACACGGTGCCCGGGGCGCTCGGGGTCCTGTTCGGCGAGTTCGAACCGGACGAGATCGCATCCCGGCACAAGGAGTTCGGGCTGGAGGAGGGCGACTCCACGCTGTGGGTGATCGCCGCGGACGAGCCGGCCGAGCCCGGCGAGTGGCTGGAGACTCCGTTCGACCAGGTCGAACCGCAACGGGTGGTCTGCCGGTTCGACGTCAGCGCGGTCTTCGACGACGAGGCCGACGACATCGACGACCTCGATGAGATCGACGACATCGAGGCGATCGAGGTGATCGGCGGCCTCCCGGACCAGGCCGACGACGAGTTGGACAGCGAACTCGACCTGGACGGCGACGAGGACCTGGAACCGCTGGAAGCGGATCGCTGACCTCGGCCGCCGGTCCACGCCGACGCCACATCGGTCCCGGTGCGGGTCCCGGTGCCGGGCGGGGACGAGCCCCGTCCGGCACCGGCCGTCAGCCGGACACCGGTACCTGCGCCCCCAGCAAGGTCGGCAGCCGGGTCGTGCGCGGCTTGGCCGCGATCTCCGCCACCGCCCGTGGCAGCGCCTGCTCGACGCCGTGCACCACGGACAGATGGCGGGTGGCACGACTGAAGGCCGTGTACACCCAGGGCCGGCTGAGCGCCTGCACGGCGTCTCCGGGCAGTACCACCACCGCCGCCGGCCACCAGCCGCCCGCGGCCTGGTGCGCGGTCAGTGCCCACCCGTGCCGCACGGACTGCTCGACCCGCTCCCTGGGTACGACGACGGGGGCGCCCGCGCACGACAGGTGCAGCCCTTCGGCGTCGGCGCCCACCACCCGGCCCGGAACCACCCGTCCCGGTGCCGGGGTGCAGACCACCAGGTCACCCGGGTCGAAGCCGCCGAAGCGTCCGGGACCCGGGTTGAGCCGCTCCTTGAGCGCCGCGTTGAGCGCCCGGGTGCCCGCGGCCCCGCCGTGCCCCGGGGTGATCACCACCGTCTGGTCGGCCGGGACGCCGAGGGCCCGTGGAACGGAGTCCGCGACCAGTTGCACGGTCCGGTGCACGGCCTCGCCCGCGTCCCGCACCGGAACCACGACGACCTCCTTGCCCGGCGCCTCGACCTGGGTCAGATCACCGACGCCGATGCCGGAGACCAGCTCGCCGAGCGGCCCGGGATCGGGCACCCGCGAGGCGATCCGGGGACACACCCGCGACGCCAGCAGGTCCGCGAACACCCGGCCCGGTCCCGCCGACCAGAGCACCGCCGGATCGCCGGCCAGCACCAGCCGGGCGCCGTCCGGCAGCGATTCGACGATCAGTGCGGCCGTCTCGACGTCCAGCCGCGGCGCGTCGAGCACGATCAGCAGGTCGAGGCAGAGCGCGCCGTCCGGGTCCCGCCCGGGGCCCTCGGCACCGGACAGCAGCCCCGCGACGGTGGCGGCTCCGCGGCCGGGATGCCCGCTCGGGCCGTCCGGGCTGTCGAAGCGGTCCAGCAGGGCGGCGAAATCGGCCCGACCGCTGTCGGTGTGCGCCACCGCCCAGGCGCGCTGCCCCGCGCCCGGCGCCCCGTGCAGCAGGCGCGCCGGGTCCACGAGGGACGCGTGCCCGCCGGTGTGCAGCACCAGGCTGTGCGTCGCCACCGCCCGGATCAGCTCGGCGGCGGAGCCCCCGGCACCGGCGGCCGCCGCCTCCCAGGCCTCGGCCGGACCGCCCTCCTTCGGCACGGAGTTGATCAGGCGGGCCAGGCCGTCGGCGAGGCTCTCCTCGGCGAGCGCGTACCGCTCCAGGCCGACCAGCACCCGGACGGGCCGCTCCTCGCCGCCTTCGCTGTCAACGCCGCTTTCACCGGCCCCGTCGGGCGCCTCGGCCCGGACGCTTCCCGCTTCCTCGGCCAGGGCGTCCTGGAAGACCAGGGCCTCGCCCTCCGTGAGGGCGCTGTGCACGGCCTGGTCCGGATCCGGCACCCCGCGCTGGGCCAGCGCGGCGGTCAGGGTGGGGAGTTCGAGGGCGGTGTGCCCGGCGAGGGCCGCCTGCTCCAGGAGCCAGCCGGTCACCGCCCGCAGGCGCCGCTCGTCGTCCGGGCCGCACTCCGCGCCGAGCAGCGCCCGCGCGAACCCGTCGGCCTGCTCCAGCCGCACACCGGTGACCCGCAGCAACTGCCAGGGGTCGGCCCGCAGCCGCTCGTCCGCCCCCTCGCCGAGGGCCGCGGCCGCCTGGGCCGCGAGAGTCTCGGGTGCGCCGCCCGCGGCCAGCACCGCGCGCACGGCGTCGATCACGCCCGCGGCGGGCGCCGCGGGCGCTGCGGCCGGGACGACGGGCTGCGGCCGTGGCGTGGGATCCGGCGGCGCCGGGCGGCGGGGCGCGGGGGCCGGGTCGTCGAAGGCGGTGGCCGTCGGCTTCTCGCCGCTCTCCACCGCGCGCACGGCCGCGAGCAACTCGGCCGCCTTGCCGCTGAGGCCCGCGCCGCTGTCGATCGGTGACGGCCGCTCGGACCTGCGCCGCTCGATCCGCTCCCGCTCTACCTTCTGGGCCGCCAGCTCGGCCGCCGCCTCGGACAGTCCGGCCGCCGCCTCCGTGGTGCCGTCACCCTCCGTCGTGCCGTCGCCCTCCGGGGCGTTGTCGCCGTCAGGGGTGTCCGTGACGTCCGGCAGCCCCGGCTCGGCTTCCTCCGTGGTCTCCGGCTCCGTGCTCACAGCGTGCTCCAGTCGTGATCGGGATAGCGGTGCAGGGGCGCCGACACATCGTCCAACGCCCGGCAGATCTCGTCAGGAAGACTAAGGGCCTCCACTGACAATGCCGCCGTGAGCTGCTGCGCGTTGCGCGGGCCGATGACCGGCGCGGTCACGCCGGGCCGGTCGCGGACCCAGGCGAGGGCCACCTGGAGCGGGGTCACCGCCAGCCCGTCGGCGGCCGTCGTCACCGCGTCCACGATGCGCGACGCCGTGTCGTCCAGATACGGCGCCACGAAGGGCGCCAGAAACTCCGAGGCCCCACGGGAGTCCGGGGGAGTGGTCTGACGGTACTTGCCGGTCAGCACGCCCCGGCCGAGCGGCGAGGAGGGCAGCAGGCCGACGCCCAGGTCGAGGGCGGCGGGCAGCACCTCTCTTTCGACACCGCGCTGAAGCAGGGAGTACTCCATCTGTGTGCTCGCCAGCCGGGTGCGGATGCCCGGCGCCGCGAGCTGCCAGGTCGCCGCCTTGGCGAGCTGCCAGCCGCAGTAGTTGGACACCCCCGCGTAGCGGGCCCGGCCGCTGCTCACCGCGAGGTCGAGGGCCTGGAGGGTCTCCTCCAACGGGGTGTAGGGGTCGTAGGCGTGCACGTGCCAGACGTCGACGTGGTCCGTGCCCAGGCGGGCGAGGGAGGCGTCCAGTGCGGCGAGCAGATGGCCGCGCGAGCCGTCGAAGCGGCGCTCCGGGTCGGGCACGCTGCCCGCCTTCGTCGAGATGACCAGGTCCCGGCGCGGCACGAGGCCTTCCATGAGCTGCCCGAGCAGATACTCGGCCTCCCCGTCGCCGTACACGTCCGCGGTGTCGACGAGGGTCCCGCCGGCCTCCCAGAACGCCTTCAGCATGTCCGCGGCGTCGTGTTCGTCGGTGTCCCGGCCCCAGGTGAGGGTGCCGAGCCCGATCCGGGACACGCGCAGGCCGGTGCGGCCGAGATGCCTCTGCTCCATCCGCCGAGATTACTGGCCAGAACTGCTGCGGTGTGTTGCCTGTGGACAACCGGTCTCCCCGCGGCGGTCGCCCCCGCGCTAAGGTCTCCGCAACAGGGACGTTACTCACGGGTAAGGGGATCGGTCATGCAGCTCGGGATCAACCTCGGCTACTGGGGCGCCGGAATGGACGCGGACAATCTGGCCGTGGCCCAGGAGGCCGAGCGGCTGGGCTACGACGTGTGCTGGGCCGCCGAGGCGTACGGCTCGGACGGGGCCACCGTGCTGAGCTGGGTCGCCGCCCAGACGGAGCGCATCGACATCGGCTCGGCCATCTTCCAGATCCCGGCCCGCCAGCCCGCGATGACCGCGATGACCGCCGCCACGCTCGACACGCTGTCGGGCGGCCGCTTCCGGCTCGGCCTCGGCGTCTCCGGGCCGCAGGTCTCCGAGGGCTGGTACGGCGTCAAGTTCGACAAGCCGCTCGCGCGGACCCGCGAGTACGTCGAGATCGTCCGCAAGGCCATGACCCGCGAGCGCCTGTCGTACGAGGGCGAGCACTGGACGCTGCCGCTGCCCGGCGGCCCCGGCAAGCCGATCAAGCTGACCGTCCACCCGCAGCGTGAGCACATCCCGGTCTACATCGCCGCCATCGGGCCCAAGAACCTGGAGCAGACCGGCGAGATCGCCGACGGCGTCCTGCTCATCTTCCCCTCCGCGGAGCACCTCGAGGAAACCACCGTGAAGTACCTGCGCGCGGGACGGGAGAAGGCCGGCAAGACCCTCGACGGCTTCGACATCTGCCCGACCCTGCCGCTGGCCGTCGGCGAGGACAAGGACGTTCCCCGGCTCGCCGACACCTTCCGGCCCTACACCGCGCTCTACGTCGGCGGCATGGGCAGCCGCAAGCAGAACTTCTACAACCACCTCGCACAGCGCATGGGCTTCGAGAAGGAGGCCGCCGAGATCCAGGACAAGTACCTGTCCGGTGACAAGCAGGGCGCCTCGGCCGCCGTCCCCCAGGAGCTGATCGACCAGACCACCCTGCTCGGGTCCGTCGACCGCATCGCCGACCGCATGCAGGCCTACGCCGCGGTGGGGGTCACCAACCTCACCCTCGCCCCCGCGGGCTTCACGCTCGACGAGCGTCTCGCCTCCCTGCGCGCGGGCGCGGAGGCCGCCGAGCGGGCCGGGCTGGTGTGACCGGGGAGCGATGACCCCGAAGGAGTTCTCTGCGGCCGTGGTGGGGGCTCGGGGGTCTTCCCCGCCACGGCCGTCACAGGGAACAACGCGTCCGCGCCCGGGCGGTTACGCCCTCGGCGCGACGTCGGCACTCCTTCTTTCGGCCCAGTGGTCCGACGCACCTGTTGCACCGCGCGCGGTGCCGCATTTGACTCGGAACGCGTCCGGCGGAGAGGGGCCCACCATGCTTTCGGCCAAGAGTCTGTTCCAGGAGATCGTCGACAACGACGAGTCCTTCCGGCTCTTCTGCTCCATCGCGGCCAGCGGGGAGGCCCAGGGCGGCTGGGAGAACGGCCGGATCGCCGCGCTGGTGCCGGAGAGCGAGCGCGGACTCGCCGCCAAGATCGCCCGGCACGGGGCGGACGAGGACAAACACGGGCGCATCTTCAACGCCCTGCTCAACAAGCGTGGACTGCGCCCCCTCCCGGTCCCGCCCGACACCGACTACACCAAGCTCCTCGAACGCCACGGCATCGGGCTCACCCACGACAAGCTCACCGCAGACAGGCAGCTGACCGTCCCGGACATCGTCACCTACCTCGCCCACAGCCGGGTCACCGAGCAGCGGGCGTCCGAGCAGATGCGGCTGCTGCGCAAGCACTTCGGGGACGACCCCGGCATCGGCCGCGCGGTACGCATGATCGCCCAGGACGAGGACAACCACCTCGCCTACTGCCACGAGGAACTCCTGCGCCTCGCCCGCGCCGGCCACGGCCCCGCCATCCAGCGGACCCTGCGCGAGTGCGCGCTGGCCGAGATCCGCATCCACCGCGACGTCAGCCTCGCCGTCATGTCCCACATGCGCCGCATCCTCGGCTGGCCGCGCACCAGATCCACGCTCCTCGCCGCCGGCATCCACGCCGCCTACGCCTGGGAGCGCGTCGCCGGCTGGCGCCGGATGGTCTCCCTCCGCATGCCCGCGCACCGCGACGCCCTCGGCGGCCCGGCGACCACGGCTCCCGAGTTCGTCTGACCCGGGGTCCGTCCTCCTCGCCTCACAACCACCCGCGCCGCTTGAACAGCCGGTACAGCAAGAATTCCAGCGTGCACATCACCGCGAGCACGGTGGGGTAGCCCCACCGCCAGCGGAGCTCGGGCATGTTGTCGAAGTTCATGCCGTAGATCCCGGCGATCAGGGTGGGTACCGCGGCCATGGCGGCCCACGCCGAGATCTTGCGCATGTCGTCGTTCTGGCGGACGCTCATCTGCGCCAGATGCGCCGACAGGATGTCGGACACCAGCCGGTCCAGGCCCTCCACGGACTCGTTCACCCGGGTGAGATGGTCGTTGACGTCCCGGAAGAAGGGGCGGGCCTTCTCCGCCACGAACGGCACCGAGCCGCCCGTGGGCCCCAGCCCCGCCAGCTTGCTCATCGGCACCCCCAGCGGCACGGTGGCCCGCCGGAACTCCAGGATCTGGCGCTTGAAGGCGTAGATGCGCGAGGCCGTGTACCGAGAGGCGCCGAACGACGGCGAGAACACCTCCGTCTCCAGCTCCTCCAGATCGGTCCCCAGCTCGGTGGCCACCTCCAGATAGTGATCGACCACCGAGTCCGTGATCGCGTACAGCACCCCTGTCGGACCGTGCCGCAGCATCCCGGGCTGCTCCTCCAGGGCGCGCCGCACACTCCTGAGCGGCGAGCTCTCCCCGTGACGTACGGTCACCACGAAGGAGTCGCCGAGGAACACCATCACCTCGCCGGGGACCACCCGGTCGTTCTCCGTGTCGTACGTCACCGGCTTCAGCACCAGGAACAGCGAGTCGTCGTACACCTCCAGCTTGGGCCGCTGGTGCGCCTTCAGCGCGTCCTCCACGGCCAGTGGATGCAGCCCGAACTCCTCGGTGACCAGATGGAACTCCTCCTCGGTCGGCTCGTAAAGCCCGATCCAGAGGAAGCTGTCGCCCCGGGCACGCGCCTCGGCCAGGGCGTCGGACATGTCCTTCGGCCCCTCCCAGCGGTGCCCGTCGCGATAGATGGCGCAGTCGACGATCACGCGGCGTATTCTCCCCTCGCATGCCGTTCGGCGCACCCTTGTCTGCGCCTACCCTGGGCCGCATGCCCACGCTCATCCTCGTAAGGCACGGACGTTCCACCGCCAACACCGCCGGAGTGCTCGCCGGCTGGACGCCGGGAGTCGCCCTCGACGAGCGCGGCACCGCGCAGGCCGCGGCGCTGCCCGGACGGCTCGCCGAGCTGCCGATCTCGGAGGTGGTCACCA
Organism: Streptomyces sp. NPDC086787; assembly: GCF_044745865.1. Classification (NCBI taxonomy): domain Bacteria; kingdom Bacillati; phylum Actinomycetota; class Actinomycetes; order Kitasatosporales; family Streptomycetaceae; genus Streptomyces; species Streptomyces sp. NPDC086787. The sequence continues at coordinate 268,432 of NZ_JBIVBC010000007.1, read as the reverse complement.
GCCCGCTGCAACGCTGCCAGGAGACACTCCGGCCCCTGCTCGACGCCCGCCCCGGGCTGCGCGCCCACACCGACGAACGCATCGGCGAATGCCACTACGGCGACTGGTCCGGCCGTAAACTCGCCGAACTCATGGACGAGCCGCTGATGAAGGTCGTCCAGTCGCATCCGTCGGCGGCCGCGTTCCCCGGCGGGGAGTCCATGCGCGCCATGCAGACCCGCGCGGCCGAGGCCGTACGCGAGTGGAACGCCCGTATCGAGCGCGACCACGGCGCGGACGCCGTCTATCTCATGTGCTCGCACGGTGACATCATCAAGTCCCTCGTCGCGGACGCTCTCGGTCTTCATCTCGACCTCTTCCAACGGATCTCCGTCGAACCGTGTTCCATCACCGCGATCCGTTACACCCGCCTCAGGCCGTTTCTCGTCCGGCTCGGCGACACCGGCGACTTCGCCTCACTCGCCCCGCGCGCGGCACCGCCGGGAGAAGACGCACCGGTCGGGGGTGGTGCGGGCGCACCGTGATCGTCGGCCGCAGTAGGGTGAAGCGACCTTTCGATTCCGCTCGATTCAATGGAGACAGGACGTGTCCCGTCAGGTGTTCCTCTACGATCCGCCGGACCGCTTCGTGGCCGGCACGGTCGGACTGCCCGGACGCCGTACGTTCTTCCTCCAGGCCACCGCCGGCCCCAGGGTGACCAGCGTGGCTCTGGAGAAGACCCAGGTTGCCGCGCTCGCCGAGCGCATGGACGAGCTGCTCGACGAGGTCGTACGCCGCACCGGTGGCAACGCGGCCGTGCCCGCGATGGCGCCCACGGAAGTCGCCGACACGGCGCCGCTCGACACCCCCATCGACGAGGAGTTCCGCGTCGGCACCATGGCCCTGGCCTGGGACGGCGACGAAGAGCGCATGATCGTCGAGGCGCAGGCCCTCGTCGAGCTGGACGCCGACACCGACGAGGACCTCGCCGAAGCAGAGGAAAGGCTTCTTCAGGACGAGGAGAACGGCCCCCCGATGCTGCGGGTCCGCCTCACCGGCATGCAGGCCAGGGCCTTCGCCAAGCGTGCCCTGGACGTCGTCAACGCCGGCCGTCCGCCGTGCCCGCTGTGCAGCCTCCCCCTGGACCCGGAAGGACACGTATGTCCGCGCCAGAACGGATACCGCCGCGGAGCGTGACCGCCACCGAGCTGCTCGCCCGCGGTGAGCTGAAGGTGCGCGGCCGCATCCGCGAGGCGTCCAACGCGGCCCTGTTCTGCACGGTCGCGTACGACGGGCAGGAGGCGTCCTGCGTGTACAAGCCGGTCGCCGGGGAGCGCCCGCTGTGGGACTTCCCCGACGGCACCCTGGCCGAGCGCGAGGTCGCCGCCTACGCGGTCGCCGAGGCCACCGGCTGGGACCTGGTGCCGCCCACCGTGCTGCGTGACGGGCCGTACGGCGAGGGCATGTGCCAGCTGTGGATCGACGCGACGCCCGAGAGCGAACTCCTCGCCCTGGTGGACGGCGAGGAAGCCGGGCCGGGCTGGAAGGCCATCGGCTTCGCCGAGGTCGGTGAGGGCCGCACCGCGCTCCTGGTCCACGCCGACGACGACCGGCTGCGGCGGCTGGCCGTCCTCGACGCCGTGATCAACAACGCCGACCGCAAGGGCGGCCACCTGCTGCCCACCGCCGACGGCCGGCTCTACGGCATCGACCACGGCGTCACCTTCAACGCCGAGAACAAACTGCGGACCCTCCTGTGGGGCTGGGCGGGGGAGCCGCTCACCGCCGAGGCCGTCGGCGTCCTCAAGGACCTCGGCGGCAGCCTTGCCGACGGCGGCCCGCTCGGCACCCGGCTCGCCGACCTGATCACCGCCGCCGAACTGGACGCCACCCGCGCGCGGGTCGACGAGCTGCTCGCCTCCGGCAGACACCCGGAGCCGAGCGGCGAATGGCCCGCGATCCCCTGGCCACCGGTCTGACCCGGCCCAGCTCACCGGAACGGCACACGGGGCGGCACGCCGGGAGGCACACCGGCCGGCGGACCACGAGATCGCCTTTCGGGCCATCCGGTCCGGTCCGGTTCGTGTACCGAACTTGAGGCCGGTTAGGCTCATGTACATGCATGCCTGGCCCGCTTCCGAGGTCCCCGCCCTGCCTGGTCAGGGCCGCGACCTGAGGATCCACGACACCGCGACCGGCGGCCCCGTCACCCTCGACCCCGGTCCCGTCGCCCGTATCTACGTCTGCGGCATCACCCCGTATGACGCGACCCACATGGGGCACGCGGCGACCTACAACGCGTTCGACCTCGTGCAGCGCGTGTGGCTCGACACCAAGCGGCAGGTCCACTACGTCCAGAACGTCACCGACGTCGACGACCCGCTGCTGGAACGAGCGCAGCGGGACGGCGTCGACTGGGTCGGCCTCGCCGAGAAGGAGACGGCCCTCTTCCGCGAGGACATGACCGCCCTGCGGATGCTCCCGCCCCGGCACTACATCGGCGCCGTCGAGGCGATACCCGGCATCGTTCCGCTCGTCGAACGGCTGCGCGATCTCGGCGCCGCCTACGACCTCGAGGGCGACGTCTACTTCTCCGTCGAGTCCGACCCGCACTTCGGCAAGGTCTCGAACCTCGACGCCGCCGCGATGCGGCTGCTGTCCGCCGAACGCGGCGGTGACCCGGACCGTCCGGGCAAGAAGAACCCGCTCGACCCGATGCTGTGGATGGCCGCCCGTGACGGCGAGCCCAGCTGGGACGGCGGCTCACTCGGCCCCGGCCGCCCCGGCTGGCACATCGAGTGCGTGGCCATCGCCCTTGACCTGCTCGGCATGGGCTTCGACATCCAGGGCGGCGGCTCCGACCTGGTCTTCCCGCACCACGAGATGGGCGCCTCGCACGCCCAGGTGCTCACCGGCGACTTCCCCATGGCCAAGGCGTACGTGCACGCCGGCATGGTCGCCCTGGACGGCGAGAAGATGTCCAAGTCCCGGGGCAACCTGGTCTTCGTCTCCGCGCTGCGCCGCGCAGGCGTCGACCCGGCGGCCGTCCGGCTCGCCCTGCACGCCCACCACTACCGGGCCGACTGGGAGTGGACCGACCAGGACCTCACCGACGCCGAGGCCCGGCTCGGCCGCTGGCGGGCTGCCGTCTCCCGGCCCGACGGCCCGCCCGCCGAGGCCATGGTCGAGGAGGTCCGCGAGGCCCTCGCGAACGACCTGGACGCGCCCACCGCCCTGGCCGCCGTGGACCGGTGGGTGGCACTCCAGCAGGAGCGGGGCGGCACGGACACCGGTGCCCCCGGCGTCGTCTCGCGCGCCGTGGACGCCCTGCTGGGCGTGGCCCTCTAGACAGGGAAGGGGGCGGTTCCTCCCGCCGGAGGAACCGCCCCGCTCTCATCCGTGGGTCAGAGCTTCTGCACCCGGACGCTGCGCAGGATCGCCGGTGACGTGCCGTCCCAGACGCCGATCACCTGGTGGCCGAGGGCGAACGCCTCCTGGATCCGGTCGTGGGCCTGCTGGGTCGGGTTGTTCAGGACCCGGAAGCCGTCCGGGAAGCGCAGGAAGAGCTGTCGGGGCTGACCGGGCAGCGGCTGCACGATGTCGATGAAGCCGGTGGCGACACCGGCGTGCAGCACCTGCGCCGCGGACTGCTGGATCGCGGTCTGGGTGATCTGCTGGAGCTGCTGCTGGATCTGCTGCTCGCCCTGGCCGATGTGCTGACCGATCTGCTGGCCGGTCTGATGACTTTGCTGACCGATGTGCTGGCCGGTCTGCTGACCCATCTGCTGGTACGGCAGCTGCGTCTGCTGCTGCCCGAACTGCTGGTACGGCTGCTGCGTCTGCTGCTGCCCGAGCTGCTGTGCCAGCTGCTGGTACGGCTGCTGCTGCCCGAGCTGCTGGAGCTGCTCCAGCGGACCGCTCATGCCGTACGGCTGCGCCTGCGGCGCGGTGCTCGGGAACTGCTGTCCCGGTTGCCCCATCTGCTGGTTCATCTGCGGGGTGGTGCTCATGAGGTGTCACCTTCCCTTGATGGATGTGCTGTTCGGTTGTCGCCGGTTCCGCCGGGTGGTCCCGGGCGGGCCCGGTTGGTGATCCGTCAGCCCGCGACGACCAGGCCGACGATCTCGTCGTCCGCGAACCACACGCGGACGTCGGGCCGTCCTCCCGCGAACGAGGCGTGTACCGCCTGACGGATCTCGGGGGACGGACGGTTCAGGTTCCGCCAGGATCCGGCCACGAACAGCCTCAGCCTGGGCGGGAGTTCACCGGGGTAGGGGAGCAGCTCGTCCCAGTACCGCTCCGCGCGGCCCGAGCCGACCGCCTGCGGAAGCAGACGGGCGACCGCCGCCCTGACGTCGGGCCGGCTGCCGATCCGCTGGGAGGCGGGCCGGCCCGGCGCGTCCTGCTGCGGGGAGCCGGTGGTCCGCAGCACCTCGCGGGCGCGCTCCGGCATCATCGGCGGCTGGGAGGCCGCCCGGAGCATGCCCTGGAGCGCGGCGAGCGCGCCCGCCACCACCGGCACGGCGGAGGACGTCCCGGAGAACGTGTCCGTGTACCAGGCGATCTCCTCCGGACCGCCCTGGAGGTCGCCGGGCCGGTCCCAGAAGCCGCCGGTGGTGGTGACCTCGCGCCCCCAGCCCTGGGCGTCCACGCGGGCGCCGTAGTTGGAGAACGCCAGCCGTGACCGGTCCGGTCCGTGGTCGCGGCCGTGTGTGCCGGGCGGCGGCGCCCCGGCACCGGCCAGGACCGCGCCGGAGGAGGGGTTGGCGGGGTTGAACGGGTTGCGCCACCAGGCCGGGAAGCCGTTCGGGCGGCGCTCGTACAGCGCGTCGTCCAGGGACTCGCCGCCGTTGCCGGCGGCCGCCACGACGATGACGCCCCGGGAGGCGGCGTACCGGATGGCCGCGAAGTCGTCCGGCCACCACTCGAGGGGGAGGTAGCCGCGTTGGTCGTCGCGCGCCGCGAACTCGCATCGCGGTCCCGGCCGGTGCAGGCCGACCAGTACCAGGTCGCCGGGACCGAGCCGGTCGGCCGCAGCGTGGATCGCCGAGGCCGTGCCGACGCCGTGCACGGACGCTGCGGCGGTCACCGCGTCCGGTACGACGCCGGTGACGCCGTACTCGCCGCGGTCGCCGCCCAGCACCCCGATCACGGCGGTGCCGTGGTTGCGCCAGGCCAGATCGGTCAGCGGTGTGCCGACAACGACCCCGGCCAGCTTGGCGGTCAGGTCCTCGTGTCCGAGCTGCCAGGCCCCCTCGACGTCGATCACCGTCACGTCCTGTCCGCCGCCGCCGGGCCGCTGCCAGGCCCATTGGGCGTCGATCCCCTCGGGCGCCGGGCGCAGGTATCCCTGCCGGCCGGTGAAGTCGGGGGTGACCGGGGCGCCCTCCTTGTGCCTGCGGTCGTCGTCGGCGACCGAGGCGGGTACGGCGCCCGGTTTGACGTACGCCGTGTCGATCCCCGGCAACGCGGCCATCCGGGCGCACAGTTCCTCGGCACGGTCCCGGCCGCCGCGCACCCGGTAGAACAGGGTGAGGTCGGGTACGCCCTCGGCCCCGGACTGTCCGACCCGCTCCTCGTTGCCGAACAGCGGCTCCAGGGCGAGCTGTTCGTCACCGAGGAACATGGCGAGGGCCGACAGGTCGGCGGCCGCCGCCGAGCGGACGCCGTCGGCACTCGCCCGCAGCCGTGCCTCGGGGCGGGCGACGACGATCAGCTCCGCCTCGGCTCCGCGGTAGGTGAACCCCGCTCCGTCCGGTCCCGGCCCGGAAGTACCCGGGCCCTGTGCCTGCGCTGCCTGATCGGTCATCGGTACCGCTCCCTTCGGTCCGTGCGGGCCGCCACGCAGCACAACCAACCACTCGAGGAGCGAGCCGTACAGACTGGTTTCGGCAACTCGGTTTGGTTGGAATTTGAAGCGGGTAGCGGGAGCAAACCGTCACGCGGCACGTGAGGCACGGGCCCCACCCGAAACAGGCGACGCGGTACGCCGCTCGCGTACCGCGCCCTGGTTCAGTCCTCCGATGTGTCCTCGCCGTCGGGGGCGTCCGGCCCTGTGCCCCCGGACGTCCCCGGGTTCCCGGTGCCGCCGGCCTTGGGCGGTTTCGGGGGCCGGGTCCGGCCGCTCGGGTTGTCCCGCAGATAGGGCGTCCCGTCCCCGCCGTCCGCCGTGGCGTGGCCGCCCGGCGGGCTGACGTCCCGTCGCCGCAGATAGCGCTCGAACTCGCGGGCGATCGCCTCGCCCGACGCCTCCGGCAGCTCGGCGGTGTCCCGGGCCTCCTCCAGCGTCTGGACGTACTCGGCGACCTCGCTGTCCTCGGCGGCCAGCTGGTCCACGCCCACCTGCCAGGCCCGCGCGTCCTCCGGCAGCTCGCCCAGCGGGATATGCAGGTCGAGCAGGTCCTCCAGCCGGTTGAGCAGCGCCAGCGTCGCCTTCGGGTTGGGCGGCTGCGACACGTAGTGCGGCACGGCGGCCCACAGCGACACCGCCGGCACGCCAGCGTGCGTGCACGCCTCCTGGAGGACGCCGACGATGCCCGTCGGGCCCTCGTACTTGGTCTCCTCCAGGTCCATCCGCCGGGCCAGGTCGGCGTCCGACGTGACCCCGCTGACCGGCACCGGGCGGGTGTGGGGGGTGTCGCCGAGCAGCGCGCCGAGGACGACGACCAGCTCCACGCCCAGTTCGTGCGCGAAGCCGAGCAGCTCGTTGCAGAACGAACGCCAGCGCATGGATGGCTCGATGCCCCTGACCAGCACCAGATCGCGCGGCTTCGCACCGCCGACCCGGACCACCGACAACCTCGTCGTCGGCCAGGTGATCTTGCGGACACCCGCGTCCATCCACACCGTGGGGCGGTTCACCTGGAAGTCGTAGTAGTCCTCGGCGTCCAGCGCCGCGAACACCTCGCCCTTCCACTCCCGCTCCAGGTGGGCGACCGCGGTGGAGGCGGCGTCACCTGCGTCGTTCCACCCCTCGAACGCGGCCACCATGACTGGGTCGATCAGCTCGGGAACTCCCTCCAGCTCGATCACCCAGCGCCTCCTTCCGACGTGCCCTCGCGTACGTCCCAACCTTACGGCGTCCGGCGGGAACGCCCGCAGCCCCCTTGCACGGGCGGGTGAACTGATCACTGCCCCGATCTCCGCCGTCGAACACGTCGGACCGAACACCTCGGAGCGAACACCTCAGACCGAACCGCGCAGCCACCGCTCCACTCCGGCGAGATGCACGGTGGCCCACGAACGCGCCGCCTCCGCGTCCCGGTCGCGCAGCGCGGCCACGATCGACCGGTGCTCGTCCAACACCCGGCCGACCGCGCCCTCCTGGGTCGTGCCCTGCCACACCCGGGCCCGGGCGGCGGGCGCCGCCAGGGCGTCGAGCAGCGCGCTCAGCACCGAGTTGCCCGCGTCCCACGCGATCGTGCGGTGGAACTCCAGGTCGCAGGAGGCCAGTTCGTCCACCGGGGACTCGGCGCCCAGCGCGTCCAACCGGTCGCCGAGCAGGTCCAGCCGCCGCTCGCTGATCCGGGCCGCCGCCATCGCCGTCGCGGCCGGCTCCAGAACCCGCCGTACCGCCAGGAACTCCAGCGCCGTGCCGTCGCGCTGGACATCGACGGCGAAACCCGTCGCCGTCAGCAGCGAACCCGGTTCAAGGCTGCCGACGTATGTGCCGTCGCCCTGCCGCACGTCCAGGATCCGGAGCAGCGACAGGGCGCGCACCGCCTCCCGCAGGGAGTTGCGCGACAGCCCCAGCCCGGCGGCCAGATCGTGCTCCCTGGGCAACCGGTCCCCGGGCCCGAGCGCACCGGAGACGATCAGGTCCTTGATCTTCTCGATGGCCTCGTCGGTGACCGCCACGGCGTGCCTCCCCGTCCCCGGGACATCCGATGTCTGGGCCACATCATGGAGACGGAACGCGGGGGCGGGAAGACAGCGGGAAGACAGAGGCAGGGGCGGCTCCATCGGCGTGGAGCCGCCCCTGCCTCGGATCCGGCCCCGGTCAGGGGGGGTGGGCCGGATGCCGGGCGCCTACTTCTTGCCGAGCAGGTCCTGGACCTTGGCACGGACCTCGTCCGTGGCCAGACCGCGGATCGTCAGCGTCGTACGGCGGCGCAGCACGTCGTCCGCCGTCTCGGCCCACTCGTGGTCACGGGCCCAGACGACCTGCGCCCAGATCTCCGGCGCGTCCGGGTGGACACGCTCGGCCAGCTCCGGGTGCTCGTTGGCGATGCGCGCGATGTCGAACGCCAGCGAACCGTAGTGCGTGGCCAGGTGCTTGGCGGTGTCGGCGGACATGCGCGGGCCGGGCGCCGGACCGTCCACCAGCAGCCGGTGTGCGACGGCACGCGGGTTCGCGACGCCGGGCAGCGGCAGCTTTTTCGGCAGCGCCGAGATGGGCTCGAAGTCGTCGCCCAGCGGGTGGCCGGGAAGCGACTCCAGCTTCTTCATCACGGTCCGGCCGATGTGCCGGAAGGTGGTCCACTTGCCGCCCGCGACGGACAGCATGCCGCCCCTGCCCTCGGTCACCACGGTCTCCCGCTTGGCCTTGGCGGTGCTGCCGGGGCCGCCCGGCAGCACCCGCAGACCCGCGAAGGCGTAGGTGATCAGATCGCGGTCGAGCTGCTGGTCGCGGATGGAGAAGGCGGCCTCGTCGAGTATCTGGGCGGTGTCCTTCTCGGTGACCGCGACGTCCGCCGGGTCGCCCTCGTACTCCTCGTCGGTGGTGCCGAGCAGCAGCATGTCCTCCCAGGGGAGGGCGAAGGTGATGCGGTACTTGTCGATCGGGGTCGCGAGCGCGGCCTTCCACGGCGCCGTCCGCTTCAGCACCAGGTGGGCGCCCTTCGACAGACGGATGGACGGCGCGGCGGCCGGGTCCTCCATGCGGCGCAGGTGGTCGACCCAGGGACCGGTCGCGTTCAGCACCAGGCGGGCGTTGACCCCGAACTCGTCACCGGACACCCGGTCACGGAGGTCGGCGCCGGTGACCCGGCCCTGGGTGAAGCGCAGGCCGGTGACCTCGGAGTGGTTGAGCACCACGGCGCCCGACTCGACGGCCGCGCGGACCGTCATCAGCGCCATGCGCGCGTCGTTCATCTGGTCGTCGCCGTACACGGCCACGGCCTTGAGGTTCTCGGTGCGCAGCTCGGGCACGTCCTGCGCCGCCTTCGAGGGGCTGAGCAGGTGGCCGACCCCGTCACCGAAGGCGGACAGCGCGGAGTAGGCGAAGACGCCCGCTCCGAGCTTCGCCGCGCCGTGCGGACCGCCCTTGTACACGGGGAGGTAGAACGTGAGCGGGTTCGCCAGGTGGGGAGCCACCTGGCGGGAGACCGCACGGCGTTCGAAGTGGTTCTCCGCCACCAGCTTCACCGCGCCGGTCTGCAGGTAGCGCAGACCGCCGTGGAGGAGCTTGGAGGAGGCGGACGAGGTGGCGCCGGCGAAGTCGCCGGCGTCGACCAGAGCCACCCTGAGGCCGGACTGCGCGGCGTGCCAGGCGGTGGAGATGCCCAGGATGCCGCCGCCGATCACGAGGAGGTCGTACGACGCCTTGGAGAGCTGCTCCCGGGTCTCGGCACGGCTCGGGTTGGAGCCGGAGGCCGGGTGCGTCCCCAGGGCAGGCACGGACTGCAGGGTGGGCTGACTGGTCATGTCGGGTCTTTACTCCTCGTCCTCGATCCAGCCCATGGTCCGGTCGACGGCCTTGAGCCAGTTCTTGTACTCACGGTCGCGGGTCTCCGCGTCCATGTGGGGGGTCCACTCGGCGGCCCGGCGCCAGTTGGCGCGCAGCTCGTCGGTGCTGGACCAGAAGCCGACGGCGAGACCGGCGGCGTAGGCGGCGCCGAGACAGGTGGTCTCGGCGACCATCGGGCGCACCACCGGTGCGTCCAGGACGTCCGCCAGGGTCTGCATCAGCAGGTTGTTGGAGGTCATGCCGCCGTCGACCTTGAGGGTCACGAGCTCGTCGCCCGAGTCCTTGGTCATGGCGTCGGCGATCTCCCGGGTCTGCCAGGCGGTGGCCTCCAGGACGGCACGGGCCAGGTGCGCCTTGGTGACGTACCGGGTCAGGCCGGAGATGACACCGCGGGCGTCGGAGCGCCAGTGCGGGGCGAACAGGCCGGAGAAGGCCGGCACGAAGTAGGCGCCGCCGTTGTCCTCGACCGAGAGCGCGAGCGTCTCGATCTCGGCGGCGGTGGAGATCAGGCCCATCTGGTCGCGCATCCACTGCACCAGGGAGCCGGTCACGGCGATCGAGCCTTCGAGGGCGTACACCGTCGGCTGGTCGCCGATCTTGTAGCCGACCGTGGTCAGCAGCCCCGCGTAGGAGTTGATGATCTTGTCGCCGGTGTTCATCACCATGAACGTGCCGGTGCCGTACGTGGACTTGGTCTCGCCCTCGGAGAAGCAGGTCTGGCCGAAGAGGGCCGCCTGCTGGTCGCCGAGCGCGGAGGCGACCGGGATGCCGCCGAGCAGGTCGCCGAGGCTGCCGCCGGTGACCTCGCCGTAGACCTCGGCGGAGGACCGGATCTCGGGGAGGATCGCCAGCGGGACGCCGATGGACTCGGCGATCTTCTCGTCCCACTTCATGGTGTGCAGGTTCATCAGCATGGTGCGGGAGGCGTTGGTCACGTCGGTGACGTGCTTGCCGCCGTCGACACCGCCGGTCAGGTTCCAGATGACCCAGGTGTCCATGGTGCCGAAGAGGATGTCGCCGGCCTCGGCGCGCTCGCGCAGGCCCTCGACGTTGTCGAGCAGCCAGCGGGCCTTCGGGCCGGAGAAGTACGACGCGAGCGGCAGGCCGGTCTCACGGCGGAAGCGGTCCTGGCCGACGTTGCGGCCCAGCTCCTTGCACAGGCCGTCGGTGCGGGTGTCCTGCCAGACGATGGCGTTGTGAACGGGCTCACCGGTGTTCTTGTCCCACAGCACGGTGGTCTCGCGCTGGTTGGTGATGCCGATGGCCTTGATGTCGTCGCGGGTGATGCCGGCCTTCTGGATGGCTCCGGCGACGACCTCCTTCACGTTGGTCCAGATCTCGTTCGCGTTGTGCTCGACCCAGCCCGGCTTCGGGAAGATCTGCTCGTGCTCCTTCTGGTCGACGGAGACGATGCGGCCGTCCCGGTCGAAGACGATGCAGCGGCTGGACGTGGTGCCCTGGTCGATCGCCGCGATGAACGGGCCGGCGGTGTGGGCGTCGGTCACTGTGTGCTCCTGGGGATTCCGTGGGATTCCGAGGTTGAGGCTGTACGTACGGCGCTTGCGGGGATGCGGTGCTCGCTATGCGAACGCGACGTTGTATATGCCTGCGGCGATGGCGGCGCCGATCAGCGGACCGACCACCGGGATCCAGGCGTAGCTCCAGTCGGAGCCGCCCTTGTTGGGCAGGGGCAGAAGTGCGTGCACGATGCGCGGACCGAGGTCACGGGCCGGGTTGATCGCGTAACCGGTCGGGCCGCCGAGCGACAGACCGATGGAGACCACCACCAGCGCGGTGACGAGGGCGCCCAGGGTGCCGAGGCCGTTGCCCTTGTCGTTCAGGCCCTGAGTCAGGACCGCGAGGACCAGGACGACCGTACCGATGATCTCCGTGGCGAGGTTCTGCACGACGTTACGGATCTCAGGACCGGTGGAGAAGACGCCGAGGACAGGACCAGCGCCCTTCTCCTGCGCCTCGACCGCCTTGGCCGTGGTGGCCTGCGCGCCGGGACCGCCGACGATCTCGCGGTCGGTGAGGTGCGCGTGGAACTGGCCGTAGTAGGCGACCCACACCAGGGTCGCGCCGATCATGGCGCCGAGGACCTGGCCGCCCCAGTAGGTCGGCAGGTTGCTGAAGTCGTTGTCCTTGATCGCGAGCGCGAGCGTCACGGCCGGGTTCAGGTGGGCACCGGAGAGCGGTGCCGAGGTGTAGACCGCCGTGAGGACGGCGAAACCCCACCCGAAGGTGATGGCGAGCCAGCCGGCGTTACGGGCCTTGGAGGCCTTCAGCGTGACGGCGGCACAGACGCCGCCGCCGAGCAGGATGAGTATGGCGGTACCGATGGTCTCGCCGATGAAGATGTCGGAGCTGGACACCCGCGACTCCTTTGTCCTTCGTCCAGGGAAAGCCGATCCCCAGGGTCCCGCCGGGGGATCAGCGCCCTCGGGGGTGAGAGCGATGCCGGTCCTTGGCGTTGCCACACTCTAGCGCGTATTGCCGGTAGGTGTTCGACAATGCCGACCGATGGACGGGAGTCTTGCTCCGGCGTTACGTGTGCGTCAAGAGTTCTGTTATCGAAAATCTGATCGTTACTGATCGCGGCTGGTTATTGATCTTCGATACTGAACGCACAGTTTGTTGTTGTATGTCCGTTTCAGGGTATGGCGAGAGCCGGAACGCCGCTCAGCGCCCCGGTCCCCTGTTGCCCTTGTCAGAACCGCCCGGCGCCCAGATCGCGCGACACCGCGCGGGCGCAGTCCCGCACCGCCGCGATCAGCTCGGGGCGCAGCTCACCGTCCCGGCACAGCCGCTCCACCGCCCCGGTGATGCCGACCGCGCCCACCGGCATGCGCCGCCGGTCGTACACCGGTGCGGCGGCCGACGCCACGCCGTCCCAGGTCTCCTCCACGTCGGCGGCGAATCCCCGCGCGCGTGTGAGGTCCAGTACGTGCTCGAAGCCCTCCCGATCACACACCGTGCGATCCGTGTACGCCTTGCGGTCCGAGTCCAGCGCCTCGCTGTGCGCCACCGGGTCGTACGCCGACAGCACCTTGCCCAGGGCCGTGCAGTGCAGCGGCTGCATGGCCCCGATCTCCAGCACCTGCCTGCTGTCGTCCGGCCGGAAGACGTGGTGCACGATCAGCACCCCCTGCTGGTGCAGCACACCCAGATGGACGCTCTCCCCGCTGGAGCGGGCCAGATCGTCCGTCCACACCAGCGCCCGCGCCCGCAGCTCGTGCACGTCCAGATAGGTCGTGCCCAGGCGCAGCAGCTCGGCGCCCAGCTGATACCGCCCGGAGGCGTCGTCCTGTTCGACGAAGCCCTCGGCCTGGAGGGTGCGCAATATGCCGTGGGCCGTGCCCTTCGCCAGTCCGAGGGAAGAGGCGATGTCCGACAGGCCGAGACGCCGCTCGCCGCCCGAGAGCAGCCGCAGCATGGCGGCCGCCCGTTCGAGAGACTGGATGTTCCGTGCCATCCCCGTACCGCCTCCGTCCCCTTCGACCGCCGCCGACGCGGTGTCGCCGGTTGTCGTTCGACCGGCATTCGGTCGTTAACCATCGTTCGGCAATGCCGAACGATACCGGTCCATGCCGACCTCCCGCTAATGGTTGGTCAGCACTTGTTACATCACACGAGACCCGCGCGTGACGCCGACGCCGCATTCACCCGTGCCGGAGACCGCCGCGCGCCACAGGTTCGCCCACGCGGGAGCGGGTTCCACGGGACGGGTCCATCCCCCCGTCCGGCCCTGCCCGGACACCCGCCGCGTACGGCGCCGCGTCGTCTCGGGGCGTCCACCTGGCGGCGCTGCGCCCGTGTGAGGGCCACGGCGGGTCCGATCCGCGCCGTATCCCGCTCCGGGGGCGGGTCCCGCTTCCGCCGTACGTCCCTGACCCGGCCGCCCGCCGTACGGCGCCGCGTCGTCCCAGGGCGTCCCCCCCCCGGCGGGGCCTGCCCCGCCGTATCCCGCTCCAGGGGGGCGGGTCCCATGCCGCCGTCCGGCCCTGGTCCGGCCGCCCGCCGTAGGGCTCCACGTCGTCCCAGGCGGCGCCCGGCGCCACGCCCGTGTGTGACGGCCACGGCGGGGCCGATCCCCGCCGTGGCCGTCCGCGTCGACCCCGCGCCTCACCCGGCCGCCCGGCGGCCGCCCCCGCCGATCCGCGCCTCACCCGTCCGCCCAGTGGACGCCCCCGCCCATCCGGGCCCGCTCCCGGTTACGCTGACGCCGTGCGTCCGTCCGGTCCGTCCGGGAAGCCGCAAAGCCGACAGCCGTCGCACTCAAAGGGAGCCCTTCCATGGCCTCGTTGCCACCGTCCCCTTCCGCCGACAGCCGGACCCGCGCGTCCGCGCTCCGAGAGGCCCTCGCCACCCGCGTGGTGGTCGCCGACGGAGCCATGGGCACCATGCTCCAGGCGCAGGACCCCACCCTTCAGGACTTCGAGGACCTCGAGGGCTGCAACGAGATCCTCAACCTCACCCGCCCCGACATCGTCCGCTCGGTCCACGAGGCGTACTTCGCGGTGGGCGTCGACTGCGTCGAGACCAACACCTTCGGGGCCAACCACTCGGCCATGGCCGAGTACGACATCGCCGACCGCGTGTACGAGCTGTCCGAGGCGGGCGCCAGGATCGCCCGCGAGACCGCCGACGCCTTCGACGCCCGCGACGGCCGACAGCGCTGGGTGCTCGGCTCCATCGGACCCGGAACCAAGCTGCCCACCCTCGGCCACATCGCCTACGGCACGCTCCGCGACGGCTTCCAGGCCAACGCCGAGGGCCTGCTCGCCGGTGGCGCGGACGCCCTGATCGTGGAGACCACCCAGGACCTCCTCCAGACGAAGTCGTCCATCCTCGGCGCCCGGCGCGCGATGGAGGCCACCGGCACCGACGTCCCGCTGCTGGTCTCCATGGCCTTCGAGACGACCGGCACCATGCTGCTCGGCTCCGAGATCGGCGCCGCGCTCACCGCCCTGGAGCCCCTCGGCATCGACATGATCGGCCTGAACTGCTCCACCGGGCCCGCCGAGATGAGCGAGCACCTGCGCTATCTCGCCCGCCACTCCCGCACCCCGCTGCTGTGCATGCCCAACGCCGGTCTGCCGGTCCTCACCAAGGACGGCGCCCACTTCCCGCTCGACGCGAAGGGCCTGGCCGACGCGCAGGAGACCTTCGTGCGCGACTACGGCCTCAACCTGATCGGCGGCTGCTGCGGCACCACCCCCGAGCACCTGCGCCGGCTCGTGGAGCGGGTCCGGGGCGCCGTGCCCGCCGAGCGCAGCCCCCGCCCCGAACCCGGCGCCGCCTCCCTCTACCAGACCGTCCCGTTCCGCCAGGACACCTCCTACCTGGCCATCGGCGAGCGCACCAACGCCAACGGCTCCAAGAAGTTCCGCGAGGCCATGCTGGACGCCCGCTGGGACGACTGTGTCGAGATCGCCCGCGAACAGATCCGCGAAGGCGCCCACATGCTCGACCTGTGCGTCGACTACGTCGGCCGGGACGGCGTCACCGACATGGCGGAACTCGCCGGCCGCTTCGCCACCGCCTCCACCCTCCCCGTCGTCCTCGACTCCACCGAGGTCGACGTCATCCAGGCGGGTCTGGAGAAGCTCGGCGGTCGTGCCGTGATCAACTCGGTCAACTACGAGGACGGCGACGGCCCCGACTCACGCTTCGCCAAGGTCACCCGGCTGGCCCAGGAGCACGGTGCCGCCCTGATCGCGCTGACCATCGACGAGGTGGGTCAGGCCCGCACCCCCGAGAAGAAGGTCGAGATCGCCGAACGGCTGATCGCCGACCTCACCGGGAACTGGGGCATCCGCGAGGAGGACATCCTCGTCGACACCCTCACCTTCACCATCTGCACCGGCCAGGAGGAGTCCCGCGGCGACGGCATCGCCACCATCGAGGCCATCCGCGAACTCAAGCGGCGCCACCCCGACGTGCAGACCACCCTCGGCCTGTCCAACATCTCCTTCGGTCTCAACCCGGCCGCCCGGATCCTGCTCAACTCCGTCTTCCTCGACGAGTGCGTCAAGGCGGGCCTGGACTCGGCGATCGTCCACGCCTCGAAGATCCTGCCGATCGCACGCTTCGACGAGGAGCAGGTACAGACCGCCCTCGACCTCGTCTACGACCGCCGGGCCGAGGGCTACGACCCCCTCCAGAAGCTGATGGCCCTGTTCGAGGGTGCCACCGCCAAGTCCCTCAAGGCGGGCAAGGCCGAGGAACTGGCCGCGCTGCCCCTGGAGGAGCGCCTCAAGCGCCGCATCATCGACGGCGAGCGCAACGGCCTGGAGGCCGACCTGGACGAGGCCCTCCAGGAGCGCTCCGCCCTGGACATCGTCAACGAGACCCTCCTGGACGGCATGAAGGTCGTCGGTGAACTCTTCGGCTCCGGCCAGATGCAGCTGCCGTTCGTCCTCCAGTCCGCCGAGGTCATGAAGGCCGCCGTCGCCCACCTCGAACCCCACATGGAGAAGTCCGATACCGAGGGCAAGGGCACCATCGTGCTCGCCACCGTGCGCGGGGACGTGCACGACATCGGCAAGAACCTCGTGGACATCATCCTGTCCAACAACGGCTACAACGTGGTCAACCTCGGCATCAAGCAGCCGGTCTCCGCGATTCTGGACGCCGCCGAGGAACACCGGGCCGACGTCATCGGCATGTCCGGGCTCCTGGTCAAGTCCACGGTGATCATGAAGGAGAACCTGGAGGAACTGAACCAGCGCGGACTGGCCGCCGACTACCCCGTGATCCTCGGCGGAGCGGCCCTCACCCGCGCCTACGTCGAACAGGACCTGCACGAGCTGTACGAGGGCGAGGTCCGCTACGCGCGCGACGCCTTCGAGGGACTGCGCCTCATGGACGCCCTCATCGGCGTCAAGCGCGGCCTGCCCGGGGCGAGCCTGCCCGAACTCAGGCAGCGCCGGGTCCGCCCGGCGGCCACCGCCGTGATCGAGGAACGGCCGGAGGAAGGCCACGTCCGCTCGGACGTCGCCACCGACAACCCGGTGCCCACCCCGCCGTTCTGGGACACCCGGATCGTGAAGGGCATCCAGCTCAAGGAGTACGCGAGCTGGCTGGACGAGGGCGCCCTCTTCAAGGGCCAGTGGGGCCTGAAGCAGGCCCGCACCGGCGAGGGCCCGGCCTACGAGGACCTCGTCGAGACCGAGGGCCGCCCCCGCCTGCGCGGACTGCTCGACCGGCTCCAGACGGACAACCTCCTCGAAGCCGCTGTCGTCTACGGCTACTACCCCTGTGTGTCCAAGGACGACGACCTGATCATCCTCGACGAGCGGGGCAACGAACGCACCCGCTTCACCTTCCCCCGCCAGCGGCGCGGCCGCCGCCTGTGCCTGGCCGACTTCTTCCGCCCGGAGGAGTCGGGGGAGACGGACGTCGTGGGGCTCCAGGTCGTCACCGTCGGCTCCCGGATCGGCGAGGAGACCGCCCGGCTCTTCGCCTCCGACTCCTACCGCGACTACCTCGAACTGCACGGACTCTCCGTGCAACTGGCCGAGGCACTCGCCGAGTACTGGCACGCCCGGGTCCGCTCCGAACTGGGCTTCGCCGGGGAGGACCCGGCCGACATCGAGGACATGTTCGCCCTCAGGTACCGGGGCGCCCGCTTCTCCCTCGGCTACGGCGCCTGCCCCGACCTGGAGGACCGGGCCAAGATCGCCGAGCTGCTGCGCCCCGAGCGCATCGGTGTCCACCTCTCCGAGGAGTTCCAGCTCCACCCGGAGCAGTCCACCGACGCGATCGTGATCCACCACCCGGAGGCGAAGTACTTCAACGCCCGCTGAACCCGCCCGAGCGTCGAGCCCAGGCGTTTCACCAGCCGGAGTCGTACACTGGTCGATCCACCGCAGGCCGGTTCCCCGATGGGGAACCGGCCTGGTCGTCCCTGAAGGAGGTGCGCCCGGATGACCAGTACGGTCCCAGCGCCAGGAACCCGAACGGCCGAAGGCTCAGCACTGCAGGCCGTACTCCTCGACATGGACGGCACCCTCGTGGACACCGAGGGATTCTGGTGGGACGTCGAGGTCGAGGTCTTCGCGGCCCTCGGTCACACCCTGGACGACTCCTGGCGCCACGTCGTGGTCGGCGGTCCCATGACCCGCAGCGCGGGCTTCCTCATCGAGGCCACCCGCGCCGACATCACGCTCGCCGAACTGTCCCTGCTGCTGAACGACGGCTTCGAGGCCCGCATCGGCACCACCCTGCCGCTGATGCCGGGCGCCGCCAGGCTGCTCGCCGAGCTGTACGAGCACCAGATCCCCACCGCCCTGGTCTCCGCCTCGCACCGCCGCATCATCGACCGCGTGCTGGCCTCCCTGGGCCCCCAGCACTTCGCCCTGTCCATCGCCGGCGACGAGGTGTCACGCACCAAGCCCTACCCCGACCCGTATCTGCTCGCCGCCGCCGGGCTCGGCGCCGATCCGGCCAGATGCGCCGTCGTGGAGGACACCGCCACCGGCGTCGAGGCGGCCGAAGCCGCGGGCTGCCGCGTGGTCGCGGTACCGTCCGTGGCTCCCATCGTCCCCAACGGGCGGCGCACCGTGGTGACCTCCCTCGAAGAGGTCGACCTGGCATTCCTGCGCGGCCTCATGACAGAAGTGGGATAGCCGCTCACCCAGCGTGCCAGCCTATTCCGCGGAAGTATCCCGGTGTTCACCCTGGGCCATTTCCACTGCACTCGCAGGTCGAATTGCGCTGCCGCTTCACCGGCGCGCCCATGTGAGGTTCACCACGCGTGCGGGTCTCGACAACGATGTCCTGGTGTGCAGGTCACCCCTCTTCGAGGGGGAACGCGGCACCCTTGTGTCCCGATTGAGGAGACGCTGCACTAATCCTGCCACTGTCGGGTGTTCGGTGCGTCCGCACCCGGTTCCCCTCCGTGATGGCGGCCCAACTCCGGCCACGGTGAACCCTCGTGCGGGTGCGGACTAATCTCATCCGCTAGAACGTCACCATTTCCCCGTGATCCGCCGCGACACCCCTGCATGCCGGGTACACGGACACGAACAGCTCTGGAGAACTTCGAGCATGAACCGTAAGCATTTGGTGCTGCCGGCCGTCGTCGGCCTGCTCGCGCCGGTTCTCGCCGCCTGCGGTGGATCCGGCAGCGGGAGCACGAGCGGCGACGCGATCGTCGTCGGCACCACGGACCGGTTCACCGCCACCAAGGACGCTCCGGCGCCGGTCGACCCCGCCTACGCCTACGACGTCGGCACCTGGAACATCCTGCGCCAGAGCGTGCAGACCCTGATGATCCAGCCCAAGGGCGAAGGCGACCCGGTGCCCGAGGCCGCCGAAAGCTGCGGCTTCACCGACAGCGGCAATGAACGCTACGCCTGCAAGCTCCGCGACGGCCTGAAGTTCTCGAACGGCGACCCCGTGACGGCCAAGGACGTCAAGTACTCCATCGAGCGCGCCCTGCGCATCAAGGCCGACAGCGGTGTCTTCGCGCTGCTGTCCACCGTCGACACCATCGAGGCCCAGGGCGACCGCGAGGTGATCTTCCACCTCAAGACCGCGGACGCGACCTTCCCGTACAAGCTGTCCACCCCGGTCGCGGGCATCATCAACCCGAAGGACTACGCCAAGGACAAGCTGCGCGACGGCTTCGACATCGACGGATCGGGTCCGTACACCGTCCAGGCCGACGTCAGCAACAATTCGATCGTCACCGCCACCTTCTCCAAGAACCCCGATTACAAGGGCAGCCTGAAGGTGAGCAACGACAAGGTCGTCCTGCGGTCCTTCACGGACCCCGAGGCGATGGGTGCCGCCATCGACAAGGGCGACATCGACGTGATGACCCGCAGCATGACGCCGTCGCAGATCAAGAAGCTCGACGCGGGCACCGACCCCGACGTCGACCTCGTGGAGATGCCGGGCCTCGAGATCCGCTACCTCGGCTTCAACACCAACGCGCCCACGGTCAAGAACAAGGCCGTCCGCCAGGCCATGGCCCAGGTCATCAACCGCGGCGAACTCGTCTCCAAGGTCTACGGCACCCAGGCCGAGCCGCTGTACTCCCTGGTCCCGGCGACCATCACGGGTCACTCCAACTCGTTCTTCAACAAGTACGGCGACCCCGACATCGCCAAGGCCAAGGCCACGCTCACGCAGGCCGGCGTCACCACCCCGGTGAAGCTCACCCTGCACTACACCACCGACCACTACGGTGCGGCCACCAAGGACGAGTTCGAGGTGCTCCAGAAGCAGCTCAACAACAGCGGCCTGTTCGTCGTCGACATCAAGGGCACGCCCTGGGAGAGCTACCAGAACGCCGAGCGCAAGGGCGTCTACGACGTCTACGGCATGGGCTGGTTCCCCGACTTCCCCGACGCCGACAACTTCCTCGCGCCGTTCCTGGACAAGGACAACTTCCTCGGTTCGCCGTACGCCAACGCCAAGATCATCGGCACCCTGATCCCGCAGTCGCGCCGTCAGGCCGACCGGCTGACCGCGTCCAGCAGCCTCACCGACATCCAGGACATCGTCGCCAACGACATCCCGGTCATCCCGCTGTGGCAGGGCAAGCAGTACGTCGCCGCCCGTAACGACATCACGGGCACCGCGTACGTCCTCAACTCCTCCTCCACGATGCAGCTGTGGGAGCTCAGCCGCGGCACCGGCAGCTGACGACCGCAGGCACCGCAAACCGAAGGGCGCCCCCGCTCCACTGGAGCGGGGGCGCCCTTCGCCGTCGTACGACACCCGCCGCGCGGGCCGCGACGCGGACCGCCTACTGCGCGCCGGGGCGCACCAGCCCGCTCTCATACGCGTACACCGCCGCCTGCACCCGGTCGCGCAGCCCCAGCTTGGTCAGCACATGACCGACGTGCGTCTTGACCGTCGTCTCACTCACGAACAGGTCCGCCGCGATCTCCGCGTTCGACAGCCCGCGCGCCACCAGCTTCAGCACCTCGACCTCGCGGTCCGTCAGAGTGTGCAGCGTGTCCGGCACCGGCTCGTCGCCCGACGGCAGATGCGTCGCGTACTTGTCGAGCAGCCGCCGCGTGATGCTCGGCGCGAGCATCGCCTCGCCTGCCGCCACCACCCGGATCGCCTGGACCAGCTCGTTGGCCGGCGCGTCCTTCAGCAGAAAGCCGCTCGCCCCGGCCCGCAGCGCCTCCACCACGTACTCGTCCAGATCGAACGTGGTCAGCACCAGCACCTTCGCCGGACCGTCCCGGCCGGGCCCGGTGATCTGCCGGGTCGCCTCCACACCGTCCATCCGTGGCATACGGATGTCCATCAGAACCACATCGGGCTGCAGAGCCCGCACCTGGTCGAGCGCCTGGAGGCCGTCTCCGGCCTCGCCGACGACCGCGATGTCCTGCTCGGCTTCCAGGATCATCCGGAATCCGGTACGCAGCAGCGGCTGGTCGTCGACCAGTAGGACGCGGATGGCCACGTGAGTCTCCTTCGCCTAGTCCGGGCCCATTCTGCCCTGCGCCTCCGGACCGGCTCCCACCGGCAAGGGGTACGGCGGGGGAGTACCACCGAACTCCGGGCAGTGCGCCTGGTGATCGCACCAGCCGCACAGCTTGGTCGGCCGCGGCCGCCACTCACCCGTCTCGGTCGCCCGCCGGATCGCCTCCCACAACGCCAACAGCTTGCGCTCGACCCGCTCCAGATCGGCCGGCACCGGGTCGTACGTCAGCACGTCACCACTGCCGAGGTACACCAGTTGCAACCGCCGCGGCACCACCTGCTTCAGCCGCCACACCACCAAGGCGTAGAACTTCATCTGGAACAACGCGCCCTCGGCGTACTCCGGCCGCGGCGCCTTGCCCGTCTTGTAGTCGACGATCCGCACCTCACCCGTCGGAGCCACGTCCACCCGGTCGATGATCCCGCGCAGCCGCAGGCCCGACTCCAGCTCGGTCTCCACGAACAGCTCTCGCTCGGCGGGCTCCAGTCGGGTCGGATCCTCCAGCGTGAACCACCGCTCCACCAGCTGCTCCGCCTCGGCGAGCCACCCCGCCAGCCGCTCGCCCTCCGGATCGTCCGCGAACAGCTCCACGACCTCCGGCCGTGACTCCCGCAGCCGGTCCCACTGACCGGGAATCAGCGACGCCGCCCGCGGCGCGGTCCGCTCCGCGGCGGGTGCGTCGAACAGCCGCTCCAGCACCGAGTGCACCAGCGTCCCTCTGGTGGCGGCCGCGCTCGGCTTCTCCGGCAGCCGGTCGATCACCCGGAAGCGGTACAGCAGCGGACACTGCATGAAGTCACTGGCACGCGACGGCGACAAGGACGACGGCGCCACCACGGCACGCTCACCGGCTGCCGCCACCGCCACCTCCCCGGCCACGCCCGGTGGAACCGCTTCCCCGCCCTCGATACTGCTGTCCATGACCACAGACCATACGGCCCGCCACTGACAGTCACCCAGCCGCGGGGGGTGCCGGGGCGGAACGCCTCACGATGGCCGCATACCATCGACCCCAGACCCTTTCGCCCGCCCGGCGCGGAAGACATTCGAACGAGGGGACACCGTGGACGTGAGTGGCGGCAGCGGGCAACCGCGGTCCGGCAACGAACCGCCGACCGAGCACCCCGCGGTCCCTGCGCCCCCGGACGCCCCTGCCCGGGACCGGAACACGAGGGCCGAGCCCCCCGCCGAGAACGCCCACGAGCCAACACCCCCGAACCACCACTCGGATCAGGCCCCGGACGCCTCCCGCACCTCTGGCGACGACCACTCCTCCACCCCGGGGAAGCCCTCGGCGCCGGCCGACTCCGCGACCCCGAAGGGCCACCCGGATCCGGCCCCGCCCTCGGACACACCTCGGTACTCGGACACGCCTCGGCACTCGGACACGCCTGCGGCCCCGGCCCCGGACGCCTCCCGTGCCCCGGGCGACGACCATTCCTCCACCCCGCGGAAGCCCTCAGCGCCGGCCGACTCCGCGACCCCGGAGGGCCAGCCGGATCCGGCCCGGCACTCGGACACGCCTGCGGCCCCGGCCCCGGACGCCTCCCGTGCCCCGGGCGACGACCATTCCTCCACCCCGCGGAAGCCCTCAGCGCCGGCCGACTCCGCGACCCCGGAGGGGCGCCCGAGTTCGAGCCCGGCCGGGGATGCGGACCCGACCGCGTCCCCGGCGCCGCATGCGGACGAACACCCGGAGGGTCCCGGCCGCTCCGGTGCGGACCCGGGTCCCGGCCACGCCGAGCGCGCCCACGCGCACTCCGACATGGCCAAGGGGCGTCCACCGCGGCGGCCCAGGGAACCTGGCGGGGGACTGCTCATGGGCAGGCCCTTCGGGGTGCCCGTGTACGTCGCGCCCAGCTGGTTCCTCGTCGCCGCGCTGATCACCTGGGTGTTCGGCGGCCAACTCGACCGCGTCCTGCCGGAACTCGGCGCCGCCCGCTACCTCGTGTCCCTGTTCTTCGCGATCGCCTTCTACGCCTCCGTCCTGGTCCACGAACTGGCCCACACCGTCGCCGCCATCCGCTTCGGACTCCCGGTCCGCCGCATCCAGCTCCAGTTCTTCGGCGGCGTCTCCGAGATCGAGAAGGAGGCCGAGACCCCCGGACGGGAATTCGTCCTGGCCTTCGTCGGCCCCCTGCTCTCCCTCGTGCTGGCCGGGCTGTTCTACCTCGCCATGCAACCCGTGCGCCCCGGCACCGTCCCCGGCGTCCTGCTCGCCGGCCTGATGATCTCCAACCTGATCGTCGCCGCCTTCAACCTCCTGCCCGGCCTCCCCCTCGACGGCGGACGCATGCTCCGCGCCGTCGTCTGGAAGATCACCGGCAAGCCCATGACCGGCACCGTCGCCGCCGCCTGGTTCGGCCGCGCCCTCGCTCTCTCGGTCCTCGTCGGCCTCCCGCTGCTGAACCAGTCCGGTGTCCTCGGCTCCGGAAACGAAGAGCTCAGCGGCATGGACACCGTCACCGACGCCCTGCTCGCCGCCATCCTCGCCGCGATCATCTGGACCGGCGCCGGCAACAGCCTCCGCGTGGCCCGGCTGCGCGAGCACCTTCCCGAACTGCGCGCCCGCGCC
This sequence comes from Streptomyces sp. NPDC086787, assembly GCF_044745865.1. Lineage (NCBI taxonomy): Bacteria > Bacillati > Actinomycetota > Actinomycetes > Kitasatosporales > Streptomycetaceae > Streptomyces > Streptomyces sp. NPDC086787. Next base: position 244,735 of record NZ_JBIVBC010000007.1, on the reverse strand, counting down.
CTCACCCGCCGCGCCGTCCCCGTGGAGACCGACACCCCCCTCTCCGAAGCCCTGCGCCGGGCCAACGCCGCCGGGGCCCGCGCCCTCGTCGTCGTCGACGCCGACGGCACCCCGCTCGCCCTGGTCCGGGAGGCCGCCATCGCGGGCGTGCCCGAACACCGCCGCCCCTGGGTCTCCGTCAGCGGCCTCGCCCAGGAACTCACCGACGGCATGCGCGTTTCCGCCGAACTGGCGGGCGAGGAGCTCCTCGACGTCATGCGCGCCACCCCTGCCACCGAATACCTGGTCGTCGAGGAGACCGGGGAGATCTACGGCGTCCTGTCCGCCGCCGACGTCGAGCGCGCCTTCGTCAAGGCCATGGCCCGCCCCACCTCCTAGTACCTGTACGGCCACCATGGTCGGCGGCCTCCCAAAACGCCGGTAGGCTGTTCACATGTCCGAACCGACCGGTGCCGCCCGCAGGCGCGGGCCCTTCAAGGTCGGGGACCAGGTACAGCTGACCGACCCCAAGGGCCGCCACTACACGTTCACGCTCGAAGCCGGGAAGAACTTCCACACCCACAAGGGATCCTTCCCGCACGACGAACTGATCGGCGCTCCCGAGGGCAGCGTTGTCCGCACCACCGGAAACGTCGCCTACCTCGCGCTGCGCCCCCTGCTCCCCGACTACGTCCTGTCCATGCCCCGCGGGGCAGCCGTCGTCTACCCGAAGGACGCGGGGCAGATCCTCGCCTTCGCCGACATCTTCCCCGGCGCGCGCGTCGTGGAGGCCGGTGTCGGCTCCGGCTCGCTCAGCAGCTTCCTGCTGAGGGCCATCGGGGACCAGGGCATGCTGCACTCCTACGAGCGCCGCGAGGACTTCGCAGACATCGCCCGGCAGAACGTCGAGCGGTACTTCGGCGGCTCCCACCCGGCCTGGCAGCTCACCGTCGGCGACCTCCAGGACAACCTGTCCGACACCGACGTCGACCGAGTCATCCTCGACATGCTCGCTCCCTGGGAATGCCTGGAGGCCGTCTCCAAGGCACTGGTGCCGGGCGGCATCCTCTGCTGCTACGTCGCCACCACCACCCAGCTCGCCCGCACCGTCGAGTCCATCCGGGAGATCGGCTGCTTCAACGAGCCGACCGCCTGGGAGTCGATGATCCGGAACTGGCACATCGAGGGCCTGGCAGTCCGCCCCGACCACCGGATGATCGGCCACACCGGCTTCCTCCTCACCGCCCGCCGCCTCGCCGACGGTGTCGAGCCCCCGATGCGCCGTCGCCGCCCGGCCAAGGGCGCCTACGGCGAGGACTACGCAGGCCCCAACGCCGACGGAGGCGCCGCCCGCTAGGCACCACCCCGCCACGCCGTCCACGGGCGTGTGCGAAACACAACGCTCCGGCGCCGCCGTCGAGTTCCCGGACCACTCCGGAACTGGGCCGCGGCGCCGCCGTGTTGACAGGGCTCCCCTCGGCGCGACCAGTCCGACGCGGCAACGCTGCCCAGCGCGGTCCCGGGCGAGCCCACCCCGCCGCGGCCGCGCCGCACGACCGCACGCCCACCACCGTCCCGCCGCCCGCAGGGATTCCCACCCCCCCGTTCCCCCGCGCTGTGACGTGTGGCACCATGCTGGCCACCCCCCCTCGGCACACCGGCACAGCCATCACAGGAGACACTCCTAGTGCAGCACCCCGCGGTCCCGGAACTTGCACACACGCACACCCACCCCATCCACTGGCTCGCCACCGCGACAGCTGTCGCCGGCGTCGTGGCGCTCTCCTCCGTCGTCCAGCCCGGCTCGGCCACCGCCGCCCAGCCCGCCGCCGGCACCGAGGCGAGATCCGCGCCCGCGGCCGTCGCACCGCCCGCCACCACGGACGTCCACTTCCCCCTGAACTGCGGCCCCCAGAAGGTCAGGGTCCAGAAGCAGGCCACCGGTGACCTCGACGGCGACGGCCGGCCGGAGACGGTCGCCGTCGTACGCTGCGACGCCCCCATGGGCACCCCGCCCGACGGTGTCTACATCCTCACCCGCGCCGCCGACACCGGCCGTGCCCGAATAGTCGCCACCCTCGTCGACCCCGAGGACCGGCTCAACGTCACCGACTTCACCGTCCGTGCCGGAGCCGTCACCGCGACCCTCCTCGGCTACTCCTCGGCCGACGTGCCCAGTTGCTGTCCCGACCTCAGGACCCAGGCCAAGTGGCACTGGAAGGGCGGCGCGTTCGTCCGCTCCACCCCCGCAGACGCTCACAGTGTGTGAGGAAGCAGACAACCATCACGACAGGTGGTCGGAAAGTCACTCCGCGTCCGCGTCCGGGCCGTAGACCTCCACCCGGTCCGAAATCCGACGCACGTGAATGCACTCGCCCGGACACTCCCGAACCGAGTCCACCACATCCGTCAGAAGGGGCAACGGCACGGGCGTCACAGCCCCTTTGTCCTGCAACAGCACGTCGTCCGCCGCCTTCACGTACGCCAGCCCGTCGATGTCCAGCTCGAACACCTCGGGCGCGTACTGGGCGCAGATCCCGTCGCCCGTACACAGGTCCTGATCGATCCAGACCTCCAGCGCCTCCGCGCCGGTCGGGGCCTCCTGCCGCACGGTCACCTCTCCTGCCGTATCTGTCCGAGCCGACGGGAATCCGGCCAGCTCTGACGGGTGTTGAACAAGTTGAGCCTACCTCCGGCGGCTTTCCAATCATGTTCGGTGGGTATTCCCCTGGCGTGAGGGAGAGCGCAAGGGTGAAGATCGGACACTCCTTGACAGTCTTTGTGATCTAGGGGTTTCAATCGACACCCACCCAGGTAGGGTCTGGAAGCGTCCAGCTCCCCTTGGAGGAGGTGAGGACCGTGGCAGCCCACGACGACGACATGAACCGCGGCATCCGCCCGGGACGAGGGTCCGACGACCCCGCCGGGCAGATCGCCTACCTTGAGCAGGAGATCGCCGTCCTGCGACGCAAGCTCGCCGACTCTCCGCGACACACGAGGATTCTCGAAGAGCGGATCGTCGAGCTGCAGACGAATCTGGCCGGCGTATCCGCCCAGAACGAGCGACTCGCCAATACTCTCCGCGAGGCCCGAGACCAGATCGTGGCCCTCAAGGAAGAGGTTGACCGCCTCGCTCAGCCGCCGGCCGGCTTCGGAGTCTTCCTGCAGGCCATCGAGGACGGCACGGCCGACATCTTCACCGGGGGCCGCAAGCTCCGGGTGAACGTCAGCCCCAGCGTTGACCTCGAGGACCTCCGGCGCGGCCAGGAAGTCATGCTCAACGAGGCCCTCAACGTGGTCGAGGCCATGCAGTACGAGCGGGTCGGGGACATCGTCACCCTCAAGGAGATCCTTGAGGACGGCGAGCGCGCCCTGGTGCTCGGGCACACCGACGAGGAACGGGTGGTGCGGCTCGCCGAGCCGCTGCTGGACGTCACCATCCGTCCCGGCGATGCCCTCCTGCTCGAACCCCGCTCCGGCTACGTCTACGAGGTCGTGCCCAAGAGCGAGGTCGAGGAACTCGTCCTCGAAGAAGTCCCCGACATCGGATACGAGCAGATCGGCGGCCTCGGCAACCAGATCGAGGCCATCCGCGACGCGGTCGAGCTCCCGTATCTCTACCCCGACCTGTTCAAGGAGCACGAACTGCGGCCGCCCAAGGGCGTCCTGCTGTACGGGCCTCCCGGATGCGGAAAGACGCTCATCGCCAAGGCCGTGGCCAACTCGCTGGCCAAGAAGGTCGCCGAGGTGACCGGCCAGGCCCAGGGCAAGAGCTTCTTCCTCAACATCAAGGGCCCCGAGCTCCTGAACAAGTACGTCGGCGAGACCGAGCGGCAGATCCGCCTCGTCTTCCAGCGCGCACGGGAGAAGGCCAGCGAGGGCACCCCCGTGATCGTCTTCTTCGACGAGATGGAATCGCTCTTCCGGACCCGCGGCAGCGGCGTCAGCTCGGACGTCGAGAACACCATCGTCCCCCAGCTGCTCGCCGAGATCGACGGTGTCGAGGGCCTCCAGAACGTGGTCGTCATCGGCGCCTCGAACCGCGAGGACATGATCGACCCGGCCATCCTGCGCCCCGGCCGCCTCGACGTGAAGATCAAGATCGAGCGCCCGGACGCCGAAGCGGCCAAGGACATCTTCGGCAAATACCTCACCGAACGCCTTCCGCTGCACTCCGACGACCTCGGCGAGCACGGCGGCGACAAGGGCGTCACCGTCCAGAGCATGATTCAGACCGCGGTCGAGCACATGTACACGGAATCCGAGGAAAACCGCTTCCTCGAGGTGACGTACGCCAACGGTGACAAGGAAGTCCTGTACTTCAAGGACTTCAACTCCGGCGCCATGATCGAAAACATTGTCGGACGCGCCAAGAAAATGGCCATCAAGGACTTCCTGGAACACGAACAAAAGGGTCTCCGCGTCTCCCACCTGCTCCAAGCCTGTGTGGACGAGTTCAAGGAGAACGAGGACCTGCCCAACACCACCAACCCGGACGACTGGGCCCGCATCTCCGGAAAGAAGGGCGAACGGATCGTCTACATCCGCACCCTGATCACCGGAAAGCAGGGCGCCGACACCGGACGTTCCATCGACACGGTGGCCAACACCGGCCAGTACCTGTAAGACGCAGGTCGGCTGCGGGTCCCCACCGGGTACCCGCAGCCGATTGCTTTCCCCGGTCACCGCCGGACCACGCAATGACGCAAATGATCTCCCCACCGGCGCAGAGGCGTTCTAGGCTCTTTCCTACCGCCGAGTCGCGCAGTGCGGGGACGGGCACCGCACACGCACCGGAGCGCCAGCGGTACTTGAGCGGCACCCATGACCGAGGGCGCCGCCGGGCAAGGAGGGCCGCATGACCGTACGGCGAGTAATGGGCATCGAGACGGAGTACGGGATCTCCGTCCCCGGCCACCCCAACGCCAATGCCATGCTCACCTCGTCCCAGATCGTCAACGCCTACGCGGCGGCGATGCACCGGGCCCGCCGGGCCCGCTGGGACTTCGAGGAGGAGAACCCGCTGCGGGACGCCCGCGGCTTCGACCTCGCCCGTGAGGCCGCCGACTCGAGCCAGCTCACCGACGAGGACATCGGCCTCGCCAACGTGATCCTCACCAACGGCGCCCGGCTCTACGTGGACCACGCACACCCCGAATACAGCGCTCCCGAGGTCACCAACCCGCGTGACGCCGTCCTCTGGGACAAGGCCGGCGAACGCATCATGGCGGAAGCCGCCGAGCGAGCCGCCCAGCTCCCCGGCGCCCAGCCCATCCACCTCTACAAGAACAACACCGACAACAAGGGCGCCTCCTACGGCACACACGAGAACTACCTGATGAAGCGGGAGACCCCCTTCTCGGACATCGTGCGCCACCTGACGCCCTTCTTCGTCTCCCGCCAGGTCTTCGCCGGAGCCGGCCGCGTCGGCATCGGCCAGGACGGCCACGAACACGGCTTCCAGCTCAGCCAGCGCGCCGACTACTTCGAGGTCGAGGTCGGCCTGGAGACCACTCTCAAGCGGCCCATCATCAACACCCGCGACGAGCCCCACGCCGACGCCGAGAAGTACCGCCGGCTCCACGTGATCATCGGCGACGCCAACCTCTCCGAGATCTCGACCTATCTGAAGCTCGGCACCACCGCGCTGGTCCTGTCCATGATCGAGGACGGCTTCATCGCCGTCGACCTGGCCGTCGACCAGCCGGTACGCACCCTCCACCAGGTCTCCCACGACCCCTCCCTCAAGCGCCTGGTCACCCTCCGCAGCGGCCGGACGCTCACCGCGATCCAGCTGCAGATGGAGTACTTCGAGCTGTCCCGCAAGTACGTCGAGGAGCGCTACGGCGCCGACGCCGACGAACAGACGAAGGACGTCCTCGCGCGCTGGGAGGACACCCTGAACCGGCTGGAGAACGACCCGATGAGCCTGGCCGGGGAACTGGACTGGGTGGCGAAACGGGAACTCATGGAGGGCTACCGCCGCCGCGACGGCCTCGACTGGGACGCCGCCCGGCTGCACCTGGTCGACCTTCAGTACGCCGACGTACGGGCCGACAAGGGCCTCTACAACCGTCTGGCGGCCCGCGGACGCATCAAGCGGCTCCTGGACGAGACCGAGGTCGAGCGGGCCCGCACAAAGCCCCCGGAGGACACCCGCGCCTACTTCCGCGGCCGCTGCCTCGAGCAGTACGCCGACGACGTCGCCGCGGCCTCCTGGGATTCGGTCATTTTCGACCTCCCCGGACGCGACAGCCTCCAGCGCGTCCCAACCCTGGAACCACTACGCGGAACGCGAAATCACGTCAAGGAGCTCCTGGACCGCTGTCGCACGGCGGAAGACCTGGTCAAGGTCCTCTCCGGAGGCTGAGCGGGCATCCGGGGCGCGGCGGGCGCGAGGGTGGAAATCCCGGCGTCCGGGAATCATCGAGGTGGCCCCCGCACGTTGCACGAACTGCGGGGCCGATGTCGGACCTGGCTTGTAGGGTCTGATCATCACCGATCGGCAGAAATGCCGACCTGTCGACCATGTCGGGCGAACTGAGCGGGGTGAGGGTTATGGCGACCAAGGACACCGAGGGCGGCCAGCAGAAGGCGACGCGCACCACGGAAGAGGTCGAGGAGCAGACACAGGACGCACAGGCTTCCGAGGACCTCAAGGAGCGCCACGAGAAGCTGAGCGACGACGTGGACTCCGTTCTGGACGAGATCGACGATGTCCTGGAGGAGAACGCCGAGGACTTCGTGCGTGGATTCGTTCAGAAGGGGGGCGAGTAGCCTTCGGATCGAAGGTCACTCGGCGGGCCGGCCCTGGGCTGGAAAACGAAGAGGGTGTGAAGCGTTGCTCGCGGTGCAGGGAGCACAAGCCGCGGGCAGCGTTCGCGAATCGGTGAGGGGCGCGCGCCACCCGAAGCGCGACCGAGGCCTCACCGAGGCCGAGCGCGCCGCCGTGTCGCCTCCCGGACGCGGCTTGCGTGAACTGTCCGGCTGCTTCTCCCGTGCACGTGGATCACTGCCACAAGACGGGTAGGGTCCGTGGCGTACTGTGCTTCAACTGCAATTCGGCCATCGGCAAGTTGGGTGACAGTCCCGACGCCGTCCGCCGGGCCGCCGCCTATCCGGAAGGAACCTCGTGGAAGCCAATACTCGTGGCACCGGGCGTCTACCAGCTGCCTTCCTGACGCCAGGGTCTGCTTCATTCATGGACTTTCTCGCCGAGCACCAGCCCGAGCTGCTGCCCGGCAAGCGGCAGCTGCCACCCACCCAGGGTGTGATCGAGGCGCCCCACGGCACGACCATCGTCGCCGTGACCTTCCCGGGCGGCGTCGTGCTCGCCGGTGACCGCCGGGCCACCATGGGCAACATCATCGCCCAGCGGGACATCGAGAAGGTGTTCCCCGCGGACGAGTACTCGGCGGTGGGCATCGCCGGCACGGCGGGTCTGGCCGTGGAGATGGTCAAGCTCTTCCAGCTGGAGCTGGAGCACTTCGAGAAGGTCGAAGGCGCGCAGCTGTCACTCGAGGGCAAGGCGAACCGCCTGTCGACCATGATCCGGTCCAACCTGGGGATGGCCATGCAGGGCCTGGCGGTCGTCCCGCTGTTCGCCGGGTTCGACGTCGACCGCGACAAGGGGCGGATCTTCTCGTACGACGTGACGGGCGGCCGCTCCGAGGAGCACGGCTACGCGGCGACGGGTTCGGGCTCGCTGTTCGCGCGCGGTGCGATGAAGAAGCTGTTCCGTGACGACCTGACCGAGGACCAGGCGCTGACCCTGGTGGTGCAGGCTCTCTACGACGCGGCAGACGACGACTCGGCGACCGGTGGTCCCGATGTCGCCCGCCGGATCTACCCGATCGTCACCGTGATCACCGAGGACGGTTTCCGCCGGCTGACCGAGGACGAGTCGTCCGAGATCGCCCGTGCGGTGCTGGCGCGGCGTCTGGAGGAGCCGGACGGCCCGCGGGCCGCGCTTCTGTAGTACCGGAGTCGGTTTGTGCAGGTGATCGCAGTGACCTCGACAGAAAGGGACGGATAACCGGTGTCGACGCCGTTCTATGTCTCACCTCAGCAGGCGATGGCCGACCGGGCGGAGTACGCCCGCAAGGGCATCGCCCGTGGCCGGAGCCTGGTTGTGCTCCAGTATGCCGACGGCATTGTGTTCGTCGGTGAGAACCCGTCCCGCGCGCTGCACAAGTTCAGCGAGATCTATGACCGGATCGGTTTCGCGGCGGCAGGTAAGTACAACGAGTACGAGAATCTGCGCATCGGCGGTGTGCGCTACGCCGATCTGCGTGGTTACACCTACGACCGGGACGATGTGACCGCCCGCGGTCTGGCCAACGTCTATGCCCAGACGCTGGGCACGATCTTCTCCAGCGCGGCCGAGAAGCCGTACGAGGTGGAGCTGGTCGTGGCGGAGGTCGGTGACACCCCGGAGGGCGACCAGATCTACCGGCTGCCGCACGACGGGTCGATCGTGGACGAGCACGGTTCGGTCGCGGTGGGCGGCAACGCCGAGCAGATCAGTGGCTTCCTCGATCAGCGGCATCGGGACGGAATGAGTCTCGCGGAGGCGCTGAAGCTGGCGGTACAGGCCCTGTCGCGGGACACGAACGGTACGGAGCGGGAGATCCCCGCGGAGCGGCTGGAGGTCGCCGTGCTGGACCGGACGCGGCCGCAGAAGCGTAAGTTCAAGCGGATCGTGGGCCGTCAGCTGGCGCGTCTGCTGGAGGCGGACGGGGCGGCGACCGAGGCGGAGAGCTCCGAGGAGGAGTAGTCCGTCGTATCGCGTGGTCCGCGTGCTGTGTGCCCCGGCCGGTTGCCACCGGCCGGGGTTCGGTCTTTCCGGGGTCAGGAGGCCGGTGGCGGCGCTGTGGAGCCTCGTACGACGAGTTCGACGGGGATGTCCCCGTGCTGGGGCTCGCGGGCTTCCAGGACGGCCAGGAGGGCTTCCATGCCGCGTTCACCGAAGAGCTCCGCGTCGAGACGTACGGTCGTGAGTTCGGGGTCGATGGCGGTCGCGAGGGCGAGGTCGTCGAGGCCGGTGACGGAGATGTCGTCGGGGACGCGCAGCCCGAGCCGGCGGAGGGCCTTGTAGGCGCCGGCGGCGAGTTTGTCGTCGTCGCAGACGAGTGCGGTGGGGCGGGGGCCGGGTGCGGCGAGCGCCGCCTCGGTGGCGGTGCGGGCGCCTTCGATGGAGATGGGGGCGCGCACGGTGCGGATGTGTGTGCCGGGGACGGGCTCGAGCCGTGCGGCCAGTTCGTGGGTGCGTACCTCGAAGGTCCAGGAGGCCACATCGGCGGCGAGGTGCAGGAAGCGGCGGTGCCCGAGGCCGAGGAGGTGGTCGGCGACCTGGCGGACGCCGTCGGCGATGTCGAGGTTGACGGTGGCGGCGCCGAGGCTGCCGGCGGGGTCGCTGTCGAGCATGACGAGGGGGAGCTGGTCGCCGCGGATGGCGGTGAGGGCGTCGGCGGCCATGGAGGAGGCGATGACGCCGTCGAGGGCGGCCTGGGCGGAGGCGAAGGGGTCCCGGGCGGGGCCGATGCCTTCGGGCGAGGGGTACAGGACGACGCCGAAGCCGTGCTGGGCGGCGACGCGGGCGGCGCCGGTGTAGACGCCCGCGAAGAACTCGGTGGTGAGCGCGGGGACGACGAGCAGGACGGTGCGGGTGCGGCCGAGGCGCAGGTTGCGGGCGGCGAGGTTGGGGCGGTAGCCGAGGTCGCGGGCGGCTTCGCGGACGCGTTCGGCGGTGGCCTGTGAGACGCGGCCGCGCCATTTGTCGCCGAGGACGAGGGAGACGGCGGCCTGGGACACGCCGGCGGCCTGTGCGACGTCCCGGCTTGTCGGGCGCGTGCTGCTGCGTGCCACCGTGGGGTGCTCCTTCGTGCGGTGCTGTGGGGTTCGCCGTCTGGACTGGTGAACAGCGCACATGGTACGTATGGGAGTGGACGTTATACGTAACACGTGAAGGTGGGACATGGCCGCGGGATACCTGGAGATCCTCAGGACCAGACATGCGGCCCGGCTGCTGGTGGGCACGCTGGTGGGACGGCTGCCGAACGCCACGGCCGCGATCGCGCTGCTGCTGTTCGTCCGCGCGGAAGGCGGCAGCTACAGCCTCGCCGGGGCGCTCGCGGCCGTCTACGGGGTGGCCAACGCGGTGGGGCAGCCCGTGCTGGGGCGGCTGGTGGACCTGCACGGACAGCCGCGGGTGCAGCTGCCCGCCGCGGTACTGGCCGCCCTGGCGATGACCCTCTTCGCCTGCGTCGGCACCGACCCGCTGCCGCTCGCCTACGCGGCCATCGCGGCGGCCGGTCTGTTCACGCCGCCGCTGGAGGGCGGTCTGCGTGCGCTGTGGCCGTCGGTGCTGCGGGACGGGGACGAGGACGACCGGCTGCACACGGCGTACGCCATGGACGCGGTCGCCCAGGAAGTGATGTACACCGTGGGGCCGTTGCTCGTGACGCTCTGCGTGTCGCTGTGGTCCGAGCGGGCCGCGCTGCTGGTGCTGAGCGCCGTCGGTGTGCTGGGGGCGCTGTCCGTGGTCCTCTCGCCGCCCTCGCGTGCCTGGCGTTCGGCACCGCGCGAGGCGCACTGGCTGGGCGCGCTGCGGTCGCCGGGCCTGCTGGTGCTGCTCGCGGCGTTCCTGTTCGTGGGCATGGCGATGGGTGCCATCACGGTGGCCTCCGTGCCGTACGCCGACGACCATGGCGGCGACGCGGTGTACGGCTGGCTGATGGCGGGGCTGGGCCTGGGCGCGCTGCTGGGCGGCACGGTGTACGGCGCGCGGCGGTGGTCGGGCGCGCCGGAGCGGCGACTGCGGGTGCTGGTGGGCTTCCTGGCGGTGTGTTACCTGCCGCTGACGCTCATGCCGGGTGCGGTGCCGATGGTGTTGCTCTCGGTGGTGGCCGGTCTGTTTCTGGCACCCGCGATCGCCTGTGCCTTCGTACTGGTGGACCGGCACGCGCCGGGCGGCACGGTCACCGAGGCGTTCTCGTGGTTCGTGACGACGTTCACGGTGGGCGCGTCGGTGGGAACCGGCGTGGCGGGGCCGGTGGTCCAGGCGGGTGGCGCGCTGTGGGGTTTCGTCCTGCCGGGGGCGGCCGGTGCGGTGTCGTTGCTGGTGTTGCTGGCCACCGGTCGGGTCCTCGCAGCTCCCGCTGGGGGCGGGGTGGTTGCGGCTTCATCGGAAACTGATCCAAATCGTGCTGTCGAACCCCGTTTCAGCTCAGGGGATCGGGCGTAATGTTCAGTCATGGACCGCCGCATTTTCGGGCTGGAGAACGAGTACGGCGTCACGTGCACGTTCAGGGGACAGCGCCGCCTGTCGCCTGACGAGGTGGCGCGGTACCTCTTCCGCCGTGTCGTGTCATGGGGCCGTAGCAGCAATGTCTTTCTGCGCAATGGCGCCCGTCTCTATCTTGACGTGGGGTCACATCCGGAATACGCGACACCCGAATGTGACAATGTGATCGAATTGGTCACCCACGACAAGGCCGGCGAGCGCATTCTCGAAGGACTTCTGGTGGACGCGGAGCGACGCCTGCACGAGGAGGGAATCGCGGGCGACGTCTACCTCTTCAAGAACAACACGGACTCGGCGGGCAACTCCTACGGTTGCCACGAGAACTATCTGGTCGCGCGGCACGGGGAGTTCTCCCGGCTCGCGGACATCCTCATTCCGTTCCTGGTGACCCGGCAGCTGCTGTGCGGCGCGGGCAAGGTGCTCCAGACGCCGCGTGGCGCGGTGTACTGCGTCAGTCAGCGGGCGGAGCACATCTGGGAGGGCGTCTCCTCGGCGACGACCCGTTCCCGGCCGATCATCAACACCCGGGACGAACCGCACGCGGACGCGGAGCGCTACCGGCGGCTGCACGTCATCGTGGGCGATTCGAACATGTCCGAGACGACGATGCTGCTGAAGGTCGGCGCGACCGACCTGGTGCTGCGCATGATCGAGGCGGGCACGGTGATGCGCGACCTGACCCTGGAGAACCCGATCCGGGCGATCCGCGAGGTCAGCCACGACATCACGGGCCGCCGCAAGGTGCGCCTGGCCAGCGGCCGGGAGGCGTCGGCGCTGGAGGTGCAGCGGGAGTACTACGAGAAGGCGGTGGACTTCTGCGAGCGCCGGGGAATCCGCACCGGCACCGTGGAACAGGTCCTGGAGCTGTGGGGCCGGACGCTGGACGCGATCGAGTCCGAGGACCTGGACCGGATCGGCACCGAGATCGACTGGGTGATGAAGTACAAGCTCATCGAGCGGTACCGGGCCAAGCACAACATGACGATGTCTCATCCGCGTGTCGCGCAGATAGACCTCGCTTACCACGACATCCACCGTCGTCGTGGCCTGTACTACCTGCTGGAGCGGAAGGGCCAAGCGGCGCGGATCTGCAACGACTTGAAGATCTTCGAGGGCAAGTCGGTTCCGCCGCAGACGACTAGGGCGCGGTTGCGCGGTGACTTCATCCGCCGTGCGCAGGAGCAGCGCCGCGACTTCACGGTGGACTGGGTGCATCTGAAGCTGAACGACCAGGCACAGCGCACGGTGTTGTGCAAGGACCCGTTCCGTTCGGTGGACGACCGGGTGGAGAAGCTGATCGCCGGAATGTGACCGGAGTGTGGAGAGTGGAACGTTCGTGCGCCCGAGTGCGCGGACGCCACACGGGCGCCGTACGTTTCCCGTACGGCGCCCTTTCCAAGTCGTAGAGTTGCGCGCACGCCAACTGCAAGATCGACGGATTACGAGGCCCGACCGTGCGCCGACGCTCACTTCTACTTGCCGCCGTACCCACCGGACTGGTTGCTCTCGCCGGATGCGGTGACGACAAGTCCGATTCCAGCAAGGCGAGTGCCTCGCCGTCGGCGTCGGGGTCCGCCTCGCCCTCCGCGCCGCCGCCGCCGAAGATCGTCGACGGGCCGCTGCCGGCCATCACGGCGGGGACGAAGTTCAACGAGAAGCCGACGGTCGCCAAGGGTCCGGGGAAGCCGTCGCCGGATCTCGCGGTCAAGACGGTGATCGCGGGCAACGGGCAGACGGTCGCGGAGAACGACTTCATCCAGGCGAACTACCTGGGCCAGATCTGGGACACCGCCAAGGTCTTCGACAACTCGTACGACCGGAAGAAGCCGCTGCTCATCCAGCTGGCTCAGGGCAGCATCATCGACGGCTGGCGGTACGGCCTGACGGGCAAGAAGGTCGGCAGCCGTGTTGAGCTCGCGGTTCCTCCGACCTGGGGTTACGGCCCGTCGGGCAACGAGAAGGCGGGCATCAAGGGCACCGACACGCTGGTGTTCGTCATCGATGTGCTCGACGTCTTCAACGCCAAGAGCTCGTCCCAGGGCAAGGCGGTCCCGCAGGACGACGCGGCCCTGCCGAAGGTGGGCACCAACACCGACGCCAAGTCCCCGTCCATCGACATTCCGAAGTCGGACCCCCCGAAGAAGCTGGTGTCGAACTACGTGCTCGAGGGCGACGGCCCCGAGGTCGCAGCGGACCAGTCGATTCTGTGCCAGTTCAAGGGTGTGGTCTGGGACGGCGGTACGACGTTCCAGGAGACGTATGGCTCGGGGAAGCTCAGCCAGTTCGCGGTGCCGCAGATGGAGCAGATCATCAAGGGTCTGGCACAGGGTGTGACCGGCAAGAAGGTCGGCAGCCGGGTGCTGATCGTGGTGCCTCCGGACCTGGCCTACGGGGACAACCCGCCGAGCGGTGGACCGGTGAAGAAGGGGTCCACGCTGGTGTTCTCCGTGGACATCCTGGCGGCGATGTAGCAGAGGCCGTCCGGGCCGCAGCGCGTCCGGCCCGCCGCGGCGGGTGGGGGCGGCCGGGGATGAAAGACTGTCCGGGTTCCGTGTCGTACACAAGCAGGAGCTAGAGACGTGAGCATCGACAAGCCCGAGATCGACTTCCCGGGCGGCGAGCCCCCGGCCGACCTTGAGATCAAGGACATCTGGGAGGGTGACGGCGAGGTCGCGCAGGCGGGTCAGACCGTCACCGTGCACTACGTGGGTGTCGCTTTCAGCACGGGCGAGGAGTTCGACGCCAGCTGGAACCGGGGCACGCCGTTCCGCTTCCCGCTGGGTGGCGGCCGCGTCATCAAGGGCTGGGACCAGGGTGTGCAGGGCATGAAGGTCGGCGGCCGTCGCCAGCTGACCATCCCGGCCCACCTCGCCTACGGCAACCAGAGCCCGACGCCGGCGATCCAGGCCGGCGAGACGCTGATCTTCGTTGTGGACCTGCTCGCGGTCTGATCGCAGGCCGACCGGAGTTGATCAGCCGGGGCCCATGCCTGTCCGGGCATGGGCCCTCGGCTTTTGCCGCGCCACCGCGGGACGGTACGGTCAACGATCGTAAGCACCACAGGAAGGCGAAGGGCGTCGATGGCCATTGCCAAGGCTGAGCGGCTGATGAACCTGGCGCTGTGTCTGCTGGGGACGCGGCGACCGCTCAGCAAGCGGGAGCTGCGCGAGTCCATCGAGGCGTACCTCGATGCGGGCGGGGACGACTCCTTCAACCGGATGTTCGAGCGCGACAAGGACGATCTGCGCGAGCTGGGCCTGGTCATCGAGACCGTCGAGAACCTGGAGGGCGAGGTCGGTTACCTGGCCCGCCGCGACAGCAACCGGCTCCCGGCCATCACCCTGGACGCCGAGGAGGCCGCCGCGCTGGGGCTGGCCGCGAAGGTCTGGCAGCAGGCCCGGCTGGCGGGTGCGGCCAGTGGCGCCCTGCAGAAGCTGCGCGCGGCCGGGCTGCCCGAGGACGTCGACCCCTATGAGGCGCACGGCGCCCTGGAGCCGCGCATCCCGGTGCACGAGGCCGCGTTCGAACCGCTGATGCTGGCCTGCCGTGACCGCCGTCCGGTGGTCTTCGACTACCGCAAGGCGAGCGCCGCCCACCCCGAGGTCCGGCATGTCGAACCGTGGGCGCTCGAATGCTGGCGCGGCCACTGGTACCTGGCGGGCTGGGACCGCGACCGGGGCGCCGAGCGGGTCTTCAGGCTGTCCAGGATCACCGGGAAGGTTCGTTCCCGGGGGACGGGTTTCACCGTCCCGGTGCCGGACGTGGTCACCGTGCGCGAGACGGTCGCGGGCTGGGCGGGGGAGATCACCGACCGCTCGGCGTTGATCCGGCTGCGCTCGGACGCCGGATACCCCCTTCGGGCGAAGGCCACCTCGGTCCGGGAACTCGGTGACGGCTGGGACGAGTTGGAGATTCCGTACGGGCACGGCCTGGACGCATGGCTGGTGGAGTTCGGGCCCGACGTGGTGGTCCTGGAGCCGGCCGAGCTGCGTGCGGACGTGGTGGACCGGCTGTGTGCCGTGGCCAAGGGCTGAGGGGGAGCGGAGCAAGACTGTGGCAGGAAAACCGGCCAGGGCAGTGAACGCCATCGACCAGACCCGGCGGATGCTGTCCCTGGTGACCTATCTGAGGGAGCGCCCCGGCGCCCGGGTCGCGGACGTCGCGCGCGCCTTCGGCATCACCGAGGACGAGCTGGTCTCCGACCTCGACGTGCTGCCCATGTGCGGCACCAGCTTCCGCGGCGGTGATCTGCTGGACATCGACACCGACGGTGAGCGGATCTGGTGGCACAACCCGGCCGCGCTCGGCGCGGAGGCCGCCGAGCCGCTCAGGCTGGCCGCCGACGAGGCGACCGCACTGCTGGTGGCCGCCCGAGCCGTGGCGACGCTGCCGGGACTGCGGGAGGGTGACCGGCAGGCGCTGCTGCGGGCGACGGCCAAGGTCGAGACGGCGGCCGGCGAGGCGGCGGGTGCCAGCTCGCGTCTGTCGGTGACCTTCGAGTCCGAGGGTGGTGTCTTCGCCGATGTCGACCGGGCGATCTCCGAGCGCCGCCGCCTGTGGATCCGCTACTACTCGCCCGCCCGCGACGAGGTCACCGAGCGCGAGATCGACCCGATCCGCCTGGTCAGCGTCGGACACACCTATGTGGAGGCCTGGTGCCGCCGGTCCGAGGCGCGGCGCACCTTCCGGCTGGACCGGGTCGCGGAGATCCGGATCCTGGACGAGCCGTCGGCACCACCCGAGATCGAGCCGCGGGACCTGTCCGAGGCACTGGTGCAGCCGGCCGCCGAGGACCCGGAGGTCGTCGTCGAGGTCGGCCCCGGCGGTCGCTGGGTGGCGGAGTACTACCCGCACGACAGCGCGGACGAGCTCCCCGACGGCGGGCTGCGGATCACCCTGCGCACCCCCGACCCGGCCTCGCTCAGAAGGCTGGCGCTGCGTCTGGGCCGTGAGGGCCGGATCGTCTCGCCGCCCGAGCTGGCCGACAGCGCGCGCCGGGCCGCCCGGGAGGCGCTCGCCGCGTATGACGGGGTGGAGGCGGCTGCGGTGCGTGGCGTCGGGGACACGGGCGGGGCCGACGGCACGCCGGAGTGAACCACCCCGGCGGTGACTCCGGCCGCGGTGCCTCGAAGAGCGGTGCCCCGAAGAGCGGTGGACGACCAGAAGAAGAGGAGCGAGGGCTTTGAGCGAGTCTCCGGTGTCCGGTGTGCGGGACATGACGGTCGCGGCGGCGTTCGCGGGTATGCGGTCCGTGGTCCCCGTGGTGTTCCGGGCCGGCTGCCCGGACTGCCGCGGACGCTTCGAGCTCTCCGCGAGCGCACTGCGGCTCGCCATCGGCGGCAGCAGCCGTACGACCTTCTACTCCTTCGCCTGCCCGGACTGCGGGACCACGGTCCGCAAACCCGCCGGTGAGCGCATCGTGGAGCTGCTGACCGGGGGCGGGGTCAGAACACTGCGGCTGCACTCCACCGCCTGAGGGCGTCGGGTGCGCCACCGCCCCGCCGGTGCACAGGGCCCGGGGCACTAGGCTCGGCGTCATGTTCTGGCCGATGTTCGCGGTAGCTGTGGGTTTCGTGGGTCTCGCCGTGCTCGGTGTGCTCGCGGTGCGGGTCTTCCTCGAGGCGCGGCGCCTGGGTGCGCAGGTCGCGGACTCCGCGCGGCGCATCAACCGCGCGGCCGAGGACCTGGAGCGGGCGTCCGTCAGCGTGGCGCGTGCCGCGGACGCGCTGTGAATGGCGTTTTGCGTGACTTCGCCCTGTCATGCTGACTGTCCCGGCAGGTACGCTGCTGTTCGCGGCGCGGAAAACGAGGCCCGCGCAGCTGACCGGGAGTACGCATGGGGATTGCTTCTCGTTTACCCCCGAGCGTTACGATCGCTGTCAGTACCATCACTCGGGCATATGTCCGACTGATCGGACAGCACCCCACCCAGCCGCCTCGGTGAGAAGGTAAAGACTTATGTTCGGAAGGCTCGGCGCTCCCGAGATCATTCTCATCCTCGTCGTCATCGTTCTGCTGTTCGGCGCGAAGAAGCTTCCGGACATGGCCCGCTCGCTCGGCAAGTCCGCTCGCATCCTCAAGAGCGAGGCCAAGGCGATGAAGGAAGACAGCCACACCTCGGCTCCGGCAGGTCCGCCGAACCCCGGCGAGCAGCCCCCGGCGCAGCGCACCATCCAGGCGTCTCCCGGCGACGTGAACAGCTCACGCCCGGTCAACGAGCCGTCGGACACCACCCAGCGCTGACGCACGGCCGGTAGCCCCGGCCTGCCGCACGAGATGAGGACGTGGGTTGCTCAAGTCTGCCCGCAAGCAGGAGAGGGATCCCGAGGGGCGGATGCCCCTCGCGGATCATCTTCGCGAGCTCCGCAACCGGCTCGCGAAGGCGATGCTGGCCATCGTCGTCGTGACGATCCTCGCCGCCTTCTTCTACAACGACATCATCAACTACCTGACCAAGCCGATCCTGGACTCGGTCGGGTGTCACAAGACCTTCTCGGAGCTGGCCCAGGGGGGTGACGACAAGAAGTGCGCGCAGATCACCATCAACGGTCTGCTCGCGCCGTTCACGCTGGCTCTCCAGGTGTCCCTGACGGCCGGCGTCGTGTTCGCCTCGCCGGTCTGGCTCTACCAGCTGTGGGCCTTCGTCGCGCCGGGTCTGCACCGGCACGAGAAGAAGTACGCGTACGCCTTCGTCTTCACCGGAGTCCCGCTCTTCCTCGGCGGCGCCTACTTCGCCTACGCGGTGCTGCCGACCACGGCCGAGGTACTGATCCAGTTCACGCCGAACGTCAGAATCACCAACCTGCTGCCGCTCGACGACCTGCTTCAGCTGGTCACCCGGATGGTGCTCGTCTTCGGAATCTCGTTCGAGCTTCCCCTGCTGCTCGTCATGCTCAACCTCACCGGAGTGATCACGGGCCGGCGCATGCTCGGCTGGTGGCGCGGCATGATCCTCGGCATCACGATCTTCGCCGCCGTGGCCACGCCGAGCACCGACCCGCTGTCCATGCTGGCGCTGGCCGGTCCGATCTGCGTGCTGTACTTCGGCGCGGTCGCCTTCTCGCTGGTGAACGACAAGCGCAGGCGCCGCCGGGAGGCCGACGGCCCGGGCGACGACGAGGCGTCCGACCTGGATCTCACCCCCGAGGACATCGGCACGGTGGAGGCCGTCCCGGCCGGCCGGGCGCTGCCCGCACAGTCGAGCACGGACCGGGTCAACGGATACGACGACGTGACCTGACCCCACGTCGCCACACGCCGAACAGGTGCCCCTGTCCCACCGGGACGGGGGCACCCGGTCTTTGTCGTCTCCTGGGATAATGATCGTCCTGTTGTCAGTGTGGCCCGGTACGCTCGAAAGCACGATGACAGAGGATCTCTCACCGGCCGAGCGGTACGCGGCAGCCCGCAGGCGGGCAGCCGAGCAGGCCACCGCGCTCGCCTCCTTTCGCGAGATGTACGACTTCGGCCTCGACCCCTTCCAGATCGAGGCCTGCCAGGCGCTCGAAGCGGGGAAGGGCGTGCTGGTGGCCGCCCCCACCGGCTCAGGCAAGACGATCGTCGGCGAGTTCGCCGTGCACCTCGCCCTCGGGCAGGGCAAGAAGTGCTTCTACACGACACCCATCAAGGCGCTGTCGAACCAGAAGTACGCCGACCTGTGCCGCCGCTACGGCTCGGACAAGGTGGGCCTGCTCACCGGCGACAACAGCGTCAACTCCGACGCCCCGGTGGTCGTGATGACCACCGAGGTCCTGCGGAACATGCTCTACGCGGGCTCACAGACCCTTCTCGGCCTCGGCTACGTGGTCATGGACGAGGTGCACTACCTCTCCGACCGCTTCCGCGGCGCCGTCTGGGAGGAGGTGATCATCCACCTGCCCGAGTCGGTGACCCTCGTGTCACTGTCGGCGACCGTGTCCAATGCGGAGGAGTTCGGCGACTGGCTGGACACCGTCCGCGGTGACACCGAGGTGATCGTCTCCGAGCACCGGCCGGTCCCGCTGTTCCAGCACGTGCTCGCCGGACGCCGGATGTACGACCTGTTCGAGGAGGGCGAGGGCCACAAGAAGGCCGTCAACCCCGACCTCGTGCGGCTGGCCCGCATGGAGGCGAGCCGTCCGTCGTTCCAGGACCGCAGGCGCGGCCGCGCGATGCGCGAGGCCGACCGCGAGCGGGAGCGCAGACAGCGCTCGCGGGTGTGGACGCCCGGCCGGCCCGAGGTCATCGAGCGGCTCGACGCCGAAGGCCTGCTGCCCGCCATCACCTTCATCTTCAGCCGCGCGGCCTGCGAGGCCGCCGTTCAGCAGTGCCTGTACGCGGGTCTGCGACTCAACGACGAGCAGGCGCGGGACAAGGTCCGTGCCCTCGTCGAGGAGCGCACCGCCGCCATTCCCACCGAGGACCTGCATGTTCTCGGCTACTACGAGTGGCTGGAGGGCCTGGAGCGCGGCATCGCCGCCCACCACGCGGGCATGCTCCCGACCTTCAAGGAGGTCGTCGAGGAACTCTTCGTCCGCGGCCTGGTGAAGGCGGTCTTCGCCACCGAGACGCTCGCGCTGGGCATCAACATGCCGGCCCGTTCCGTGGTGCTGGAGAAACTGGTCAAGTGGAACGGCGAGCAGCACGCCGACATCACCCCCGGCGAGTACACGCAGTTGACCGGCCGCGCGGGCCGGCGCGGCATCGACGTCGAGGGCCACGCCGTGGTGCTGTGGCAGCGCGGCATGAGCCCCGAGCACCTCGCGGGACTCGCCGGCACCCGTACGTATCCGCTGCGCTCCAGCTTCAAGCCGTCGTACAACATGGCGGTCAACCTGGTCGACCAGTTCGGGCGGCACCGCTCGCGCGAACTGCTGGAGACGTCCTTCGCGCAGTTCCAGGCCGACAGATCGGTGGTCGGGATCTCCCGGCAGGTGCAGCGCAACGAGGAGGGGCTGTCGGGCTACCAGGAGTCGATGACCTGCCACCTCGGCGACTTCGAGGAGTACGCGCGGCTGCGCCGTGAGCTCAAGGACCGGGAGACCGAACTGGCCCGGCAGGGAGTCACGCAGCGGCGTGCGGAGGCCGCGGTGGCGCTGGAGAGGCTGAAGCCGGGCGACGTCATCCACGTGCCCACCGGGAAGTACGCGGGCCTGGCCCTGGTGCTGGACCCGGGCCTGCCCGCCGGGCGTTCCAACGGACACCGCGGCTTCGAGCAGCACGACGGGCCGCGCCCGCTGGTGCTGACCGCCGAGCGGCAGGTCAAGCGGCTCGCCGCGATGGACTTCCCGGTGCCCGTCGAACCGCTGGAGCGGATGAGGATCCCGAAGTCCTTCAACCCGCGCTCCCCGCAGTCCCGCCGGGACCTGGCCTCCGCGCTGCGCGCCAAGGCCGGGCACATTCCGCCGGAGCGCGCTCGCAAGAAGCGGGCGCAGGCCGCCGACGACCGGGAGATCGCCCGGCTGCGCACCGCCCTGCGCGCCCACCCCTGCCACGGTTGCAACGACCGTGAGGACCACGCCCGCTGGGCCGAGCGCTACCACCGGCTGCTGCGCGACACCTCGCAGCTGGAGCGGCGCATCGAAGGCCGCACGAACACGATCGCGCGCACCTTCGACCGGATCGTGGCGCTGCTGACCGAACTCGACTACCTGCGCGGCGACGAGGTCACCGAGCACGGCAAGCGGCTCGCCCGGCTGTACGGCGAGCTGGACCTGCTGGCGAGCGAGTGTCTGCGCGACGGTGTCTGGGAGGGCCTGGCACCCGCCGAACTCGCCGCCTGCGTCTCCGCTTTGGTGTACGAGTCCCGGGTCGGCGACGACGCCATGGCGCCGAAGCTGCCCTCCGGCAAGGCGAAGGCCGCGCTCGGCGAGATGGTCCGTATCTGGGGCCGGCTCGACGGCCTGGAGGAAGACTTCCGGATCAGCCAGACCGAGGGCGTGGGCCAGCGTGAGCCCGACCTCGGCTTCGCCTGGGCCGCGTACATGTGGGCGTCGGACAAGGGACTCGACGAGGTGCTGCGCGAGGCGGAGATGCCGGCCGGCGACTTCGTCCGGTGGTGCAAGCAGGTGATCGACGTACTGGGGCAGATCTCGGCGGCGGCCCCTGCCACGGAGGGCTCGACCGTGGCCAGGACCGCGCGCAAGGCGGTCGATCAGTTGCTGCGGGGTGTGGTCGCGTACTCGTCCGTGGGGTGATGCGGGACCTGGCAGGAACGTGAGGGGGGCGTCAATCCGACGCCCCCCTCTCACTCGTAACGGTGAGTTACCTTCGCACGTCTGTGCACCGCTACTCGCTGTGTGCGAATGTTGTCTGAGCGTGCAAATGGAGCCGAGGGTACCCCTGGGGCGCGGACGATTTCAGGTGCTTCCCGAATATGACACGGCGATGATCCGGTCGGACTAAGCTCGCCCGCGGCGCACCGAGTTGAGGTGAAATCGTGCGCTTGTTCGCAAAAATTACGAAGATCCTGACAACTTCGGAACTCTTCCCCTCAACGCCACCCCCCACACCCAACCCCCCACCCACTCCACGACACCCAGCCGATCCATCTCAGAGGGCATACACATGGTGAGTGTTCAATCGCCCCCCGACGGTCGTGAACTTCTTTATGCGCGTGCGCTGTTGCTGCCGGCCATAGCGATGGCCGCGGTGACCGGGACCGCCGTCGCCCTGGTGGCGGAGTCCGCCCGGACCGCCGTAGGCCTGTGCGGCGCCGTCGCCACCCTGCTGGTGGCCGCCGCCGCGGCGCAGGCGGTACGGCGCGGACGTCACCTGGCGGACCTGCGCGCCGAGCACGCCCGTCACACCACGTATCTGGAGGGGCGGCTCGCCGCCCACGACGAGGAGATCGTCCGGCTCGGCAAGGACATCGTGCCGACCGCCCTCCGTCACCTGCGTCGCGGGCAGTCCCCTCGCGAGGTGATGCACACGGTCTTCGACTCCGACCCCGCACTGAGGCACCTCCCCGACGCACAGCGTGACTTGGTCCGTCTCATCCTCAAGATCGTGGATGACGAGGAGTCCACGCGGGACGCGGCACAGCGCTCCTTCGTCAACATCGCCCAGCGTGTCCAGGCGATCGTCCACCAGCAGGCGGACGAGCTCCGGGAAATGGAGGAGGACCACGGCCGCAACCCCGAGGTCTTCGACGACCTGCTGCGTCTCGACCACGGCACCGCGCTGATCGGCCGTCTCGCCGACTCCATCTCCGTCATCGGCGGCGGCCGCCCGGGGCGCCAGTGGCCCAACCCCGTCGCCCTCTACAGCGTGCTGCGCGGCGCCATGTCCCGGATCCTGGAGTACCGGCGCATCGACCTGTCCTCCATCGCCAAGGTCAACATCAAGGGCACCTGCGTCGAGCCGGTCATCCACGCCGCCGCCGAACTCCTCGACAACGCCACCCGCTACTCGCCGCCGAACACCAAGGTGCACGTCACCGCCACCGAGGTGCAGACCGGAGTGGCCATCGAGATCGAGGACGGCGGCGTCAGCCTCAGCGAGGAGGCCCGCGCCCGGGTCGAGAACATGCTGGAGCGCGCCAAGGCCGGCGTCGACCTCGACAACCTCGGTGAGAGCCCGCGCCTCGGCCTCGCCGTCGTCGGCCGCCTCTGCTCCACATACAACATGCAGGTCTCGCTGCGCGCCTCGGCCTACGGAGGGGTCCGTGCCGTCCTCGTCGTGCCCAGCAACATGATGACCACCGAGCCCGCCCCCGGCCTCGCCCACGGCATCGGCGCCACCGGTGTCCCCAAGGCCGAACTCGGCGCGCTGGAGGGCCCCAAGCGGCCGCCCAAGAAGCGACGCCCCACCAGCCCGCGCATCCCCGCCGGGATCTCCATGGAGGACGACGCCCCCGAGGTCACCGAGTGGACGGCGAACGGCCTGCCCCAGCGGCGCCGGAAGATCAAGACCTCGCTGGCGCAGCGGATCGCCGAGCAGGCCGCCATCGACCAGGCCGAACGCGAGGGCAGACCGACCATCTGGTCGCAGCACAAACCCGAGCCGGAACCCGAGCCGGAGATCGACCCCGAGCGGCAGAAACTGTTGGACCGTGAGCCCGGCATGTGGGTCGAGGCGTTCTGGGACGGCCTCAAGGAAGGCAACCCGGCCGCGGATCCGACCGACTTCACCCGGAACCCGACCGCGTACCTGCACCTGATCGAGAAGCCGGCCCGCACCGAGGCCGACGACGAGGGGAACCCCAAGTGATCCAGCAGCGAACCAACTTCGATTGGATGCTCAAGGACCTCGCCGACGGCGTTCCGGGCATCGAGATGATCGTGGTGCTCTCCTCCGACGGACTGCGCATCGCCCGCCACGGCGGCGACCCCGACTCCGCCGACCGTCTCGCCGCCGCCTGTGCCGGCGTGCAGAGCCTGGCGGGCGCCGTGGCCCAGGAGCTCCCCGGCAGCAGCGGTGACATGAAGCTGGTCGTCATCGAGATCGACGGCGGCTACTTCTACCTGATGTCGGCGGGTGCCAACGCCTATCTCGCGGTGCTCGCCGACGTGCTCTGCGAGCCCGGCCGGATGAGCGGCCGGATGCGTGACCTCGTCGTCCGTATCGGTGCCCACCTCACGAGTCCACCCAGGCGGAACGGGCAGACCGTATGACCGCTCCGCAACGCAAACGGCAACACCCCCAACCGGCACCGCCCCCGCCGCCCCCCATGGCGGGGGAGGCCGCACAGGGCGAACCCGGCAAGACCGAGAAGAATCCCGAACGGCTGTACGTCATCACCGGTGCCGCCGACGGAGGGCGCGCCGAACTCGACCTGGTCACGCTCATCGTGGCCGGGGCCGACCCGCCGCCGTCCGTCCCCCCGGAGCAGGCCGCACTGCTCCGGCTCTGTACCTCCCCCCTCTCGGTGGCCGAGCTCTCGGCCTATCTCCATCTGCCGTTCAGCGCGATGACCGTGCTGATCACCGAGCTGATCACGGCCGAACTGGTACAGGTACGGGTCCCTATCGTCCGCCAGGCGCTCCCCGACCGTTCACTCCTCGAAGCGGTGATGCATGGACTTCAAAAACTCTGACACCGTCCCCGGTCCACGGGCCGAGGACCACCTGCCGCAGACGGCTCAGGCCGCGGTGAAGATCGTGATCGTGGGCGGCTTCGGAGTCGGCAAGACCAC
The DNA here is from genome assembly GCF_044745865.1 of Streptomyces sp. NPDC086787. Classification (NCBI taxonomy): domain Bacteria; kingdom Bacillati; phylum Actinomycetota; class Actinomycetes; order Kitasatosporales; family Streptomycetaceae; genus Streptomyces; species Streptomyces sp. NPDC086787. Next base: position 220,337 of record NZ_JBIVBC010000007.1, on the reverse strand, counting down.
CATGGTCGGCTCGGTCAGTGAGATCAGACCGCTGACCACCGAGGAGACCATGACCGAGGCCGGTGTCGGGATCGACGACAACTACGGCTCCGACTCCAAGACGGCGACCACCGTCGCCATGGACTTCGGTCGCATCAGCATCACCGAGAGACTCGTGCTCTACCTCTTCGGCACTCCTGGCCAGGAACGCTTCTGGTTCCTGTGGAACGGGTTGTTCGAGGGCGCTCTCGGCGCGGTCGTGCTGGTCGACACCCGCCGCCTGGACGTCAGCTTCGACGCCGTGGGGCGTCTCGAAGAGCGCGGCGTGCCCTTCGTCGTCGCCGTCAACTCCTTCCCGGACGGGCCCCGTCACCCGATCGAGGAACTGCGTGCGGCGCTCGACCTGTCCCCGGAAATCCCCATCGTGGAGTGCGACGCGCGGCGCCGGGCGTCCAGCCGCGACGTCCTGATGACCCTGATGCGCTTCCTGCACTCGCTGGCCATGCAGGGCGTGCTCGCCTGACCCCACGGAACCCGGATCCCCTCAGCTTCGGAGCGACCCTGTGACGCGTGACTCCCACTTCCCGACAGATACAGATACAGATACAGATACAGATACAGGCACAGGTACGAGTGCGGACGGCCCGGTGACGGCTGCGCCGCCAGGCTGCCCGGCCCACGGCATCGGTCCCGGCGGACTGCACCGGCTGTACGGCCCGGAGGCGGACGACCTGGGCGACCTGTACGAGATGCTGCGGGACAAGTACGGCCCGGTGGCCCCCGTGCTGCTGCACGACGACGTGCCCATGTGGGTGGTCCTCGGGTACACCGAGAACCTGCACCTGGTGCGCACCCCCTCGCAGTACACCCGGGACAGCCGCATCTGGAGCCCGCTGCTCGAAGGGATGGTCAAGCCCGACCATCCGCTCATGCCGCACATCGCCTGGCAGCCCATCTGTTCCCACGCCGAGGGCGACGAGCACCAGCGGCTGCGGGCGGCGGTCACCGGCGCCATCTCGACCATCGACCACCGGGGCATCCGCAGGCACATCGGCCGCTACACCCAGCGCCTGGTGAACGAGTTCTGCGAGAAGGGCCGGGCCGACCTGGTCTCGCAGTTCGCGGAGCACCTGCCGATGGCGGTGATGTGCGAGGTCCTCGGCATGCCCGAGGAGTACAACGACCGGATCGTGCAGGCCGCCCGCGACATGCTCAAGGGCACCGAGACCGCGATCGCGAGCAACGAGTACATCATGGGCTGCCTGATGCGGCTCACCGCCCGCCGCCGGGTCCGGCCCGAGGAGGACTTCACCAGCCACCTCCTGAACCACCCGGCACGCCTGTCCGACGACGAGATCGGCCAGCACCTCAGAGTCGTCCTGATCGCCGCCTACGAGGCCACCGCCAACCTCCTCGCCAACGCGCTGCGCATGGTCCTCACCGAGCCCGGCTTCCGCGCCCAGCTCAACGGCGGCCAGATGACGGTGCCGGAGGCGGTCGAGCAGTCGCTGTGGGACGAGCCGCCGTTCAGCACGGTGTTCGGCTACTTCGCCAAGCAGGACACGGAACTGGGCGGCCAGCGCATCCGCAAGGGAGACGGGCTGCTGTTCGCGCCCGCCCCGGGCAATCTCGACCCACGGGTGCGGCCGGACCTGTCGGCCAACATGCAGGGCAACCGTTCGCACCTCGCCTTCGGCGGCGGCCCGCACGAATGCCCCGGCCAGGACCTCGGGCGTGCCATCGCCGACGTCGGTGTGGACGCCCTGCTGACCCGGCTGCCGGACATTCAGCTGGACTGCGAGGAGCACGAGTTGCGCTGGCGGGCGTCCATCGCCTCGCGGCACCTGGTGGAACTGCCGGTGCGGTTCGGACCGGCGCTCCAGCAGGACGTCAGCCTCAAGCCCACGTCCGCCCCCATCCCGCCCCAGCGCAGCGACTGGCAGGTGGGCGTGGGCTCGGTCCCGGCCACCGCCCCGTCGGTGAGAGACGCACAGCCCGCACCGGCACCGGTTCCGGAGACGGTCAGCGCCCCGCCGGAGCGGTCGGAGTCGCCGCAGGCACCGCCCGTGGGCGTCTGGCAGCGCCTCAAGCGCTGGTGGCGTGGTCACTGACCACACCGTTGGACCACCGGGTGGGTGAGTACCAGGCCTCCAGCGTCCGTCCGCTGGTGAACCCGTGCTCCACCCCGGTCACCGGGTCGGTGAACTCCAGCCCCCGTGCCAGCAGTTGCAGCGGCCGGCGGAAGTCGCCCGGAGGGACGGGCGCGGTCGGCTCCGGGTAGAGCGGGTCGCCGAGGATGGGCATGCCCAGGGTGCTCATGTGGACCCGCAACTGGTGGGTCTGCCCGGTGGCCGGGGCGAGCCGGTAGCGCGCGAGGCCGTCGCTGTCGCGGTGGTCGGTCAGCTCGACGCGGGTGACCGCGTTGGGCTCGCCCGCCACCTCCCGTGCGGCCGGCACCCCGCGCTCCTTCAGGATCCGGCTGCGCACCGTGCGCGGGAGGGCGACCGCGGGTGAGTGCGGGGCCACGGCCTCGTACTCCTTGCGCACCAGCCGGTCGCGGAACAGGGTCTGGTAGGCGCCGCGCTCCTCGGGCCGTACCGTGAACAGCACCAGTCCGGCCGTGAGCCGGTCCAGGCGGTGCGCGGCGGTCAGGGTGGGCACGCCGAGGTCCCGGCGGAGCCGGGCCAGCGCGGTCTCGGTGATGTGTCCGCCGCGCGGGGTGGTGGCGAGGAAGTGCGGCTTGTCGGCCACGACGATGTGCTCGTCGCGGTACACCACCGTGAGGGGGAACGGCACCGGCACCTCGTCGGGCAGGTCCCGGTGGAACCAGAGGAACATTCCCGGCACGTAGGCGGCGCCGGAGGCGACCGGCCGGCCGTCGGCCGCGACGACCCGGCCGGCGTCCAGCATCGCCTCGACCTCCCCGGGCCCGGCCCCGGAGAGCCGCTCCACCAGGTGCTCGCCCACCGTGGACCACGGCCCGGCCATGGGCAGCCGCACGCGTACCGGGTCCACCCCGTGCCGCTGGGGCAGGGGAGGGGGCGGGATGCGGGTCTTGCGTCTCATCAGGCCCAGAGTAGGGCCCGTCGCGTTTGGATCACGCGGCGGACCCGGGGCGGGGGGAGCGCCGTCGGGTCAGGCGGCGGCCTGGGTGCCGCCCTCCTGCTCCGCTTCGATTCGGGCGTTCCACTCCTGCTTGGAGGCCTGCCAGCCGTCCTCGTTGTGGCCCAGGCGCCAGTAGCCGGAGATCGACAGGTCCTCGCGCGGGATCTGGCGCTCGACGCGCAGCATGCGCCGCAGTTCCTTCACGAAGCCCGCCTCGCCGTGTACGAACGCCTGCACCCGGCCCTCCGGGAAGTCCAGCGCCCGTACGGCCTCGACCAGCGCCTCGCCGTAGCGCCGGTCGCCGCGGTGCAGCCAGACGACGTCCACGTCGCAGTCGATCTTCTGCTCCTCCCGGGCGTCGGCGACCTCCACGAAGGCGACGGCCTTCGAGCCCTTGGGCAGAGCCTCCAGGGAGCGGACGATCGCGGGCAGCGCGCTCTCGTCACCGACCAGGAGGTGCCAGTCGGCGCTCGCGTCGGGAGCGTAGGCGCCGCCGGGGCCGATGAAGTGCAGGGTGTCGCCGGGCCGGGCCCGCAGCGCCCAGGGGCCGGCCAGGCCCTCGTCGCCGTGGACCACGAAGTCCAGGGTCAGCTCGCGGGTCTCGGCGTCCCAGTTCCGCACGGTGTAGGTCCGGGTCACCGGCCACTGCTCGCGCGGGAACTCCTCGCGGATCCGCTGGAGGTCGTAGGGCTCCGGGTAGGTGACGCCTTCGGCGCCGAACAGGAGCTTCACGTAGTGGTCGGTGCAGGTGTCGGCGGAGAAGTCGGCGAGGCCGGCGCCGCCGAGAACCACTCGCTGCATATGCGGAGTGAGCCGTTCCGTGCGAACTACCTGGGCGGAATGTGGCTTCCGCGACCTGCCTCCCGGGCGCTCTGCCATGACGGCCTCCATACTCCATTGGTTAGGTTTACCTAAGTTAGCATCCCTTCTGGGTCAACACCCCCCTCACCAGGAGCGGGTGAACGTGTTTTGCCGGAAAAAAACCTGCCCAGGCCAAGCCTGCTGAAAAAGCGCTTGCCCGGCTCAAGCCCCCAGCGTCGCCAGCAGCCGGTGCAGGGAGCCGCCCAGGCCCCAGCGGGCCGCCAGTTCGTCGAGCCGTGCCGGATCGCGCGGCAGCCGCGGAAGGGCGGTGTCGACGTCCGGCAGGGGGACGTCCGCGGCGACCCGTACGACCTTCGGCGCGACGGCGACATACGGCCGGGCCTCGTCCAGCCGCTTGCGCTGCGAGGGCGTGAGCCTGGCCTCCGGGTCGTCGAGCGCGGCCATGATCCCGTCCAGGTTGCCGAACTCGGCCAGCAGCTTGGCGGCCGTCTTCTCGCCGATACCTGGCACGCCGGGCAGTCCGTCGCTGGGGTCGCCGCGCAGCAGTGCCAGGTCCGCGTATCCGCTCCCGTCGACGCCGTACTTCTCGCGGAGCACGGCCTCGTCGGTCATCTGCAGGGTCCCCACGCCCTTGACCGGGTACAGCACCCGCACTTCGCGCGCGTCGTCCACCAGCTGGTACAGGTCCCGGTCGCCGGTGACGATGTCCACCGGACCGCGGGCGTGCGCGGTGAGCGTGCCGATCACGTCGTCGGCCTCGTATCCGGCGACCCCGACCCGGGCGATGCCGACCGCGTCGAGCACCTCCTCGATGACCGGGACCTGCGGGGAGAGTGTGTCGGGCACCTCCTCCTCGTCCGGTCCGGACGCGCGCTCCTCGGCCACCCGGTGCGACTTGTAGGAGGGGATGAGGTCGACCCGCCAGCGCGGCCGCCAGTCGGCGTCCATGCAGGCCACCAGCCGGTCCGGGTGGTGGTCCTTGACGAGCCGGTCGATGAAGTCCAGCAGTCCGCGCACCGCGTTCACCGGTGTGCCGTCGGGTGCCTTCACGGAGTCCGGTACGCCGAAGTAGGCGCGGAAGTACAGGGAAGCGGTGTCGAGGAGCATCAGTCGTCCGGTCACGCCTGGCATCATGCCGCACCGCTCCGACACGCACACGGCGGCCGGACCGGTGGGGCCGCCACGAACGGAATCCGGCCAACCACACAGCGCTACGTCGTTGCCCGGGTTCCCGCGGCCGCCGTCCGGAGCGGCTGATCGCGCGCCGTGCCGCCCGGGCGGCACCCGGCCGCGCTTCCGCGTAGCGTCGGGCGAGGGTGCCCTGTGCACTGGCGTGAACCGTGAGGTCGTACACACGAGAAGGGACATGGATGTGAACGGCCGCATGAAACGGCTTGCCGAACATGCGTAGGGTGCAGAGAACGCATCGGGAGCGGTGTGCCCCGGCAGTGGACACACCGGCGGCGGACGACGAGCTAAGGAGGGAGCCGGAGCGATGGGCGACCACAAAGAACAGCAGCCCGTACGGGTGGGCGCGGCCGTTCGGCGGCGACGCCGTGCGCTGGAGCTCACCCTCGCCGCCGTCGCCGAGCGCAGCGGGCTGTCGGTGCCCTTCCTCAGCCAGATCGAGAACGACCGGGCCCGGCCCAGCAGAAGCTCCCTGGAGAAGGTGGCCGACGCGCTGCGCACCACGGCCGTGGAACTGCTCGCCGCTGCGGACCCCGCGTGCAGCGTCGACCTGGTGCGCGGTGACACCGCCGAGCAGGACTTCACGCCCCGGGTGCGCTCCCTGGTGCGCGGTCACCACCAGTTGCACGCCTCGGAGTTCACCGGCGACCACGACCCCGGCCGTGAATTTCAGCACCGCAACGACGAGTTGATGTACGTCGCCGACGGTGCCGTGGAGGTCGAGGCGGAGGGCCGCGCCTACCGGCTGGGCCGCGGTGACACCCTCTACCTCACGGGTGGCGTCCGGCACCGGTGGCGGGCCACGGTGCCCGACACCCGGGTGGTCGTCGTGGCGGTGGCCGAGCACATCGAGGCGGTCCAGGACCGGGCTCGCTAGTGCCCCGGCAGGCAACAACGCGGGTCGTCTCGCTGGTTCCCTCGCTCACCGAGACGGTGGCCGTGACCGCGCCGGGCGTCCTGGTCGGCGCGACCGACTGGTGCGTCCACCCGGCCGGCCTGGACGTCGTGCGGGTCGGCGGCACCAAGAATCCCGCGGTCGACCGGATCGTGGCCCTCGCCCCGGACCTGGTGATCGCCAACGAGGAGGAGAACCGGGCCGCCGACGTGGACGCCCTGCGGGCGGCCGGGCTGGAGGTGCTGGTCACCGAGGTGCGGGAGGTGCCGCAGGCCTTCCCGGAGCTGTCCCGGGTGCTGGCCGCGTGCGGCGCGCCCGCCCGTCCCGGCTGGCTGGAGCGGGCGGAGCGGGCCTGGGCCGAGCTGCCGGAGCCCGGGCACCGCGCCTCGACGGTCGTACCGATCTGGCGGCGCCCCTGGATGGTGCTCGGCCGGGACACCTTCGCGGGCGATGTCCTGTCCCGCCTGGGCGTCGACCACCTCTACGCGGGCCATTCCGATCGCTATCCGCGGGTCCCGCTCGACGAGCTGCGGGCGGCCGCCCCGGACCTCGTCGTCCTCCCGGACGAGCCGTACCGCTTCACGTCCGACGACGGACCGGAGGCGTTCCCGGGGTTGAGCTGTGCACTGGTCAGTGGACGGCACCTGACCTGGTACGGACCGTCGCTGGCCGAGGCGCCGCGGGTGCTGTCCGAGGCGCTGCGAGCAGCTCGCCGCTGATCAGTCCGCGGACGGTCCCGGTGGCCGCCGCCGCCCAGGCGAGGACGAGCACGCCGTACAGCGCCACCGCGAGCCAGTCGTAGGCGGCGAGCCCCGTGCGCCGGGCGAGCGCCGCGCACCCGGTGACACAGGTGCCCACCGGGAAGGTGAACGCCCACCACGTCATCGTGAACCCCATACCGCGCCGCCGGGCCCGCACCGTGTGCGCGGTGGCCAGGGCGAGCCACAGCAGCGCGAAGCCCATGGCCGGCACGCCGTAGAGCACGGCGAGCGTGTCGAAGCCCCGGGCGTAGGAGGCGGGGACGACCCCCGACGCCACGTCGGCGAACCTGCCGACCGCGGTGGTGGACTGCCCGAGCGGCCCGAGGACCAGGAACAGCGTCGGGGTGAGCGCGAGCGGGAGGGGCCCGTGGAAGAGCAGTCGCGCGAAGACCAGCGGAAGCATCAGCGCGGTGCCGAGCAGGCTGAGTCCGAACAGGGCGAAGCAGGCGTACAGCAGGGTTGCGCGGGGCTGCCCGGCCGGCAGCTGCGGTACCAGGGCGGGGCCGACGGCGGCGGACACCATCGGGGCGACCAGCGGCAGCAGCCAGACCGGCGTGGCCTGTGCCGGGTCGAGCCGCCGGCGCACGGCCATGAGGTACGGCACGGCCACGGCGGCCGCCAGCCCGACGGCCGTACCGGCGGCGAACAGCACGCCGCCGAGGACGACCGCCGCACCGCTTCCGGTCCAGTCCCGGCCGACGGTCATGGTTCCGCCGCCGACGGCCAGCAGGGCCATGGCCAGACAGCCGTAGAAGGGAACCATCGCCGGGTCGCGGAGATGGGCGCGGGCCTGGTCGCGGTGGTGGGTCCAGTGCAGGGCGCGTGCGGCGAGGAGGGTCACGAGCAGCGCGCACGACAGCGCCCAGACGGCGGCACACGCGGTGCGCGGGACGCCGTCGGCCGGCGGGAGCGCGGCACCGGTGCTCGCCACGATCGCCGTGCCCATGACGGAGGCGTACCAGTTGGGGCCCAGATGACGGACGGCTGCGCTGATCATGACTCCACCGTCGCGCGTGCGGGCGCCCGTGACCAGGGAGTCTGTTCCTATGGGGACATAAGCTGGTCTTATGAGCGAGATGGAGGAGCGGCGAGGGAACGGCACGCTGGCGCACCGGGTGCCGGACCTGGGGGCGCTGGAACTGCTGCTGGCGGTGGCAAGGCTGGGCAGTCTCGGAGCGGCCGCGCGAGCACTCGGCATCACCCAGCCGGCCGCCAGCAGCCGGATCCGCTCCATGGAGCGCCAGCTGGGCGTGGCGCTGGTGGACCGCTCGCCGCGTGGCTCCCGGCTCACCGACGCCGGGGCGCTGGTGACGGACTGGGCGAGACGGGTCGTGGAGGCGGCGGAAGCCTTCGACGCGGGAGCTCAGGCACTTCGGGACCGCCGTGACTCGCGGCTGCGGGTCGCGGCCAGTATGACCATCGCCGAGTATCTGCTGCCCGGCTGGCTGCTGGCCCTGCGGGCCGAACGCCCCGACACGGCGGTGTCCCTGCTGGCGGGGAACTCGGCCGCGGTGGCGGAGCGGCTGCTGGCGGGCGAGGCGGATCTGGGGTTCGTGGAGGGGCTCACCGTGCCCCCGGGCCTGGACTCGGCGGTGATCGCGCGCGACCGCCTGATCGTGGTCACGGCCCCGGCCCACCCGTGGGCCCGCCGCACCCGTCCCCTCCCGGCCGCCGAGCTGGCGGCCACCCCCCTCATCCTGCGGGAGCGCGGCTCCGGCACCCGCCAGGTGCTCGACACGGCCCTCGGCGGTCTCGCCCGCCCCCTCATCGAGCTGTCCTCCACCACGGCCGTCAAGGCCTCCGCGGTCAGCGGCGCGGGCCCGGCGGTGCTCAGCGAGCTCGCCGTCCGCGAGGAACTGGCACTGCGCCGCCTGGTCGAGGTACCGGTCGACGAGGTGTCCCTGGCCAGGGACCTGCGCGCCGTCTGGCCCACGGGCCACCGGCCGACGGGGCCCGCCCGGGAGCTGCTGTCGCTGACCCGGGGGTGAGCGCCGTCGCGGGCTCGGTCGTGCCGGGCTCGCTCAGCCCTGCGGACCGGGTGCCGCGGCCCCGCCGGGGCGGCTGCGCGCGGCGGCTGCCACCAGCTCGCGCATGACCCGGAGGTCCTCGCCCATCTCGGGATGCCACTGCACGCCGAGCACCCATCCCGTCGCGGTCGGCAGCTCGATCGCCTCCACCGTGCCGTCCCCGGCGTGGGCGGAGGCCACGAGGCCGGAGCCGAGCCGGTCGACTGCCTGGTGGTGGTAGGTGGGTACGGCGGTCTCCTCCGGTACTGCCCTCTCGTACAGGGTCCCCGGCACCGGCTTGACCGGGTGCCGTCCGAAGGTGCCGACGGCCTCGGTGTGGCCGTCGATGTGCTGGGCGAGCGTGCCGCCGAGGGCGACGTTCAGCAGTTGCATGCCCCGGCAGATGCCGAGCAGCGGTGTGCCCACGGCCAGTGCCGCGTCGATCAGGGCGAGTTCCCAGGCGTCGCGCTCGGCGGCGGGCGGCCCGGTGCGTGGGTCGCGCTCCGCGCCGTAGTGCACCGGCTCGACGTCCGGCCCCCCGGCGATCACCAGACCGTCCAGCCGGGCGACGGCCGCCGCGGCCGACTCGGGCCCGTCCGGCGGCAGCATCGCGGCGAGCCCGCCCGCCTGCTGCACCAGCCGCGGGTATCCGACGGGCAGCAGCGCCGCGGGCAGCTCCCACACGCCCCAGCGCGCCCGGGACTCCAGGTACGTACTGATGCCGATCAGCGGCCGTCCGGTCACGGGTCCTCCCTCAAAGGTGTTCGTGAATACCTTTACGGCTTCCGTGTTCCGGTGCAAGCCCTCACCCCAGGAAGCCCCGCAGCAGCGCGGCCGTGCCCGCGCAGTGCTCCCGCATCATCTCCCGCGCCCCGTCCGCGTCCCCGTCCAGCACGGCCTCCACCAGGGCGATGTGCTGCCGCTGCGAGTGCTCCAGGTTGCGCACCAGCAGCGGGATGCAGTCCAGCAGGTCGTTCAGGCCCGCGCGGACCGCCGCGTACTGCGCGGTCAGGGTCGGCGAGCCGCACAGCTCGGCCAGGGTGAGATGGAGCAGCGTGTCCAGTCGCCGGTAGTCGGCGAGCGGCGCGTCGTGCGTCCGGGCCAGCGCCTCGCGCAGCCGCTCCGCCTGCTCACCCGTCAGCCCGTGTGCCGCGCACAGACCGGCCGCGCCCACCTCCAGGACCTCCCGGAACCGCAGTACGTCCTCGATGTCGACCTCGGTGATCCGCCGCCGCAGCTCGTCCTCGCCGCCCGCGTCCGTGCGCGGCAGGACGAAGGTGCCGCCGTAGCGCCCGCGCCGTGACTCCACCAGCCCCTGGTCCTGGAGCACCTTGAGCACCTCGCGCAGCGTCACCCGGCTGATCCCGAGCCGCTCGGCCAGCTCCCGCTCGGCCGGCAGCCGCTCCCCGCCCGGCACCAGGCCGAGCCGTACGACCTGGAGGATCTGCTCCAGCGCCTCCTCGAAGCCGTTCCCCGCGCGCACCGGTCGCAGCACCGGCGCGAGGGTGTCGCCGAGTCTGTCCGGCTCCATGTCCTGCGACATCCGGCCGTACCCCCTTCCCAATCAATGGTTCTCCGGCATACCTTATGGCTGCCGGCCCGGCCGAAACAGCGCCAAGCAGCTGAAGGAGCCCCCTGTGGCAGACCGCACGCCCCCGCTGACCGTCGAGGAACTGCACACCCTCGTCGCAAGCGGTGAGATCGACACTGTCGTCCTGGCCTTCCCCGATATGCAAGGGCGCCTCCAGGGCAAGCGCTTCGCCGCCCGCTTCTTCCTCGACGAAGTCCTCGACCACGGCACCGAGGGATGCAACTACCTGCTCGCCGTCGACACCGAGATGAACACCGTCGACGGCTACGCCATGTCCTCATGGGACCGCGGCTACGGCGACTTCGCCATGCACCCCGACCTGACCACCCTGCGCCGTGTGCCGTGGAACGCCGGCACCGCCATGCTCATCGCCGACCTCGCCTGGAGCGACGGCTCCCCGGTGGTCGCCGCCCCCCGTCAGATCCTGCGCCGCCAGCTGGAACGGCTCGCCGAACTCGGCTACACCGCCCAGGTCGGCACCGAGCTGGAGTTCATCGTCTTCAAGGACACCTACGAGCACGCCTGGGACGCCAACTACCGGAACCTCACCCCGGCCAACCAGTACAACATCGACTACTCGGTGCTCGGCACCGGCCGCATCGAACCCCTGCTGCGCCGCATCCGCAACGAGATGGCGAGCGCCGGACTCACCGTCGAGTCCGCCAAGGGCGAGTGCAACCCGGGCCAGCACGAGATCGCCTTCCGCTACGACGAGGCCCTGGTCACCTGCGACCAGCACGCGATCTACAAGACGGGCGCCAAGGAGATCGCCGCGCAGGAGGGCGTGTCCCTCACCTTCATGGCGAAGTACAACGAGCGCGAGGGCAACTCCTGCCACATCCACCTCTCCCTCGCCGACGCCGACGGCCACAACGCCATGGCCGGACCCGACGGCATGAGCGACGTGATGCGGCACTTCCTCGCCGGGCAGCTGGCGGCCCTTCGGGACTTCTCGCTCCTCTACGCCCCCAACATCAACTCCTACAAGCGGTTCCAGCCCGGCTCCTTCGCCCCGACCGCCGTCGCCTGGGGCCACGACAACCGCACCTGCGCGCTGCGGGTCGTCGGCCACGGCCGCTCCCTGCGCTTCGAGAACCGGCTGCCCGGCGGCGACGTCAACCCGCACCTGGCCGTCGCCGGACTGGTCGCCGCGGGCCTGTACGGCATCGAGCAGAAGCTGGAACTGCCCGAACCCTGCCCCGGCAACGCCTACACCGCCGAGTTCGACCACGTGCCCACCACCCTGCGCGAAGCCGCCGAACTGTGGGAGAACAGCCCCATCGCCAAGGCCGCCTTCGGCGACGAGGTCGTCGCGCACTACCGCAACATGGCACGCGTCGAGCTCCAGGCCTTCGACGCCGCGGTCACCGACTGGGAGCTGCGCCGCTCCTTCGAACGCCTGTGAAAGGTCATCACGTGTCCGACCAGCACGAGCTGACGGTCCTCAACCCCGCCACCGAGGAGATCGTCGCCACCGTCCCCGCCGCCGACGCGGCCGAAGTGGACCGCGCCGTCGCCCGCGCGGCGGCCGCCCAGCGGTCCTGGGCCGCCGCCGCTCCCGCCGACCGGGCCCGTCTGCTGCGCCGCTTCGCCGACGTCGTCGACGGCCACGTCGACGAACTCGCACAGCTGGAGGTCCGCGAGGCCGGCCACCTCCTCGGTAACGCCCGCTGGGAGGCCGGCAACGCCCGCGACCTGCTGCTGTACTCGGCCGGCGGCGCCGAACGCCTCCTCGGCAAGCAGATCCCCGTGCCGGGCGGCTGGGACGTCACCTTCCAGGAACCCCTCGGCGTGGTCGGGGTGATCGCCCCCTGGAACTTCCCGATGCCCATCGCCGCCTGGGGCTCCTTCCCGGCCCTCGCCGCCGGCAACGCCGTCGTCCTCAAGCCCGCCGAGACCACCCCGCTCACCGCGCTCCGCCTCGCCGAACTCGCCCTGGAAGCCGGTCTGCCCGAGCACCTCTTCCAGGTCCTGCCCGGATACGGCGCGGTCGCCGGCCGCGCCCTGGTCGACCACCCGGACGTCGCGAAGATCGTGTTCACCGGCTCCACCCGTACCGGCCGCGAGGTCATGGAGCGCTGCTCCCGACAGGTCAAGCCGGTCACCCTCGAACTCGGCGGCAAGAGCCCCAACATCGTCTTCGCCGACGCCGACCTCAAGACCGCCGTCGACCCCTTCTCCTTCCTCGACAACTCCGGCCAGGACTGCTGCGCGCGCACCCGGATCCTCGTCCAGGAGTCCGTGTACGACGAGGTCCACGCCCTGCTCGCCGACGCGCTGTCCGCCGTGGTGGTGGGCGACCCGGCCGACGAGAAGACCCAGATGGGCCCGCTGATCTCCGCTCAGCAACGGGACCGCGTACGGTCCTTCGTGCCGGACGGCGCCCAGGCACTGCGCGGCAGCGCGCCCGACGGGCCCGGGTTCTGGTTCGCGCCGACCGTACTCACGGGGGAGCGGCCCGACTCCGAGGCGGCCCGCGAAGAGATCTTCGGCCCGGTCGCCGTGCTCCTGCCCTTCACCGACGAGGCGGACGCGATCCGCCTCGCCAACGACACCCCGTACGGTCTCGCCGGCTCCCTGTGGACCCACGACCTGGGCCGCGCCCTGCGCGTCTCCCGGGCCGTGCGCGCCGGCAACCTGTCCGTCAACTCCCACTCCAGTGTCCGCTACTCGACCCCGTTCGGCGGGTTCAAGCAGTCCGGCCTCGGCCGCGAACTGGGCCCGGACGCCCTGACCGCCTTCACCGAAACCAAGAACGTCTTCATCAGCACGGAGGGTCCCGCACTGTGACCGCAGAGAACCTGTGCCGGCGTCTCGTCGGCCGCACCGCCGTCATCACCGGAGCCGGCAGCGGCATCGGCCTGGCCACCGCGCGACGACTCGCCTCCGAGGGCGCGAACGTCGTCTGCGCGGACGTCGACGAGGCCCGGGGCAAGGCCGCCGCCGAGGAGGTCGCCGGCCTCTTCGTCAAGGTCGACGTCACCGACCCCGAGCAGGTCGAAGCCCTGTTCAAGACCGCGTTCGACACCTACGGCAGCGTCGACATCGCCTTCAACAACGCGGGCATCTCCCCGCCGGACGACGACTCCATCCTGGAGACCGGCCTGGAGGCCTGGAAGCGTGTCCAGGAGGTCAACCTGACCTCCGTCTACCTGTGCTGCAAGGCCGCCATCCCCTACATGCGCCGTCAGGGCAAGGGCTCCATCATCAACACGGCGTCCTTCGTGGCCCGCATGGGCGCGGCCACCTCGCAGATCTCGTACACCGCCTCCAAGGGCGGCGTCCTCGCGATGTCCCGCGAACTGGGCGTGCAGTTCGCCCGCGAGGGCATCCGGGTCAACGCCCTGTGCCCCGGCCCGGTCAACACGCCCCTGCTCCAGGAGCTGTTCGCCAAGGACCCGGAGCGGGCCGCACGCCGCCTCGTGCACATCCCCGTCGGCCGGTTCGCCGAGTCCGAGGAGATCGCCGCCGCCGTCGCCTTCCTGGCCAGCGACGACTCCTCCTTCGTCAACGCCACCGACTTCCTGGTGGACGGCGGTATCTCGGGGGCGTACGTCACGCCGCTGTAGGACGCCACCGGCGCGGGGACGGCCCTTCGGGCCTCACAGGAAGGTCCGTCCCTCGCCCCGGTACGTGGGCACGGTCGCCGTCACCGCGTCGCCCTGGACCAGGTGCAGCGCGTCGAACCGCTCGCACAGCTCACCGGCCTTGGCGTGCCGGAACCACACCCGGTCGCCGATGAGCAGGTCGTCGGCGGGCATGCCGAGCAGCGGGGTCTGCACCTCGCCGGCCTGCTCCTGCGGGTCGTACCGCAGCCCCTGCGGGAGGTACGGCACCGGCAGCCGGTCCGCGCCGGCCGCGCCGGAGGCCGGATAGCCACCGCCCAGCACGGTCACCACCCCCACCCCGGGGCGCCGCACCACGGGCAGCGCGAACAGGGCGGCCGGCCGGCCCGTGAACGACGTGTAGTTGTCGAAGAGACGAGGCACGTACAGTCCGGAACCCGCGGCTATCTCCGTGACGGAGTCCTCGGCCGCCGTGTGCTGCACACTGCCCGTGCCACCGCCGTTGACGAACTCCAGATCCGGCGCCACCGCCCGTACCGCCCGCACCACCGCCGCGCGCCGCTCGGCAAGCTCCCGGCGGGCGGCCGACTGCATCAGACGTACGGCGCGGGAACGCAGCGGCCGCCCGGCGACCGCGTCACCGACTCCCGCGATGTGCCCCTCGTACGCCATGATCCCCACCAGCCGGAAACCCGGGCGCCGGGCCACCGCCCGCGCCAGCTCCGCGACCTGGGCGGGGGAGTGCAGCGGCGAACGGCGCGCGCCCACCCGTATCCGGCCGCCGAGCAGCTTCAGTGAGGTGTCCAACTCCAGGCACACGCGCACCACTTCACCGCCACCATGGCGCGCGGCGTCGATCAGTTCGAGCTGGGCGGGGTCGTCGATCATGACGGTCACGGCGGCCGCGAGCTTCGGATCACCGGTCAGCTCGGCATAGCCGGCGCGGTCGGCCGACGGATAGGCGAGCAGTACGTCGTCGAAGCCGGAGCGGGCCAGCCACAGCGACTCGGCGAGGGTGAAGGACATGATGCCCGCGAAGCCGTCCCTGGCCAGCACGCGTTCCAGCAGGGCGCGGCAGCGTACGGACTTGCTGGCGACCCTGATCGGCTTCCCGCCGGCCCGGCGGACCAGATCGTCCGCGTTGGCGTCGAAGGCGTCCAGATCCACGATGGCGAGGGGGGCGTCGAGATGTGCGGTGGCCCGGTCGTAACGAGCCCGGTCGGCGGCGCGCTCAGTCATGCGTGCAGCCTGCCAGACCGGGTTACCGCAGGGTAGAGGGACGTACCGGGCAGATGCCGCAGGCTCCTGGACTGGTTCCCGTTCGACCGGCGGCACGCCGTAAAGTGACGCTCAGGCACGACGGAACGGCACGGCCCGGGGGCACCAGGAAACGGGGGGCGCATGAGCAGTGACGCTCGGCAGGCCCCCGTGCCGCCCCGCCCCACCACCCCGCCGCCCGGGCAGGACGCATCGCGCACCGGCGGCCCCGCCACCCAGGACTCCCCGCCCCGCTTCCCGCCCCTGCGCCCGTTCCGCCTGCCCCGGCCCGCACCCCCGCCCTCCGCCTCGGCCCGTCTTCCCGACACCCCGCCACGACCGGGCGGATCCGGAGCCCCGGGAACCCGTGAGCAGGTCGCCGAACCGACGTCAGGTGCGGCATCACGCGTCGGTACGCCGACTCCGACTCCTTCGCCCCGCGCGGCCGGTGACGCTCCGCCCCGCCCCACCGGTGCGCCCGCCCAGCAGCCCGCGCCCCGCCCCACGCGCGCCGTGCCGCCCCGGCCCGCGGGTACGCCGGTCGTGGCGCCTGCGCGGAGGGCGGAGGGTGTCGACCTGCCGCGCCCGGTGGACGGCATTCCGCCTCGGCCTGCGGCCGTGCCGGGCCCGGTGCCTTCGTCGCGCGCGGGCGGTGAGGCTCCGCCCCGGGCCGCCGGTGTGCCTGCCCAGGCGGCCTCGCCGCGCAGCGCACAGGTGGTGCCGCCCCGTCCGGCCGTCCCGCCGGTGACCACCGTGGCGTTCCCGGGTGCCGCGAGGGACGGGGCAGCCGTCTCTCCCGATCCGGCGCTCTCCTGGAGCGCGGTCCGGCCGGTCGTGTCGTATGGGGAGCCCGAGGAGGCCGACCAGAGGTCGCCGGGGGTACGGGTACGGGCCCGGACCCTCACCGCCGCGGCCTGTGCCGTGCTCGGGATGGGGCTCATCGGCGGTGCCGTGACCGGGAGTTGGCTCGTCGGTGACGCCGACGACCGGCAGACCGTGAGCGGCTTCGCCGCGGCCGCCGGGCTCTGGCACAGCGTGCCGGTCGACGAACTGTTCCCGCCCACCGTGCAGGGCGCCGGCGCCGGACCCGGCGGCGCCGACCGCACATGGACCCGGATCGCCGTCGCCCCCGACGGCGGCTGCGTGAACGCCTTCGACCCGCTGCTGCGCAAGGTACTCGCCCCGGCCGGCTGCCGCCGGCTGCTGCGTGCCACCTACACCGACGCCACTCAGAGCTATGTGACCACCGTCGGACTGCTCTTCACCAGGACCGACCCCGCCGCCATGTCCGCCCTCGCCACCCGCTTCAAGAAAGAGGGCCTGGACCGCCGTACCGACCTGATGCCCCGCCCGTACGCCGCCGAACACACCGTCGCCGCGGACTTCGGCAACCGGCAACGCGCCTCCTGGACCATCTCGGTCCTCACCGACGCCCCGGTCGTCGCGTACGCGGTGTCCGGCTGGGCCGACGGCCGTACCGTCGACACCCCGCAGCCCGCCGCGGACGCCATCCGCTCCGGTGCCACCACGGCCCCCGCACAGGCGGGCCTCGGCCAGGAGGCCCAGGGGCTCGCCGACCGTGTACAGCGCGGCCTGCGCAAGACCGTCCGCCCGGCCACGGAGCCGCCGTCATGACCCGCCGACGGACCGGCGCGGCCCTGAGCCTCCTCCTGGCCGGCTCACTGGCCCTGCTGCCCTCCACCACGGCCTACGCCGACGGCATCCGCGCCAAGCAGTGGGCCCTGTCCGCCCTGCGCACCGAGGAGGCCTGGCGGACCACCAAGGGCCGGGGCATCACCGTCGCCGTCCTGGACACCGGGGTGGAGTCCGACCACCCCGACCTCGTCGGAAACGTCCTGACCGGCAAGGACTTCATCGGCTTCGGCGCGCGGCCCGGCGACCGCTCCTGGGCCCGGCACGGGACCGCCATGGCCGGCATCATCGCCGGACACGGCCACGGAACCGGCGCCGCCGACGGAGTCATGGGCATCGCGCCCGAGGCGAAGATCCTTCCCGTGCGGGTGATCCTCGAAGACGGCGACACCGCCCGCGGCAAGGCCCGCAAGACGCGCGGCAGCGCCCTCGCCGAGGGCATCCGCTGGGCCGCCGACCACGGCGCCGACGTCATCAACCTGTCCCTCGGCGACGACTCCTCCTCCGCGCACCCGGAATCGAGCGAGGACGAGGCCGTGCAGTACGCGCTCAGGAAGGGCACCGTCGTCGTCGCCTCCGCGGGCAACGGCGGCGAACTGGGCGACCACATCTCCTATCCGGCCGCCTACCCCGGCGTCATCGCCGCCACCGCCGTCGACCGGTACGGCACCCGCGGCTCCTTCTCCACCCGCCGCTGGTACGCGACGGTCAGCGCACCCGGCGTCGACATCGTGATCGCCGACCCCGACCACAAGTACTACGAGGGCTGGGGCACGAGCGCCGCCTCCGCCTTCGTCTCCGGCACGGTGGCACTGGTCAGGGCGGCCAACCCCGGGCTGACCCCGGCCCAGATCAAGAAGCTCCTGGAGGACACCGCCCGGAACGCGCCGAGCGGCGGCCGCGACGACTCACGGGGCTTCGGCCTCGTGGACCCGGCCGCCGCCATCAAGGCGGCCGGCCGCCTCAAGCCGCAGGGCCTCCAGTCCGCCGGTTACGGCGAGAAGTACTTCGGTCCCGGCCCCGACGCGGCGCGGGCGAGCGGGGGCACCGCCGGCTGGGTCGGTCCGCTCGCAGGCGGCACCGGCGGCGTGCTGCTGGTCGTCGCCGTGGTGCTGTGGCGGGGACGCCGTCGCGACAGCACCGCCGGATACGGCGGCCGGAACGGTTGAACCGCGGCCGGAACGGTTGAACCGCGGCCGGAACGGTTGAACCGCGGCCGGAACGGCTGAGCCCGGTCAGCCGGACCCGGGCACGGTGTCGCCGTCGCGGTCGGCGACACCGGTGAACACCGACACGGCCGCCCGTGCCGCCGACTCCACCAGGGAGATGCCCCCGGCCTGGGAAGCGCTGCCGTTCGACAGGACGGCCACCAGATGGTCCGTGTCGCCGACCGTCACCCGCCCGACGCTGTTGACGACCCACAGGCCGGTCGTGCTGCGCGGCAGCCAGCCGTTCTTGAGCGCCGGGCGGCAAGCGCCGTGCACGGCCGAGACCCCCCAGCGTTGGCCGGCCTCGACGTCCTCCATAAGGCCCCGGAGAAAGGCCCGGGAGGCACGGCTCAGCTTCGAGTCATCCCCGAACACCTGCCAAAGCAGTACGAGCTGATCGGCCGCCGTGGTCCGGGTCAGCCCCCACAGGGTGCCGTCACCGCCCGACGTCTCCGTGAGCCCGAAGCGACGGTTGGCCGCGTCGAGCCCGGCCGCCCGGCCGACGGTGTCCCACAGTGCGGAGGCGGAGGCGTTGTCGCTGTGCTCGATCATCTTCCTGGCGTACGACTCCTCGGCCGCCGTCAGTCGCCGCCCGGCGTCCTGCGCCTGGAGCAGCAGCGCCGCCAGGATGTCGACCTTGACGATGCTCGCCGTCTCGAAGGCCGCGTCGCCGTGGACCGCGCTCTCACCGGAGGCGAGGTTCAGCACCGCGGCCGACACCTTCGCGGAGCCCGGCACGCTCACCGACGCCATGGCCCTGGTCAGCAGGGCGGTGCGGTCCACCGCGGGTTCCGTCACGGGCGCCACCGAATCCTCTTCCTCCCTGACCGTCGAGGATACGGCCCCGATAGGGTCGTGACCGTGGTGAACAAGAACATTCCCGACCCCGGCTTCTCCGACGACGACGGCTCCGCCGACCCCCGGCTGAGCGCCGCGCTCGCCGCCTGGGCCGAGGACCGCACCGCTGTGGGCCCCGTTCTGGAGGCGCTCAGGGGCGCCCGGCTGCTGGTACCGGTGGTGGCCGTGCTGGGTGAGGTCGAGGTGGACGAGAACGGGTTGCGCCGCGAGAAGACCAGCGACATGGCCGTCCCCACCCTCAAGGCGGGCTCTCGGACCGCCCTGCCCGCCTTCACGTCCACCGAGTCACTGGCCCGATGGGATCCGGAGGCCAGGCCCGTCGCCGTACCGCTGCACCAGGCCCTGCAGGCGGCCGCGCACGAGAAGGCGGACACCGTCGTGCTGGACATGTCCGGCCCGGTGGCGTTCGAGCTGACCGGCCCCGCGCTGCTCGCGCTCGCCGAGGGCCGTACGACGACCGACCCGCTGGCCGACCCGGCCGTCCGGGAAGCGGTCCGCGCCGCCGTCGCCGTGGAGCCCGCCGTGCTCCGCGCCCACCTCGGTCCCGGCCGGGCCGACGGCACCCTCGCCCTGGTGCTCGACCCCGCCGCGGCGCCCGCGGACGCCGCCCGCGCGGTGGCCGCCCGCCTCGCCGCCGACGAAACACTCAGGGCCCGCCTGGTGCGCGGCCTCGACCTGGCGGTGCTGCCGACCGGAACGACACCTCCGGGCGAGGCCCTGTACGTGCGCGGGTGAGTGCGGGTGGGGGGACTTAGCCGTAGACGGGACCGGTGTACTTCTCCCCGGGCCCCTGGCCCGGCTCGTCCGGCACGATCGACGCCTCGCGGAACGCGAGCTGGAGGGACTTCAGGCCGTCGCGCAGCGGGGCGGCGTGGAAGGAGCTGATCTCGGTGGTGCTCGCGTCCAGCAGACCGGCGAGGGCGGTCACCAGCTTGCGGGCCTCGTCCAGGTCCTTGTGCTTGTCGCCCTCCTCGGTCAGTCCGAGCTTCACGGCAGCGGCGCTCATCAGGTTGACGGCGACCGTCACGATCACCTCGACAGCGGGGACCTCGGCGATGTCGCGGGTCATGGCGTCGAAGTCGGCGGGGCGCTCGGCGGGGGTCTCACTCATGCCCACACGATAGGCGTCCCACGGGCGGCGGCCCCATTCGGCCCTGATTGGCCCTGCCCGCGCGATGCTGCTAACCTTGTGTGACGACCGGCCGGACAGGCGTGCCATACGGCGAGCAGGCCCGGCCCACAAGTGGAGGCTCCGATCTCCCACCCGACCGTCTTCCGGGACGGCGGGTCACCCCGGTCAGGCGGCCACCACCGTTCCGTACGGACGGTGGAGTCGCCCGAATGCGCGCCCCGCGATTTTCGCGGCGGTGCTCCGGCAGTGTTTTGGAGCCCCGTCTGTGATCGTCCGGGGCATTTTTCATGCGCCGGCGCGGTTAGGTCTACGGAATAAGAGACATACGCGGCTGTCCGCCAGACCGCCGTGTGGTGCTAACCGAGGAGGATCCATCAGCGCCGAGCCCCGCATCAACGACCGGATTCGCGTTCCCGAGGTGCGACTTGTCGGTCCCAGTGGCGAGCAGGTGGGCATTGTCCCGCTGGCCAAGGCACTGGAGCTTGCGCAGGAGTACGACTTGGACCTGGTCGAGGTGGCGGCGACCGCCCGTCCGCCCGTGTGCAAGCTCATGGACTACGGGAAGTTCAAGTACGAGTCGGCCATGAAGGCCCGTGAGGCGCGCAAGAACCAGGCGCACACGGTCATCAAGGAGATGAAGCTCCGGCCGAAGATCGACCCGCACGACTATGACACCAAGAAGGGTCACGTCGTTCGGTTCCTCAAGCAGGGCGACAAGGTCAAGATCACGATCATGTTCCGTGGTCGCGAGCAGTCCCGGCCCGAGCTGGGCTACCGACTGCTTCAGCGTCTCGCGGAGGACGTCCAGGACCTCGGTTTCGTCGAGTCGAACCCGAAGCAGGACGGCCGAAACATGATCATGGTTCTCGGTCCGCACAAGAAGAAGACCGAGGCGATGGCCGAGGCCCGCCAGGCGCAGGAAGCCCGCAAGGCCGAAGCGAAGGCCAACCCCGGCCGCTCGCAGAACGCCGCGGATCTTGAGGGCACGGACCTCGAGGGCACCGACCTCGAGCACGCCGCCGACCTCGAGCACGCTGAGCCCGCCGAGGCCCCCGAGGCCCCTGCCGAGGCGTGATCCCGGGGGACGCGAGTCCCCAGGCAGTAACCGAAACAAGAGCGACGCTCCAATGTGCCCGGTTTTCGCGACCGGGCACCGGGGCGCCACCGACGAGGAGATACGGCGCTATGCCGAAGAACAAGTCGCACAGCGGTGCCAGCAAGCGCTTCAAGATCACCGGCTCCGGCAAGGTGCTCCGTGAGCGCGCCGGCAAGCGCCACCTGCTTGAGCACAAGTCGTCCCGCGTGACGCGCCGCCTCACCGGCAACGCCGAGATGGCCCCGGGCGACGCCGCGAAGATCAAGAAGCTTCTCGGCAAGTGACGCACCGGCGTCTGATCGTCCCCTCGATCTGCGCCGTACGTCAGGACCGGGACCCAATCGTTTCCGGGCCGCGTGAGGACAACCGCGGCCCCGCTACAAGGAGTTAAACAAGTGGCACGCGTCAAGCGGGCAGTCAACGCCCACAAGAAGCGCCGGGCGATCCTCGAGGCGGCCTCCGGCTACCGCGGTCAGCGTTCGCGCCTGTACCGCAAGGCCAAGGAGCAGGTCACCCACTCGCTGGTCTACAACTACAACGACCGCAAGAAGCGCAAGGGCGACTTCCGTCAGCTGTGGATCCAGCGCATCAACGCCGCTGCCCGCGCCAACGGCATGACGTACAACCGCTTCATCCAGGGTCTGAAGGCCGCGAACGTCGAGGTCGACCGCAAGATCCTGGCCGAGCTGGCCGTCAACGACGCGGGTGCGTTCGCCGCGCTCGTCGAGGTCGCGCAGAAGGCGCTGCCGTCGGACGTCAACGCGCCGAAGGCCGCCTGACGCCTGCGCCGGCTTCGGGCCGACGTGACTGCACGGACCCGTAGGTCTTCCCGGCCTGCGGGTCCGTTGTCTGTTGCCCGTGTGTCTGTGGCCCGTGTGCTTGTTGTCCGTGTGTCTGCTGTCTGTGTGTGAACGTACTGCTGAAGGTGAAGAGCATGCCCCCGGCCACCCCAGACCTCGTCTCCCCCCGCTCCGCCCGTGTGGCCGCCGCGCGCCGGCTCGCCAAGCGGAACTTCCGGGGCAAGGACCGGCTGTTCCTCGCCGAGGGGCCGCAGGCCGTACGGGAGGCCGCCGGGCACCGGTCCGACGGGCAGGCGACCCTGGTCGAGCTGTTCGCCACAGTGGAGGCGGCCGAGCGGTACGCCGACATCGTCGGGGAGGCCCGTGACGCGGGCGCCCGGGTGCACCTCGCCACCGAAGAGGTCATCGCCGACGTCTCCACCACCGTCACCCCGCAGGGGCTGGTCGGTGTCTGCCGGTTCCTGGACACCTCGTTCGAGGACGTGCTCGCCGCCCGCCCCAAGCTCGTCGCGGTACTCGCCCACGTCCGCGACCCGGGCAACGCCGGAACCGTGCTGCGCTGCGCCGACGCCGCCGGTGCCGAGGCCGTCGTCCTCACCGACGCCTCCGTCGACCTGTACAACCCCAAGGCCGTACGCGCCTCCGTCGGCTCCCTGTTCCACCTCCCGGTCGCCGTCGGTGTGCCCGTCGAGCGAGCCGTCGCGGCACTCAAGGACGCCGGGGTGCGGATCCTCGCCGCCGACGGGGCCGGAGACCGCGACCTGGACGAGGAACTCGACAAGGGCACCATGGGCGGGCCCACCGCCTGGGTGTTCGGCAACGAGGCCTGGGGGCTGCCCGAGGAGACCCGCGCCCTCGCCGACGCCGTCGTGAGCGTCCCCATCCACGGCAGGGCCGAGAGCCTGAACCTCGCCACCGCCGCCGCCGTATGTCTCTACGCATCGGCCCGCGCACAGCGCGCCCCCGGAGGGTGCCGCTCCGTCACCACGAACTAGTAAGGTGACCCACTCGGGGGCCCTGCGCCGTCTGAGAGGTGGGGTACGGGGATGAGTGTGGTCGGCACGAGCGGTGCGCCGGAGGAACGGGACGCACGCCCGCTGCCCGGGCCCCGGTCCGGCGACCACGCCGGGACCGGACTCGGTGTCGACCCCGACGAACTGCCCGACGGCCTGGTGGTCGCCGACGAGCACGGCCGCGTGATCTGCTTCAACGCGGCGGCCGCCCGGATCACCGCCCTCCCCACCGCCGACGCCCTCGGCAGGCGTCTGGAGAAGGCCCTGCCGTTAGAGGACCTGGAGGGCCGGCGCTGGTGGCAGCTGACCGACCCCTACGGCGGCCTCGCCATACGCGCCGGACAGCCCGAACGGAACCTGCTGCTGCCCGGTGGCCGGGAGCTCCTGGTGTCGGCCCGGTACGTACGCACCAGACCCACCGGACCGGTCCGCCGGGTCGTCGTGTCGCTCCGCGACACCGAGGCCCGGCGCCGCACCGAGCGCAGCCACGCCGAACTGATCGCCACCGTCGCGCACGAGCTGCGCTCCCCGCTCACCTCGGTCAAGGGCTTCACCGCCACCCTCCTCGCCAAGTGGGAGCGGTTCACCGACGACCAGAAGCGGCTGATGCTGGAGACCGTCGACGCAGACGCCGACCGGGTCACCCGGCTGATCGCCGAGCTGCTCGACATCTCCCGGATCGACTCCGGACGCCTCGAGGTGCGCCGTCAGCCGGTGGACATGGGAGCCGCCGTCGGCCGGCACATCCAGGCGTACGTCGCGGCCGGACAGTGCGCCGGCCGGTTCCTGCTGCGCGTCGAGCAGCCGCTGCCCGCCCTGTGGGCCGACCCCGACAAGGTCGACCAGGTCCTCAGCAACCTGATCGAAAATGCCGTGCGGCACGGCGAGGGAACCGTCACCATCGACATCACGCCGTCGGCGTCACCCCGGGAGGGGGAGGACACCGGTACGTCGGTCACGGTGAGCGACGAAGGACCCGGCATCCCGGAGGAATCCATGAACCGCGTCTTCACCCGCTTCTGGCGGGGCAGCAAGCGCGGTGGCACCGGCCTCGGGCTCTACATCGTCAAGGGCATCGTGGAGGCCCACGGCGGCACCATCACGGTCGGACGCGCCGTCGGCGGTGGCGCCGAGTTCCGATTTACCCTGCCCGTGGCCACACCGGCGTATCTCGCCTGACGGCCCACGGGCGCCTTCGAGCACCTCAACCCCGATAGACTCGGCCTTTGGCACCTTTGTGTCCTGCACACGGCCCTCAGCCGGTCACGGGGACCACATCCGCCAGCCAATCGGAAGCACGGGAAGAGATGTCGGCACCGAATAAGTCGTACGACCCTGTAGAGGTCGAGGCGTTGAAACCGGAAGTGATCGAGCGCATGCGGGACGAGGCGTTCGCCGCGTTCGCCGCCGCGGACTCGCTCGACGCGCTCCACGAGGCCAAGGTCGCCCACACCGGCCCCGCCTCCCCGCTGGCCCTCGCCAACCGCGAGATCGGCGCCCTGCCACCGCACGCCAAGGCCGCCGCGGGCAAGCTGGTCGGCCAGGCCCGCAGCGCCGTGAACAAGGGCCTCGCCGCCCGCCAGACCGAGCTGGAGACCGAGCGCGACGCGCGCGTGCTGGTCGAGGAGGCAGTGGACGTCACGCTGCCCCACGACCGCGTGCCCGCCGGCGCCCGCCACCCGCTGACCACGCTCTCGGAGCGCATCGAGGACATCTTCGTGGCCATGGGCTACGAGGTCGCCGAGGGCCCGCAGGCCGAGGCCGAGTGGTTCAACTTCGACGCCCTCAACATCGGCCCGGACCACCCGGCCCGCGGCGAGGCCGACACCTTCTTCGTGGAGGGCCCGGAGGGCGGCACCGAGTCCGGTGTCGTGCTGCGCACCCACACCTCGCCCGTCCAGATCCGTTCCCTGCTCGGCCGCGAGCTGCCGGTGTACGTGATCTGCCCCGGCCGCGTGTACCGCACCGACGAGCTGGACGCCACCCACACCCCGGTCTTCCACCAGGTCGAGCTGCTCGCCGTGGACGAGGGCCTCACCATGGCCGACCTCAAGGGCACCCTGGACCACATGGTCCAGTCGCTGTTCGGCGCGGACATGAAGACCCGGCTGCGGCCGAACTTCTTCCCGTTCACCGAGCCGTCCGCCGAGATGGACATGGTCTGCTACGTCTGCCGCGGCGAGTCCGTCGGCAACCCCGACCGCCCCTGCCGCACCTGTTCGTCCGAGGGCTGGATCGAGCTGGGCGGCTGCGGCATGGTCAACCCCAAGGTGCTGGCCGCCTGCGGCGTCGACCCCGCCAGGTACAGCGGGTTCGCCTTCGGGTTCGGCATCGAACGGATGCTGATGTTCCGCCACAACGTCGAAGACATGCGAGACATGGTCGAGGGTGACATCCGGTTCACCCGGCCGTTCGGGATGGAGATCTGATGCGGGTCCCGCTTTCCTGGCTGCGGGAGTACGTCGACCTGCCGGCGACCGAAACCGGCCGTGACGTCCAGGCCAAGATCGTGTCCAGCGGCCTGGAGGTCGAGACCGTCGAGCAGCTCGGCGACGGCCTCAAGGGCCCGCTGGTGGTGGGTCAGGTACTGACCATCGAGGAGCTGGAGGGCTTCAAGAAGCCCATCCGCTTCTGCACCGTCGACGTCGGCACCGCCAACGGCACCGGCGAACCGCAGGAGATCGTCTGCGGCGCCCGCAACTTCTCCGTCGGCGACAAGGTCGTCGTGGTGCTGCCGGGCGCCGTGCTGCCCGGCGGTTTCGCGATCGCCGCGCGCAAGACGTACGGCAAGACCTCCCACGGCATGATCTGCTCCAGCGACGAGCTGGGCATGGGCGACGACGGCGCGGGCGGCATCATCGTGCTGCCGCCGGAGACCGAGATCGGCAAGGACGCCATCGAGCTGCTCGAGCTGGTCGACGAGGTCCTCGACATCGCCGTCACCGCCAACCGCGGCGACTGCCTGTCGATCCGCGGCGTCGCCCGCGAGACCGCCATCGCCTACGGCCTGCCGCTGCGCGACCCGGCGCTGATCGACGTGCCCGCCCCGAACGCCTTCGGCTACCCGGTGCAGATCTCCGACGCGTTCGGCTGCGACCGCTTCACCGCCCGCACCGTCACCGGTCTGGCTCCCGAGGCACGCTCCCCGATCTGGCTGCAGCGCCGGCTCCAGAAGGTCGGCATGCGCCCGATCTCGCTCGCCGTCGACGTCACCAACTACGTGATGATGGAGCTCGGCCAGCCGCTGCACGCCTACGACCGCAAGCTGGTCCAGGGCACCATCGGGGTGCGCCGCGCCCAGGAGGGCGAGAAGCTCGTCACCCTCGACGGGACCGAGCGGGTGCTGCACGCCGAGGACCTGGTGATCACCGACGACCGCGGCCCGATCGGCCTGGCCGGTGTCATGGGCGGCGCCAACACCGAGATCGCCGACCACGACGACGTCGAGAACGCGACCACCGAGGTCGTCATCGAGGCCGCCCACTTCGACCAGATCTCCATCGCGCGCACCGCCCGCCGTCACAAGCTGTCCTCCGAGGCGTCCCGCCGCTTCGAGCGCGGCGTCGACCCGCAGGCCGCCTCCGCCGCCGCCCAGCGCACCGTCGACCTGCTGGTGCTGCTCGCCGGGGGCACGGCGGACGCGGGCGTCACCGAGGTGGCCGCCGCGGCCGCACCCCGCACCATCACCATCCCGGCCGACCATCCGGACCGGGTCGCGGGTGTCGACTACGGCCGCGAGACGGTCGTACGCCGTCTCCAGGAGATCGGCTGCGACGCGTACGGGCAGGACGAGCTGACCGTCACCGTGCCGACCTGGCGCCCCGACCTCACCGAGCCGAACGACCTGGCGGAGGAGGTCATCCGCCTGGAGGGCTACGAGAACCTGCCCTCCACGCTGCCCCGGCCCCCCGCGGGCCGTGGCCTGACCCACCGGCAGCGGCTGCACCGCCGCGTCGGCCGCGCCCTGGCGGGCGCGGGCTATGTGGAGGCACCGAACTACCCCTTCGTCGGTGAGCAGGTCTTCGACCAGCTCAACCTGGACGCCGACGACCCGGCCCGCCGTGTCGTCCGGCTGACGAACCCGCTCAACGACGAGGAGCCCGCCCTCCGTACGACGCTGCTGCCCGGCCTGCTCGCCGCGCTGCGCCGCAACGACGGCCGGGGCGCGCACGACCAGGCGCTGTTCGA
This sequence comes from Streptomyces sp. NPDC086787, assembly GCF_044745865.1. Lineage (NCBI taxonomy): Bacteria > Bacillati > Actinomycetota > Actinomycetes > Kitasatosporales > Streptomycetaceae > Streptomyces > Streptomyces sp. NPDC086787. The sequence goes on along the minus strand of NZ_JBIVBC010000007.1, from coordinate 193,219 downwards.
GACCGGCCTGGTCTTCCACCCGCGCGAGGAGCGGCGGGTCGCCGCGAACCTGCCCGTCGACCGTCGCCCGACCGACGAGGAGCTGGCCGGGCTCGACGCCGCACTGCCCGAGCAGCCGCGCCACGTCGCCGTCGTCCTCACCGGCGCCCGCGAGCAGGCCGGCTGGTGGGGCAGGGGCCGTCCGGCCGACTGGGCCGACGCGATCGAGGCCGCCCGCACGGTCGCCCGCGAGGCGGGCACCGAGCTGGTCGTCCGGGGCGGTCAGTACGGGCCGTGGCACCCGGGCCGCGCCGCCGAGCTGGTGGTCGTCGCCGACGGCACCGAGCGGGTCGTGGGCCACGCGGGCGAACTGCACCCGCGCGTCCTGAAGGCACTCGGGCTGCCCGACCGCACCTGCGCGATGGAAGTCGACCTGGACGCGCTGGAGGAGGCCGGCAACGGCATGGTGCGGGCACCGCGCATCTCCACGTTCCCGGTCGCCACCCAGGACGTCGCCCTGGTCGTCGACAAGTCGGTCCCGCACGCCGACGTCGAGGCCGCGCTGCGCGAGGGCGCCGGTGAACTGCTGGAGGCGATCCGGCTGTTCGACGTGTACGAGAACGCCGAGCAGCTGGGCGGCGAGAAGAAGTCGCTCGCCTACGCGCTCCGCTTCCGTGCCGCCGACCGCACGCTCACCGTGGACGAGGCCTCCGCGGCCCGCGACGCGGCGGTGGCCCTGGCCACCGAGCGGACCGGAGCGGCACTGCGCAGCTAGGTGCCGACAGGGGGAGGGTGTCGCCGGCCGGCACCCTCCCTTTTCGTGTTCGTACCTCCGGTCCGTACATCCGGAAGCGGCCGCCCCGCCGTGGCCGACGGCCGGGCCACCGCACTGTACGAGGGGGAGCGGGCGGCCCGGCCGGCCTCTTGCGAGGCATTTCAGTCAACCGGCCGCGAACTGTGTGCGACAGCGTGCACACGGGCCGGATTCGCGTACTCGGTTCACACCCCGTGTGAACCCACCCCCACTAGTCTGGCGTCACCAGGCCATCGGGGGGCATCCATGCAGCCCAACACTCTGCTCGACGCGATCCTGGACGAGGCCGGCATCTCGCACGCCGGTCTCGCCGCACATGTGAACCAGGCGGGCCGGGCGCGGGGTCTCGCACTCCGTTACGAGCACACCGCCGTGGCGCGCTGGCTGAAGGGGCAGCGGCCGCGCGGCCAGGTGCCGGACCTGATCTGCGAGGTACTCGCGGCCCGGCTGCACCGGCACGTCACCCTCGACGACATCGGCCTGGGCGTCCCCGGCGAGCCCGCGGCCCCGAACGGCACCTCGCTGTCAGGGTTCGTGGAGCGTGCCACCGCGCTGTGGCGCTCGGACGAGCAGCAGCGCCCGCACATCCTGGGCGCCCCCGCCGTCACCGGCACCCCCGCCGTGATGCCGGTGTGGGAGTGGGAGAACCCGCCGGAGGACGTGGACGTCTCGCGCGGTGGCCGGCACCGGGTCACCTCGGCCGACCTCGAGACGCTGCGCGCCGCCCGCGCCCACTACGAGCAGATGTACCGCAAGGCGGGCGGTGTGGCGATGCGCACCCGCATCGTCGGCTTCCTCAACACCGAGGCGGCCCCGCTGCTGCGCGGCAGATACACCGACGCGACGGGCCGTCAACTGCACCGTGCCACGGGCGGGCTGGTGGCGATCGCGGGCATCTGTGCCTACGACTCCGACGCGCACGGTCTCGCGCAGCGCTACTTCCACCAGGCGCTGCGGCTGGCGAAGGCCAGCGGGGACCGGGGACTCGGCGCGTATGTGATAGCGCTGCTGGTCAACCAGGCGCTGTTCATGAGGGAGTACCGTCAGGCCGTCGCCTTCGCGGAGGCCGCGCTGCGGGCGGCGGGCAAGCACATCACCCCGGCTCTCGCGTCCGACCTGTACGCGATGCAGGCGAAGGCGTACGCGCACCTCGGTGACGGCACGAGCGCACTGTCCTGCATCCGGCGTGCCGAGGTGGCCGCCGAACGTATCCGGCGCGGATACGAGCCCGACGAGACCGGCTATGTCCAGCCCGGACTGGTCAACGTCCAGGTGGCCGAGGCGCTGCTCAGCCTCGGGGAGCTGGCGGCCGCCCGGATGCACGCCGCGGCCGCCGTGGACAACCCCGCCCATGACCGGGGCCGGGTGCACCGGCTCGCCATGCTCAGCACGATCGAGCTCCGCCAGGGAAACGCGGACAAAGCGGTGGCCACGGCCGTGCAGATGGCCGAACAGGCCCGCGGTATGGAGTCCCAGCGGCTGCGCGACAGACTCCGGGCGGTGCGTGAGTATCTGGTGCGCAGTGGTTGCGCCGGAACCGCCGAGGCCGCCGAACTCATCGACGGGGCTCTGCGCGTGCCGCTGTAGCCGCCTCGAAAGCGCCCTGTGGGCCTCCTGCCTCCCTGCTGCGATATTGCCACTTACTCAGCGGAAGGTGGCAGAACCGTGCAGTGGACGAAGCAGAACGAACAAACTGTGTATGAAAACCGCTGGTTCAGCGTCAATCTCGCAGATGTCGAGCTGCCTGACGGGCGGCACCTCGACCACTTCCTGATCAGGCTGCGGCCGGTGGCCGTGGCCACGGTGGTGAACGACGCCAACGAGGTTCTCCTGCTGTGGCGGCACCGCTTCATCACGGACAGCTGGGGGTGGGAACTCGCCGCCGGCGTCGTGGAGGACGGCGAGGACATCGCCGACGCGGCCGCCAGGGAACTCGAGGAGGAGACCGGCTGGCGGCCGGGGCCTCTGCACCATCTCATGAGCGTGGAGCCGTCCAACGGCCTCACCGACGCACGGCACCACATCTACTGGGCCGACGACGGGGAGTACCTCGGACATCCCGTGGACGACTTCGAGTCGGACCGCCGGGAATGGGTCCCCCTCAAGCTCGTCCCCGACCTCATCGCCCGCGGCGAGGTCCCGGCCGCCAACATGGCGGCCGCGTTACTGCTGCTGCACCATCTCAGGCTCACCGATGTCTAGGGCCGGACGACAGGAGCTAGCGGCCCAACGCCTGCCAGATCGTCACGATCAGTGCCCCGAGGGCCGTGAGCGCGGCGACCGAGGGCAGTGGCCAGCGCGTGTGCTCCAGGGAGGACATGCGGGTGTTGAGCTCGTCCAGTTCCCTGGCGGTCTCCTTGGTGCGATGACTGAGCAGTGCCAGTCCGCCCTCGACACGTGCGTACGCCACGTCGAGACGGCGTCGTAACTCTGCGAGTTCCCCATGGACCACGGGATGCTCGGGATCGGCGGTCACGAGTCCGCTCCTTTCCGTAGTTCTCTCTCATCCCTTGCATGCGCGTGAGAGTCAACTCGCCTGGTGGGCACGTGGGGAGCGTGTGCGAAGGGCATATGCGGGCCCGGCGTGCACACGGTGTGTGAATGCCGCGGGCCCGGCACCGATGTCCGGTGCCGGGCCCGTGCGAGGCGGGGTTACTACCTGGCGTAGTCAGCTGTAGGTGTAGAAGCCCGAGCCGGTCTTGCGGCCGAGCCGGCCCGCCTCGACCATGCGCTGGAGAAGCGGGGGAGCGGCGTACAGCGGCTCCTTGTACTCCGCGTACATGCTGTTGGCGATCGACACGATGGTGTCCAGGCCGATCAGGTCGGACAGCTTCAGCGGGCCCATCGGGTGGGCGCAGCCCATCTCCATGCCGTTGTCGATGTCCTCGCGGCCGGCGATGCCCGACTCGAACATCCGGATCGCGGACAGCAGATACGGCACGAGCAGCGCGTTCACCACGAAGCCCGAGCGGTCCTGGGCGCGGATGGCGTGCTTGCCGAGCAGCTTCTCGGCGAAGAGCTGGGCGCGGGCGAGGGTCTCGTCGGAGGTGGTGAGCGCCGGGATCAGCTCGACGAGCTTCTGCACCGGCGCCGGGTTGAAGAAGTGGATGCCGACCACGTGGTCCGGGCGAGAGGTGGAGACCGCCAGCTTCACCAGCGGGATGGACGAGGTGTTCGAGGCCAGGATCGCGTCGGGCCGGGTGATCACCTGGTCGAGCACCTGGAAGATCTCCGTCTTCACCTGCTCGTTCTCGACCACGGCCTCGATGGTCAGGTCGCGGTCCGCGAACTCACCGAGGTCGGTGGTGAAGCTGAGACGCGCCAGCGTCTCGTCCCGCTCGGCCTCGCTGATCTTGCCGCGCTCGGCGGCCTTGTCCAGGGAGTTGAACAACCGGGTGCGGCCGAACTCCAGGGCCTCGCCGGTCGTCTCGGCGACCCTCACATCCAGTCCGGAGCGGGCGCACACCTCGGCGATACCCGCTCCCATCTGGCCGCAGCCCACGACGCCTACGCGGGCGATGTCTCCTGCAGGGATGTCCGTCACATCGTCCCCTTCGCTGATCCACTACCGACGCGTGACCTGCGGGCCCCGGCGCCTGCTCCGATCGTGCACGTTACCCCCAGGTATCGATGATCGATCGCCCGGGTGGGGGCATCCTAGTGCCCGGGAAGATCCGTGACGGAGCGGATCCGGAGCGTACAGGAGAGCCCGGATGGGGCGACTGGCACGGCGTACCTTCGCCCTGGCGGCGCTCGCCACGCTGGGCGCGGCCCGGGGCGCCGTGGCGAGACCGGGCTTCCCGGGACCGGGCTCCGCACGTGCGGTGACCGAGATGCGGGGCATGTGGCTGGCGACCGTGCAGAACCGTGACTGGCCCTCCCGGTCCGGCCTGTCCGCCGAGCAGCAGCGCGCGGAGCTGACCGACCACCTCGACCGGGCGGCCGGCGCCCGGCTCAACACGGTGATCTTCCAGGTGCGGCCGACGGCCGATGCCCTGTGGCCCTCCCCGTACGAGCCGTGGTCGGAGTACCTCACCGGCACCCAGGGGCGTTCCCCGGGCTGGGACCCGCTGGGCACCGCCGTGACCGAGGCCCACGCCCGTGGGCTCCAGTTGCACGCCTGGTTCAACCCGTTCCGCATCGCCCAGCACGCCGACCTGTCGCGACTCGCCGCCGGACATCCGGCGCGGCGGCACCCGGACTGGGTGGTGCCGTACGGCGGGAGGCTCTACTACAACCCGGGCCTGCCGGAGGTCCGGGCCTTCGTTCAGGACGCGATGCTCGACGCGGTGGCCAAGTACCCGGTCGACGGCGTTCACTTCGACGACTACTTCTACCCCTACCCGGTCGCCGGCCAGAGCTTCGACGACACCGCCGCCTACGCCGCCCATGGCGGCGGCTTCGCGGACCGGGCCGCCTGGCGCCGCGACAACATCGACCGGCTGGTGCGCGAGACGGCCGCCCGGATCAGGCGGATCCGGCCCGGCACCCAGTTCGGGATCAGCCCCTTCGGGGTGTGGCGCAACGCGGCCGCCGATCCGCGCGGCTCCGTCACACAGGCCGGTGTGCAGACGTACGACGACCTGCACGCGGACACCCGGACCTGGGTCCGTGAGCACTGGATCGACTACGTGGTCCCACAGGTCTACTGGCACCTCGGCTTCGCCCTCGCCGACTACGCCGAGCTGGTGCGCTGGTGGGCTCGGACGGTCCGCGGGACGGGGACCAGGCTGTATGTGGGAGAGGCCCTTTACAAGGCGGGTGCGGCGGGCCAGCCCGAGGCATGGCAGGACCCGGCCGAGTTGTCCCGCCATCTCACCTCCGCCGCGGCCCACCCCGAGGTGAGCGGTCATGTCTTCTTCGCCGCCGGGGACGTCGCGAGGGACCCGCTGGGGGCGATGTCACGGGTGATCGCCGACCACTACGGGCAGCCGGCGAATCCCCCGCGCCGACTCACCTCTCCTGTTGCTGGTGGTGGCGGACCTCGCAGTCCGGGCCGGGGGACATGACGGCCTCTCGGCCGTCCGCGAAGCGCACGCGGTAGGGCGGGTTGCCCTCGCTGCCTATGACCTCGACGACTTCGGTGACCTGGTCATGCTGTCCGACCACCCTGCCGTGCTGGACAAGCTGGTCGCCCACGGTTGCGCGCATCTGTGGGCCTCCTCACGAACGCGAACGTTGGGTGACGGCGATGCACACGAGCACAGCGGCGGCGGTCAGCGGAGCGGCCGCCGTGAGGTGCTCGTCCAGCAGCAGCACCGACCACACCAGTGTGAGCAGCGGCTGAGCCAACTGCAACTGGCTGGCCCGGGGTATGCCGATGGCCGCCATGCCCCGGTACCAGACGACCAGACCGAGGAACTGCGATCCGGCCGCCACCCAGAGCACCCCGGCCACGCCGTGCGCGGACAGCCGTACCGGCTCGTACGACAGCGCCAGTGCGGCCGCCGGCACGCTGAGCGGCAGACACAGCACCAGGGCCCAGCCGATGACCTGCCAGCCGGGCATGACCCGGGCCAGTCGGCCGCCCTCGGTGTAGCCGGCCGCGCACACCAGCAGCGCGGCGAACAGATATCCGTCGGCGGCCGTGAGCGCGCCGCCGCTCTGCCGCACGGTGAAGGCGAGTACCGCGGCGGCGCCCGCGAGGGCCGCCGCCCAGAAGGTGCGCGAGGGCCGGGTGCCCATGCGCAGCGCGGAGCAGAGTGCCGTGGTCAGCGGCAGCAGGCCCACGACGACCGCGGCGTGCGCGGTGGTCGAGGTCCGCAGGGCGAGCGTGGTCAGCATCGGGAAGCCGAGCACCACTCCGGCGGCGACCACGGCCAGCCCCGCCAGGTGCCGACGCTCGGGCGGCCGCACCCGCGAGGCGAGCAGACAACAGCCCGCGATCAGCGCCGCGAGCGCGCTGCGCACGGCCACGAGCGACCATGGGCCGAAGCTCTCCAGGCCCCACGCGGTGGCCGGAAAGGTCAGCGAGAAGGCGATGACGCCGAGGGCGGCCTGGAGCGTACCGACGCCGACAGCGTCGGGGCGGCGGGCCCGGCGGGCGGTGACCGCTATCGGGGCCTCGGTAGTAGCGCTACTCTGTACTCTCATGCATGAGAGTAGCAGCGTCGCCGAACTGGTGAAATACTTGAGGCAGGAGCTTGACCGCTACTCACCTGGTGAGAAGCTCCCGTCGAGCCGGACGCTGGTCGAGCGGTTCCGGGTGAGCCCGGTGACCGTCTCGCGCGCCCTGGCCCAGCTGGCCGCCGAGGGACAGGTGGTCACCCGCCCCGGTGCCGGCGCCTTCCGCGCCCGGCCTCCAGCCACCGCTCCGGCGGGCGACACCTCGTGGCAGGAGGTCGCCCTCAGCGCCGACGGTGTGGCCGACCTCGTACCGCGCACCGTGGACGCCTCCGGGGTGACGGTCTCACTCGCGGCCCCGCCACCCGGTGTGCTGGAGCTGAGCGGCGGCTATCTGCACCCGTCGCTCCAGCCCGAGCGCGCGATGGCCGCGGCCCTGGCCCGCGCCGGACGACGCCCCGGCGCGTGGGGACGCCCACCCCTGGAGGGGCTGCCCGAACTGCGCGAGTGGTTCGCGCGGAGCATCGGCGGCTCCGTCGGCGCGGCCGACGTGCTGATCGCGGCGGGCGGGCAGTCCGCGCTGGCCACCGCCCTGCGCGCGCTCGCCCCGCCGGGCGCGCCGGTGCTGGTCGAGTCGCCGACCTACCCCGGCATGCTGGCGCTCGCCCGCGCGGCCGGACTGCGCCCGGTGCCCGTACCGGTCGACGCCGAGGGGGTACGGCCCGAGCTGCTGGCGGACGCCTTCCGGGCCACCGGCGCCCGGGTGTTCGTCTGCCAGCCCCTGTTCCAGAACCCGACCGGCGCCGTCCTCGCCCCGGACCGGCGCGCCGAGGTGCTGAGCATCGCCCGTGCGGCGGGCGCCTTCGTGGTCGAGGACGACTTCGTACGGCGTCTGGTGCACGCGGACGCGGGCCCGCTGCCCCGGCCGCTGGCCGCCGACGACACGGACGGCGTCGTGATCCACGTCGGCTCGCTCACCAAGGCGACCTCGCCCAGCTTCCGGGTCAGCGCCCTGGCCGCCCGCGGACCCGTGCTGGAACGGCTGCGCGCCATCCAGGTCGTGGACAGCTTCTTCGTCCCGCGGCCGCTCCAGGAGGCCGCGCTCGAGCTCGTCGGTTCGCCCGCCTGGCCACGCCATCTGCGGACCGTGTCGGCCGAGTTGCGGACCCGGCGCGAGGCGATGGTCACCGCGCTGCGCCTGTCCCTGCAGGAAGTCGACCTGCCCCATGTGCCGTCCGGCGGCTACCAGCTCTGGCTCCGCCTTCCCGAGGGCGTGACGGAGACCGCGCTGACCGCCGCGGCCCTGCGTGCGGGCGTCGCGATCACCCCCGGTCGCCCGTACTTCAGCGCCGAACCCCCGGCCGCCCACATCCGGTTGAGCTTCGCGGCGGTCGCCGGGACCGGGGAGATCGCCGAGGGGGTGCGACGGCTACGGGCGGCGTACGAGGAGGTGATCCGCCCCGGGTGACCAGGGTGAGATGCTCCGGCAAAGCGGAGTAATCCGTTCCATGAAGTCCGTGAACCGGAGTCGGGCGCTTTTCGGGTGGCTTGTCCGGCTGATCCTGACCTTCCGGCAAGGATGCGCAAATTCGGATAACGCCCGGGCAACGACTCTTGACCGGGCCATCCGCGCGGCACACCATCACCGCATGCAACTTCGGCTCACCTTCGTCGCCGCCGCGCGCAGCTCCCCGCGGCTCGCGGAGCGCTTCGAGGACGACCGGCCGCTCGACCAGGCGGGCTGGGACGAGGTGCAGCGTGCCGCGGGGGAGCTGCTGCCGCTGGCCGCGGCCGAGCTCCGCTACTGCTCGCCGACGCCGCGCAGTCGCGCCACCGGCGACGCCCTGGGCTTCGCCCCACTGGTGCAGCCGGCCCTCCGGGACTGCGACATGGGCCGCTGGCGCGGACTCACGCTGGGCGAGGCGATGGCCCGTGAGCCGGAGTCGGTCGACGCCTGGCTCGCCGACCCGCTGGCCACGCCGTACGGGGGCGAGTCCCTGTTCTCGTTCATCACCCGGGTCGGCGGCTGGCTCGACACCCGCCCCGCCGAGGACGGCGGGCACATCGTCGCGGTGGCGGAGCCCTCGGTGATCCGGGCCGCCGTCGTGTACGTGCTGAAGGCGCCGCCCGCGACGTACTGGAACATCGACGTCCGTCCGCTGTCCACGACCACCGTCATGGGCCGGGCGGGCCGCTGGAACCTCCGCTTCGACCGGGCCTGCCCTCAGCCCACGCGCGCGTAGTCGGTGGTCAGTACGAGGTCCTTCGCGGGGCCGCCGATCCGCCACACGCTCCGCCAGTGGTCCCGGTCCCGGACGGTGAACTCACCCCGGTAGAGGTCGGCGGCACACGGGTGCTCGGCGATGTGGTGCCCGCGGGACAGGTCGAGGCCGTGGAAGGGCCGTCCGTCGGCGAAGCGGACGTCGGCCGTGGCCGGTGAGTCCCCCGGCAGGAACCGCAGCGTCCGCACGGCGGGCCGGGACACCCCCTGCCAGGTGAAGGTGCCGGACTCCTCGTGCAGCAGTCCGCCCCCGTCCAGCGGGGTGAAGGCGGTCACGCCCTCGAACCTGCCCACATGGCCGCTCGCCAGGTCCCGCACGCGGCGCTCGGCGCTCCAGCGCCCGGCCAGATGCGCCAGCACGTCCGGCACGGGCCAGAACTCACCCATCGTCATCCCTTGGTCATCACTTCAGGCGTCGACCCTACGCCACCCTTGAATTACATGAAAGACAATTCCCGTTTCGCTTTCGTTCACTGAATTCCTGTTCTCATTTCTCTTCCGGACAGTGGTGCAACCATTCGGGGGCGTGGACTGTCTAGGGCGGTGGATATTCGATAATCAGTCCAACGCCGTTTCTTGAGGCGTACAGGAACAGGTTGTGAAATACAGAATCCGTTCGGTCCCCCGGTCGGTCGGCCCACGGCCGGCCGCGGCCCTGCTCGCCGCCGCAGTCACCGCCATGGCCTTCTGCGCCGGCGACGCCGCGGCGCGCAGCTACCCCTTCGGGCCCCGCACACGCGACATCAACGACCTGGGCAACCAGTACGTGCCCTTCCACGCCCACCTGTGGGACCTGCTGCACGGCAGGGCCGACGGTGGCCTCCTGATCAACTGGCAGTCCGGCTTCGGCGCCGGCTTCCTGCCCGACCTCGGCACCTACCTCGGCAGCCCGTTCGCGCTGCTCGTCGCGGTGTTCCCGAGGGACGAGATCGACCTCGCCGTCTATGCGATCACCGTTCTGAAGACGGCCTGCGCCGCCGCGGCCATGGCGTGGCTGCTGCTCACCCTGCGCCCGGGCCGCTGGTGGGCGGGAGGGCTCCTCGGCGCCTCCTACGCGCTGTGCGGCTGGAGCGTGGCGATGGCCTCGGTCAACCCGATGTGGCTGGACGGGCTCATCGCCCTGCCGCTGCTGTGCCTGACCGGCGAGTGGGCGATCAGCGGACGGCGGCCGGTCGCCGGGGCGCTGGTCGTGGCGGTCGCCTGGATCGCCAACTTCTACACGGCCTACATGGCCACCCTCGGCGCCGGCCTGGTGCTGCTGCTCCGGCTCCTCCTGTCCGACCTCACCCGCGGTCGGCGCCTCGCGGCGGCGGGCCGGGCCGGGCTGACCACCACTCTCGGCATCGGGCTGGCCGCGCCGCTGGTGACGGTCGTGTACTTCGGGACCAAGCACGCCTACCCGGGCCGGGCCTGGCCGTTCGCCCCGGTCGGCACCGACGACCTGCTGGCCCGTCTGCTGCCGACGACATACAGCTACGCCAGCCCGGCCGTCTACGTCGGGACCGCGGCCCTGCTGCTCGCTCTCGCCCTGCCCTTCCACCGGGCGGTGCCCCGGTCGGTGCGCGCCGGATGGACCCTGCTGGTCGCCGCCGTACTGCTGTCCATGCAGTGGCAGCCGACCCATTTGCTCTGGCACGCCTTCGCCACCCCGCAGGGCAGCCCGTACCGGCAGGCCTTCGTGCTGTGCGGGCTGCTGGTGACGGCCGCGTGGACCTCGGTGTCGTACGGCCCGCCGGACCTTCGCGCGCTGGCCGCTGCGGCCGGGCTGTTCGCGCTGCTCGCCGCCCTCGCGAGCGGCAGCCTGCTGACCCACCGTCCGCTCACCGTGCTGGTCACGCTGTTCGCCGCGGCGGCCGCGCTGGCCGGTCTCGCCCTGCTGGCCCGCGCGGGCGGCGCGCGCCGCGCCGCGCCGGTCTGGCTCGCCGTGGCCCTGCTGCTCGGCGGGCAGTTCGGCGAGGCCGCCGCGAACTCCGCGGTCGCGGCCCGGCAGCGGTACGGGCACATGGACCACTACGCGCCCTGGGGCCCCCGGCAGCAGCGGCAGTCGGAGCTGATCGCCGACGCCGACGGCTGGCCCCGGTACCGCACCGACCCCGGCCGGGAGCAGACCGTCGGCAACGACCCGCTGGAGGTGGGCGGCCAGGGCGCCCAGTACTACAGCAGCCTCACCTCCGACGTCCTCAGCCGGCTGCTCACCGCCCTCGGCGGCGGCTGGACCTCACGAGCCCGCAACCTGCAGAGCCTGGACAACGCGGTCACCGACGTGATCTTCTCCGTCGGCGCCCGTCTGCACTCCCCGCCGGACCCGCACCAGAACCGGTATCCGCAGGACGGCAGCGTCACGTCCGTCACCCGCCGCGACGTACCTCCCCTGGTCACCGTGCGCCCGGCCGGCACCGCCGCCGCGGGCCTCACCGGTGTCTCCGCCTTCGGACGTTCGCCCTACCGCAACCAGGAACTGGTGCTGGGCGCCCAGGTCTACACCGTGCCCTCGCTGACCGTGCGCACCGCCGAGGGCACGACCCCGCACCGCGCGGCCGCCCGGCGTGCCGGTGTGCGGCTCGCCGCCCTCCGCGCCGGGACCGGCGTACCCGGGCCGACCATCACGGCCGCCTGCCCGGCCGGCAACGAGGTGTACCTGTGGGCGCCGTACTTCTCGGGCACCGCGCGCCTCGCCGAGGCCCCGGCCGACGCCCCGACGGGCCGGTTCCACTACGACCGGCAGGTCAACAAGATCGCTGCCATGGAGCCGCTGGGCCGGGTGCCGGCCTCCGGACGGCTGCGGGTCTACCTGGCCCCGGACACCGCGAGCATCGTCCCGGACGAGGCGGTCGGCTGCCTGGACACCGTCAGGCTGCGCACGGCGGCGGCACGTCTGAAGACCACCGGCGCCGTCCGGGTGAGCGTCTCGGACGGCACGATCCACGCCCGGTTCCCCACGGGCACCAGGGGAACGGCGGTGGTCGCCGTGCCCCGGATCGCCGGCTGGCGCTGTGCCGCGGGCGACGCCCGGGCCGCCCCGGCCGCCCAGTTCTACGGCCTGGTGGCGGTACCGCTCGACGGCGCCACGACCAGGGTCACCTGCACGTTCCATCCACCCGGACTGCGGCTCGGCGCCGCCGTCGGCGGCGCCTCACTGCTGGCGCTGACCCTGCTCGGGGTGGTCCCGGTCGTCCGCAGACGGCGCACTCCGGCACCCGCCCCCACCGCCCGTCCACGCGACCGCGCGACCACGTGACCCGCGTCCCCGGCCGATCCCCAGAGGGAGATCCCATGCTCATCTCGATCGTCGCGCCCTGCTACAACGAGGAAGCCGTCATCGAGCTCTTCCACCACCACGTCCAGCAGGTGGCGGAGGATCTGCTGCCACTCGGCCACGACATGGAGTTCGTCTACGTCGACGACGGCAGCCGGGACGGCACGCTGGCCGCCCTGAAGCGGCTCGCCGACCGCGACGCGCGTGTGCGGTACGTCTCCTTCAGCCGCAACTTCGGCAAGGAGGCGGCGCTGCTGGCCGGGCTGCGGCATGCTGCGGGAGACTCCGTGGTCGTCATGGACTCGGACCTCCAGCACCCGCCGGAGCTGATCACACGCATGGTGGAACTGCACGGGCAGGGACACGACCAGGTCATAGCCAGGCGCACCAGGAACGGTGACCCGATCACCCGCACCCTTACCGCCAGGCTGTACTACCGGCTCGTCAACCGTCTGGTCGACGTGGAGCTGATGGACGGGGTCGGCGACTTCCGGCTGCTGTCCCGCCGGGTGGTGGACGCGGTACTGGCCCTCACCGAGTACAACCGCTTCTCCAAGGGCCTCTTCGCATGGGTGGGGTTCCCGAGCACCACGTTCGAGTACGAGAACGCCGTGCGCGAGCACGGCCGCAGCTCGTGGAGCCTGCGGGGTCTGCTCAACTACGCGCTCGACGGACTGCTGTCGTTCAACAACCGGCCGCTGCGCGCCGCCCTCTACCTGGGTATGGCCCTGCTGTCGTGCGCGGGGCTCTACACGGCGTGGATCGTGGGCGCGGCACTCGTCACCGGAGTGGAGACGCCCGGCTACGTGACGATCATCACCGCCATCACGGCCTTCGCCGGTGCTCAGATGACCATGCTGGGAGTGATCGGGGAGTACACCGGCCGCATCTACTACGAGGTGAAGAGGCGTCCGCACTTCCTGGTGAAGGCGACCAACGTGGAACTGACGAAAGACCTGATCTCCTGATGCCCACCGCGACGACCACCGCGACGACCCGTCCGCTGCCGAGGCAGATACTCACCTTCGCGGCGGTCGGCGTGATCAACACGGCCACCTACTACGGTCTTTACCTCCTGTTCCTCATTCCTTTCCCCTACCTCGCCGCTCACGTTCTCGCGTTTCTGCTGAGCATGACCGGATCGTTCTTCCTGAACGCGCGCTTCACCTACCGGATACGACCGACCCTGCGTAAATTCCTGCTGTTCCCGCTGACGAATGCCGCCAATTTCGTGATCACCACGGTGGGTGTGTACGTGATCGTCGACGTCATGCACGGGGGCAGCCGGTTCGCCCCGCTGATCGCCTCCGCGGCGGCGATCCCGGTGACCTTCGTGGTCTCCCGCTGGATCATGGTCCCCGAACTGGGCGCCCCGGGAGACGAGCGCCCGGGGGGCGTCTCAGGGCGCCTTCCGCGCCAGCACGCGATAGGCGTTTCCGAGGTTGGCCGTTCGCGCCGCCAGCAGGACCAGCACATCGAGGAAGCCCGCCAGGGCGAGAGTCGGAGCCTGCACGGCGAATGACGCCTTGCGTACGAGGCGGTAGCGCGTGCCGCGGCGCGGCAGCCAGGGGGCGTCCGGGTCGGGCAGCAGGGTGTTCCAGGCGCGCACCGTCGTCATGAGGATGTCGGCCCCGACCTGGTGTGCCGCTCCCCGCTGCTGGGCCACCAGGTGGAGGCCCTTGTCGTGCAGGGCCCTTCTGAGGTTCCTGATGGGGAACATGTGCAGGTGCTGGGGCTGGCCCCACGGGTTCCAGCGCCATCCCATGGCCCGGCTCAGCGGCCACTCGGGGTCCGGCACCTCGATCAGCAGATGCCCTCCGGGGCGCAGGACCCGGGCGGCGGCCTCCAGTTCCGCGAAGGGGTCGACGGTGTGCTCCAGGTAGTGGTGCATGCTCACCACGTCATAGCGTCCCGTGAGGTCCGGGGCCATGTCGGGGAAGGCGCCGCGGTGGGCACGGTCCACCCAGCCGCGCTCCACCGCCTTGTCGATCCCGTCTCCGAAGTCGAGACCGTCGAAGGCGGCGTCCGGCCACCGGGTACGTGCCGCCCTGCAGAAGTGCCCGTGCCCGGCTCCCACGTCCAGCCATGCCCTGGGGGTGGTGTGGCCGCCTAGGAAGGCGATGCGCCCCTGGTAGGTGGCCTGCTGGAGCTTGAACATGCGCTCCCGGAGAGCTTCCTGGTAGCCGTCGTAGCAGTCGCGGTAGTAGAACTCCAGACCTTCCGAGGTGAGCCGCGGATTCTGGAAAACATGACGGCAACTCCCGCATTCCTCGAGCGTGAAAAGCCCGGGCTTCTGCTGGACGACGTCAGGGCTGCGCAGCAGGACACGTAGCTTTGTGGAGGCACACCACGGACACTCCGCGCTGCGAGGTTCGAGGAAGCGGCCCACTGCCGTACTCATCTCGGATTCATACCGCAGTCGAGCGGATTCGAACGCCACCGTGTTTCTCCAGCCTGGGACGAATGGTGCTGCATGACGCCGACAAAGGCGGAAGCGAGAATATGGAGCCTTCGCAAAACCGTCCGTCGCCACACCGGATGCGCTTTCGGAACCTCCGGGACGGGTGATGGCCTTGACCCGAACGGCTCAGCGCCGGCGGGCCGCCCGGGTGACCGTCCCGGCCGGGGCGACGCGGGCGCGGTGCGCGGGGGAACTAGGTTTCGCGGGAGAACCCAGCCGCAGGGAGAACCCATGCTCATCTCGGTCGTCGCGCCCTGCTACAACGAGGAAGCCGTCATCGAGCACTTCCACCAGCGTGTCCAGCAGGTGGCGGAGGGGCTCCTGCCGCAGGGGCACGACATGGAGTTCGTGTACGTGGACGACGGCAGCTGCGACCGCACCCTCGCCGTGCTGAAGCGGCTCGCAGACCTGGATTCGCGCGTGCGGTACGTCTCCTTCAGCCGGAACTTCGGCAAGGAGGCGGCGCTGCTGGCCGGGCTGCGCAACGCCTCGGGGGACTCGGTGGTGGTCATGGACTCGGATCTGCAGCATCCGCCGGAGCTGATCACGCGCATGGTGGAGCTGCTGGACGAGGGGCATGACCAGGTCATCGCCAGGCGTACCAGGAACGGGGATCCCATCACCCGTACCTTCACCGCCCGCCTGTACTACCGGCTGGTCAACCGGCTGGTCGACGTGGAGCTCATCGACGGGGTGGGCGACTTCCGGATGCTGTCGCGCCGGGCGGTGGACGCGGTCGTGTCGCTGGCCGAGTGCAACCGCTTCTCCAAGGGCCTGTTCGCGTGGGTGGGCTTTCCCAGCGCCACCTTCGAGTACGAGAACGCCGCCCGTGAGCACGGCCGCAGTTCCTGGAGCCTGCGGGGTCTGCTCAACTACGCGCTCGACGGGCTGCTGTCGTTCAACAACCGGCCGCTGCGGGCCGCCCTCTACCTGGGACTGGCCCTGCTGTCCTGCGCGATGCTCTACACGGCGTGGATCGTGGGCGCGGCGCTGGTGAACGGGGTGCAGGCGCCCGGATACGTCACCATCGTCACCGCCGTCACGGCCGTCGCGGGGATCCAGATGGTCATGCTCGGGGTGATCGGGGAATACACCGGCCGTATCTACTACGAGGTGAAGAGACGGCCGCACTTTCTCGTGAAAGCGACCAACGTGGAACGAACGAAGGACCTGATTCCCTGATGGCCAGCGCGACGACGCGCCTGATGTCCAGGCAGATGCTGACCTTCATCGCGGTCGGTGCGGTCAACACGGGCACCTACTACGGCCTCTATCTTCTTTTCCTCATCCCCTTTCCCTATCTGTGCGCCCATGTTCTCGCGTTCACACTCAGCATGACCGGCTCCTTTTTCCTGAACGCCCGCTTCACCTACCGGACACGGCCGACCTGGCGCAAATTCCTGCTCTTTCCCCTGAGTAACGCCGTCAGTTTCCTGATCATCACCCTGGGTTTGTATGTGATCGTCACCGTCCTGCACGGAGGCGGCCGGCTCGCCCCGCTGATCGCCTACGCGGCGGCGATCCCGGTGACCTTCCTCGTCTCCCGCTGGATCATGCTGCCGGGGGCCGCCCGCCGGAGCGGCGTCGCCTAGGATTGCATAAACGTGCAGCGAAACGTATAGTCATGCCATCCAGGAGGAGGGTGACATGGCGGTACGAGCTGCGGTGGCCGGAGCGAGCGGATACGCGGGCGGAGAGATCCTGCGACTGCTCCTCGCACACCCCGAGGTCGAGATCGGGGCCCTGACCGGCAACTCCAACGCGGGCCGACGGCTCGGCACGATCCAGCCACATCTGCTGCCCCTGGCCGACCGTGTACTGACGGACACCAGCCCAGAGGCGCTCGCCGGGCACGACGTCGTCCTTCTCGCCCTGCCGCACGGACAGTCCGCCGCCGTGGCCGCACAACTCGGTCCGGACGTGCTGGTCATCGACATGGGCGCCGACTTCCGGCTCACGGACCGCGCCGACTGGGAGCGGTTCTACGGCACCCCGCACGCCGGTACCTGGCCCTACGGCCTGCCCGAACTCCCGGGAGCCCGTGAGGCGCTGGCGGGCACCAGGCGTGTCGCGGTGCCCGGCTGCTACCCGACCGCGGTCTCCCTCGCCCTCTTCCCCGCCTACGCCGCCGGGATCGCCGAGCCCGAGGCCGTGGTCGTCGCCGCCTCCGGCACCTCCGGCGCCGGCAAGACGCCCAAGGCGCACCTGCTGGGCAGCGAGGTCATGGGCTCCATGTCGCCGTACGGCGTCGGCGGACTCCACCGGCACACCCCGGAGATGATCCAGAACCTGAGCGCCGCCGCCGGCGAGCGGGTGACCGTCTCCTTCACCCCCACCCTCGCGCCGATGTCCCGGGGAATCCTCGCCACCTGCAACGCGAAGGCCCGTGACGGGGTCACCGCCGAGACGGTGCGCACCGCCTACGAGAAGGCGTTCTCCGGCGAACCCTTCGTCCACCTGCTGCCCGAGGGACAGTGGCCCGCCACGGCGTCCGTCCACGGTTCCAACGCCGTTCAGGTACAGGTCGCGTACGACGAGGCCGCGGGACGCATCATCGCCATCAGCGCCATCGACAACCTGACCAAGGGCACCGCGGGCGGCGCCCTCCAGAGCATGAACATCGCCCTCGGTCTCGACGAGACCACCGGGCTTTCCACGATCGGAGTCGCACCGTGAGCGTCACGGCAGCCAAAGGATTCACGGCGGCGGGCATCGCCGCCGGAATCAAGGAGAACGGCAACCCGGACCTGGCCCTCGTGGTCAACAACGGGCCCCGCCGCGCCGCCGCCGGCGTCTTCACCTCCAACCGTG
The DNA here is from genome assembly GCF_044745865.1 of Streptomyces sp. NPDC086787. Classification (NCBI taxonomy): domain Bacteria; kingdom Bacillati; phylum Actinomycetota; class Actinomycetes; order Kitasatosporales; family Streptomycetaceae; genus Streptomyces; species Streptomyces sp. NPDC086787. The sequence continues at coordinate 175,554 of NZ_JBIVBC010000007.1, read as the reverse complement.
TGAAGGCCGCGCCCGTACTGTGGTCCGAGCAGGTCCTCAAGAGCGGTCAGGTGTCGGCCGTGGTCCTCAACTCCGGCGGCGCCAACGCCTGCACCGGGCCGAAGGGCTTCCAGGACACCCACGCCACCGCCGAGAAGGTCGCCGAGGTCCTCGGCCGGGGCGCCATTGAGGTCGCCGTGTGCTCCACCGGCCTGATCGGCGTGCCACTGCCCATGGACAAGCTGCTCCCGGGCGTCGCGACGGCCGCCGCACAGCTCTCCGAGCACGGCGGTGAGAAGGCCGCCATCGCCATCAAGACCACCGACACCGTCCACAAGACGTCCGTCGTGACGAAGGACGGCTGGACCGTCGGCGGCATGGCCAAGGGCGCCGGCATGCTCGCGCCGGGCCTCGCCACCATGCTGGTCGTGCTCACCACCGACGCCGACCTCGACGACGAGAGCCTCGACAACGCGCTGCGCGCCGCCACCCGGGTCACCTTCGACCGGGTCGACTCCGACGGCTGCATGTCCACCAACGACACCGTGCTGCTGCTGGCCTCCGGCGCGGCCGGGATCACCCCCGGACCCGGCGAGTTCGCCGACGCCGTACGAGCCGTCTGCGACGACCTCGGACAGCAGCTCATCCGCGACGCCGAGGGCGCGAGCAAGGACATCAAGGTCGAGGTGATCAACGCCGCGACCGAGGACGACGCCGTCGAGGTGGGCCGCTCCATCGCCCGCAACAACCTGCTCAAGTGCGCCGTGCACGGCGAGGACCCCAACTGGGGCCGGGTCCTGTCCGCCATCGGCACCACCCGGGCCGCCTTCGAGCCCGACCAGCTGAACGTCGCCATCAACGGCGTCTGGGTGTGCAAGAACGGCGGGGTCGGCGAGGACCGCGAACTGGTCGACATGCGCTACCGCGAGGTGCACATCGTCGCCGACCTCGCCGCGGGCTCCGACACCGCCACCATCTGGACCAACGACCTCACCGCCGACTACGTCCACGAGAACAGCGCGTACTCCTCATGAGCACCGGCCCCACCCGCAAGCACACCGCCCTGCCGAAGGCCCAGATCCTCATCGAGGCGCTGCCCTGGCTGACCCGGCACCACGGCAAGATCGTCGTCATCAAGTTCGGCGGCAACGCCATGGTGAACGAGGAGCTCAAGGCCGCCTTCGCGCAGGACGTCGTCTTCCTGCGGCACGCCGGACTCAAACCCGTCGTCGTGCACGGCGGCGGCCCGCAGATCAGCGCGGCCCTCGACCGGCACGGCATCGTCAGCGAGTTCAAGGCGGGCCTGAGGGTCACCACCGAGGACGCCATGGACGTCGTGCGCATGGTGCTCGCCGGACAGGTGCAGCGCGAACTGGTCGGCCTGCTCAACCAGCACGGCCCGTTCGCCGTGGGCCTCACGGGCGAGGACGCGCACACCATCACCGCCACCAGGCACCGGCCCGAGATCGACGGCGAGCAGATCGACATCGGGCGGGTGGGTGAGATCACCTCGATCGACACGGGCGCGATCGAGGCACTCCTCGCCGACGGCCGTATTCCGGTCGTCTCCTCGATCGCCCGTAGTCAGGACGACGGACATGTCTACAACGTCAATGCTGATACGGCGGCTGCGGCACTCGCTGCGGCACTGGGCGCCGAGACCCTCATGGTCCTCACCGACGTCGAGGGCCTCTACGAGGACTGGCCGCGCTCCGACGAGGTGATCAGCCGGCTCACCGCCTCCCAGTTGGAGAAGCTCCTGCCCGAACTGTCCTCCGGCATGGTCCCGAAGATGGAGGGCTGCCTGCACGCCGTCCGGGGCGGCGTCACCACCGCCCGGGTGATCGACGGCCGAGTCCAGCACTCGATCCTGCTGGAGATCTTCACCGACGAGGGCATCGGCACGATGGTCGTGCCCGACACGCACGAGGGGGACGGCGCATGAGCGCGAACGAGGAGCTGACCCGGCGCTGGCAGGGCGCTCTCATGAACAACTACGGCACCCCCCGGCTGCCCCTGGTGCGCGGCGCGGGTGCGCGGGTGTGGGACGCCGACGGCAGGGAGTACCTGGACTTCGTCGGCGGTATCGCGGTCAACGCGCTCGGTCACGCCCACCCGGCCGTCGTGGCGGCCGTCAGCGGGCAGATCGCCTCCCTCGGCCATGTCTCCAACCTCTTCGTCGCCGAACCGCCCGTCGCCCTCGCCGAACGCCTCCTCCAGCTCTTCGGCCGCAGCGGCAAGGTCTTCTTCTGCAACTCCGGTACCGAGGCCAACGAGGGCGCCTTCAAGATCGGTCGGCTGACCGGGCGCACCCACATGGTCGCCACCCACGGCGGCTTCCACGGCCGCACCATGGGCGCCCTGGCGCTCACCGGCCAGCCCGGCAAGCAGGAGCCGTTCCTGCCGCTGCCCGGCGACGTCACCCATGTGCCCTACGGCGACGCCCAGGCCCTGGCGGCCGCGGTCACCGAGGACACCGCGCTCGTCGTCATCGAGCCCGTGCAGGGCGAGAACGGGGTCGTGGTCCCCCCGGCCGGCTATCTGAAGGCGGCCCGCGCCATCACCGCGGCCACCGGAACCCTGCTCGTCCTGGACGAGGTGCAGACCGGCGTCGGGCGCACCGGCAACTGGTTCGAGTACCAGGCCCACGAGGGCGTCCTGCCCGACATCGTGACCCTGGCCAAGGGGCTGGGCGGCGGACTGCCGCTCGGCGCCACCGTCGCCTTCGGCCGCGCCGCCGAACTGCTCGCGCCCGGCCAGCACGGTACGACGTTCGGCGGCAACCCCGTGGCCTGCGCTGCCGGACTCGCCGTACTCGACACCATCGCCGACGACGGCCTGCTGGACAACGTCAAGCGCCAGAGCGCCGCGCTGCGGGAGGGAATCGAGTCCCTCGGCCACCCGTTGGTCGCCCATGTCCGGGGCGCCGGACTCCTGCTGGGTATCGTGCTCACCGAGCCGCTCGCGCCCCAGGTGCAGCAGGCGGCTCAGGACGCCGGCCTTCTGGTGAACGCGCCCGCCCCCGACGTCGTACGGCTCATGCCCCCGCTGAACCTCCGCGACGACGAGGCGCGGACGCTGCTCCGGGCGCTGCCCGGCATCCTCGACGCGGCAGGCGAACCAGCAGGCGGGGAAGGACGAACCGGGGAATGAGACGACGATGAGCCAAGCGCAGGACCACGACCAGAACGCGGGGCCCGCCGTGCCGCAGACCCGCACCGCACGCCACCGCCGGATCGTGGACATCCTCAACCGGCAACCGGTGCGTTCGCAGAGCCAGTTGGCGAAGCTGCTCGCCGACGACGGGTTGAGTGTCACTCAGGCGACGCTCTCCCGGGACCTGGACGAGCTGAACGCGGTGAAGATCCGCAACACCGACGGCGAGCTGATCTACGCGGTGCCGAGCGAGGGCGGCTTCCGCACCCCCCGCGCACCGCTCGGCGGGTCTGCCAAGGAGGAGCGGATGCGGCGCCTCTCCCAGGAGCTGCTGATCTCCGCGGAGGCGTCCGCCAACCTCGTGGTCCTGCGCACCCCGCCGGGAGCCGCGCAGTTCCTGGCCTCGGCCATCGACCAGGCCGAACTGCACGACATCCTCGGCACCATCGCCGGTGACGACACGGTGATGCTGATCAGCCGGGACCCGTCCGGGGGGCAGGCGCTGGCGGAACATCTGCTGCGATTGGCCCAGAACGGCCACTGAGGAGGCGTGACACGGCACGGCTCACCCCAGCCGCGCCGCCAGCCCCCCGGTGCACCGCACCTCGTCGCCCGCGGTGAGCAGCAGCGCCTCCACGTCCGGCAGGGACTCCAGCCACGCCAGCCCCGCCCGGGACCCCATCGCGAACGCCGCAGTGGCCCAGCAGTCCGCCCAGGTGAGGCCTGGTGCGACCACGGTCACCGCGACCAGGTCGGTGACCGCCGGCTTCCGGGTGCGCGGATCCATGATGTGCGCGCCGCGCTCCGCCGTACCGGACGTGGCGACCGCCAGTTCCGGCACTCCGCCGGACGAGATGACCGCCGCAAGCCCGCCCGGCCGCAGCGGATCCGCCACCCCGACCCGCCACGGCCGGTGCGGCTCGGGCGCGCCGTACATCTGGACGTCACCGCCGCCGTTCACGCTCACGCCGCTCGCCCCGGCCGCCGCGATCCGGCGCGCGGCCCGCTCGGTGGCCCAGCCCTTGACGATCCCGGTCGGGTCGAGCCGCCCCCCGTAGCGCATGCTGAACCAGCCGTCGCTCACCCGCTCCGCCTCGGCGCCCAGCTCCAGCACCTCGGCGACCTCGGGATCGCAGTCGGCCACGCCCAGTTCCCCCCGGGCCAGCCGGGACATCTGGCTGTCCTCGCGGTAGGTGCTGAACACGTCGTCGGCCCGGCGCAGTCCGGCGATCGCCTCGTCGAGGGCGTGCCGCACGGCGTCCGGATCCCCGCCGCGGACGTCGAAGGAGAAGACGGTCCCCATGACCTCCGCCACCCGCCGCTCAGCGGCGGGCGCCTCCGCGGACTCCGCCATGGCCTCAGCCACCGGCCTGGTCCAGGGCGGACTGGAGCGACTGCTTGTAGCCGGTGCTGGTGTAGGTGGCGCCGGACACCGAGTCGATCCGCGCGTTGCCCGCGGCGACCGCCTCCTGGTTGAGCCTGGGTACGGCGAGTGCGGTCTTCTGGTCGCTGGTGCCGCCCTTGGGTGCCTGCACAGCCTCGGCCCTGGTGATCTTCCCGCCGGCGACCGTGATCCGCACCTGCACCGGCCCGTACTGGGTCTGCGCGACCTGCCCGGTCACGGTCCTGGCGGCCTGCCCGGCGGCACCGGACGGGGCGCCACCGGATCCGGCGGACGCCTTCATCCGGTCCAGCGCGGACTGGAGCGACTGCTTGTAGCCGGTGCTGGTGTAGGTGGCCCCGGACACGGAGTCGACGCCCACGCCCTGCTTGGCGACCGCCTCCTGGTTGAGCCTGGGTACGGCGAGTGCGGTCTTCTGGTCGCTGGTGCCGCCCTTGGGTGCCTGCACAGCCTCGGCCCCGGTGATCTTCCCGTCGCTGACGGTCAGCCGTACCTGCACGGCCCCGTACTGCGTGTTGGCCGCGTCACCGGTGACCGTGCCCGTGCCGGGGGCCTGTACGCCGCCCTGCGGCGCCTCCTGCCCCGCCACGGGCTGCTGTGGCACCGCGCCCGCCGCGGACGCGGAGTCCGTCGACGGCTTCAGCGACAGCAGCAGTACGACACCGGACACGGTGGCCGCGGTGGCCAGTACGACGCGCCGTATGGGGTGGCTCTTCCGCATCTGTTGTGAGCTCCTGTCACATCTCGAACGACTCGTGGTGGATGCGGCGGGCGGGTACGCCCGCGCCGCGCAGCGCCTCGAACACCTGCTGCGCGAACCCGGGCGGGCCGCACATGAAGACGTCGTGCCGGTCGATGTCCGGGATCTTCCGCTGGAGGCTGTCGGCGGAGATGTCCGGCCGCTCGCCCTCCGGGCTGTTCACCGCGTACATCAGCCGGGCACCCCGCTCGTTGGCGATCAGCGCCAGCTCGTCCCACAGAGCCAGGTCCTGGGTGGTGTTGGCCCGGTACAGCAGGGTCAGGTCGCCGGCCGCCGCGGGCAGCGTCTCGAACAGCGCGCGCATCGGTGTGATGCCGACACCGCCGGCCACCAGCAGGACCTTGCCGCGGCTGCGCCGGGAGGCGGTCATCGCCCCGTAGGGGCCCTCGGCCCACACCCGGGTGCCGGGGCGCAGCTCGCGCAGCCTGGCGCTGTGGTCGCCGATCGCCTTCACCGTGATCCGCAGCATGTCCGGGCGCGGCGCCGCCGACAGCGAGTACGGGTGCGAGCTGAACCGCATGCCCGGCGCGAGGAACCGCCACCGGAAGAACTGCCCGGCCTCCGCGCCGATCCGGTGCAGCTTGCGGCCGCCGATCAGCACCGACACGATGCCCGGCGTCTCCTCGATGACCGCCTCCACCCGCATGCGGTGACGCAGGTTCAGCCGGACCGGGGTGAGGATCCGGTACCAGACCACCAACGCGGTGACCACGCCGTACAGCCCGTACCAGAACGTCTTCGCGGAGGGTTCGACGGCGAAGTCGTTGCCGCTGGTGATCTGGTGCCAGAACGTCAGGAACACCGCCGCGTACGTGAACAGGTGCATGTGGTACCAGGTGTCGTACGGCAGCCTGCGCCGGACCGCGCCGATCGAGCTCAGCCCGATGACGACGAACAGTCCCGTGCCGATGGCGGCCTTGCCCATGTCGGGCAGCTGGGTGATCGAGTCGATGGTCTGCTGGACGATGTCGCCGAGCGACTTGCCCGCCTGGAGCGCGTATCCCCACATGGTCAGGAAGATGTGCGCGAAGACCAGGCAGAGGGTGTAGCGGCCGCTCATCGCGTGCCAGCGGGCCACCCGGTCCGAGCCGACCCGCCGCTCCAGGGCGGGCACCCGGGCCATCTGGAGCACCACCAGCGCCATCAGGTATCCGGCGAGCAGTCCGGTGATCCGGCCCGCGTTCAGGATTTTTCCGTTGTTGTCGGCGATGGACGGTGTGTTGTGCCACCACAGCCACAGCACGGCCGCGGCACCCGCCCACACGGCGAGCAGCAGCGGTACGGCCGGGGAGCGGCGCGGGCGGATGCGGCGCATCGTCTGGCGGCGGGCGGCACGGCCGCCTGCGATCGTGGTGGTCACGGTTCCTCCGTGGGACTTGACCCTTGGCCCACAGATACGTGCCGCGACCGGTGAGTGTTCAGTTCCGGGTCAGTACCGGACGATCGCCGTCGTTCCGGTCTGCGTTCCGATCGCGATGTGCGGCTTCGCCGCCGGGTCGGCCCACTTGAGGATCCGCTGCATGGCGTCCGCGGGCACCGAGACGCAGCCGGCCGTCGACCCGCTCCCGTTGACGTGCAGGAAGATGCCGGCGCCGCGTCCGCGCACCGGGTGCGCGTAGTTGAAGCCGATGACGAGGGCGTTGGCGTACTGGGTGCCGTAGGCCGCGAGGTGCTCCGACTGGGAGGCGCGGCAGTCGGCCGGGAGGGGCTCGGTCCAGCGGTTGTAGGACGCCGATCTGATGTCCTGGCACCAGTACGAGTTGTCGTGCACCGGGCGGTACGGCACCCTCGTGCCGCTCGGCGCGGCCTTGATGCCGAAGCCGAACGGCAGGTCGTACAGCCCGGTCGGCGTCGTGTTCGTGCCCTGGACGCGGGACAGTCCCTCGACGAGACCACGGGCGCCGAACCGGGCCGGTGCCGTGCCGGCCTGCACCCACTGTCCGCCGCGCCGGTCCCACCAGGTGAGTGTGCCGGTCGTGGAGGTGGTGCCGACCGCTTGCACGGTGATCAGCTGGGTGCCGCCCCCGGTGTCCACCAGCTGGGCGGGCAGCGGGGTGGTGGCGTCGGCCGGACGGGCGCCGAACGCGAGGAGGGAGAGGGAGGCGAGGGCGACGAGGACACCTGGGCGCATGCCTCAGACGCTAAGCGGGGGGAGCGGTAGCGGCAGCCCGGGTAGGCCGTCCAGGCTAGTCGAGATGTGGTCCTTCTTCTCGAAGTAGGCGCTCAGCGTGGCGTCGTCCTCCCGCGCGAAGCGGCTTCCGTGCAGGTCGCGGTCGGTGTCGTAGGCCATGTACGGCACCGCGTACCCGCAGGAGTCCCGGACGAGTTCGGCGTGCACGACGATGACCGCGCGCAGGCCGTGCCGGGTGGGGTCGATGTCCGGGAAGCGGTCGAGGAGTCCGCCGAACCGGGGATCGTCGCGGAAGACGGGCTCGCCGCGCCCGTGCACCCGCACGATGTTCGGCGGGCCCTGGAACGCGCACCACATCAGGGTGACGCGGCCGTTCTCCCGCAGATGGGCGATGGTCTCCGCGTTCGAGCCCGCGAAGTCGAGATACGCCACGGTGTGTTCGTCCAGCACCGCGAAGGAGCCCCTGAGACCCTTGGGGGAGAGGTTGATCGTGCCGTCGCCGGACAGCGGCGCGGTCGCGGTGAAGAAGAGGGGCTGCTCCTCGATGAACGTACGGAGCCTGCCGTCGATGCGCTCATAGGTTCTTCCCATGTCCGACGATTATGGACGGGTTTCGTTCGCCTGTCTAAGGACTATCCCCGAGGGCTCCCGGGATCGGCCTCCGATTGACGAATCATGCATAGTTCTGCATACTCATGCATCGTAGTGAGGACACCTCCACCCCCTCCCTAGGAGCAGCACAAGTGAGCAGCAACAGCGGTGACGTACGGCTCTGGGGCGGCCGGTTCGCCGACGGTCCCGCCGAGGCCCTGGCGAAGCTGTCCGCGTCCGTCCACTTCGACTGGCGGCTCGCCCCCTACGACATCGCCGGCTCCCGCGCCCACGCGCGCGTGCTGCACAAGGCGGGGCTGCTCACCGAGGACGAGCTGACCCGCATGACCGCAGGGCTCGACCGCCTGGCGGCGGACGTCGCCGACGGCTCCTTCACCGGCACCATCGCCGACGAGGACGTGCACACCGCCCTCGAACGCGGTCTCCTGGAGCGTCTCGGCCCCGAACTCGGCGGCAAACTCCGGGCCGGGCGTTCCCGCAACGACCAGGTGGCCACCCTCTTCCGGATGTACCTGCGCGACCACGCCCGGATCATCGGCGGCCTGCTCGCCGACCTCCAGGACGCGCTGACCGGCCTGGCCGAAGCCCACCCGGACGTGGCCATGCCCGGCCGCACCCACCTCCAGCACGCCCAGCCGGTCCTCTTCGCGCACCACGTCCTCGCCCATGTACAGGCCCTCTCCCGGGACGCCGAACGGCTGCGCCAGTGGGACGAGCGGACGGCCGTGTCGCCTTACGGATCGGGCGCGCTCGCGGGCTCCAGCCTGGGCCTCGATCCGGAGGCGGTCGCACGCGACCTCGGCTTCGAGCGCGGCAGCGCGGGGAACTCCATCGACGGCACCGCCTCCCGCGACTTCGCCGCCGAGTTCGCGTTCATCACCGCGATGACCGGGGTGAACCTCTCCCGGATCGCCGAGGAGATCATCATCTGGAACACGAAGGAGTTCTCCTTCGTCACCCTGCACGACGCGTTCTCCACGGGCTCCTCGATCATGCCGCAGAAGAAGAACCCGGACATCGCCGAGCTGGCCCGCGGCAAGAGCGGCCGCCTCATCGGCAACCTCACCGGCCTCATGGCCACCCTCAAGGCGCTTCCGCTCGCCTACAACCGCGACCTCCAGGAGGACAAGGAGCCCGTCTTCGACTCCTGCGACCAGCTGGAGGTCCTGCTCCCGGCCTTCACCGGGATGATCGCCACCCTCACCGTCCACCGCGAACGCATGGAGGAGCTCGCCCCGGCAGGCTTCTCGCTCGCCACCGACATCGCCGAATGGCTGGTCAAGCAGGGCGTGCCGTTCCGCGTCGCGCACGAGGTCGCCGGCGAGTGCGTGAAGACGGCCGAGGCCGAGGGCAAGGAGCTGGACGAGCTGACCGACGAGCAGTTCGCGAAGATCAGCGCCCATCTGACCCCCGAGGTGCGCTCCGTGCTCAGCGTCCCCGGCGCCCTCGCCTCCCGCAACGGCCGCGGCGGCACCGCGCCCGCCGCGGTCGCCGTCCAGCTCGCGGAGCTCAAGGCGGACGTGATCGCGCAGCATGCGTGGGCCGACGCCCCGCGGTGAGCGGCTTCGCACACTCCTCCTGAACGTCCGGCGCCGGCGCTACCCTGACAACTCGGGGTGGCGCCTGGCGAGTTGACCGGAGTGGGGGATGGTCATGGGCGTGGGACGTACGACCGTGCGCGTCGCGCGGATACTGGCCACGACGGTACGGGTGCGCCGGCTCATGCCGGCCGACCGCCCGGCCGAGGCACTGGCCGTGGCCGAGGGACCGGCCCGGCTCACCCGTGACGACTACCGGTCGCCCGAGCGACTCACGGCGAAGCTGAACACCTGCGTCGACGGCCTGCCGAACACCTTCGCGGGGTTGTACGTCTCCGTACTGACCGGCGCGCTCGGGGGCGAACGCCGTCAGGCCGACGCGATGCGCGCCCTGGAGGCCTACTTCGGCCTCGACGACCGGGCGCACTGGGCGGACAAGGTCGCGCGACGGCTCGACGGCACCCCCGACGATCTGCGCGTACAGCTGGTGTGCCTGCTCGCCGCCTGTCTGGAGACCCAGCAGCGCGGCTCCGAGGGCGTCGCACTGCTCGCCGCCGACCTCGGTGTCGGCCCCGCGCCGGACGACACGGAGATCAGGGACAGGGTCGCCCGCGGACTGGCCGTGCTCGGACCCGACGCGGCGCTGTTCTTCTGCAACTGCTCACGACGACCCTGTCCGGCTCCGGTCGGCCCGCCCTCGCGGTCGCGGTTCTGGAGGACCACCTCGGCCTCACGGACGACGACTACCTGGCCCCGGACCGGCTCGCCGCGAAACTGCGCCCCCGGCCGGCCTCGGCCGCCGCGGCCCTCGCCAAGCGGGGGCTGTCGCTGCAGGGCGCCCACTCCAACCTGTTGCACGCCGCACTGGCGGGCATGGTGTGGGAGGCGGCGTTGCCCGCGTCCTCGACCGGCTGATCACGGGTTACGTTGGACGGATCCGCAAGGAGCCGACCGAACGGAGCCCGTGATGCCCTTCGCCCGTCTCGCCCGAGCGACGTCCGCCACCTGCCACATCGGCCTGGGCCTCGCCGCAGTCGGACGCCCCGGCTACATCAACCTCGGCCGGGAACGCGACCTGCCGCAGGACCGCAGTGTCGACGCGCTGCGCACCCGCACCCACGAACTGCTCGACGCCGCCTACGCCCAGGGCGTCCGCTACTTCGACGTCGCCCGCTCCTACGGCCGCTCCGAGGAGTTCCTCGCCGACTGGCTGAACGGCCACCCCGGCATGGACGACATCGTCGTCGGCAGCAAGTGGGGCTACACCTACACCGCCGACTGGACCACCGACGCGGAGCGGCACGAGGTCAAGGATCACGGCCTGGCCACCTATGAGCGCCAGCGCGCCGAGACCGACGGCCTGCTCGGCGACCGGCTCGACCTCTACCAGATCCACTCGGTGACCCCGGACAGCCCGGCCCTCGCCGACAAGGAACTGCACGCCAGGCTTGCCGAGGCGGCCGCCCGGGGCCTGACGATCGGCTTCTCCACCAGCGGGCCTGCCCAGGCCGACGCCATCCGTGCCGCCCTCACCGTGACCGTCGACGGTGAACCCCTCTTCCGTACCGTCCAGTCGACGTACAACGCCCTGGAGACCTCGGCCGGGGCCGCCCTGGCGGAGGCCCACGACGCGGGGCTCACCGTGATCGTCAAGGAGGGCATGGCCAACGGACGGCTCGCCGAGCCGAACGCGCCGGACGTGCTGAAGCAGGTCGCCGCCGAGACCTCCCTCGGCTGTGACGCCGTGGCCCTCGCGCTGATCCTGAGCCGGCCGTGGGCCGGCGTCGTGCTCTCCGGCGCGGCGACCACCGGCCAGCTCGCCTCCAACCTGCACGCCGCGGCCGTGGACCTCGACCAGGACCAGTCGGACCGGCTCGCGACGCTGGCGGAGGAGCCCGGCGCCTACTGGGAGCGGCGCGGGGGACTGCCCTGGCACTGACGGTCGTCACTGAGGGGCACTGCCACCTGGCCTGAACACTGTCCTGAGCAGCGGCGATGAGACTCGCATGCCCAACGTGAGACAATAATGTCTCACATGCGCTATGCTTGTCTCATGGCCTTCGATCGTGACCAGGTGCTGCGCAGCGCCGCCGCCCTGCTGACCCGCAAAGCGACCGCCACCATGGACGAGGTCGCCAAGGCCGCCGGCATCAGCCGGGCCACCCTGCACCGCCACTTCGCCGGGCGGGACGCGCTCGTAAGGGCGCTGGAATCGCTCGGCATCGCGGAGTGCGAGGCCGCGCTGGAAGCGGCCCGGCTGGACGAAGGGCCCGTGAGCGACGCCGTACGCCGGCTGGTGCGGGCGATCGAGCCCGCCGCCGCCCTGCTCGGCTTCCTGTACACCGAGAACCAGTTGTTCGAGGGGGAGCAGCAGAACGAGGGCTGGACCCGCATCGACGAGCGGGTCGCCGCGCTGTTCCGGCGCGGCCAGGAAACCGGTGAGTTCCGTATCGACCTCACCCCGGCCTGGCTCACCGACGCGCTGTACGGCCTGCTCGCCTCCGCCGCCTGGGCGGTCTCGGAAGGCCGCGTCGCCCCCAAGGACTTCACCCACATGGTCACCGAGCTGCTGCTCGGTGGCGCACTCCGGAGAGAGGAATCATGACCAGCACCCTGCGGTCGGCGCGGACCACGCGGACGGAACAGCCTCCGGGCCGCTGGATCGCGCTGTCCGTACTCGTGCTCGCCGTGCTGCTGGTGGCCGTCGACGCGACCGTTCTCGGCCTCGCGACCCCGTTCATCAGCGAGGACCTCGACCCCTCCGGCACCCAGCTGCTGTGGATCGGTGACGTCTACTCGTTCGTCATCGCCGGACTGCTGGTCTCCATGGGCAGCCTCGGTGACCGGATCGGCCGCAAGCGGATCCTGCTCTGCGGCGCCACCGCGTTCGGCCTGATATCGATCCTCAACGCCTACGCCACGACCGCCGGGACGATGATCCTGGCGCGTGCGCTGCTCGGTGTCGCGGGCGCGACCCTGATGCCGGCCACCCTGGCCCTCATCCGCAACATCTTCCACGACCCGCGCGAGCGCAGTCTCGCCATCGGCGTGTGGGGCGCCGCCGCCTCCGCCGGTACGGCGGTCGGCCCCATCGTGGGCGGCTTCCTGCTCGAACACTTCTGGTGGGGCTCGGTCTTCCTGATCAACGTGCCCGTGATGGTGGTGCTGGTCCTGGTCGGCCTCAGGACGCTCCCCGAGTCCCGCAACCCGAACCCCGGCCCCTGGGACCTGGCCAGCGTCGTGCTGTCGCTGGTCGGCATGATCGCCGTCGTCTACGCCGTCAAGGAGGCCGCGACGGAGGGTCTCACCTGGGTGTCGCTCGGCACCGCGGTGCTGGGCGCGGCCGCGCTGTACGGGTTCGTGCGCAGGCAGCTCACGATGCAGACCCCGCTGCTCGACATGCGGCTGTTCCGCCGGCGCGGCTTCAGTGGCGCGGTCCTGGCCGACCTGCTGACCGTGCTCGGTATGGCGGGGCTGGTGTTCTTCCTGTCGCAGTACCTGCAACTCGTGCAGGGCAGGCACCCGTTCGAGGCGGGGCTGGCCGAACTGCCCGCCGCGGTCGGCGCGGTGGCGGCCGGACTGGTCGCGGGCCGCGCGGCCCGGCGCTTCTCGGTGCGGGCCGTGGTCTCCGGCGGGCTCGCCGCCGTGGGCTTCGCGCTCGCCGCGCTCACGACACTGGACCGGACGACCGGCTACCCGCTGCTCGGCGTCGCGCTGCTTGTGGTCGGCGTGGGCGCGGGCTTCTCCTTCACGGTCACCGCCGACGTGATCCTCTCCAGCGTCCCCAAGGACCAGGCGGGCGCCGCCTCCGCGGTCTCCGAGACGGCCTACGAGCTCGGCGCCGCCCTGGGCATCGCCCTGCTCGGCTCGATCGTGACCGGCGTCTACCGCGGCTTCACGGGCCCGGCAGGCACCCCGGACAGCGCCCACGAATCACTCGGCGGCGCCGTGGAGGCGGCGGCCCACCTGCCCGCCCACACCTCCGCGGAACTCCTCACAGCGGCCCGGGACTCCTTCGTCCACGGCCTGCACCTGGCCTCCGGAGCCGGAGCGGTGGTCCTGCTGGCCACAGCGGTGGCCGCGTGGTTCCTGCTCAGGGGCCAGAAACTCGAAGACAACCACTGAGAGCACCCCTGAAGGGATGCGGGGAACCGCGCGAGCAACCACAGCGCACCCGCGCCCGCAAGAGGCGCCCAACCGCCCGAGGTACTACGCCGCCTTGGCCTTGGTCGCGTACATGTCCACGTACTCCTGCCCGGACAGTCGCATGACCTCGGTCATCACGGAGTCGGTCACCGCCCGCAGCACATAGCGGTCCCGGTCCATCCCCTCGTACCGGGAGAACTCCATCGCCTCACCGAACCGCACGGTCACCTTCCCCGGGCGGGGAATGCCCCGGCCTCCGGGCTGGAGCTTGTCCGTGCCGATCATCGCGAACGGCACCACCGGCGCGCCCGTCATCAGCGTGAGACGGGCGATGCCGGTACGGCCCCGGTACAGACGGCCGTCGGGGGAGCGGGTGCCCTCGGGGTAGATCCCGAAGATCCTCCCCTCCTCCAGGATCCGGCGGCCGGTCATCAGCGCGGCCACGCCCCCGCCGGCCCCGTCCCGGTCCACCGGGACCATCCCGACGCCGGTGAAGAACCAGGCCATCAGTCGGCCCTTGAAGCCCTTGCCGGTGACGTACTCGTCCTTGCCGATGAAGACCACCTGCCGGTCGCAGACCAGCGGAAGGATCATCGAGTCGATGAAGGTGAGGTGATTGCCGGCCAGGATGACCGGGCCGTCGCCCGGGATACGCTCCGCGCCTTCCACCCGTGGGCGGAACATCAGGCGCATGATCGGTCCGAGCACTGCCTTGATGAGCGCGAAGCGGGACAACGGGTCCTCCGAAGTCGAGCGGGTCGGTATGAGTCTGTGCAGGTGAGGAGAGTACTCGCGGCTCCGGGGGAAGCGCACATCGGACGCGACCGGTTCACCGAGGTCTTACCAGCCGTTGACGCGCGTTTACCTGCGGCGGCCCGCCGGAAGCCGTGCGTAACGCCACCGCCACGGTGTGACACACATCGCGCGGCAGGTCCACCGTCCGGGTACCCGCGCGGCGCCCTCCGAAGCCGACGGATCGTCACCCGGCGCGGCCCGCCCGACATCCGGCGTCATCCGCCCGTTCCGGCCAGGGTCTCCCGCCGGTCATGTCCATGCACCTACCATCGGCCCGCACGCACGGACGGAGGGCAGGAGACCCCATGGAATCCCACGAGTCGAACGAGCAGACGCAGGGCACCGCACGACGGGCGCTGCTCGGCGCGGCGGCGCTCGGTGCGGGCGGAGCGGTTCTCGGACTGCCCGGGGCGGCCCGAGCCGCGGACGCGCGAGGGCGCGGCCACCGCGAGGGACTGAAGAGCCTGCCCAGGCCGACGATCATCGGCCACCGGGGTACCAGCGGCTACCGTCCCGAGCACACCTTCGGCTCGTACGACCTGGCCCTCGATCTCGGCGCCGACGTCGTCGAGGCGGGCGACCTGGTCCCCACCAAGGACGGTCACCTCGTCTGCCGCCACGAGCCCGAGATCGGCGGCACCACCGACGTGTCCGCCCATCCCGAGTTCGCCGGCCGCAGGACCACCAAGGTCCTCGACGGCGCCCCCACCACCGGCTGGTTCACCGAGGACTTCACCCTCGCCGAGCTGAAGACGCTGCGCGCGGTCGAGCGCATCCCGGCCAACCGCCCGCACAACACCCTCTACGACGGGCGCTGGGAGATCCCCACCTTCGAAGAGGTCCTGCGGTGGCAGGACGAGGAGACCCGCAAGCGCGGCAAGCAGGTCTGGATCTACCCGGAGACCAAGCACCCCACCTACTTCCGGAAGCTGGGCCTCGGCGTCGAGGAGCGGGTCGCCAAGCTGCTCCAGAAGTACCGCAAGGACCGCAGGAACTCGCCGGTCATCATCCAGTCCTTCGAACCGACCAGCATCCAGCGCCTGAACAAGCTGGTCGACAACCCGCTCGTGGTCCTGCTCTCCACGGCGAACAGCCGACCCTGGGACTTCGTGGAGACGGGCGACCCGCGCACGGTCGCCGACCTGATCACCCCGAAGGGCCTGCGCGAGATAGCCGGCTACGCCCAGGGCATCGGTCCGACGCTCGACCTGGTCATCCCGCGGGACGCGAACGGCCGTCTCACCACGCCGACCACTCTGGTCGCGGACGCGCACAGGGTGGGCCTGCTCCTGCACCCCTACACCATGCGCAACGAGAACCCCTTCCTGCCCGCGGAGTACCGCAAGGGCACGGACGCCGACGCCTACGGGGACGCCTTCGGAGCCTTCCGGACGTACTTCGCGACCGGTATCGACGGCGTCTTCACGGACAACGCGGACACCGGTCTGCTCGCCCGCGAGGATTTCGTCAACGACTGAGCACGTCAGACCCGTTCGAGTGAGCCACGGCCGCCCCGGCAACCCGCCGCCGGGGCGGCCGCGTCGTTGCGCGTATGACCGAGGACCTGGTGGCCGCGCTCGGCCCCCTGCTCACCGCCGAGGCCTCCGCCGAAGCGCCGGCCTGCGGGACCGAACCGGCCGACCTGGAGCAGGCCGTGTGGCTGCGTCTGCTGGAGCGCCTGGAGGCCGAGGGGCCACCGCCCGATCCGCCGGGATGGCTGCGCCGGGCCGTCCGCGCCGAGGCCCGCCGCAGCCGTCGTACGACCAGGAACGAGCGGCCCTACGACTCCGATCCACCCGACGACGGCGGACGCGGCCCGGAACAGCTCGCCCTGACCTCCGCCCGGCACCGCGCCCTGCGCGACGCGGTCCGTCGGCTGCCCGGCCGCTGCCCCCGGCTGCTCGAGGCGCTGCTCTCCCCGAAAGACCTCACATACCGGGAGATCGCGGGGGAGTTGGGTATCTCACAGGGCAGTCTCGGCCCGGAACGCTCCCGATGTCTTGGATGTCTTCGACGTTTGCTCGCCCCGGAGGTTGCGGCTCGTGAACCACGGGGATAGGAGTGTGGGGACGACCGGCGATCAGGTGAGCGGGAGGCGTGCGCACATGGGCATGAGCGTGACCATCTCGGAGGCGAACGAGCAGGACGCGGAGCAGATCTTCCGGCTCCAGTACCTGTGCTTCCAGGGCGAGGCGGCGCTGTACGGCAACTACCGCATCGACCCGCTCGTCCAAAGCCTCGACTCGGTCCGCCAGGAGGTCGCCTCCGACTGCGTCTTCGTCGCCCGGCTCGGTGAGGAGGTGGTCGGCTCGGTGCGCGGATCGGTGAGCGAGGACGGCGCCGCCGCCATCGGCAAGCTGTGCGTCCACCCCCGACTGCAGGGCCACGGCATCGGCGCCCGGCTGCTGCGTGCGGCCGAGGCGGCCCTCGCCGAGCAGCACGGCGCCAAGAGGTTCCGCCTCCAGGCGGGTCATCGCAGCGAGGGCAACCTGCGGCTGTACCGGCGCGTCGGCTACGAGACGGTGGGCACGTCCAGGCGCGCGGACGGAGTCCCGCTGATCATCCTGGAGAAGCCGGCCGGAGCCTACGCGGCTACGGCGTGACGGCGTCGCGCGACCTGCGCAGCCAGTACATCGCCGACACCGGCAGCAGCACGGGGATGAACAGGTATTCCAGGCCGTAGTCGGACCAGACCGTAGAGTCGTGGAAGGCCGACGGCTCGACCAGGGTCCAGGTGCCCACGATCAGCACACCCGCGAGTTCGGCGGCGCAGCACACCAGCGCCGCCCTGCGCGCGGTCTCGCCGCCGCGCACCAGCGAGTACGTGATGAATCCGTACACCGCGCCCGCCACGGCGGACAGTACATAGGCGAGCGGCGCCCGCCCGAAGTCCGTCGAGATCTGGTAGACGGACCGCGAGACGGCCCCGACGACCATCACGCCGTAGAGCCACACGAGCAGTGTCCCCGGCCCGGCGGTGAGCCGGGTCCTCGCCGGCTTCTCCTGCGCGGTCGTCATCTCAGCCTCCCCAGATGTCGAAGAGCCGCACCTGCAGCACGGCCAGCACCACACCGCCCGCGGCGACGGTCACCGAACCCCAGCGGGTCCGCTCCGCCAGCGACATGAACGCCGCGGCCGGTACACACGCGAAGGCGCCCACCAGATACGCGACGAAGATCGCCGTGCCCTGTTCCGGCTCCTCGCCCCGCGCGAGCTGTACGACCCCGATCACCATCTGCACCGCGGCCAGCAGCGACACGACGGCCATGCCGATGAAATGCCAGTCCTTCGTGGGCTGGTCACGGTAGGCCGCCCAGCCGCACCAGGCGGCGAGCAGCAGCGCGGCGACACCGGTCACCAGCGTCAGGGCATTGAGCATGCGGAGACCCTATTACGGGCCAAACGACCCGACGCGGTCGGCCCCGCCGTAGCCGGAAGTGCCGTGGCCGTGGCGGAAGTGCCGTGGCCGTGGCCGGAACCGCCGTGGCGTTGGCCACAACCCGCCGGGTCCGGGGCCGTTTGCCGGTCCGGCACCCGGCAGGCCTACACCCTTGTGCACACCGGCCAGGACGGGGGAGCGGAGGTGTGGGCGCGGGCCGGGCCGCAGGACCGTCGCCGTCCATCACTGTCCAGCATGCGGACGGCAGGACTTGGTCAGGACCGTCCGTCTGTTTTACTGATCGCATGACCACGACGAGCAGCCGCACCCTTGCGACCGAGGCGACCATGACGCCCGGTGCTCGTTGTATGTGTCGAATGTGCGCCTTCTAGAGGGCCCCCGCACCACCCTGAAGCCTCGCGCCCCGAAGCGAGCGCCGTGGCCCGTCCGTACGCCGTGAACGCAGTACGAGGCCGCCGCCCCGCGCACATGTTCTCCACCGGTTCCATCGCCACCGCGAGAACCGTGCCGCGTCCCTGAAGAAACGCACCCCCGCGCCCGGGCACACCCACGCCCGCGCACCCGACAGTGACGGAATCACAGTGATCACCACCACGGGCCTGACCAAGGTCTACCGCTCGCGCGGCCGTGAGGTCGCCGCCCTGGACGGCGTCGACCTCCATGTCCGCGAAGGCGAGGTGTACGGCGTCATCGGCCAGTCCGGCGCCGGAAAGTCCTCGCTCATCCGCTGCGTCAACCTGCTGGAGCGTCCCACCGCGGGGACCGTGACCGTCGCAGGGCAGGACCTCACCGCCCTCGCCGGGCGCGGCCCCCGGGCCGGCCGGCAGCTGCGGCGCGCACGCAGCCGGATCGGCATGGTCTTCCAGCACTTCAACCTGCTGTCCTCGCGGACCGTCCGGGACAACGTCGAACTCCCGCTGGAGATCCTCGGCCTGTCGGGTCGGGAACGCACCCGCAAGGCGCTCGAACTGCTCGACCTCGTCGGCCTCGCCGACAAGGCGAGCGCCTACCCCGCCCAGCTCTCCGGCGGTCAGAAGCAGCGCGTCGGCATCGCCCGCGCTCTCGCCGGCGACCCCGAGGTGCTGCTCTCGGACGAGGCCACCAGCGCGCTCGATCCGGAGACCACCCGCTCCATCCTCCAGTTGCTGCGCGACCTGAACCGGCAACTCGGCCTGACCGTTCTGCTCATCACGCACGAGATGGACGTCGTGAAGTCGGTCTGCGACTCCGCCGCCCTGATGGACCGGGGCCGGATCGTGGAGTCGGGCACCGTCAGCGAACTGCTCGCCACCCCGGGCTCCGAACTGGCCGCCGCGCTGTTCCCGGTGGGCGGCGAGGCCACCGGCGACGACCGCACCGTCGTGGACGTCACCTTCCAGGGCGAGAGCGCGACCCAGCCGGTCGTCTCCCAGCTCTCGCGCACCTACAACATCGACATATCGATCCTCGGCGCGGCCATCGACACCGTCGGCGGCCTCCAGGTCGGCCGTATGCGCATCGAACTGCCCGGCCGCTACGAGGACAACGTGGTGCCCATCGGCTTCCTGCGTGAACAGGGCCTCCAGATCGACGTGGTCGGCAAGCAGCCCGCACTGGTCAAGGAGGGTGCGAAGTGACCTGGTCCGAAATGCAGCCACTGCTGTCGCAGGCGGGCTACGAGACGCTGTGGATGGTCGGCTGGTCCACCCTGATCTCGGTCGCCGCCGGACTCCCGCTCGGCGTCCTGCTCGTCCTCACCGACCGGGACGGTCTGCTGCGCAACGCCCTCGCCAGCAAGGTCACCGGACAGGTCGTGAACGTCCTGCGCTCGATGCCGTTCATCATCCTGATGGTGGCCCTGATGAGCTTCACCCGCTGGGTCACCGGAACGACGATCGGCACCAACGCGGCGATCGTGCCGCTCGCCATCGGCGGCATCCCCTTCTTCGCCCGCCTCGTCGAGACCGCTGTCCGCGAAGTGGACCACGGGCTGGTCGAAGCCGTGCAGGCCATGGGCGGCAACACCTGGACGATCGTCCGCAAGGTGCTCGTCCCCGAGTCGCTGCCCTCGCTGATCTCCGGCGCCACGACCACGCTGATCGCGCTCATCGGCTACTCCGCCATGGCCGGCACGGTCGGCGGAGGCGGCCTGGGCGACCTCGCCATCCGCTACGGCTACCAGCGTTTCGAGACCGAGCTGATGTGGATCATCGTCGGGCTGCTCGCGGTCGTCATCTCCCTCATCCAGCTGGCCGGCGACTACGCGGCCCGCTCCCTGCACCGCCGCGGCGCCCACTCCGGGCCCGCGCCCAGGCTCCGTCTGCTGAAGAGGACGGCGGAGCCCGCGACCGCCGACGCGCACAAGGCCGCCTGAGCCGCGTCGCCCCCCCAGAACTCCCCGTCCACCCAACACGGGGCCGCACCACCTCGCACCACCCATAAGGAAAGGCACTTTTCGTGCGTAACACCGCCAAGATCAGCGCAGCCGTCCTCGCCGCCGCAGCCCTCACCACCGGGCTCACCGCCTGCGGCCCGGACGGGGACTCGTCCCACGGCTCCTCCGACACCAGCGGCCCGCTGGTCGTCGCCGCGAGCCCGACCCCGCACGCCGAGATCCTGAACTTCGTCAAGAAGAACCTGGCGAAGAAGGCCGGTCTCGACCTGAAGGTCAGGGAGTTCACCGACTACATCACGCCGAACACGGCGACCGAGGACGGCTCGGTGGACGCCAACTACTTCCAGAACCAGCCGTACCTGGACGACTTCAACAAGAAGCGCGGCACCCACATCGTGCCCGTGGTCACGGTCCACCTGGAGCCGCTCGGCCTCTACTCGCACAAGGTGAAGAGCACCGACGCCCTCAAGAGCGGCGCGACCGTCGCCCTCCCCAACGACACCGTGAACGAGGCGCGCGCCCTCAAGCTGCTGGCCGCGAACGGCCTCATCACGCTCAAGGACGGCGCGGGCACCGAGGCGACCCCGCAGGACATCGCCAAGAACCCGAGGAACCTCAAGTTCAAGGAGGTCGAGGCGGCCCAGACCGCGCGCTCCCTGGACGACGTGGACGCCGCGGTGATCAACGGCAACTTCGCCATCTCCGCCGGCCTCAAGCCCGCCACCGAGGCCCTCGTCCTGGAGTCCGCCAAGGACAACCCGTACGGCAACTTCCTCGCCGTGAAGAAGGGCAGCGAGAAGGACCCGCGGGTCAAGAAGCTCGCCAAGCTGCTGACCTCGCCCGAGGTGAAGAAGTTCATCCAGGACAAGTACCAGGGCTCGGTCATCGCCTCCTTCTGACGGGTCGTAACACCGCGTATCGCCACGCACGGGGTCCGCTCCCTCACCGGGTGTGGACCCCGTGCTGCCACTTCGCGTCCGCATACTGCATGCTGGGCAGTTCAGTAAGCCCTGACGGTATTTCCGAAGGTTACGGAGCGGCGCATGACTAGCACCTTCCCCAGCATCTCCATCAGCACGGAGCGGTTGGTGCTGCGTCCCCTCGACGAGGACGATGTGCCCGCCCTGGCCGCGATGATGAACGACGAACAGGTCGGGGCCTGGACACACGTCCCCCAGCCGTTCACCGAGGACGGCGCCCGCCACTGGATCACCTCGTGGGCGCCCGCCGAACGCACCGCCGGGCACGGCCTCGACCTCGCGGTCACCGAGTTCCTCACCCAGCGCCTGGTCGGCATCATCCAGCTGACCAAGACCAACTGGGACATCCGGTCCACCGAACTCTCCTACATCGTCGCCCCCTGGGCCCGCGGCGAGGGCTACGCCTCCGAGGCGGCGCTCGCCACCGCCCAGTGGCTGTTCCACGACCAGAAGTTCGAGCGCGTCGAACTGCGCACCGCCGCCGACAACACCGCCTCCCAGCAGGTCGCCCAGAAGATCGGCTGCATCAGCGAAGGCGTCCTGCGCAACGCGTGCATAGCCCGCGTCCGCACGGAGGACGGCGCGTGGACCCAGGTCCGCACCGACTTCATCGTGTGGAGTCTCCTCCCCGAGGACCTGGAGGGCACGGGCGAGCAGTTCGCCGGCAACGGCGGTTTCACGACGTTCCCCGACTGGAACTGACCCCCGCGGTCCCCACGGGACGCACGGGGACACCGCCCGCACCTGCCCGACACCTTCACCAGGTACCCTCACGGAGCCGGCCTGCGGGCCCCCACCCCTGACGACCTGCGCAGACCCGGGAGACTTACGACCATGGCCGACCGCGTCACGGTGATCGGCTGGGACGGTTCCTCGCTGACCGCCGCGGCCCGCGGCGCCCTGGGCGCCGCCACACTCGTCGCGGGCGCGGCCCACCACCTGGCGCTCCCCGAGGTGCCCCCGGCGGCCGAACGCATCCGCCTCGGCAGCGTCCCGCTCGCCGCCCGCCGCATCGCAGCCCACCGCGGCACCGCTGTGGTGCTCGCCGACGGCGACCCCGGCTTCTTCGGCATCGTACGAACCCTGCGCGCCCCCGAATTCGGCCTCGAGGTGGAGGTCGTCCCCGCCGTCTCCGCCGTGGCCGCCGCCTTCGCCCGGGCCGGTATGCCCTGGGACGACGCGCAGGTGGTCGTCGCGCACCGGCGCACGCTGCGGCGCGCGGTGAACGTGTGCCGGGCCCACGCCAAGGTCGCCGTGCTCACCTCGCCCGGCGCCGGACCCGCCGAACTCGGACTGCTGCTGGACGGGGTCCACCGCACCTTCGTCATCTGCGAGGAACTCGGCACCGACCGCGAGCAGGTCTCCGTCGTCACCTCCGACAACGCGGCCGACCACACCTGGCGCGACCCCAACATCGTCATCGTCATCGGCGGGCCGGTGGCGGCGGCCGAGGGTGGCGGCTGGATCGCCGGCCGCGACCCCGGCGCGGGCCCGCGCGGCTGGACACAGCCCGCCGATGCCTACGAAGGCCGACTCGGCGAGGGTGAGACGGACCTGCTCCGGGCCGCCCAACTCGCCCGGCTGGGACCACGGGTCGGCGACCTCGTCTGGGACATCGGCTGCGGCAGCGGCGCCTTCGCCACCGAGGCCGCGCGGGCCGGCGCCGCCGTCATCGCCGTCGACCGGGACCCCGGGGCCTGCGCCCGCACCGAGGCCGCCGCACGCCGCTTCGGCGTCCAGCTCCAGATCGTCCCCGGCACCGCCCCGCACATCCTGGAGAACCTGCCCGAACCGGACGTCGTCCGGGTCGGCGGCGGGGGAGCGGCCGTGGTCTCCGCGGTCGCCGACCGCCGCCCGCAGCGCATCGTCACCCACGCGGCCACCCGTGACGAGGCCGAACTCGCCGGACGCGACCTCACCGAGCACGGATACCGGGTCGAGTGCGCCCTCACCCAGTCCGTGGGACTCGACACCCGCGCCTGGACGGAGACGGAGCGGAACGTCGCGTTCCTGCTCAGCGCCGTTCTCCCGGATCGCGCCCCGTGATCCTGTTGTCGTACTGCGCGCGGTAGGCTGGCCGATCGTCGTACCGCTCCGGGTGGCCCGGAACTTCGTTCGTCAATGTCCGGAAAACGGGCCCATTTTGGACTGGGTGTGGTACGGCAGAACCGGAGGACGCGCAACGTGGCGCAGTCCACAACGGGCTGTCGCGGAACGAACTGTCGCGACGGGTGATCGGCCGGGACAATGCCACCGAATGGCTTTGTCGCCTTTTACGGGCGGTCGTTCGTGCCGCTGGGCACGGACGCTCGTTCTTCACTACGGGGCGGTCGGTGCGCCGTTCCGGATGATCTGGTCGTAGAAGCACTAACCAATGGGCGAGGGGTACGCATGACGGACACCGGCCGGGTCCCGGGCGAGGGACAGCCGGAGAGCGCAGGGACGGCGGACCAGCCGGGCGTTCCCGCGCACGGTGGGTACGGCTACCTCTCCGAGACCACCGCCGAGGACGAGGACCTGCTGCTGCCGGGCGCCCAGAGCGCCTGGGGCAACGAGGTCCCGCCGCCGGCGCCCGAGCCGGTCGTCGAAGCCGTCCACGAGCCCGGCCCGCACGAGACGGACGGCCGCGACAGCGGCTCCGTCGACCTCGGCGGTGTCCGCCTGCCCGACCTGCCCGTCTCCGTACCGCCGTCCCCGATCCTCTCGGCCCCGCACGAGCAGGGCGCGTCCGTGCCCCAGCGCCGCCCGCTGCACCTCGGCCCGCAGATCCCCGACGCCTCCGCGAGCCCGGTCCGCTCCCTCGCCGACCGTGGCCCCGCGGGCGCGCCGGTGCCAGTGCGGCAGCCCGGGTCGCCGGCCTCCGGCCCCGAGTACCTCGATGCCCAGCCGCTGCGCGACCTCGCGCCGCAGAGCGCGGCCCCCTGGGGCGCCGCACCGGTGGCCCAGGCAGACCTGGGCGCACCGGCCCCGGCCATGGAGACGGCTGTCCCGCTCGTGGAGACGGCTGTCCCGTTTGCGGAGCCCGCCCCCGAGCAGACCGGTCAGACGACCGACGCCGCCCAGGCCGCGGTAGCCCGGCTCGCCATGGAGGCCGCGGCGGCGGGGGGAATCGCGGAGACGGCGCCGTCACCGTCAGCCGACCTCGCCGGTTCGGAGAGTCCTCACAGCACGGAGAGTTCACCGGTTGCGCAGGTGCCCGACGCGGTCCCGGGGCCGCCGGCCGCCGAGGTGACCACCGCGCCGGAGGACGCCCAGGAATCCGTGGCATCCGTGGAGTCCGTGGAAGCGCGCGAACCCGAGGCCGCGCCGCTCCCCGAGGACCCCGAGGACCCCGCGGAGTCCGAGGCTGTCCCGGAGACCACGGCCGAGGTTCCCGAGCCGCACGCCGCGACCCCCGTGGACGGCGTGCCCATCGCCCCGCAGCCCGTGGAGCCGGACGCGGCCGTGCAGGTCACCGAACCCGAGACGGAACAGCCTTCCGCCGAGGCGCCGTTCGCCGAGCAGACGCACTGGCCCGAGCCCGCCCAGGAGCCGCAGGAGCAGGAGCCGCGGGAGCCTGAGGCCGTCACCGCCGAGGCGCAGCCCGCCGACCCCGGCCACACCGCCGCGATCCAGGCCCCCACCGTCGTACCGCCGCGCGAGCCGGAGGCCGCCGCTCCCGCCGAGCAGCCGGCCGAGCCGGGGCCGTCGGCGCAGATGCCCGCCGAACAAGAGATTCTTGAGGTCGCGGCCGAGGGCGACGACCAGGCCGCCCGCCAGGGCACCGTTCCCCCGCAGGTGCACCCGGACCATTCCCTTGGCCGGTTCGTGCAGGTCGAGGGCACGGTACCGACCACACCGCACCTCGCCCCGACCCCGCCGCGCCCGCTGATCCTGCCCACGCAGGACGCGCCCGCCGCGACCCCGGAGGCCGTGGCCACGGTCCCCGCACCCCGCGAGGCCGAGCCCGCCGCGGTCCCGACGGCACCGACCGGCGAGCGCAGCCCCGAAGACGCCGTACAGCAGAGCGCCGAGCAGAACGTCGTACAGCAGAACTCCGCAGAGCCCGACGCCCCGGAGCCGGAGGCCGTGCAACCGGACGCTGCCCAGCCTGAGGCCACGGAACCGGAGCCCGTGGAGTCGGACCTTCTGACGCCGGAAGCCGTGCAGCGGGCGGAGGACCTGGAGACCAGGGCCGCCGAGCCGGAGGAAGGCACGGAAAACACGGAGAGCGCGGAGAGTGCGGTGGCGGCCGAGGCACCGCGGCCCGTCGGCCCGGCCGCGCCCGGCTACGACGACGCCGAACGCGAGGCCGTCCTCAGGGTCATGCGCGAACGGCGGGACATCCGCAACGGCTTCCGCGACGACCCGATCCCGCACGACGTGCTGCTCCGTGTCCTGGAGGCGGCGCACACCGCGCCCTCCGTCGGCCACTCGCAGCCCTGGGACTTCGTCGTCATCCGCTCCGCGGAGACCCGCCGCACGATGCACGAACTGGCCATGAGCCAGCGTGAGGCGTACGCCAAGTCGCTGCCCAAGGGCCGGGCGAAGCAGTTCAAGGAACTGAAGATCGAGGCGATCCTCGACACCCCGGTGAACATCGTCGTCACCGCCGACCCCACCCGCGGCGGCCGCCACACCCTGGGCCGTCACACGCAGCCGCAGATGGCGCCCTACTCGGCGGCGCTCGCGGTGGAGAACCTCTGGCTCGCCGCCCGTGCCGAGGGCCTCGGCGTCGGGTGGGTCAGCTTCTTCGACGAGCGCGAGATGGTCCGCGCGCTCGGTCTGCCCGAGCACCTGGAGGTCATCGCCTACCTCTGCGTCGGGTACGTCGACGAGTTCCCGGACGAGCCCGAGCTGATGCAGGCCGGCTGGTCCAAGCGCCGCCCGCTGTCGTGGGTCGTGCACGAGGAGACGTACGGCCGTCGCGCGCTGCCCGGCGAGGACCCGCACGAC
This sequence comes from Streptomyces sp. NPDC086787, assembly GCF_044745865.1. Taxonomy (NCBI): domain Bacteria; kingdom Bacillati; phylum Actinomycetota; class Actinomycetes; order Kitasatosporales; family Streptomycetaceae; genus Streptomyces; species Streptomyces sp. NPDC086787. The sequence goes on along the minus strand of NZ_JBIVBC010000007.1, from coordinate 149,346 downwards.
CTGCTCGCCGAGACCGTCGCCGGAATCCGTCCGCTGGACGCCAAGGCCCTCGGTGAGGCATGGGAACGGCAGAAGCGGATGACCAAGCCGGCCGGTGCCCTCGGCATGCTGGAGATCATCTCCGCGCAGCTGTCCGGGCTGTCCCGGCAGTGCCCGCCGCCCATCCCGGAACCCGCCGCCGTCGCGATCTTCGCCGGCGACCACGGGGTGCACGCCCAGGGCGTCACCCCCTGGCCGCAGGAGGTCACCGCGCAGATGGTGGCCAACTTCCTCGGCGGGGGAGCGGTCTGCAACGCCTTCGCCAACCAGGTCGGCGCCGAGGTCTGCGTCGTGGACGTCGGTGTCGTCGCGGACCTGCCCGCCACCCCGGGCCTGCTGCCCCGCAAGATCCGCGGTGGCACCTCCGACATGACCGCCGGCCCCGCGATGACCCGCGAGGAGGCCAAGGCGGCCATCGAGGTGGGCATCGAGACCGCGCGCGACCTGGTGGCGGCCGGCAACCGGGCGCTGCTCACCGGTGAGATGGGCATCGCCAACACCACCGCGTCCGCGGCCCTGATCTCCGTCTTCACCGGCGCGGACCCGGCCGAGGTGACCGGGCGCGGCACCGGCATCAACGACGAGACCCTGGCCCGCAAGACCGAGGTCGTCCGCCGGGCCATCGAGCTGCACCAGCCGGACCCGGCCGACCCGATCGGTGTCCTCGCCGCGATCGGCGGCTTCGAGCACGCGGCGCTGGTCGGTCTGCTCCTCGGCGGCGCCTCCCTGCGTACGCCGGTGATCCTGGACGGCGTCAGCGCCGGAGCCGCCGCCCTGGTGGCCCGGGCCATCGCCCCCGAGGTCCTCGCGGCCTGCATCGCCGGTCACCGCAGCGCCGAGCCGGGCCATGTGGCCGCGCTCAACAAGCTGGGCCTGCGCCCCCTGGTCGACCTCGATCTGCGCCTCGGCGAGGGCACGGGCGCACTGCTCGCCCTGCCCCTGGTCCAGAGCACCGCACGCGCCATGCACGAGGTGGCGACGTTCGACTCGGCGGGAGTGACCGAGAAGTAGCCGTCACGGCGGCGGTGGTCCGGTGTTCAGCCATCGGACCACCTCGCCGTCTGTCCCGTTCGCATCCTAAAATCCGCACGTCAGGGCCGCTCCGAAGGCGCAGCGCGCCCACCGCACCGCTGCCTGTACGAGGAGCCGCCCCTCATGGCCGAACACCCCGCCTACCCCGTAGGCCTCCGCCTCACCGGCCGCCGAGTCGTCGTCCTGGGCGGCGGCCAGGTCGCCCAGCGGCGGCTGCCCGCGCTCATCGCCTCGGGCGCGGACATCGTCCTCGTGTCGCCCGAGGCGACCCCGTCGGTGGAGGCGATGGCGGACGCGGGCGAGATCGCCTGGGAGCGGCGCCGGTACACGGAAGGCGACCTCGCGGAAGCCTGGTACGCGCTGATCGCCACCGACGACCCGGCGGCCAACGCCGCGGCCTCCGCCGAGGGGGAGCGCCACCGGGTCTGGTGCGTCCGCTCCGACGACGCCGACGCGGCCACCGCGTGGACCCCGGCGACCGGTCACAGCGAGGGCGTCACGGTCGCCGTGCTCACCACTGACGCGCGCGGCCGCGACCCCCGTCACACCGCGGCGATCCGTGACGCGGTCGTGGCGGGCCTGCGCGACGGCACCCTGGTGGCGCCGCACCACCGCACCCGCTCACCAGGTGTGGCCCTGGTCGGCGGCGGTCCCGGCGACCCGGACCTGATCACCGTGCGCGGCCGCCGCCTGCTGGCCGAGGCCGACGTGGTCATCGCCGACCGGCTCGGCCCGCGCGACCTGCTCGCCGAACTGCCGCCGCATGTCGAGGTGATCGACGCGGCGAAGATCCCCTACGGCCGCTACATGGCCCAGGAGGCCATCAACAACGCGCTCGTCGAGCACGCCAGACAGGGCAAGTCCGTGGTCCGTCTCAAGGGCGGCGACCCCTTCGTCTTCGGCCGCGGCATGGAGGAGGTCCAGGCCCTCGCGGAGGCCGGGATCCCGTGCACGGTGGTCCCCGGCATCTCCAGCTCGATCTCGGTGCCCGGCGTGGCCGGCATTCCGGTCACCCACCGGGGCGTCGCCCATGAGTTCACCGTGGTGAGCGGCCATGTCGCCCCCGACGACGAGCGTTCCCTGGTCGACTGGCCGGCGCTCGCCAAGCTGACCGGCACCCTTGTCGTCCTCATGGGCGTCGACAAGATCGGGAAGATCGCCGAGACGCTGGTCACCCATGGCAAGTCCCCGGACACACCGGTGGCCCTGGTCCAGGAGGGTACGACCGCCGCGCAGCGCCGGGTCGACGCGACCCTCGCGACCGTCGCCGAGACCGTGCGCGCCGAGGACGTGAAGCCCCCGGCGGTCGTCGTCATCGGCCCGGTCGTCGCCGTGGGCCCCCACCCCTCCGCGTAACCGCTGGTAACGCGTCCCGTTCGTGCCGTTGGCACCACACCCAGGACAAGGCAGTATCACCACTGTGGCCGATCTCATCACCGTTGAGGATCCCGAGGACCCGCGTCTGCGCGACTACACGGGCCTGACCGACGTCGAGCTGCGCCGCAAACGCGAACCGGCGGAGGGCCTGTTCATCGCCGAGGGCGAGAAGGTCATCCGGCGTGCCAAGGACGCCGGCTTCGAGATGCGCTCCATGCTGCTGTCGGCCAAGTGGGTCGACGTCATGCGGGACGTCATCGACGAACTGCCGGCCCCCGTCTACGCGGTCAGCCCGGAACTCGCCGAGCAGGTCACCGGCTACCACGTGCACCGAGGCGCCCTCGCCTCCATGCAGCGCAAGCCGCTGCCGACGGCGGCGGAACTACTGCGGTCCGCCCGCCGGGTGGTCGTCATGGAGTCCGTGAACGACCACACCAACATCGGCGCGATCTTCCGCTCGGCGGCCGCGCTCGGCATGGACGCGGTCCTGCTGTCCCCCGACTGCGCGGACCCGCTGTACCGGCGCAGCGTCAAGGTCTCCATGGGTGCGGTCTTCTCCGTGCCCTACGCCCGGCTGGACACCTGGCCCAAGGGCCTGGACTCGGTGCGCGAGGCCGGGTTCACACTTCTCGCGCTCACCCCCGACGAGAAGGCCAAACCGCTGGACGAGGTCGCCCCGCACCGCATGGACCGGGTGGCCCTGATGCTCGGTGCGGAGGGCGACGGCCTGTCGACCCAGGCCCTGGTCGCCGCCGACGAGTGGGTACGCATCCCGATGTCCCACGGCGTCGACTCTCTCAACGTGGGCGCGGCGGCCGCGGTGGCGTTCTACGCGGTGGCCTCCGGACGGCCCCAGGGCTAGGGCGTGGCTGACAATTCCCGCCTGCCTCGCGGGGGCTGGCACGCACGCTCGCGGCGTTGCCGAAACGCCCTCGTGGCGCCGCCACGAGGGCGCTCCGCCGCCTTGCGATCGCACGCACGCCACCGCGAGGCCCGCCCTCCGGGCGGACGACGGGAATTGTCAGACACGCCCTAGGGCAGCAGAGCATCCGACGGGCCATGGGCGGGCCCGACACCTGCCGGGGCCATGGTGTGGGTGTGGGTGTGCATCCGCTCGGCTGTCACGGTGTCCGCCGAGCCGCCCAGTCCACGCGCGGACCTCTCGCAGCCCTGGGCCACGGCGATGCCGAGGGCGACCAGCAGCGTCACCACGACGAACACGAACAGCCGCTGCCGCAGCAGCCGCGGATTGGCGGGCCGTCGCCCGGTGCCCGTGGCGCGCGGGCCCGTGCGGCCGGTGCCGCTGCGCGGAGCGGGTCGGCCGCTGCCGGTGGACCCCGTCCTGCCACGGGAAGCCGGCGTCGGCCGTGCCCCGTTCGGCCGGGACGGCACACCACCGCCCCGCGAAGCACTCCCGCCGCGCGAAGCGCTCCCGCCCCGGGACGGGGTGCCACCGCGTGGCGCGGGAGTGGCGGACGGCGGGCGCCGCTGCGTGCGCTGCTGCTCAGGATGGCTCCCGGTGAGCCGCCCGGTGGGCCGGTCGGCCTCGGCGGCGCGGGGCGCGGGCGGCCGTACGTCGGCCATGACCTGCGCCTCGCGCGCCGCGATCTCCTTGAGCCGGAGGGACAGTTGGAGCGTGCTCGGCCGCTCCTCGGGGTCCTTCGCCAGACACGCCCGGACCAGCGGGGCGAGCGCGTCCGGCACGCCGTGCAGCTGGGGCTCCTCGTGGACCACCCGGTACAGCATCACCTCGGAACTGCCGTGCCCGAAGGGGGAGTCGCCCATCGCGGTGTACGCGAGCGTCGCGCCGAGTGAGAACACGTCCGTGGCGGGTGTGACCGCCGCGCCCCGCACCTGCTCCGGCGCGAGGAAGCCGGGGGAGCCCACCGCCGTACCGACGTGGGTGAGCGTGGAGGCTCCGGTCGCCCAGGCGATGCCGAAGTCGATGATCCGCGGCCCCTTCGGGGACAGCAGGATGTTGGACGGTTTGAGGTCCCGGTGCACGACCCCGGCCTCGTGCACCGCCACCAGTCCCTCGGACAGGGCCGCGCCGATCGAGGCCGTTTCCGCCGCGCCGAGCGGCCCCTCGTCGGCGACCTTGTCGTGCAGTGAGGGACCGGGCACGTACTGTGTGGCGAACCACGGCCGGTCGGCGTCGAGGTCGGCCGCGACGAGCCGCGCGGTGCATCCGCCCCTGATCCGGCGAGCCGCCGACACCTCACGGGCGAACCTGGAACGGAACTCCTGGTCCTCCGCCAGATCCGGCCGGATGACCTTCAGGGCCACCCGCTGCCCCTTCTTGTCGGAGCCCAGGTAGACAACGCCCATCCCGCCCGCGCCGAGCCGTCTGTGAAGCCTGAACGAGCCGACGACGCGCGGGTCCTCGCGCCTCAGGCGCATCATCGCCATGTTCTTCCCCGCTGCCCGGTCCGTGTGACGTGGCCCAGCTTACGTTTCCCCGGCCGCCCGCGCGTAGAGGCCGCGCCCTCTGTATCCGGCCGATTGTCCGTGCTGAGCGGGGGATTTGAAGAGTGGTCAGGATGCCGTTGCACAGGGGGCCTTTGAGCACGGCGCGATGTCAACCACCTTTCTCCAAAAGGGTGGTTGGCGGAGGGCGGGACCGCCGCGCGGAGAACGGGACGGGCCTCGGGGCGGCCGTGTGCGCACACCGCGCGAGGGTGACCGGAGGGCGCGGCGGGGCAGTGGTGGGCCACTGCCGAAATGGGGTGAAGTGAGCGAAGTCACTCCGGGTGCCTCCCTGGCCCTCCCCGGCCCGCCCGTCCGCGAGTCGACCCCCTCAGGGATGACCCCTAGAACTAGGACCACATCTCCACCCAGGGGAGTACTCCGCGGAGTGCGGCTCCTCCTCCGGGAGGCCCGCGATTCGATACGAGGGCATGACGTCCGCCCGGCACCGCGACCCTAGATTTGAGGACAAGCGGCGGGTGCGGTACTCGGCCCCCGAGGTCACACACTCGCCGCTCCAGGGAACCGACAACGGTCAGGAGAGGGACCATGGCTCTGACGGCACCGCGGACACCGGTCCGCGCGCTGGGGCGCATCGCGCTCCGTCCTCGCGCCTCAGGCCGTCGCCACCCATTGGTGGCGACGCTCATGGCCCTTCCCCTGGCGGCCCTGCTCCTCCTCGTCTTCGACGGCTGGGAGACAGTGGCCACACAGGCGTCGTCCGTGGGCGTGATGCTGGGGCGCTGAGCGGCGACCCCAGGCCCGGAAGAGCGGTCCGGGCGGGGACATCCACCCATGAAAACCCCGTGGGGACGGGGGTACGGCGGACGGCACGAATGCCGGCGCAGCTGGGGAGCTGCGCCGGCATTGCGCCGTTCCCGCAGGTGTCCGACGCCGCCGGTCCGCGTACGCTCGCCGGTGCACCCGCAGCCATCCAGGGGACCTCGTGACCGCAGACGTACTGTCGCAACTGACCGCTGCGGCCGCCGCGGCGGCCCATCCCGACGGTGACCGCTGCGCCTGCGAGGACACGGCCACCCTCGCCGACCGTCCGGACGCCACCGTCGTCCGCCACGGCGGCACCGTGGCGAAGGCCCACGCCCCGCACTCCGACCCCGCCGAACTGGCCCGCAGGCTCACCGTCGCCACCAACCACCCGGACATCCTGCTCGCCCCCCTCGCCCCGGCAGCACCGGACAGCCGCCTCGTGCCCCGCGGGCCGTACGGCGCCCCGGACGATCCGGACCCGTCCCCGAGCGAAGCCGCCGCGGACCTGCTGCCCCGCCCGCGTCGGGCCCCGGTCACCGAGCCCGCCCCGGATGCTCCGCCCGCCGTCCCGGCCGGGCCGGCTCCGGTGGTACCGGACGGTCGTCTGGTGACGTACTGGCCGTACGGCACCACGCTGTCCCCGGACGATCCGGACGCGGCCCCGGGGGAAGCGGCCAAGGACCTGCTGCTCCGCCCGCGCCGGGCCCCGGTCACCGAGCCCGCCCCGGATGCTCCGCCCGCCGTCCCGGCCGGGCCGGCTCCGGTGGTACCGGACGTCCGTCTCGTGACGTACTGGCCGTACGGTGCTCCGGTGAACCCGGACGATCCGGACGCGGCGCCCTGGGAAGCCGCCGGGGAGCTGCTGGCCCGACTGCACCGGATACCGGTCGCCGGGGTCGCCCGGGGGCCGGTGGCGGCCACGCTGCTCGACATGGGGCCCGGAAACCCGGGCGCGCTGCCCGCGCCGGCCGGCCAGGAGGCGGCGGTCCTGCCTGCCATGCGCGGACCCGCCAAGGCCGCCCGGGCCATCACCCGGCTCAGGGCCGCCCTCGCCGCGGCGTCGGCCCCGCATCCCGCCGCGGCCCCGGTGCTGCGTGCCTGGGCCGCCCTGCCGCCCTGGGCACGCGCCGAGGCGCCCATGCCGGTGCCGGGCAGCACCCTCTGCCACGGGGACCTGCACCTCGGCCAGCTGGTCCGCCACCCGCCCCCGGACGGCCCGTGGCGGCTCATCGACGTCGACGATCTCGGAGTGGGCGTCCCGGCCTGGGATCTGGCGCGGCCCGCCGCCTGGTTCGCCTGCGGTCTGCTCCCGCCCGACGAGTGGACCCGCTTCCTGACCGCATACCGCACGGCGGGCGGCCCGGCCGTGCCCGCCGAGGGCGACCCCTGGGCCGCCCTGGACGTCCCGGCCCGCGCCCTCACCGTGCAGACCGCCGCCCTCTTCCTGGCCAAGGCGCTCGCGGCCGTTCGTGAGCTGGACGAGGTGGAACAGTGCCTGGTGGACGCCTGTGACCGAATGGGTTCCGCACCTCCCGAGTTGCCTGCCGCCTTCCCGAAGTAGGGTGCAACCGACCAGGGCCGGAGCGAGTCTGTCCTGGGGAGTCACCAAGCAGGACCGACCGGCGAGGAGTTGAGCCGAACCATGCAGTGTCCGAAGTGCCATGCGCCGATGCACACCTACAACCGCAACGGCATCCAGATCGAGCAGTGCAGCGGCTGTCGCGGCATCTTTCTCGACTACGGCGAGCTGGAGTCGCTGACCCGACTGGAGTCCCAGTGGTCGCAGCCCGCCCCGCCCTCCGCACCGCAGGCGTACCCGGCCGCGCCGGTCGCTCCGGCCGCACCCGCCTGGGGCGCCCCGCACGGTGGTCACCACGGCGGCCACTACGGCGGTCACGGCGGCCACCACCGTCACAAGAGCTTCGGCCACATGCTGTTCTCCAGCTGAGCCGAGCACGACGAAGCCCCCGGCCGTACGAGACGGCCGGGGGCTCCGGTGAAGTGGACGATACTGGGATTGAACCAGTGACCTCTTCCGTGTCAGGGAAGCGCTCTCCCGCTGAGCTAATCGTCCGGGAGATTACTGCGTGCGCGATACTGGGATTGAACCAGTGACCTCTTCCGTGTCAGGGAAGCGCTCTCCCGCTGAGCTAATCGCGCGGGCTGGGATCTTCGAGAAGATCCAGTGGACGATACTGGGATTGAACCAGTGACCTCTTCCGTGTCAGGGAAGCGCTCTCCCGCTGAGCTAATCGTCCTTGGAGGTGGAGACGGGATTTGAACCCGTGTAGACGGCTTTGCAGGCCGTTGCCTCGCCTCTCGGCCACTCCACCAGGAGTGTAGGGGATCGGGAAACCCCCTGGTTCCTTCGAGCGGACGACGAGGCTCGAACTCGCGACCTCAACCTTGGCAAGGTTGCGCTCTACCAACTGAGCTACGTCCGCCTGTCGTTTCGGACCGCTTCCGCGTCCCGGCGACGTGTTGAACTCTAGCGGATTCCCGGGCCAGCACAAAAACGCGTTTGCGCAGCGTGCTGCGCCGCACCCACCGGAGGACGTGGTCAGGGCACCCGTCGGACACGCCGGAGCCACCCTCATCACACCACCCTAGACTCGACAGAGTGCTCCACCTCGCTCCAGGACTCCCTCCCCTCGCCCGCTTCGGCGACCGCGTCGCCACCGGCCTCCTCGATGTCACCAGCGATCCCGCGGCCCTCGACTCCACCGGTTTCTGGGCGGTCTGCGCCGACTTCGAGGGGCGGCTGACCTGCGCCCGCTTCGCCGACGTACGTGAGGAGCCGGTGCCCGCCCCGGTCCCGGGCGGGTGGCGCGGCCCTGCGGCCGGTGACTGGACGTCGTCCCTCGACCGCGCCGAGTACACCGCGGCCGTGCGCCGCATACGCGAGCACATCGCGGCCGGGGAGGTCTACCAGGCGAACCTCTGCCGGGTGCTCTCCGCGCCCGTCGCCCCCGACGCCGACGTGGACGCCCTCACCTCGCTGCTGGCCCGTGGCAACCCGGCGCCGTACGCGGGGACGATCCGGCTGCCCGGGCACGGCGTGGAGATCGCCACCGCCTCGCCCGAGCTCTTCCTGCGCCGCGACGGGCGGATCGTCGAATCCGGGCCGATCAAGGGCACCGGACGCACCGAGGCGGACCTCCTGGAGAAGGACCACGCAGAGAACGTCATGATCGTCGACCTGGTCCGCAACGACATCGGCCGGGTCTGCGCCACCGGCAGTGTGACCGTCCCCGACCTGTGCGCCGTGGAGAAGCACCCCGGCCTGGTCCACCTCGTCTCCACGGTCCGCGGCGAACTGCGCGACGACGCCGGCTGGCCCGAGCTGCTGGCCGCCGCCTTCCCGCCCGGATCGGTCACCGGCGCGCCCAAGTCCAGCGCCCTGCGGATCATCGACGCCCTGGAACCGGTGCCCCGCGGCCCGTACTGCGGCGGTATCGGCTGGGTCGACGCCGACCGGGGCACCGGCGTGCTGGCCGTCGGTATCCGAACCTTCTGGATCGACCGCCCGGCAGGCGCCCTCAGATTCGGCACCGGCGCCGGCATCACCTGGGGGTCCGACCCCGAGGCCGAGTGGCGGGAGACCGAACTCAAGGCTTCCCGGCTGCTCGCGATAGCGTCGGGGGCGTACGACGAGAGTGGAGGAGGCCCCCGATGAGGATCTGGCTGGACGGCGGACTGACGGACGCCGAGTCCGCCCGTGTCTCTGTCTTCGACCACGGGCTGACCGTGGGTGACGGCGTCTTCGAGACCGTCAAGGCGACCGACGGCAGGCCCTTCGCGCTCACCCGCCACCTGGACCGGCTGACCCGCTCGGCCAGGGGCCTCGGACTGCCCGACCCCGACCACGACGAGGTCCGCCGCGCCTGCGCGGCCGTCCTCGATGCCAACCCGATGCCGCTGGGGCGGCTGCGCATCACCTACACCGGCGGCCAGGGCCCCCTCGGCTCCGACCGCGGCGAGCACGGCCCGACCCTGGTGGTCGCCCTCGGCGAGACCGCCCGGCGCCCGGACTCCACCGCCGTGATCACCGTCCCCTGGACCCGCAACGAGCGGAGCGCGCTCACCGGCCTGAAGACCACCTCCTACGCCGAGAACGTCGTCGCCCTCGACCGCGCCCGCCAACACGGCGCCTCCGAGGCGCTGTTCGCCAACACCGTGGGAGAACTCTGCGAGGGCACCGGTTCCAACGTCTTCGTCGTCCTCGACGGAGAGATCCACACCCCGCCCGTCGCCTCCGGCTGTCTGCCCGGTATCACCCGCGCCCTGACCGTCGAGTGGACCGGCGCCAGGGAGACCGATCTGCCGCTGGACGTCCTGGAGCGCGCCGACGAGATCTTCCTGACCTCCACCCTCCGCGATGTACAGGCGGTGCACCGTGTCGACGGCCGTGAACTGCCCGGCGCCCCGGGACCGGTGACCGCCAAGGCGATGCGGGTCTTCGACGACCGGTGCGTGGACGGCCTCGATCCCTGAAAGCCCGGCATATTCGGCTGCCCCGGATGCCGGGACCGGGTAGAACACCTGTGATGACCACGACCCTGCGGCCGGCCGAGCCGCTTCAGCGAGGATCCGCCGGGGCGCTGTCCCGTCGCTTCCAGGTGTGTGTGAACGGGCGCCCGGTGGGCGCGGTGCGGCTTTCCACGCACCCCGAGTACGGGCCGGAGGTGGCCCGTGTGCAGGATCTGCGCATCGAGGAGCCGGACCGGGGCCGAGGCAGGGCGGCGGTCGCCGCGCTCGCCGCGGAGGAGATCGCGCGCGGCTGGGGGTGCGGACGCGTCGAGGTGTCCGTGCCCGCCGACGCCGTGGCCGCGCTCCGGCTCGCCACGGCGCTCGGGTACGTCCAGCGCAACCGGAACATGGCCAAGCGGCTCGCCGCCGAGGCGCCCCGGCTGCCGGCCGGCAGCGCCGCCCGCCCCATGACCGAGGCCGAGTACGGTCCCTGGGCGGCGCAGGTCACACAGCGCCTCGCGGAAAGCCTCGTCGCGCGAGGCGTGCCCGAGGCCGAGGCCCGCCGGAAGTCCGCCCAGGCCCACGCCAGGCTCCTGCCGGACGGGCCGGCGAGCGAGAACACCCTGATCAGCGTCCTGGAACACGAGGCCGTACCGGTCGGCAGCCTGTGGCTGGCACTACTGCCCGACATGGCCTACGTGTACGACGTCGGGGTCTACCCGGACCGGCGCGGTCACGGTCACGGCCGCACCCTCATGCTCCTCGCGGAGGCCCAGGCGACGGCCGGGGGCCGGGACCGTATCGCCCTCAACGTGTTCGCGAACAACACGCCCGCCGAACGGCTCTACGCGTCACTCGGCTACGAGACGACCGAGTACCACCTCTACAAGAGCCTGCTCTGACGTCACGCCTTCGCGGCCAGCAGCCGGTCGACGATCTCCTCGATGCGCTCGCGGAGCCCCTCCTGGCTCTTGCCGCCGTCGAGGCGCTCGCCGCCGACGACATAGGTCGGGGTGCCCGTCACACCGATCGCCTTGCCCTCGGCCTGGTCGGCGTCGACGATCAGGATGTGCCGTCCGTCGATCAGCGCGGTGTCGAACTCCTCCGAGTCAAGGCCGAGTTCACCGGCGACCTCGACCAGGAGGGACTCTCCCCGGCGGTCCAGCTCCGCCACCCTGTCCAGTACGGACTCGACGTAGGGCCAGCCCTTGCCCTGTTCCAGAGCCTCCTCGGCGGCCTGCGCGGCGGCGAAGGAGTGCTTGTGCTTCTCCAGCGGGAAGTGCCGCAGCCGCAACTCCAGCCGGTCGCCGTAGCGGGCGCGCAGGGCGCGCAGGTCCTCCAGGGCGCTGTGGCAGTCGGGGCACTGGAGCTCGCACCACACCTCCAGGACAACGGGAACGGAGGCGTCGGCGGGCGCGGGGGAGGAGTCGCTCATGTGCCTCAGTCTTCCAGGCGTGGCCCCCGGGACCGAATCGGTCCGTCACCGAGCCCGGACCGTAGGGGCCGACCCGGAGATGTCCCTGATCCGCGGACGGACCGTGGCCCCGGGAGGGCCGGGCGGTGCAGGATGGAGGCGGGACGAACGACGGCGCGGCGCGCGTCCGCGTCCGTCCCGCACCAGCCGACGGCCGACGGCCGACCGAGCCCAGCAGGAGGACCGGATGATTGCCGAGACCATCTGTTCCGCCGTGTCCGCGGCCGGCCTGGGTATCGCGGTGGTCACGGCCTACCGCAGACGCTTCCTGGCGGCCGCCCGCATCGCCGCCTACGCGCTCGTCCCCGTCGGCCTGGTGATGACGGGAGTCGTCGGCTGGCTGGCCGACACCGCGTTCAGCCCCGTGGCGTGGGCGGGCTTCGGCGTGATGGGTGCGGCGTGGGCGTTGTTCGCGACCACCCGCGCCGTCGAGCGGCGCCGCGGAGGCACCCGCGCCGATCGCGGGGCGGACCGGGGCGCCCGGCGAGAGGCCGCGGCGGCGCCGACGGCCGCGGCGCCCTCGCTCGGCCCGGCCACCCGCCCGGCGGGCCGTCCCGCGGCAGGGGCCGGCGGGTCCGGCGCGGCGGACGATTTCAGCGACATCGAGGCCATCCTCAAGAAACACGGGATATGACACAGTGCGTCCCCACCGCGCGCCGAAGTGATCATGGCCTGACCGGAACCGAACCGGACCTCGCGGAATTCGGCGAACTCCCGCATTCACCTGGCGTGTTGAGCGCGCGCCGGACCCACCCTGGGTCATCATCACCGCGAGATGCTGGACACAACACAGAGCGAGGCCGCGCCGCCGAAGGATGAGCCCCGCGGATGCCTCTTCGCCCTTTCCCAGCCACCGCTGATGATCTTCCTGGCGGTGATCGGGTGTCTGATCCTCATGGCCGCCCTGCACGATCTGCTGTGGCTCTGAGCCGTACACGCCCCTCCCGGCGTCACCCGCCGGGACGGGCGTCGGCACCGGGAAAGGCCGATCAGCCCGCCGCCTCCTTGCGCCGGGCCCGGTAGGCGGCCACGTGCAACCGGTTCCCGCAGGTACGGCTGTCGCAGTAGCGCCGTGAGCGGTTCCGGGACAGATCCACGAAGGCGCGCCGGCAGTCCGGGGCCTCGCAGCGCCTCAGCCGCTCCTGCTCCCCGGCGACCACGAAGAAGGCGAGTGCCATGCCGCAGTCCGCCGCCAGGTGGTCCGACACCGAGGCGCCGGGCGCGAAGTAGTGCACATGCCAGTCGTAGCCGTCGTGGTCGGTGAGCTGGGGTGTGGTGCCCGCGGAGGCGACCAGTTCGTTGATCAGACCGGCGGCGGACCTGGCGTCCGGCGCCGCGAAGACACCCGCGAACCGCCCGCGGATCCCGCGTACCGCGGACAGGTCGGACTCCGACAGCACTCCGACGCCACTGATTTCGTGGTTTCGTACGAAATCTTCGAGAGCCACGACGTCCGGCAGTCCGTCCGCCGTCGTGTCGTCCTCCGGCGCGGTGTTCACCAGATCCACCACGGTGTCGAGCGCGCACCGGGTGTCGTGGGTGATCAGCACGATTCGCTCCCTGGCCTGCCTGGGGGCGGGCGGACGCCCGCCGATGGTGGCCGATGGTAACGGCTCGCCGCCCCAGGGTGCGGACGCGCCGAAGCCGCCCCCGTGGCGGACCACGGTGGCGGCGACGACGCGCATGCCGGATGCGGTTTGTCCTGGCCCGAGCCGTCTCCCCGAGTGGACGGCGCCGGGCGGCTTGTAGGTGGCGCGGCTTAGCTCTCCGCCAGGATGTGCGAGAGCTCCTGATCGAGGTCGAAGTGCCGGTGCTCCGTGCCGGGCGGCACGGCGGCGTCCGTTCGCTTCAGGAAGGACTCCAGGGCCCGCGCCGGGGCCTCCAGCAGGGCCTCCCCCTCCGGGGAGCTCAGGGCGATGCACACGACGCCCTGGCCGTGACTGCGGGAGGGCCAGACGCGGACGTCGCCGGTGCCTGTGGGCCGGTGCAGGCCCTCGGCGAGGAGGTCGCGGGCGAACACCCACTCGACGGTCTCCTCGGCTCCGGTGTGGAAGGTGGCGTGCACGGCGTAGGGGTCGGCCGTGTCGTACCGCAGGCCTGCGGGGACAGGCAGGGAGGACTCGCTCGACACAACGAGGCGCAGGTGCAGCTCGCAGCTGACCGTGGTGTTCATAAGCGCCAGGGCCTTTCGCTCAGTGTGCGCTCGGGGATTCGCACGTCGGCGAAATCGACATGCCACCTACGGTGCCGTTGTAAACCCCTCTGAGTGTTTTGCGTGTCTTTACGTAACTCTTCCGGCCGAGATCCTGTACGGGGAGTACCACCATTCCGGTGACCGGTTTCGCTCCGGTAGGGTTTGGCTGCATGAATACGGGGAGTGACCAGCGTAACGAGTCGGGTGAAGTCGGGGAACAACACGGGCACGGGCTCGGATCCAGAGCGCCCGAGTTCGTCAGGGCCCGCCGCGCCCTGCACCTGAGCTGGCAGGTCGGGGTCTTCGTGATCGGCCTGGCGGTCGTTGCTGCGGGCATCGTGATGCTGCCGCTGCCCGGTCCCGGCTGGGTGGTGATCTTCGGCGGCATGGCGATCTGGGCGACCGAGTTCGTCTGGGCCCAGCTGGTGCTCCGCTGGACCAAGCGCAAGGTCACCGAGGCCGCACAACGGGCGCTCGACCCCAAGGTGCGCCGCCGCAACATCACCCTGACCGTGCTCGGCCTGGTGATCGTCGGCGTCCTCGCCGGGATCTACCTGTGGAAGTTCGGCCTCGTCATGCCCTGGAAGATCAAGGACCAGTGATCGTGCGCAGGCGGTCGGAGGCACCCTCTGACATGGGGTAATGTTCTCCCTGCACCCGGGCGATTAGCTCAGTGGGAGAGCGCTTCGTTCACACCGAAGAGGTCACTGGTTCGAACCCAGTATCGCCCACCCGGAACCGGCGGCCCGCCTGCGTCAGCGCAGGCGGGCCGCCGTCGTTGGTGACGGTCCGTTACGCGCGACGGATGCCGCCCATCGGATGAATATGGATCAACCGGAAGTCCGGTGGAGTTCCGGACACGTACCGATCGCGGAAAATGCGCCGCGGAATTCCGGAAAGCCGCCGGATTTCCCCGGGGCCGTGACGGCGGAGTCATTCTCCCGGCCTCTCCGTGCCCCAAGTCCCTTGCCGGTGTGCGAACTGAGCCCCGGTCACGGGCAGACTGCGCCCATGGACTGGAACCACTACCGCTTCCTCAGCCTGTGGCCCCTGCCCGCGCCGCCCGCCGTTGTCTACGAGGCGCTCGAACGGGTCGAGGACTACCCCCGCTGGTGGCCGCAGGTTCGCTCGGTGCGCCGGCTGGACGCCACCACGGGCCTCGTCACCATCCGCTCGGTCCTGCCCTACGACATGACCCTCACCGCCCGCGAGACACGTCGCGACCCGGCCGCCGGGATCCTGGAGATCGCACTGGACGGCGACATGGAGGGCTGGGCCCGCTGGACCGTCACCGCGTCCGGCACCGGCACCCTCGCCCGCTACGCCCAGGCCGTCGAGGTCAAGAAGCCCCTGTTGCGCCGACTCGCCGTCCCCGGACGCCCGTTCTTCCGCCTCAACCACCGGCTCATGATGCGCTCCGGGCGGCACGGTCTGGCCGCCCGCCTCCGAGCGGTTTGAACGAAGCCCGCCCGGGCCTGTATTGTTCACTGCGTTCCCGGGCGATTAGCTCAGTGGGAGAGCGCTTCGTTCACACCGAAGAGGTCACTGGTTCGAACCCAGTATCGCCCACCGGGAAAGGCCGGTCCGTGCACACGGACCGGCTTTTTCGTGCCGTCCTCACGCCGCCGCCGACAGCTCCGGCCGCAGTGGCCAGTCCGTGCTCACCGACTCGTCCGAGCCGCTGCGCGCGAACCAGGCCTGAAGGCCGCGCGCCTGTGCCGCGTGCCAGGACGTCTGGAGGGTGTGCAGCTCACCGGGGGACAGCCGCTCCAGTCGTGTCGCGAAGCGGCGGCCCAGTGCCCGGACGACCTCCAGTGCCGCCAGCGCGTCCGCGCCCGCGTCGTGCGCGCCCTCCAGCGTCACGCTGTAGTGCTCGCACAGGTCGGTCAGCGTGCGACGGCCCTTGCGGTAGCGGTCCAGGTGCTTGTCCAGGACCCGTGGATCGAGCACCAGCAGGGGCGACGACTCGAACCAGCGGTCCAGCGACGATGCGCGGTGCCGGCGCAACTCGCGGTCCAGCAGTGTCAGATCGAACGGCGCGTTCATCACCACCAGGGGCCGGTGCACCGCCGCCTGCTCGGCCAGCTCCTGGGCTATCTCGAACATGACCGGCGCCGGCCAGCGGCCGTTGTGCTGGAGGTGTTCCTCCGTCAGTCCGTGCACCGCCGTCGCCGCCTCCGGCACCGGCACACCCGGGTTCACCAGCCAGCGGACCACCCGGGGCCGGGCCCCCGGGGCGTCCTGGACCACGACGGCGGCCGACACGATCCGGTCGGTCTCGACGTCCACGCCCGTTGTCTCCGTGTCGAAGGCGGCCAGTGGCCCCTCGTACCAGCACGTCATCGCAATACAACTCCTCGTTCACCCGCCGCAGCTGACGTCCCGTCTTCTGCCTGTTTGGTGATACCCGGGCCGTTTGCGCCGTACGCCGGAAGGACACAACAGGAGTGCGGGTCTTTGCAGTTCAGCGGCCCGCGGCGGGAAACCTCCGGCGTGGAAGGCAGTTGGTCATGGTGATAGCGCAGCCCGAGCGGGGCGGGCTGCTGCCCGAACGGACGGCACCCCATCGCGGCACACTCGCCACCACCGCCTGCATGGAGACACTCCAGGTCGGCTATCTGCACGCGGTCGCCGCGGCGGCCGGCTGCTCGCTGTCCCAGCCCTTCCCGGACAACGGCATCGACTGGCACGTCAGCCACAGCACACCCGCGCACACCGTCGACGACGAGGTGACCATCAAGGTCCAGCTGAAGTGCACGTACCAGATCGCGCCCAACCCGCCCGGCCGCTTCTTCTCCTTCACCCTCGACAACAGCCACCTGGCGAAGCTCGCCCGCACCCCGGTGTCGGTGCACAAGATCCTTGTCGTGATGCTCGTGCCGCGCTCCCAGGACGACTGGCTGCGGGCCGGTCACGACCGGCTCGACCTGCGGCACTGCTGCTACTGGATCAACCTGGCCGGCCACCCCGTCACCGGTCGGCACCGGACCACCGTGCGCATACCGACCTCACGCATATTCGACGACCGCGCGCTCTGCGAGATCATGACGCGGGTCGGGACGGGAGGCAGACCATGAC
Organism: Streptomyces sp. NPDC086787; assembly: GCF_044745865.1. Taxonomy (NCBI): domain Bacteria; kingdom Bacillati; phylum Actinomycetota; class Actinomycetes; order Kitasatosporales; family Streptomycetaceae; genus Streptomyces; species Streptomyces sp. NPDC086787. Next base: position 132,448 of record NZ_JBIVBC010000007.1, on the reverse strand, counting down.
GCACCGTCCGTACGGCGATCACCCGCGCGAAGTGCGGCCGCACCCGGACGAGCCCCCGTGGAGCCGTCCCCCCGAGCCCGCCGACGTCGACCCCGCCGTCCTCGGCGCCCTGCTGCTCCGGCACGGCTGGCAGCGGCGCGGCGGCGCCGCCGGGCGCTACGGCCGCTGGACCCCGCCCGGACCGGGCGGCGCCGGGACCAGCCTGCTCGTACCCGAGAGCCGTGCCTTCCCCGACAGCGACGACCTGCTCGGCGAGGCACTCGTCGCTCTCTCCCGCAGCGCCAGCCCCTCGGCCCGCGAGGTCCTCGTCGGACTCGCCGTGCCCAGCGACGAGATCCGCTGGTGGCGCGACGTACCCACCGGCCCGGTCGACACCGCCCTGTGGACGATGGAGGAACAACTGCGCACAGCCGCCCGGCAGATGCTGTTCGCCGGCGCGCTCGCCACCCGGGCGCGGGCCGGCTACCACGGCGCCCGGCACCGCCGTCCGGCCGCCGCGATGCTGGACCGCGTGCTGGTCGGCACCGCGACCGGCGGCCGCCTGCTGACCGCCTTCATGCCCGCGGACACCGCGCGCCCCCTTGCCGTACGCCTCCACCAGGCCCTGTTCGCGGTGCGCGAGGCCATCGACTACCAGCGGGCCACCGGCGGCATGGACGCCTTCGACGCCGCCGTACGGACCGGGGTCAGCCGGGAACTCACCGAAGCGCTCATCACGCTGGTGCGCGGCACCGAGGGCGCCCGCGTCGCCGTCGCCTGGGCTCCCGCCACCGGCGTCCCCGAGGACTGCGCGGCCGGCGCCGAACCCGTCGAGTTCTCGCCCGGCGACCTGCCCGCGCTGCGCGAGGCGGGCGCCCGCTATCTGCGCGACGAACCCTCCGTACCGGTGCGGATCACCGGCGCCGTCGTCCGGATGCGCAGGTCGGGCCCGCGCGGCGAGGGCGGTGTGCGGCTGCGGGTGCTGGACGGCGCCGACGTACCGCATGTCCGTCTGACACTCGACGAGGAGGACTACCGGATGGCCGGCCACGCGCACCTCGTCGGGCTGCCCGTCCGGGTGCACGGACGTCTGGAGAGCAGGGGCGGCTTCCGGCGGCTCACCGGCGCCTACGGCGTCGTACCCGTTCTGGTGGACGAGGCGGAGCGGGACCGGCTGCTGAAGTCGATCCAGGAGCACCTCGAAAGAGGGGCCTTCTTCGAGAAGGAGTGCGGTCAGGACGACTGCGACTGACCCGCCGATGGAGGGTGGCCGGCCGCCGACCGTGGGTGACCGTTTCGCGGTCGCGGGGCCGGGGTCGGTACGATCCCCTCTTGCGCGCGCTCCAGGTATGGCGCCGCATCCCACCTGCAGTCAGGAGAGACCGGTGTCAGACGTCCGTGTGATCATCCAACGCGATTCCGAGCGGGAAGAGCGCGTGGTGACGACGGGCACCACGGCGGCCGAGCTCTTCGCCGGCGAGCGCTCGATCATCGCCGCGCGCGTGTCCGGCGAGCTGAGGGACCTCGCCCACGAAGTGCGCGACGGCGAGACCGTCGAGGGCGTCGAGATCTCCTCCGAGGACGGTCTGAACATCCTGCGCCACTCCACCGCGCATGTGATGGCCCAGGCCGTGCAGGAGCTCTTCCCCGAGGCCAAGCTGGGCATCGGCCCGCCGGTCAAGGACGGCTTCTACTACGACTTCGACGTCGAGAAGCCGTTCACGCCCGAGGATCTCAAGGCCATCGAGAAGAAGATGCAGGAGATCCAGAAGCGCGGCCAGAAGTTCTCCCGCCGAGTGGTCACCGACGAGGCGGCCCGCGAGGAACTGGCCGACGAGCCCTACAAGCTGGAACTGATCGGCATCAAGGGCTCCGCCTCCTCGGACGACGGCGCGGACGTCGAGGTCGGCGCGGGCGAGCTGACGATCTACGACAACCTGGACGCCAAGACCGGCGAGCTGTGCTGGAAGGACCTCTGCCGCGGCCCGCACCTGCCGTCCACCCGACTGATCCCGGCGTTCAAGCTCATGCGCAACGCGGCCGCCTACTGGCGCGGCAGCGAGAAGAACCCGATGCTCCAGCGCGTCTACGGCACCGCCTGGCCGTCCAAGGACGAGCTGAAGGCGTACCTGGAATTCCTCGCCGAGGCCGAGAAGCGCGACCACCGCAAGCTGGGCAGCGAGCTGGACCTCTTCTCCGTCCCGGAGCAGATCGGCTCCGGCCTCGCCGTCTTCCACCCCAAGGGCGGCGTCGTCCGCCGGGTGATGGAGGACTACTCGCGCCGCCGCCACGAGGAGGAGGGCTACGAGTTCGTCTACACCCCGCACGCGACGAAGGGGAAGCTCTTCGAGACCTCGGGCCACCTGGACTGGTACGCCGACGGCATGTACCCGCCCATGCAGCTCGACGAGGGCGTGGACTACTACCTCAAGCCCATGAACTGCCCGATGCACAACCTGATCTTCGACGCGCGCGGCCGCTCCTACCGCGAACTGCCGCTGCGCCTCTTCGAGTTCGGCACCGTGTACCGGTACGAGAAGTCGGGCGTCGTGCACGGTCTGACCCGGGCCCGCGGCTTCACCCAGGACGACGCGCACATCTACTGCACCCGTGAGCAGATGTCCGAGGAACTGGACAAGACGCTCACCTTCGTCCTGAACCTGCTGCGCGACTACGGTCTGACCGACTTCTACCTGGAGCTGTCCACCAAGGACCCGGAGAAGTTCGTCGGCTCCGACGAGGCGTGGGAGGAAGCGACCGAGACCCTCCGCCAGGTCGCCGAGAAGCAGGGCCTGCCCCTCGTCCCCGACCCGGGCGGTGCCGCCTTCTACGGCCCCAAGATCTCCGTCCAGACCAAGGACGCGATCGGCCGTACCTGGCAGATGTCGACCATCCAGCTCGACTTCAACCTGCCCGAGCGCTTCGACCTGGAGTACACCTCGGCCGACGGCACCAAGCAGCGCCCGGTCATGATCCACCGCGCGCTGTTCGGCTCGATCGAGCGGTTCTTCGCGGTGCTCCTGGAGCACTACGCGGGTGCCTTCCCGGCCTGGCTCGCGCCGGTGCAGGCGATCGGCATCCCGATCGGTGACGCGCACGTGGACTATCTGCACAAGTTCGCCGCGGAGGCCAAGAAGCGGGGCCTGCGCGTCGAGGTCGACTCGTCGTCGGACCGCATGCAGAAGAAGATCAGGAACGCTCAGAAGCAGAAGGTTCCGTTCATGATCATCGCGGGCGACGAGGACATGTCGGCCGGGTCGGTGTCCTTCCGCTACCGCGACGGCTCGCAGGAGAACGGCATCCCGTTCGACGAGGCCATCGCGAAGATCGTGAAGGTGGTGGAGGAGCGGACGCAGGTCTGACCCAGGTCTGCCCAGCCGCCCGGGGCCCCCGGTGAATTCTCACGTCATGAGGTTCCCGGGGGCCTCTCCGTGTCCCACGACCGAAGTCATATGCTGCCTAGCATGACGAGCGAGCCGGAACAGCAGATCGGAGTGGGCACGCAGGACGCGTTCCAGCGCCTGTGGACGCCTCACCGGATGGCCTACATCCAGGGCGAGAACAAGCCGAGCGGCCCCGGGGCCGGAGACGGTTGCCCGTTCTGCTCGATTCCGGCGAAGTCCGACGAGGACGGTCTGATCCTCCGCCGCGGCGAGCACGTCTACGCCGTCCTCAACCTCTACCCCTACAACGGCGGCCACCTGATGACCGTCCCCTACCGTCACGTCGCCGACTACACCGACCTGACCGGCCCGGAGACCACGGAGCTCGCCGAACTGACCAAGCAGGCCATGACGGCGCTGCGCACCGCCTCCGGCGCCCACGGCTTCAACATCGGGATGAACCAGGGCACCGTGGCCGGCGCGGGCATCGCCGCCCACCTCCACCAGCACATCGTCCCCCGTTGGGGCGGCGACACCAACTTCATGCCGGTGGTGGGCCACACCAAGGTGCTGCCGCAGCTCCTGGCGGACACGAGGAAGATGCTGGCGGAGGCCTGGCCGACGGTGTGAGGGGAGTCGCGGCGGCCTCCCGCCACGCCTACGCGTCGTACAAGTCCGCCTTGCGCGGCGAGGGATCCTGCACCGACGTGCTGAGGAACGACGACCGCATACCGAACTTCTCGGTGTCCACGCCGTTCTCCTCCAGCACCCGGATCGCCGCCGAGTGCACCACCCGCAGCACCGGAGTCGCCGCGCGCAGCGCGTCGTCGGCCATGAAGCGGTGGCGCCAGGGCCGGTCCGCCCAGGCGTGCCGCAGGCCGAACGGCTCGGGCAGTCCCAGTGAGCCGCCGAGCCAGTTCAGCAGCGGCGGATACCAGGTCAGCGGCGCCCGCGCGGCGAGCCTCACCACTTCGTCGGCGCCGACCAGCGGAAGCTTGATCGTGCGGTTCTCCCAGGGCTTGAGCGACTTGGCGACCTCCTTCGTCGGCGCCGTCGGCTTCGTGGTGAACAGCCCGTGCACGGGCCCCAGCGCGTGCCCGGTGACCTCGATGCGGAGCGTGTGGTGCAGCACGGTGACGGTGATCAGCATGGTGAGCACCAGCTGTCCGTCCCACAGAGTCCACTGCACGCCGAGGTAGTGCCGGTCGCCGCTGCCGAACTGCTGCTTGTTGCAGATGTCCTGTATCGCGTGGGACTTGACGGAGTACGACTCGACGTCCGTGCCCTCGGGCCGGGAGACCGCCGTGGCGTTCTCCGTGATCGGCGTGACGATCCAGTGCTTGATCGACGGCTTCGGGAAGCCGCCGGTGTTCAGCGGGCCGCGCTCCAGCATGCGCAGCTTGTCGTGGACGGCTCGTATGACGTCCCAGCTGCGGAAGGGGTGGATCTCCCGGCTCGGGTCGGCCGGCAGGAGGTCCTCGGCGAGCTGCCAGGACCCCCAGCGCGTGCCCATGCCGAGTATGCCCTTGGGCCCGGCGTAGAAGACGGAGTTGGACTGCTGCTCGGCACTGAGCCGGGCCAGCGACTGGCGCAGCTGCTCGGCCGCGGTCTCGCCGGGGCTCCTCGGCACGGTCTCGGGGACCTTCGCGCCGACACTGGTACCGGACAGCAGTCCGTCCCAGCGGGCGCGCAGGTCCTGGGCCGTGCGCTCGCAGATCTGCTTGGCCCAGAACCAGCCCAGCACGGGGACGACGACGCAGCCGCGCGCATACCAGCCCCAGAAGCCCCCGAACGGCATGCGGATCAGGAAGAGCGCGGCGACCACGCCCACCGCGAGGAGCAGCGTGGTGCCGAGCGCCCCGGCCCGCCGGTCGTCGCGCGAGGCGATGAACGTGCGCAGCTGGAAGACCAGCAGCCACAGCAGCAGTCCGGGCAGAAACAGCAGGCCGCACAGCACCGTCACGGTGCTCAGCCGGTTGTCCCGGGTCTTGCGGATGTTGTTGGCCGCGAGGCTGTGCTCGACCACGACCTGGGGATCCATGCCGAAGGACTGGATGAGCGGTTTGCGCCCGGGCCCGAGCATGCGGTCGACCACGGCCCGGGAGAAGGCCTCGCCCAGGTTCGGCCGGAACAGGGCGATGCGGCCGGCCTTGACGGCCGACTGGTGCCACTCGTTGTCGGCCTTCTTGATCTCGTCGAACGGACTGTCCCGGTAGGCGGCGGAGGCCAGGGCGAACGTCGCCGCCTGACTCTCGTCGCCGGAGACGGGCACCTGCGGCCCGTCCCACTCGCTCCCCATCGACATTCCCGCCCCCAGATCGTCGCCGGTACCGCTCCTGCGGCTTTCCCGGCTTCCCTGCCCCGCACACCTGTTGAACAGGTCGTCGCCCTGATCCGGTGGTCCACAACGTGATCAGGTGATCAGCGTATCTCCCGGTCCGGACATCCGTAGGCGGACGGCCGAAGCCGCCCGCCCGTGCGGAGGTCGAGGTTCCGCGAACCCGCCTACGAGCCGTTCCCGTCCTGGGCCCTGATCCGTTCGGCGACCTGCGCCGGCATCGGCTCGTGCCGGGCGTAGGCGCGGGTGAAGCGGGCGGTGCCGTGCGAGAGGGACCGCAGGTCGACCGCGTACCGGCTGATCTCGAACTCCGGCACCTCGGCCCGCACGACCGTCCGTCCGGAGCCCACCTGTTCGGTGCCGAGCACCCGGCCGCGCCGCCCCGACAGGTCGCTCATCACGGCGCCCACGTAGTCGTCGCCGACCAGCACGCCGATCTCGGCGACGGGCTCCAGCAGATGGATCCGCGCGTCGGCCGCGGCCTCCCGCAGCGCCAGCGCGCCCGCCGTCTGGAAGGCGGCGTCGGAGGAGTCCACCGAGTGAGCCTTGCCGTCGAGCAGGGTGATCCGCACGTCGACCAGCGGATGGCCGGCCGCGATGCCCCTGGCCGCCTGCGCCCGCACTCCCTTCTCGACGGACGGGATGAACTGCCGCGGTACGGCGCCGCCCACCACTTTGTCGACGAACTCGATGCCCGAACCGCCCGGCAGCGGCTCCACCTCGATCTCGCAGATGGCGAACTGCCCGTGCCCGCCGGACTGTTTCACGTGCCGGCCCCGGCCCGCGCACTTCCCGGCGAACGTCTCCCGCAGGGAGACCCGGTGCGGTACGACGTCGACCTGGACGCCGTAGCGGCTGCGCAGCCGCTCCAGGGCGACGTCCGCGTGGGCCTCGCCCAGGCACCACAGCACCACCTGGTGGGTGTCCTGGTTCTGCTCCAAACGCATCGTCGGGTCCTCGGCGGCCAGTCTGCCCAGACCCTGCGAGAGCTTGTCCTCGTCCGCCTTGCTGTGCGCCTGGATGGCCAGCGGCAGCAGCGGGTCGGGCATCTCCCACGGCTCCATCAGCAGCGGGTCGTCCTTGGCCGAGAGGGTGTCGCCGGTCTCGGCCCGGCTCAGTTTCGCCACGCACACCAGGTCGCCCGCGACCGCGTGCGTGACCGACCGATGCTGCTTCCCGAACGGCGTGGACAGCGCGCCGATCCGCTCGTCGACGTCGTGGTCCTCGTGGCCGCGGTCGGCCAGGCCGTGCCCGGAGACATGCACCGTCTCGTCGGGGCGCAGGGTGCCGGAGAAGACGCGGACGAGCGAGATACGACCGACGTAGGGGTCGGAGGCCGTCTTGACGACCTCGGCGACCAGCGGTCCGTCCGTGTCGCACGCCGTGAGCTCGCGCGGGTCGCCGCCGATCGTGGTCACCCCGGGCATGGGGTGCTCGAACGGGGTCGGGAAGCCGCGCGTGACCAGCTCCAGCAGTTCCACCGTGCCGAGGCCCTGCCGGGCGCCGTCGGCCGCGGGGGCGGCCGCGAGGACGGGGAAGAAGGTGCCGCGCGCGACGGCCCGCTCCAGATCGTCGATCAGCGTCTTCACCTCGACCGGCTCGCCGCCCAGATACCGGTCCATGAGGGTCTCGTCCTCGCTCTCCGCGATGATCCCCTCGATGAGCCGGTCACGGGCCCCGGCGATGTCCGGCAGTTGCTCCTCGCCCGGCTCGGCCTCCTTGCGCTCGCCGGTCGAGTAGTCGAACAGCTTCTGCGACAGCAGCCCGATCAGCCCGGTCACGGGCGCGTGCCCGTCGGGGGTCGGCGGGCCGTGCAGGGGCAGATAGAGCGGGAGCACGGCGTCCGGGTCGTCGCCGCCGAACGCCTCCGCGCAGATCCGCGTCATCTCCTGGAAGTCCGCGCGGGCGGCCTCCAGGTGTGTGACGACGATGGCCCGAGGCATGCCGACCGCCGCGCACTCCTCCCACACCATCCGGGTCGAGCCGTCCACGCCGTCGGACGCCGAGACGACGAAGAGGGCCGCGTCCGCGGCGCGCAGACCGGCCCTGAGCTCACCGACGAAGTCGGCGTATCCGGGAGTGTCGAGAAGGTTGATCTTGAACCCGTCCCATTCGACGGGCACCAGGGAGAGCTGTACGGAGCGCTGCTGCCGGTGCTCCATCTCGTCGTAGTCGGAGACCGTGCCGCCGTCCTCCACACGGCCCGCCCGGTTCACCGCTCCCGCGGTCAGCGCGAGAGCCTCCACCAGAGTCGTCTTGCCCGAACCGGAGTGGCCGACCAGCACCACATTCCGTATGGACGCGGGTTGGTCGGCCGCCGTAGCCCTGCCGGCGGCTCCGGGATGGGTATGCGCCTTGTCGCCCATGATCTTGCCTCCCGTACACGGTGAGGTCACTGGGGGCGCGGACGTACGCTGCCGCGTGCGGTGGCGGCTCCGTGGGCGCCCGCGGTCCTTCGAGCTTTCCACTCCCGTCACGGCGCGTCCATACGGCGGACGCCCGTCGCGCGCCGCACCGTCACTTGCGGGCCATCCGCCGGATCCGGCCACCGGCTACCGGTGCCCGGCGGCCGGTCACGCGTGCTCGTGGCTACGATGGGCCAGCCGGTGGTCATCGAGGCCGCGGCGACAACGACCTTCGGGAAGGCCATGCTGAACAAGTACGCGCGTGCATTCTTCACGCGTGTCCTCACACCGTTCGCCGCGTTTCTGATCCGCAGGGGCGTCAGCCCCGACATGGTGACGCTCATCGGCACGGCCGGTGTGGTCGCGGGCGCGCTGGTCTTCTTCCCCAGGGGCGAGTTCTTCTGGGGCACGATCGTGATCACGCTCTTCGTCTTCTCCGACCTGGTCGACGGCAACATGGCCCGCCAGCTGGGTCGCTCCAGTCGCTGGGGCGCGTTCCTGGACTCCACTCTCGACCGGGTCGCCGACAGCGCCATCTTCGGCGGCTTCGCCCTGTGGTACGCCGGCAACGGCCACGACAACGCGCTGTGCGCCGTCTCGATCTTCTGCCTGGCCAGCGGCCAGGTGGTGTCGTACACCAAGGCCCGCGGCGAGTCGATCGGCCTGCCGGTCGCCGTCAACGGGCTCGTCGAGCGCGCCGAGCGGCTGGTCGTCTCGCTGGTCGCGGCCGGCCTCGCGGGGCTGCACAAGTTCGGCGTCCCGGGCATCCAGGTGCTGCTGCCGATCGCCCTGTGGCTCGTCGCCGTGGGCAGCCTGGTCACCCTGATCCAGCGGGTGGTCACGGTCCGCAGGGAGGCCGCCGAGGCCGACGCGGCGGCCCAGGGGAGCGGGGCGGCGCAGTGACCACCGCCGATCGGCTCACCGACGCGCTCTACGGCATCGGCTGGAGCACCGTCAAGAGGCTCCCCGAGCCCGCCGCGGCGCGCCTCGGCCGGACCATCGCGGACCTGGCCTGGAAACGGCGCGGCAAGGGTGTCCAGCGGCTGGAGAGCAACTACGCGCGCGTGGTGCCCGACGCGACGCCCGAGCGGCTGGCGGAGCTCTCGCGCGCGGGCATGCGCTCCTACCTGCGCTACTGGATGGAGTCCTTCCGGCTCCCCGCCTGGAGCCCGGAGCGGATCAAGGCCGGTGTCGAGATCAAGGACGCCCACCACCTGACCGACGGCCTCGCCGCGGGCCGGGGCGTGATCCTCGCCCTGCCGCACCTGGCCAACTGGGACCTCGCGGGCGCCTGGGTCACCACCGACCTGAAGATCCCCTTCACCACGGTCGCCGAACGCCTGAAGCCGGAGTCGCTGTACGACCGCTTCGTCGCCTACCGCGAGGGCCTCGGCATGGAGGTCCTGCCGCACAGCGGCGGCTCCGCGTTCGGCACGCTGGCCCGTCGGCTGCGCGACGGCGGTCTGGTCTGCCTGGTCGCCGACCGCGATCTGTCCGCCTCCGGTGTCGAGGTGGAGTTCTTCGGCGCGACGGCCCGGATGCCCGCGGGCCCGGCCCTCCTGGCCCAGCAGACCGGCGCGCTGCTGCTCCCGGTGACGCTCTGGTACGACGACTCACCCGTCATGCGTGGCCGGATCCACGGCCCGGTCGCGGTGCCCGGGACGGGTACCAGGGCCGAGCAGGCGTCCGTCATGACACAGGCGCTGGCCGACGTCTTCGCCACCGGCATCGCCGAACATCCGGAGGACTGGCACATGCTCCAGCGCCTGTGGCTCGGCGACCTCGACCCCGCGAAGGGAAACCCGTGAGGATCGGCATCGTCTGCCCCTACTCCTGGGACGTGCCCGGTGGCGTCCAGTTCCACATCCGCGACCTGGCCGAGTACTTCATCCGCCTGGGCCACGAGGTGTCCGTCCTCGCCCCCGCCGACGACGACACCCCGCTGCCGCCGTACGTCGTCTCGGCCGGACGCGCGGTCCCGGTGCCGTACAACGGCTCGGTGGCCCGCCTGAACTTCGGCTTCCTCTCCGCGGCCCGGGTACGGCGCTGGCTGCACGACGGCGCCTTCGACGTGGTCCACATCCACGAGCCCACCTCGCCGTCGCTCGGCCTGCTGACCTGCTGGGCGGCCCAGGGGCCGGTCGTCGCGACCTTCCACACCTCCAACCCGCGCTCGCGGGCGATGATCGCCGCGTACTCGATCCTCCAGGCCGCGCTGGAGAAGATCAGCGCGCGCATCGCGGTCAGCGAGTACGCCCGCCGGACCCTGGTCGAGCACCTGGGCGGGGACGCGGTGGTCATCCCCAACGGTGTCGACGTCGACTTCTTCGCCCGGGCCGAACCTAACCCTGACTGGCAGGGCGACACCATCGGCTTCATCGGCCGCATCGACGAACCCCGCAAGGGCCTGCCGGTGCTGATGAAGGCCCTCCCCGCGATCCTCGCCGCCCGCCCGGGTACCCGGCTGCTGGTCGCGGGGCGCGGCGACGAGGAGGAGGCGGTGGAGACCCTCCCCGCCGAACTGCGCTCCCGGGTCGAGTTCCTCGGCATGATCAGCGACGAGGACAAGGCCCGTCTCCTGCGCAGCGTCGACCTGTACGTGGCCCCCAACACCGGCGGCGAGAGCTTCGGCATCATCCTCGTCGAGGCCATGTCGGCGGGCGCCCCGGTCCTCGCCTCCGACCTGGACGCCTTCGCCCAGGTCCTGGACCAGGGAGCGGCCGGCGAACTCTTCGCCAACGAGGACGCGGACGCGCTCGCCAAGGCGGCCGTACGCCTCCTGGCCGACCCGGCCCGCCGCAGGGAACTGCACGAACACGGCAGCGCCCACGTCCGCCGCTTCGACTGGTCCACCGTCGGCGCGGACATCCTGTCGGTCTACGAAACGGTCACCACGGGCACGGCGGCGGTGGCGGCACGGGACTGAGCGAGGCCCGGGGGGCAATCCCCGGTGACGGCCGACGGTAACGTTGCCCGCCGTGACCGCAACCCTCACCTGGACCCTCGTCGCCCTCGCCGCGCTCATCGCGTTCGGTCTCTACCTGAGCTGGACGGCCGGCCGGCTGGACCGCCTGCACTCCAGGATCGACGCCGCCCGCGCCGCCCTCGACGCCCAGTTGCTGCGCCGCGCGTCGGTGACCCAGGAACTGGCCACCTCCGGCGTGCTCGACCCGGCCGCGTCCATCGTGCTGTACGAGGCCGCGCACGCGGCCCGGCAGGCCGAGGAGGAGCAGCGGGAGGTGTCCGAGAGCGCGCTCACCCAGGCCCTGCGCGCCGTGTTCGGGGAGGCTCAGCAGGTCGAGGTGGTCCGCGAGGCCCCCGGCGGCGAGGAGGCCGCCCGCGAGCTGACCGAGGCGGTGCGGCGCGTCCCGATGGCCCGCCGCTTCCACAACGACGCCGTGGGTGCCGCCCGTCGGCTCCGCGAACACCGCAAGGTCCGCTGGTTCCGGCTGGCCGGCCACGCCCCCTTCCCGCTGGCCTTCGAGATGGACGACGAACCCCCGAACGCGCTGGTGGACCGGGCCGCCTGAACGCCCGGTGGACGAAAAGGATCCACCGGCTTGCCATTGGCTATTGCTGTGGCCTGATCCACTCGCGTTTCCTCGTCGGAGCAGAAATTCGTCTTTCACTCCAGTGAGGTCACCCGTGTCCACCGTTGAGAACCAGGCCCCCGAGACCGGCACCGCGCGCGTGAAGCGTGGCATGGCCGAGCAGCTCAAGGGCGGCGTGATCATGGACGTCGTCACGCCGGAGCAGGCGAAGATCGCCGAGGACGCGGGCGCCGTCGCCGTCATGGCGCTGGAGCGGGTTCCGGCCGACATCCGCAAGGACGGCGGCGTGGCCCGCATGTCCGACCCGGACATGATCGAGGGCATCATCGACGCCGTCTCGATCCCGGTCATGGCCAAGTCCCGCATCGGCCACTTCGTCGAGGCCCAGGTCCTCCAGTCGCTCGGTGTGGACTACATCGACGAGTCCGAGGTCCTCACCCCGGCCGACGAGGTCAACCACTCCGACAAGTGGGCCTTCACCACCCCGTTCGTGTGCGGTGCCACCAACCTGGGCGAGGCCCTGCGCCGCATCGCCGAGGGCGCCGCGATGATCCGCTCCAAGGGCGAGGCCGGCACCGGCAACGTCGTCGAGGCCGTCCGCCACCTGCGCCAGATCAAGAACGAGATCGCCAAGCTGCGCGGCTTCGACAACAACGAGCTGTACGCCGCCGCCAAGGAGCTCCGCGCCCCGTACGAGCTGGTCAAGGAGGTCTCCGAGCTGGGCAAGCTGCCGGTCGTGCTGTTCTCCGCCGGTGGCGTGGCCACTCCGGCCGACGCCGCGCTGATGCGCCAGCTCGGCGCCGAGGGCGTCTTCGTCGGCTCCGGCATCTTCAAGTCCGGCGACCCGGCCAAGCGCGCCGCCGCCATCGTGAAGGCCACCACCTTCTACGACGACCCGAAGATCATCGCGGACGCGTCCCGGAACCTCGGCGAGGCCATGGTCGGCATCAACTGCGACACCCTCCCCGAGACCGAGCGCTACGCCAACCGCGGCTGGTAAGGCACCGGATACACATGAACACCCCCGTCATTGGCGTCCTGGCTCTCCAGGGCGACGTCCGGGAGCACCTCATCGCCCTGGCCGCGGCCGACGCCGTGGCCAGGCCGGTGCGACGCCCCGAGGAACTCGCCGAGGTCGACGGCCTCGTCATCCCGGGCGGCGAGTCCACAACCATCTCCAAGCTGGCCGTCCTCTTCGGCGTGATGGAGCCCCTCCGCGCGCACGTGCGGGCCGGACTGCCCGTCTACGGCACCTGCGCGGGCATGATCATGCTCGCCGACAAGATCCTCGACCCGCGCTCGGGCCAGGAGACCATCGGCGGCATCGACATGATCGTGCGCCGCAACGCCTTCGGACGGCAGAACGAGTCCTTCGAGGCGGCGGTCGACGTCCGCGGTGTCGAGGGCGATCCTGTAGAGGGCGTCTTCATCCGGGCTCCCTGGGTGGAGTCCGTCGGCGCCCGGGCCGAGGTCCTCGCCGAACACGACGGCCACATCGTCGCGGTACGCCAGGGCAACGCGCTCGCCACGTCGTTCCATCCCGAACTGACCGGCGACCACCGCGTGCACGCCCTGTTCGTCGACATGGTGCGCGCCAACCCGGCGGCGTAGTCCTTGTAGGATCTCTGGCGTTCGTTCATAGATGGGTTACGCGAAGGAGACAGGCAGATGTCCGGCCACTCTAAATGGGCCACGACGAAGCACAAGAAGGCCGTGATCGACGCCAAGCGCGGCAAGCTCTTCGCGAAGCTGATCAAGAACATCGAGGTCGCGGCGCGCATGGGCGGCGTCGACATCGAGGGCAACCCGACGCTGTACGACGCCATCCAGAAGGCCAAGAAGCAGTCCGTCCCGAACAAGAACATCGACTCCGCGGTCAAGCGCGGCGGTGGACTCGAGGCCGGTGGCGCCGACTACGAGACGATCATGTACGAGGGTTACGGCCCGAACGGCGTCGCGGTGCTCATCGAGTGCCTCACCGACAACCGCAACCGTGCCGCCTCCGACGTCCGCGTCGCCATGACCCGCAACGGCGGCAACATGGCCGACCCGGGTTCGGTGTCGTACATGTTCAGCCGCAAGGGCGTCGTCATCGTCCCCAAGGGCGAGCTGTCCGAGGACGACGTCCTCGGCGCCGTCCTGGAGGCCGGCGCCGAGGAGGTCAACGACCTCGGCGAGACCTTCGAGGTCATCAGCGAGGCCACCGACCTGGTCGCGGTCCGCACCGCCCTCCAGGAGGCCGGGATCGACTACGACTCCGCCGACTCCAGCTTCGTGCCGTCCGTCCAGGTCGAACTGGACGAGGACGGTGCCAAGAAGATCTTCAAGCTGATCGACGCCCTCGAGGACAGCGACGACGTGCAGAACGTCTTCGCCAACTTCGACGTCAGCGACGAGATCATGGAGAAGGTCGACGCGTAACCCTGCCGCGCTCTGAACGGCTGACCGGGCCGACGGGACACATCCCGTCGGCCCGTCGCGTTGTCCGCACGGCGTGGACTGGGGCGTTGGTGGGGGGTGTTGTCAGTCCCACCCGATAGCCTGCACAAACAGGCGATCGAAGGGGAGGGGACACGGGTGCGGGTACTGGGGGTGGACCCCGGGCTGACGCGGTGCGGTGTCGGCGTCGTCGAGGGGGTCGCGGGCCGGCCGCTCACCATGCTCGGCGTGGGCGTGGTGCGGACACCCGCCGACGCCGAGCTGAGTCACCGGCTGCTCGCCGTCGAGCAGGGCCTGGAGGAGTGGCTGGACACGCACCGGCCCGAGGTCGTGGCCATCGAGCGCGTCTTCAGCCAGCACAACGTCAGCACGGTCATGGGCACCGCCCAGGCCAGCGCCGTCGCCATGCTGTGCGCCGCCCGCCGCGGCATCCCGGTCGCCCTGCACACCCCCAGCGAGGTCAAGGCCGCCGTCACCGGCACCGGCCGCGCCGACAAGGCCCAGGTCGGGGCCATGGTCACCCGCCTGCTCCGGCTCGGCGCGCCACCGAAGCCGGCCGACGCCGCCGACGCCCTCGCCCTCGCCATCTGCCACATCTGGCGCGCCCCCGCCCAGAACCGGCTCCAGCAGGCCGTCGCCCGGCAGACCCTCAACGCTACGAAAGGCCGTACGGCATGATCGCGTTCGTCAGCGGCCCGGTCGCCGCCCTCGCCCCCGACTCCGCGGTCGTCGAGGTGGGCGGCATCGGGATCGCCGTCCAGTGCACCCCGAACACCCTCTCCGGCCTGCGCATGGGCCGGCAGGCGAAACTCGCCACCTCCCTGGTGGTCCGCGAGGACTCGCTGACCCTGTACGGCTTCGTGGACGACGACGAGCGCCAGACCTTCGAGCTGTTGCAGACCGCGAGCGGCGTCGGCCCCCGGCTCGCCCAGGCGATGCTCGCCGTCCACACCCCGGACGCGCTGCGCCGCGCCGTCGCCACCGCCGACGAGAAGGCCCTCACCGCCGTACCCGGCATCGGCAAGAAGGGCGCGCAGAAGCTGCTGCTGGAGCTGAAGGACCGGCTCGGCGCGCCCACCGGCGCCCCCGTGGTCGGCGCCCCGGTCACCCAGGGCTGGCGCGACCAGCTGCACGCGGCCCTCATCGGCCTCGGCTACGCCACCCGCGAAGCCGACGAGGCGGTGGCCACCGTGACTCCCCAGGCCGAGGCCGCGGGCGGCACGCCGCAGGTGGGGCAGCTCCTGAAGGCCGCCCTGCAGAGCCTGAACCGCGCCCGCTGAACCCACGACCACCGAGGCACATCACATGAACTGGGACGACACGGCCGACACCGCCGCCGACGAGCGGCTGGTCGGTGCGTCCGCCGACCACGAGGACCAGGCCGTCGAGGCCGCCCTGCGCCCCAAGGACCTGGGCGAGTTCATCGGCCAGGAGAGGGTCCGCGAACAGCTCGACCTGGTGCTGCGCGCTGCCCGCGCGCGCGGCGCCACCGCCGACCATGTGCTGCTGTCCGGCGCCCCGGGTCTCGGGAAGACCACCCTCTCCATGATCATCGCCGCCGAGATGGGCGCCCCGATCCGCATCACCAGCGGCCCGGCCATCCAGCACGCCGGTGACCTCGCCGCGATCCTCTCCTCACTCCAGGAGGGCGAGGTCCTCTTCCTGGACGAGATCCACCGCATGTCCCGGCCCGCCGAGGAGATGCTCTACATGGCGATGGAGGACTTCCGCGTCGACGTCATCGTCGGCAAGGGCCCCGGCGCCACCGCCATCCCGCTGGAACTGCCGCCGTTCACCCTGGTCGGCGCCACCACCCGGGCCGGCCTGCTGCCGCCCCCGCTGCGCGACCGCTTCGGCTTCACCGGGCACATGGAGTTCTACGAGCCCACCGAGCTGGAGCGCGTCGTGCACCGCTCGGCGGGCCTGCTCGACGTCGACATCGAGCCCGACGGCGCCGCCGAGATCGCCGGCCGCTCCCGCGGCACCCCCCGCATCGCCAACCGCCTGCTGCGCCGCGTCCGGGACTACGCGCAGGTAAAGGCGGACGGCCTGATCACCCAGGGCATTGCCGAGGCCGCCCTCCAGGTGTACGAGGTCGACGCCCGCGGCCTCGACCGGCTCGACCGCGCGGTCCTCCAGGCCCTGCTGAAGCTCTTCGGCGGCGGACCGGTCGGCCTTTCCACCCTCGCCGTCGCGGTGGGGGAGGAGCGCGAGACCGTCGAGGAGGTCGCCGAGCCCTTCCTGGTGCGGGAGGGGCTGCTCGCGCGCACCCCGCGCGGACGGGTCGCGACACCGGCGGCCTGGGAGCACCTCGGTCTCACCCCACCACGCCAGGTCGCCCCGGGCAACGGCCAACAGGACCTGTTCGGAGCCTGACGGCGAGGGCATTGGCCGGGGCAGGAACCCAGGTGACATGCTGAGCGTTGTTCCATGTGCGCGGACTCGCTTAGACTCCGCCGATGCCGCCCTTGTGGGCGGTGCCGACCCACCCCCATTCACCAGGCCGCTTCCCGCCGCGGTCGTGCGAAGGAAATCCCGTCCCGTGAATACCTTGACCCTTCTCCCGTTCATCGTGCTCATCGCGGCCATGTTCCTGATGACGCGCTCGGCCAAGAAGAAGCAGCAGCAGGCCGCCAACATGCGGAACGAGATGCAGCCCGGTTCCGGCGTCCGCACGATCGGGGGCATGTACGCGACGGTCAAGGAGGTCAACGAGGACACGGTCCTCGTCGACGCCGGCCCCGGTGTCGAACTGCTCTTCGCGAAGAACGCGATCGGCGCCGTCCTCACCGACGACGAGTACAACCGGATCGTCCACGGCGTCGAGCACGACCTGAAGTCCGACGTCGTCCCCGACGACGCCTCCTCCCTCACCGAGGCCGGCGAGCCCGCCGACGCTGCCGCCGCCTCCGACGACAAGGCCGTCGACCTCGGGAAGAAGGACGCGGCCGAGGAAAAGGCCGACGACGAGGCCTCCGCCGAGGCGAAGGCCGGCGACGAGCCGAAGAAGACCGACGGCGACTCCGACGCGAAGTAGCCAAGTCCCGGGGAGCGCGGCGCGATCCGTTCGCGCGCGGCGCACCTCGGGCGCGTCTGTGTCCCGGACGGGATCCCGACACCATGTCATGGCCGACCGCACCACCAGGTCGCGGATCGGCCCGAGAGGGAGTACGAGAAGGTGGCAGCACCTAAGAAGGGCCGGAGCGCGAGCGCCCAGAGCAAGCCGGGGCGCTCGCTGGCCTTGATCCTGATCGCCATCGCGGCGCTCACCGGAGGCATGTTCGCCTCCGGTAACACCACACCGCGACTCGGCATCGACCTCGCCGGTGGCACGAGCATCACGCTCAAGGCCAAGGCCAACCAGGGGTCCGCGATCAACAAGGCCAACATGGACACCGCGGTCGACATCATGAACCGCCGTGTCAACGGTCTCGGCGTCTCCGAGGCGGAGGTGCAGACCCAGGGAAGCGACAACATCATTGTCAACATTCCCAAGGGCACCAACTCCAAGCAGGCCCGCGACCAGGTCGGCAAGACCGCGAAGCTGTACTTCCGCCCGGTCCTGGCCAGCGAGCCCAGCGGTCCGGCCGCGGCCAAACCGTCGCCGAGCGCGCCGTCCGGCGCCGGCAGCTCGTCCAGCCCGTCCGGCAGCCCCTCCGCCGGGCAGAAGGCGGGCTCGCCCTCGGCAAGTGCCACCTCCCAGGGCCGTGCCGTCACTGACGGTCTGAAGGCCGACAAGCCCAAGCCCGCCGCGAGCGGCTCCGCCAGCCCCTCCGCCCCGGCCGGTGCCGGCGACGCCTCCGCGGCCAAGCTCCAGGCCGAGTACGCCGCTCTGGACTGCTCCAAGCCGGCCGCCCGGGCCGCCATCGCCGCGAAGACCGTCAAGCCCGGTGACCCCATCGTGGCCTGCGGCGAGATCAACAAGGTCTGGTACAAGTACGTGCTGGGCCCGGCCGCCGTGGACGGCACCGAGGTGAAGAAGGCCCAGGCCGTCTTCGACACCCAGGGCGCCTCCGGCTGGCAGGTCCAGATGAACTTCAACGGCAGCGGTTCCAAGAAGTTCGCGAACATCACCGACGAGCTGTCCAAGAAGCAGCAGCCTCAGAACGAGTTCGGCATCGTCCTCGACGGCGAGGTCGTCTCCAGCCCGTTCGTCCAGCAGTCCATCACGGGCGGCCAGGCGGAGATCTCCGGCAGCTTCACCCAGCAGGAGGCCCAGAGCCTCGCGAACGTGCTGTCGTACGGCGCGCTCCCGCTGACCTTCGACATCTCGAGCACCACCACCGTGACGGCCGCGCTCGGCGGTGAGCAGCTGCACGCCGGTCTGCTGGCCGGCGCGATCGGCCTCGCCCTGGTCGTGATCTACCTGATCGCCTACTACCGCGGTCTGTCGGTCGTGGCCATGGCGTCCCTGCTGGTCTCGGCGATCCTGACCTACGTGATCATGTCGCTGCTCGGCCCGGCCATCGGCTTCGCGCTGAACCTGCCGGCCGTCTGCGGTGCCATCGTCGCGATCGGTATCACCGCGGACTCGTTCATCGTGTACTTCGAACGCATTCGGGACGAGATCCGCGAGGGCCGTTCGCTGCGGCCCGCCGTCGAGCGGGCCTGGCCCCGCGCCCGGCGCACCATCCTGGTGTCCGACTTCGTGTCCTTCCTCGCCGCGGCGGTGCTGTTCATCGTCACCGTCGGCAAGGTCCAGGGCTTCGCGTTCACGCTGGGACTGACCACGGTCCTCGACGTCGTCGTCGTCTTCTTCTTCACCAAGCCCCTGATGACGCTTCTCGCCCGCCGTAAGTTCTTCGCGGACGGCCACAAGTGGTCGGGCCTCGACCCGAAGAGTCTGGGTGCCAAGCCCCCGCTGCGCCGCACCCGCCGTCCCGCCGGTCCTGCCGCCGGCCCTGTCGACACGAAGGAGGCGTGAGCGTGTCGAAACTCGGCAACCTCGGCGCCCGGCTGCACCGCGGCGAGATCAGCTACGACTTCATCGGGCACCGCAAGATCTGGTACGGCGTCTCGATCCTGATCACCATCACGGCGATCCTCGGCCTCACGGTGCGCGGCCTGAACATGGGCATCGAGTTCCAGGGCGGTGCCGTCTTCCAGACGCCGAGCAGCACGAACGTCTCGGTGGCCCAGGCGGAGGAGTACGCGAAGGCCGCCTCCGGCCATGAGGCGATCGTGCAGAAGCTCGGCGACGGCAAGCTGCGCATCCAGATCGCCGGCATCGACACCGGCAAGTCCGACCAGGTCAAGGAGACGCTGGCCAAGGACCTGAAGATCAACCAGGAGAGCCTCACCGCCGACCTGGTCGGTCCGAGCTGGGGTGAGGAGATCGCCGCCAAGGCCTGGCAGGGCCTGGTGATCTTCATGATCCTGGTCGTGATCTACCTGGCGATCGCCTTCGAGTGGCGCATGGCCATCGCGGCGCTCGTCGCGCTGATCCACGACATCACCATCACGGTCGGTATCTACGCGCTGGTCGGCTTCGAGGTCACTCCCGGTACGGTCATCGGTCTGCTGACGATCCTCGGTTACTCGCTCTACGACACGGTCGTCGTCTTCGACAGCCTCAAGGAGCAGACGAAGGACATCACCAAGCAGACGCGCTTCACCTACAGCGACATCGCCAACCAGTCGATCAACGGCACGCTGGTCCGTTCGATCAACACCACGGTGGTCGCACTGCTCCCGGTGGCGGGCCTGCTGTTCATCGGTGGCGGCTTCCTCGGCGCCGGTACGCTCAACGACATCTCGCTGTCGCTGTTCGTCGGCCTCGCGGCCGGTGCGTACTCGTCGATCTTCATCGCCACGCCGCTCGTCGCCGACCTCAAGGAGCGCGAGCCGCAGATGAAGGCCCTCCGCAAGCGCGTCATGGCCAAGCGGGCCCAGGCCGCGGCGCAGGAGCCGACCGACGCCCGCGACGACGCCTCCGGGCACCCGGAGGACGCGACCGCGGCGGTCGTGGGCCCCCGTGGCCGTGGCCGCGGCCGCCCCTCCGGGAAGCGCCGGTGACCGAGATCAGGGAACTGCTGCTCAGTCGCATCCGTGACGTGGCCGACTACCCGGAGCCGGGCGTGATGTTCAAGGACATCACCCCGCTCCTGGCGGACCCGGCGGCGTTCACGGCGCTCACGGACGCGCTCGCCGAGACCGCCCAGAACACCGGTGCCACCAAGGTCGTCGGTCTGGAGGCCCGCGGCTTCATCCTGGGCGCCCCGGTCGCCGTCCGCGCGGGCCTGGGCTTCATCCCCGTGCGCAAGGCGGGCAAGCTCCCCGGAGCGACCCTGCGCCAGGCGTACGACCTGGAGTACGGCTCGGCGGAGATCGAGGTGCACGCCGAGGACCTCACCTCGGCCGACCGCGTCCTGATAGTCGACGATGTCCTCGCCACCGGCGGCACCGCCGAGGCGGCGATCCAGCTCATCCACCGTGCGGGCGCCGAAGTGGCGGGCGTCGCGGTTCTGATGGAACTGGGCTTCCTCGACGGCCGCGCCCGCCTGGAGCGGGCCCTGAACGGCGCTCCGCTGGAGGCCCTCCTCCAGGTGTGACCCTCACGCCAGACCGAACGGCCGCCCCGGCACCAAACGGGGCGGCCGTTCGTCGTCCACCCGCCGCCCAAGACCCGGCCTCGACCGTGCCGGGTCAGCCGCCGCTCGCGCGGAGTGCCCGCACCGTACGCCTGCCCAGGGGCCCCGCAGCGGCCTCTCGCACCCCACCGCCCCCACACTCGCCTGCCGCCTGCCGCCTGCCGCCTGCCGCCTGCCGCCTGCCGCCTGCCGCCTGCCGCCTGCCGCCTGCCGCCTGCCGCCTGCCGTCTGCCGTCTGCCGTCTGCCCCGGCCTGCGGCCTGCCGCCGGGCCTGCCGTCTGCCCCCGGCCTGCGGCCTGCCGCCCGGACCTCCGGGCGCTCTCGTGCAGGGCTCCGCAGGTGCCTCTCGCAACCCAGCGGACACCCCGCGCACACCCGCCCGCTGCCTGCTGGAATGCCGCGGGAGCCTCTCGTGTTCCAGTGGTAGTCGGTCCTCACATCGGCCTGAAGGGGATGCCGGAGCCCGGGATCGCTACCATGGGCACTCCGGAGCCTGACCGGGGGACCCGGATCGCGCACGAGGAGCCCTCTTGCCAGACGAGGCCCAGCCACTGACCGCCGCCAAGCCCGAGCCCGCCTCGGCCCCCGCGGCCAAGCCCGCGCCGCACGCGAAGAACGACACCCGCGGGGCGGCCCAGCACGTCCAGCCCGCGAACGCGGCGAAGGTGGCCGAGACCTCCCGTCCGAAACCCGCCCCGCCCGAGGGCTCCGCGCCCGCGCCCACCGTGCGCCCCTCCGCCGGCCAGCCCGGTCGCTCCGGCTCGTCCAACCGGGTCCGCGCCCGCCTCGCCCGACTCGGCGTGCAGCGCGCGAACCCGTACAACCCGGTGCTGGAGCCGCTGCTGCGGATAGTACGCAGCAACGACCCGAAGACCGAGAACTCGACGCTGCGCCAGATCGAGCGCGCCTACCAGGTCGCCGAGCGCTGGCACCGCGGCCAGAAGCGCAAGAGCGGCGACCCGTACATCACGCACCCTCTCGCCGTGACCACCATCCTCGCGGAACTCGGCATGGATCCGGCCACGCTGATGGCGGGACTGCTGCACGACACCGTCGAGGACACCGAGTACGGACTCGACCAGCTGCGCCGCGACTTCGGTGACACCGTCGCCCTGCTGGTCGACGGTGTCACCAAGCTGGACAAGGTCAAGTTCGGTGAGGCCGCGCAGGCCGAGACCGTGCGCAAGATGGTCGTGGCGATGGCCAAGGACCCGCGCGTCCTGGTGATCAAACTCGCCGACCGGCTGCACAACATGCGCACCATGCGCTACCTCAAGCGCGAGAAGCAGGAGAAGAAGGCGCGCGAGACGCTGGAGATCTACGCGCCGCTCGCCCACCGCCTCGGCATGAACACCATCAAGTGGGAGCTGGAGGACCTCGCGTTCGCGATCCTCTACCCCAAGATGTACGACGAGATCGTACGGCTGGTGGCCGAGCGGGCACCCAAGCGTGACGAGTACCTGGCCATAGTGACCGACGAGGTCCAGGCCGACCTCCGCGCCGCCCGTATCAAGGCGACCGTCACCGGCCGCCCCAAGCACTACTACAGCGTCTACCAGAAGATGATCGTCCGTGGTCGCGACTTCGCGGAGATCTACGACCTGGTGGGGATTCGTGTACTTGTCGACACGGTCCGCGACTGCTACGCCGCCCTCGGCACCGTGCACGCGCGATGGAACCCGGTCCCCGGCCGGTTCAAGGACTACATCGCGATGCCCAAGTTCAACATGTACCAGTCGCTGCACACGACCGTGATCGGACCCAACGGCAAGCCCGTCGAACTCCAGATCCGCACGTTCGACATGCACCGCCGCGCCGAGTACGGCATCGCCGCCCACTGGAAGTACAAGCAGGAGGCGGTGGCCGGCGCCTCCAAGGTCCGCACCGACGCGCCGAAGTCGTCCGGCAAGGGCAAGGACGACCACCTCAACGACATGGCGTGGCTGCGGCAGTTGCTGGACTGGCAGAAGGAGACCGAGGACCCCAGCGAGTTCCTGGAGTCGCTGCGCTTCGACCTGTCCCGCAACGAGGTCTTCGTCTTCACTCCCAAGGGCGACGTCATAGCGCTGCCGGCCGGGGCCACCCCGGTCGACTTCGCCTACGCGGTGCACACCGAGGTGGGCCACCGCACCATAGGAGCACGGGTCAACGGCCGTCTCGTACCGCTGGAATCGACTCTGGACAACGGCGACCTGGTCGAGGTCTTCACCTCCAAGGCGGCCGGTGCCGGCCCCTCCCGCGACTGGCTCGGTTTCGTCAAGTCGCCGCGGGCGCGCAACAAGATCCGGGCCTGGTTCTCCAAGGAGCGCCGCGACGAGGCGATCGAGCAGGGCAAGGACGCCATCGTCCGCGCGATGCGCAAGCAGAACCTGCCGATCCAGCGCATCCTGACCGGCGACTCGCTCGTCACCCTCGCCCACGAGATGCGCTACCCGGACATCTCCGCGCTGTACGCGGCGATCGGCGAGGGCCATGTCTCCGCACAGAACGTCGTGCAGAAGCTGGTTCAGGCGCTCGGCGGCGAGGAGGCGGCCACCGAGGAGATCGACGAGTCCGTCCCGCCGACGCGCACCCGCAAGCGCCGCTCCAACGCCGATCCCGGTGTGGTCGTCAAGGGCGTCGACGACGTGTGGGTCAAGCTGGCCCGCTGCTGTACGCCCGTGCCCGGGGATCCGATCATCGGGTTCGTCACCCGTGGTAGCGGCGTATCGGTTCACCGCAGTGACTGCGTCAACGTGGAGTCACTGTCCCGCGAGCCGGAGCGCATCCTCGACGTCGAGTGGGCGCCCACCCAGTCCTCGGTCTTCCTGGTCGCCATCCAGGTCGAGGCCCTGGACCGGTCGCGCCTCCTGTCGGACGTCACCCGCGTCCTGTCGGACCAGCACGTCAACATCCTGTCCGCGGCCGTCCAGACCTCGCGCGACCGGGTCGCCACCTCCCGCTTCACCTTCGAGATGGGCGACCCCAAGCACCTGGGGCACGTCCTGAAGGCCGTACGGGGCGTGGAGGGCGTCTACGACGTCTACCGAGTGACCTCGGCGCGCAGCCGGGCATAGCGCGCGCACGGCCGGCTACACGAAGGGAGGGCCCCACACACCATCGGTGTGTGGGGCCCTCCCTTCGTGCGAGGCGGGTTGTCGGCGGAATCCTCAGCCGCCGAACTCCTGGAGGCCCTTCAGAGCCTGTTCCAGGAGCGCCTGGCGGCCTTCCAGCTCACGTTCCAGCTTGTCGGCACGGGAGTTGTTGCCCTGGGCGCGCGCCTGCTCGATCTGCGCCCGCAGCTTGTCCACGGCGGCCTGGAGCTGACCCGTCAGACCCGCGGCACGCGCGCGTGCCTCCGGGTTGGTCCGGCGCCACTCGGCCTCCTCGGCCTCCTGGATGGCCCGCTCGACCGCGTGCATCTGGCCCTCGACCTTCGGACGCGCGTCCCGGGGGACGTGACCGATGGCCTCCCAGCGCTCGTTGAGCGAACGGAACGCCGCCCGCGCGCCCTTCAGGTCGGTGACCGGGAGGATCTTCTCGGCCTCCGCGGCCAGCTCCTCCTTGAGCTTCAGGTTCTCCGCCTGCTCGGCGTCCCGCTCCGCGAAGACCGAGCCACGGGCCCCGAAGAACATGTCCTGGGCGCCGCGGAAGCGGTTCCACAGGTCGTCCTCGTGCTCGCGCTGGGCACGGCCCGCGGCCTTCCACTCCGTCATCAGCTCGCGGTAGCGGGCCGCCGTCGGACCCCAGTCCGTCGAGCCGGACAGTGCCTCGGCCTCGGCGACCAGCCGCTCCTTGGTCTTGCGAGCGTCCTCGCGCTGCGCGTCCAACTGCGCGAAGTGCGCCTTGCGACGCTTGGAGAACGCCGACCGGGCGTGCGAGAAGCGGTGCCACAGCTCGTCGTCGGACTTGCGGTCCAGCCGCGGCAGTCCCTTCCACGTGTCCACCAGGGCACGCAGCCGCTCACCGGCGGACCGCCACTGGTCGGACTGCGCGAGCTGCTCCGCCTCGGCGACCAGGTCGTCCTTGGCCTTGCGAGCCTCGTCGGACTGCTTGGCCCGCTGTGCCTTGCGCTCCTCGCGCCGTGCCTCGACCGTCTCCACGAGCTTGTCCAGGCGGACCCGCAGCGCGGCCAGGTCACCCACCGCGTGGTGCGCGTCGACCTGCTCGCGGATATGCCCGATGGCGGTCTGGGCGTCCTTGGCCGACAGGTCGGTGCTCTGGACTCGCTTTTCGAGGAGGCCGATCTCGACAACCAGGCCTTCGTACTTGCGCTCGAAGTAGGCCAGCGCCTCTTCGGGAGAGCCGGCCGCCCAGGAACCGACGACCTGCTCGCCGTCGGCCGTACGCACGTACACGGTCCCCGTCTCGTCGACGCGGCCCCACGGGTCGCTGCTCACAGCGCCTCCTCCACATGATGCCTGCGAGGAGCCTCAGCACCCCCGGGCATCGTCCACAGTTTCGTCACGGCCAACATAGGCGACCAGCGGGTTGCCTGTCCGCATCCCGCGCGACCGAAATTCCGCAGTTGGCCGTCATGACCTTCAGGATTTTGCGACCGTCGCCTTGTTGATCACAACGGTCGCGTTGGGGGCTCCGTCACCGGCGCCCGTGCTCTCGCCCGCGGTCGCGATCTTCTTCAGCACCTTCATGCCCGCCGCGTCGACGGTACCGAACGGCGTGTAGGTGGGCGGCAACGGACTGTCCTGGTACACCAGGAAGAACTGGCTGCCACCGCTGTGCGCCTGGCCGGTGTTGGCCATCGCGACGGTGCCCGCCGGATAGACGTTCTTCTTCAGGCTCTCGTCCTTCAGGTTCTCGTCCGGGATCGTGTAGCCCGGGCCGCCGCTGCCGCTGCCCGTCGGGTCGCCGCACTGGAGCACGTAAATGTTGTTGGTGGTGAGCCGGTGGCACTTGGTGTGGTCGAAGTAGCCCTTCCCGGCAAGGAAGTTGAACGAGTTCACGGTGTGCGGGGCGGCCGCCGTCTTCAGCGCGACGCCGATGTCACCACACGTGGTCGCCAGCTTCATCTTGTAGTCCGCCGACTTGTCGATCGTGACCGCCGGCTCCTGCTTCCAGTTCAGCTTCGCCACCGAGCCGCCCGCGGGCTTCTCGCAGGGGTCCGCGGCCTTGCTGGGCGCCGAGGCGCCGGGGGTGACCTTCGCGCTCGCGTTGGACTTGTCGTCGTCGTTCTTGAGCACCCCGGTCGTGTACAGCGCGACACTGCCGATGACGACCACGCCGAGCACTGACGCGATCACGGAGTTCCGCATACGCGCCTTCTGCCGCGCGCTGGTGCGCCGCTGCTGCTGCCGCAAGAACTTCTCCCGGGCGAGCTGACGCCGCCGCTGCTCCTGGCTGACCACCGGGTTCTCTCCTAGTGAGTGTCGTGTGCCGACCGTACGCGTGCGGCCGGTGAGCCGATCGCAGCGTGTAGCCACGTACCGTATATGGGTTCGCTGAGGAATCGGCAGCGCCGGTAGGCTTTGACCGCAGCTGCGGCCGCCGTAGCCGCCCTGAACCGACACAACGAAGGACGATCGTGCTCATTGCCGGGTTCCCCGCCGGGGCCTGGGGGACGAACTGTTATCTCGTCGCCCCCGCCGCCGGTGAGGAGTGCGTGATCATCGACCCGGGCCACCAGGCCGCTCCAGGAGTCGAGGACGCACTCAGGAAACATCGGCTCAAGCCCGTCGCCGTCGTCCTCACCCACGGCCACATCGATCATGTGGCCTCGGTCGTCCCCGTGTGCGGCGCGCACGACGTGTCGGC
This sequence comes from Streptomyces sp. NPDC086787, assembly GCF_044745865.1. Taxonomy (NCBI): domain Bacteria; kingdom Bacillati; phylum Actinomycetota; class Actinomycetes; order Kitasatosporales; family Streptomycetaceae; genus Streptomyces; species Streptomyces sp. NPDC086787. Next base: position 106,012 of record NZ_JBIVBC010000007.1, on the reverse strand, counting down.
GTGGATCCACCCTGAGGACCGGTACATGCTGAGCGACCCCGAGAAGGCCATCGGCCGGTCCATCGGCATGCCGCTGATGGGCGAGCTGACCGTGGGGGAGCCGGACGACGTCAAGGAGCTGACCGACGGCGCGAAGCTGGCGCTGGCCGGGCTGGAGTTCTCCGTCGCGCACGCACCGGGCCATACCAAGGGGTCGGTGACCTTCGGCCTGCCCGAGGCGGCGGACATCCCGCCGATCATGTTCTCGGGCGACCTGCTGTTCGCCGGCTCCATCGGACGCACCGACATGCCCGGTGGCTCCATGGAGGACATGCTCGAATCGCTGGCCCGCGTGTGCCTGCCGCTCGACGACTCCACCGTGGTGCTGCCCGGTCACAACGAGCACACGACCATCGGCCAGGAGCGCGCCACCAACCCGTATCTGCGGCAGGTGGCCGCCGGCCTGGGAGCGGGCCCCGACGCCGCTCCCCGACGAGGAATGTGACGAGAGACTTCCCGTGAGTACCTTCCAGGCCCCCAAGGGCACCTACGATCTGCTGCCGCCCGACTCCGCGAGGTTCCTGGCGGTCCGCGAGGCGGTCGCCGCCCCGCTGCGCAACTCCGGTTACGGCTACATCGAGACCCCCGGCTTCGAGAACGTGGAACTCTTCGCCCGTGGCGTCGGCGAGTCCACCGACATCGTGACGAAGGAGATGTACGTCTTCGAGACCAAGGGCGGCGACCGGCTCGCCCTGCGCCCGGAGACGACGGCTCCCGTGCTGCGCGCGGTTCTCGAGGCCAACCTGCACAAGGCGGGCAACCTGCCGGTGAAGGTCTGGTACTCGGGCTCGCAGTACCGCTACGAGCGCCCGCAGAAGGGCCGTTACCGGCACTTCTCCCAGGTCGGCGCCGAGGCGATCGGCGCGGAGGACCCGGCGCTGGACGCCGAGTTGATCATCCTGGCCGACCAGGCGTACCGCTCCCTGGGCCTCAGGAACTTCCGCATCCTGCTGAACAGCCTGGGCGACAAGGAGTGCCGTCCGGTGTACCGGGCCGCCCTCCAGGAGTTCCTGCGCGGCCTCGACCTGGACGACGACACCCGGGCCCGCATCGAGATCAACCCGCTGCGCGTCCTCGACGACAAGCGCGAGTCGGTCCAGAAGCAGCTGACGGGGGTCCCGCTGCTGCGCGACTACCTGTGCGACGGCTGCAAGCGTTACCACGAGGAGGTCCGCGAGCTCATCACGGCGGCGGGCGTGGTCTTCGAGGACGACCCGAAGCTGGTCCGCGGCCTGGACTACTACACCCGTACGACCTTCGAGTTCGTCCACGACGGTCTGGGCTCCCAGTCCGCGGTGGGCGGCGGCGGCCGCTACGACGGGCTGTCGGAGATGCTCGGCGGCCCGGAACTCCCGTCCGTCGGCTGGGCCCTGGGTGTCGACCGCACCGTGCTGGCCCTGGAGGCGGAGGGCGTCGAGCTGGATCTGCCCTCCACGACCAGCGTGTTCGCGGTCCCGCTCGGCGAGGAGGCGCGACGCGTCCTGTTCGCCAAGGTCACCGAGCTGCGCAAGGTGGGCGTCGCGGCGGACTTCTCGTACGGCGGCAAGGGCCTCAAGGCCGCGATGAAGGCCGCCAACCGGTCCGGCGCCCGCTACGCGCTGGTCGCCGGTGAGCGCGACCTCACCGAGGGCATCGTCCAGCTCAAGGACATGGAGTCCGGCGAGCAGACGGCGATCGGCGTGAACGAGATCGTCGCGGAGCTGGAGTCACGGCTCGGCTAGGCCGCCCCGACCCAGGGACGTGCAGACGTGAGGAGGGGCGCCGGGGAATCCCGGCGCCCCTCTCCTCATGGATCGAGCAGTCCGTGCCGCATCGCGCTCGTCACCGCCGCGGTCCGGTCGTCCACCTTCAGCTCGACCGCCCGAGAACGCCTTGATCCGCGCACGGTCTCCCGGACCGTCAACTCCGCGGGTGCCGATTCGTCCTGCCGGACGATTCCCACCCGCGACCGCCACGCGCGCGTGCCCGTCGCCGGATCCGCGCCCAGGACCGAGACCTCGCCCGCGTCCCTGGAGCGGTTGCCCTGGAGGATCTCCACGGTGGTGCTCTTGCCCGCGCCATTGGGTCCGAGCAGGCCGAACACCTCGCCCCGCCGGACCGTGAGATCGACGCCGTCGACCGCGGTCACGTCCATGTACCGCTTCCACAGCCCCCGCAAAGCTTCGGCCGGAACCGAACGCTCCGTGACGGTCGTGCGTACCTCCTTATGTCCACCGAACGGTGGACAGACGGCTCGGTGCGGCACAATGGCCCCTGCCCGAAGTATGTCCATCTCTCCAGCAGACGGAATCGGCGTGATGAGCAAGACGACAGTCAAAGACGTCTCCACGGATCCCGCACCGGAGCGCGCGACCGATGCGGCGCGCACAGTCGGCGGCAGCCGTGCCTTCGGCCTGCTGCTGATCATCACCGGCGCGGCCGGTCTGCTCGCCGCCTGGGTCATCACGATCGACAAGTTCAAACTGCTCGAGGCCAAGGTCGCGGGGAAGACGTTCACCCCCGGGTGCAGCCTCAACCCGGTCGTGTCCTGCGGCAGCGTCATGGAGAGCAAGCAGGCCGCCGCCTTCGGCTTCCCGAACCCGATGCTCGGCCTGGTCTGCTACGGCATCGTCATCTGCGTCGGCGTGAGCCTGCTCGCGCGTGCCCGCTTCCCGCGCTGGTACTGGCTTACCTTCAACTTCGGCACGCTCTTCGGCGTGGCCTTCTGCACCTGGCTCCAGTTCCAGTCGCTGTACCGCATCAACGCGCTGTGCCTGTGGTGCTCGCTCGCCTGGGTCGCCACGATCGTCATGTTCTGGTACGTGACCTCCTTCAACGTTCGCAATGACCTCCTGCCCGCCCCGCGCTGGCTGAAGGGCTTCTTCGGCGAGTTCACCTGGGTCCTGCCGGTCCTGCATGTCGGTGTCATCGGCATGCTGATCCTGACCCGCTGGTGGGACTTCTGGACCAGCTGACGGGCCTGTCGGCAGGTCCGGCGGCAGGCCCGCCGAGGCCGGCCCACGGCCCGGCCGACGCCCCGGCGCCGATTGTCAGTGCGGTGTCTTAGGGTTTCAGCGTGGAACCCGACCTCTTCACCGCCGCGGCGGAAGAACGCCAGGACAAGGACCCGGCATCCAGCCCCCTGGCGGTGCGGATGCGCCCGCGCACGCTGGACGAGGTCGTCGGCCAGCAGCATCTGCTCAAGCCCGGCTCGCCCCTGCGCCGGCTGGTCGGCGAGGGCGCGAGCGGCCCAGCCGGGCACTCCTCGGTGATCCTCTGGGGCCCGCCCGGCACCGGCAAGACCACCCTGGCGTACGTGGTCTCCAAGGCCACCGACAAGCGGTTCGTGGAGCTGTCCGCGATCACCGCGGGCGTCAAGGAGGTCCGCGCGGTCATCGACGGCGCCCGCCGCGCCTCCGGCGGGTACGGCAAGGACACGGTCCTCTTCCTGGACGAGATCCACCGCTTCAGCAAGGCGCAGCAGGACTCCCTGCTCCCGGCGGTCGAGAACCGCTGGGTGACCCTGATCGCGGCGACCACCGAGAATCCCTACTTCTCGGTCATCTCCCCGCTGCTGTCCCGCTCCCTGCTGCTGACCCTCGAACCGCTGACCGACGACGACCTGCGCGGTCTGCTGCGCCGGGCGCTCGCCGACGAGCGGGGCCTCAAGGAGGCCGTCACCCTTCCCGAGGACACCGAGGACCACGTCCTGCGCATCGCCGGCGGCGACGCACGCCGTGCCCTGACCGCCCTGGAGGCGGCCGCCGGGGCCGCTCTCGACAAGGGCGAGGCGGAGATCACCCTCACCACGCTGGAGGAGACGGTCGACCGGGCAGCGGTCAAGTACGACCGCGACGGCGACCAGCACTACGACGTCGCCAGCGCGCTCATCAAGTCCATCCGCGGCTCCGACGTCGACGCCGCCCTGCACTACCTGGCCCGCATGATCGAGGCGGGCGAGGACCCCCGCTTCATCGCCCGCCGCCTGATGATCTCCGCCAGCGAGGACATCGGCCTCGCCGACCCCAACGCGCTGCCGACGGCCGTCGCCGCCGCCCAGGCCGTCGCCATGATCGGCTTTCCCGAGGCCGCCCTCACCCTCAGCCACGCCACCATCGCCCTCGCGCTCGCCCCCAAGTCCAACTCCGCGACGACGGCGATCGGCGCCGCCCTGGAGGACGTACGCAAGGGCCTCGCGGGACCGGTTCCGGCGCACCTGCGCGACGGGCACTACAAGGGCGCGGCCAAGCTCGGCCACGCCCAGGGGTATGTGTACCCGCACGACCTGCCCGAGGGCATCGCCAACCAGCGGTATGCGCCGGAAGCCCTCCAGGAGCGCGAGTACTACACCCCCACCAGACACGGAGCCGAGGCCCGGTACGCGGACGCGGTCGAGTGGACCAGGAAACACCTCGGTCGCAAGCGGTCCTGAGCAGCCTGTAGAATCCCCCGCAGTGCTGAGTCCCGCGCTGTCAGAGCGGGACAACCAGCCGGAGCCCCAGTCCCTCGCGGACCGGCTCCAGGAGCGTCGCGCACCGTAGATCGGTGTCGCGGGCAGCCCACCACCCTCCGTCGCAGGACGGAACCCGGCCGGTGGGCCACTCGCGTGCTGCACGTATGTGCCCAGACCAGGGGAGCGGCTGCCCACCGGGCCCGGAAACGGACCGGCGGGTCTCCCCGGCTGCGGATGCGACCTCCCTCAACCCTGACAAGCCGAATATCAGAAGGAAGAAAGAAACAGTGGCGAATCAGTCCCGCCCCAAGGTCAAGAAGTCGCGTGCCCTCGGTATCGCGCTGACCCCGAAGGCCGTCAAGTACTTCGAGGCCCGCCCCTACCCGCCGGGCGAGCACGGTCGCGGCCGCAAGCAGAACTCGGACTACAAGGTCCGTCTGCTGGAGAAGCAGCGTCTGCGCGCGCAGTACGACGTGTCCGAGCGTCAGCTCGTCCGCGCCTACGAGCGTGCCTCCAAGGTGCAGGGCAAGACCGGTGAGGCCCTGATCATCGAGCTGGAGCGTCGTCTCGACGCGCTGGTCCTGCGTTCGGGCATCGCCCGCACGATCTACCAGGCCCGCCAGATGGTCGTCCACGGCCACATCCAGGTCAACGGCCAGAAGGTCGACAAGCCGTCCTTCCGTGTCCGTCCGGACGATGTCGTGCAGGTCCGCGACCGTTCCAAGGACAAGACGCTCTTCCAGGTCGCCCGTGAGGGTGGCTTCGCCCCCGACGGCGAGACCCCGCGCTACCTTCAGGTGAACCTCCGCGCCCTGGCCTTCCGCCTGGACCGCGAGCCGAACCGCAAGGAAGTTCCGGTCATCTGCGACGAGCAGCTCGTCGTCGAGTACTACGCCCGCTGATCACCAGCCGGTAGCGGTACCCCAGCCCGCCGTCTCCCCACCCTCACGGGTGGGCGGGGCGGCGGGCTTCCGCATACCCGCAATTCCGGTATGGAGCCGCACGTCCGGCGCGATAGGCTCGGTGCCACTACAGACGCGTTTTTCAGAGACCAGAGAGCGGGTGCGCACGGTGTCCGGTGGAGAGGTGGCCGGGATCCTGGTGGCCGTCTTCTGGGCGATCCTGGTCTCCTTCCTCGCCGTCGCGCTGGCGAGGCTGGCCCAGACGCTCAGGGCGACCACCAAACTCGTCGCGGACGTGACCGATCAGGCCGTCCCGCTGCTGGCCGACGCCTCCACGGCCGTGCGCTCGGCGCAGACCCAGATCGACCGGGTCGACGCGATCGCGTCCGACGTCCAGGAGGTCACGTCGAACGCCTCCGCGCTCTCCACCACGGTCGCCTCCACCTTCGGCGGCCCCCTGGTCAAGGTCGCGGCCTTCGGCTACGGCGTGCGCCGCGCCCTGGGCGGCCGCCGGGACGACGTCCCGGCGAACGTCCCCGCGAAGACCCCCCGGCGCGCCGTCATCGTGGGCCGGACCGTGCCCGCCGCGCGCCGGGACAAGCGCAACGCCCGCGGAAAGAAGGACTGAGGCTCAGCGATGTTCCGCCGTACGTTCTGGTTCACCACGGGCATGGCCGCCGGTGTGTGGGCCACCACCAAGGTCAACCGCAAGCTGAAGCAGCTCACCCCCGAGAGCCTCGCGGCGACGGCCGCGAACAAGGCACTGGAGACGGGCCGGCGGGTCAAGGACCGGGCGGTGGGCTTCGCGCTGGACGTCCGCGACAACATGGCCCAGCGGGAAGCGGAACTGGGGGAGGCGCTCGGCATCAACGCGGACCCCGAACTTCCCGCACCCAGGCGGTACAACGCCATCGAGAACGACAACCGCAACACCCTGAAGTACATCGAGAACACGACGTACGTCGAGAACACGACGCGCTCGTACAACCGGAATGAGGACCACTGATGGAGTCGGCCGAGATTCGCCGCCGCTGGCTGAGCTTCTTCGAGGAGCGCGGGCACACCGTCGTCCCTTCGGCGTCGCTCATCGCGGACGACCCGACTCTGCTCCTGGTCCCCGCCGGCATGGTTCCCTTCAAGCCCTACTTCCTGGGTGAGGTCAAGCCGCCGTTCGCGCGTGCCACCAGCGTGCAGAAGTGCGTGCGCACGCCCGACATCGAAGAGGTCGGCAAGACCACCCGGCACGGCACGTTCTTCCAGATGTGCGGCAACTTCTCCTTCGGCGACTACTTCAAGGAAGGCGCCATCAAGCACGCCTGGGAGCTGCTCACCACTCCCCAGGACAAGGGCGGTTACGGCCTGGAGCCGGACCGTCTGTGGATCACCGTCTACAAGGACGACGACGAGGCCGAGCGCATCTGGCACGACGTCGTCGGTGTGCCCAAGGAGCGCATCCAGCGCCTGGGCATGAAGGACAACTACTGGTCCATGGGCGTCCCCGGCCCCTGCGGCCCCTGCTCCGAGATCAACTACGACCGCGGCCCCGAGTTCGGCGTCGAGGGCGGCCCCGCCGTCAACGACGAGCGGTACGTGGAGATCTGGAACCTCGTCTTCATGCAGTACGAGCGCGGCGAGGGCATCGGCAAGGACAACTTCGAGATCCTCGGCGACCTGCCGAGCAAGAACATCGACACGGGCCTCGGCATGGAGCGCCTCGCCATGATTCTGCAGGGCGTGCAGAACATGTACGAGATCGACACCTCCATGGCGGTCATCGAGAAGGCCACCGAGCTGACCGGTGTCCGCTACGGCGACGCCCACGACTCGGATGTGTCGCTGCGTGTGGTCACCGACCACATGCGCACGTCCGTCATGCTCATCGGCGACGGCGTCACCCCCGGCAACGAGGGTCGCGGTTACGTCCTGCGCCGCATCATGCGCCGCGCCATCCGCAACATGCGTCTGCTGGGTGCCACCGGCCTGGTCGTCAAGGACCTGATCGACACCGTCATCGAGATGATGGGCCAGCAGTACCCGGAGCTGGTCACCGACCGCGAGCGCATCGAGAAGGTCGCCCTCGCCGAGGAGGCCCGCTTCCTCAAGACGCTGAACGCCGGCACCAACGTGCTGGACACCGCCGTCGCCGAGACCAAGGCCGCCGGCTCCGCCGTACTCCCCGGCGACAAGGCGTTCCTGCTCCACGACACCTGGGGCTTCCCGATCGACCTCACCCTGGAGATGGCTGCCGAGCAGGGCCTCGCCGTGGACGAGGACGGCTTCCGCCGCCTGATGAAGGCGCAGCGGGAGCGGGCCAAGGCCGACGCCCAGGCCAAGAAGACCGGACACGCGGACATGGGCGCCTACCGTGAGATCGCCGACTCGGCCGGTGCCACCGACTTCATCGGCTACACCGACACCGAGGGCGAGACCACGATCGTCGGCATCCTGGTCGACGGCGTCTCCTCCCCGGCCGCCACCGAGGGCGACGAGGTCGAGATCGTCCTCGACCGCACCCCGTTCTACGCCGAGGGCGGCGGCCAGATCGGTGACACCGGCCGGATCCGGGTGGACACCGGTGCCGTCATCGAGATCCGCGACTGCCAGAAGCCCGTCCCGGGCGTCTACGTCCACAAGGGCGTCGTCCAGGTCGGCGAGGTCACCGTCGGTTCCAAGGCCCAGGCGTCCATCGACCTGCGCCGCCGCAAGGCCATCGCCCGCGCCCACTCGGCCACCCACCTCACCCACCAGGCCCTGCGTGACGCGCTCGGCCCGACGGCCGCCCAGGCCGGTTCCGAGAACCAGCCCGGCCGCTTCCGCTTCGACTTCGGCTCTCCGTCCGCCGTACCGACGGCCGTGATGACCGACGTCGAGCAGAAGATCAACGAGGTGCTCGCCCGTGATCTCGACGTGCACGCCGAGGTGATGGGCATCGACGAGGCCAAGAAGCAGGGCGCCATCGCCGAGTTCGGCGAGAAGTACGGCGAGCGGGTCCGCGTGGTGACCATCGGCGACTTCTCCAAGGAGCTGTGTGGCGGCACGCACGTGCACAACACCGCCCAGCTCGGTCTGGTGAAGCTGCTCGGCGAGTCGTCGATCGGCTCGGGTGTGCGCCGTATCGAGGCCCTCGTCGGCGTGGACGCCTACAACTTCCTGGCCCGTGAGCACACGGTCGTCGCCCAGCTCCAGGAGCTGGTGAAGGGCCGTCCGGAGGAACTGCCGGAGAAGATCTCCGCCATGCTCGGCAAGCTGAAGGACGCCGAGAAGGAGATCGAAAAGTTCCGCGCCGAGAAGGTGCTCCAGGCCGCCGCCGGCCTCGCCGAGTCCGCCAAGGACGTCCACGGTGTGGCCGTTGTCACCGGTCAGGTCCCGGACGGTACGAACCCGGACGACCTGCGCAGGCTGGTGCTGGACGTGCGCGGCCGGATCCAGGGCGGCCGGGCCGCCGTGGTCGCCCTGTTCGCGGTGAACAACGGCAAGCCGCTCACGGTCATCGCCACCAACGAGGCCGCCCGCGAGCGTGGCCTCAAGGCCGGTGACCTGGTCCGTACGGCCGCCAAGACGCTCGGCGGCGGCGGTGGCGGCAAGCCGGACGTCGCCCAGGGCGGCGGCCAGAACCCGGCCGCCGTCGGCGAGGCCGTCGACGCGGTCGAGCGCCTGGTCGCGGACACGGCCAAGTAGGGCGGGCGAGCAATGCGCAGAGGACGTCGACTCGCTATCGACGTCGGGGACGCCCGTATCGGGGTCGCCTCGTGCGACCCCGACGGGATCCTCGCCACCCCGGTGGAGACCGTGCCGGGCCGGGACATCCCGGCCGCTCACCGGCGGCTCAGGCAGCTGGTCGAGGAGTACGAGCCGATCGAGGTGGTGGTCGGCCTCCCTCGCTCCCTGAAGGGGGGTGAGGGCCCGGCCGCCGTGAAGGTCCGGGCCTTCGCCCAGGAACTGGTCAAGGGGATCAGGCCCGTGTCGGTGCGGTTGGTGGACGAGCGGATGACGACAGTGACGGCCGGACAGGGGCTGCGTGCCTCGGGGGTGAACACCAAGAAGGGACGCTCGGTCATCGATCAGGCGGCCGCGGTGATCATCCTTCAGCAGGCACTCGAATCCGAACGGGTGTCAGGTAGACCACCCGGTGAGGGCGTCGAAGTAGTCATCTGATCGCGATACGGTAACGTTCCGCGCGATGCGATGGTGTTTCGAATAGCCACCGCGCAGCAATGAGGCGGAACGGACATGCGGCCCTCGGGCCGCGTGTTGCTGCCGCTTCGCGGCTCTAGGGGATAGATGACCGAGTATGGCCGGGGCCCAGGCTCCGAACCGTGGCATCCGGAGGACCCGTTGTTCGGGGACGGCGGATGGGAAGGGCAGCAGGCCCAAGCGGGTCATCAGCCTGCCTACGGCGGTCAGCAGCAGTACCCGCAGCAGCCGCAGAACGGCCAGTACGGGGACTGGGGCCAGGGCCAGGAGCACGGGTACGGCCAGCACGGTCAGCAGCAGTACCAGCCCCAGCACCAGTACCCCGAGCAGCAGCCCCAGCATCAGTACTACGAGCAGCAGCAGCACTACGTCGCGCAGGCCCAGCCGCAGTACCAGCAGGGCGGCTGGGACGCGACCGGCACCCACGGTCACGTGCCCTACGCCGCCGACCCCGGGGACCCCTACGGACAGCAGCCCGTGGCGTACGGCGGGGAGCAGCCCGACTTCTACGGCACCGAGGACGCCTATCCGCCGCCGGAGCCGCCCGGCCGCAGGCAGCCGGAGCCCGAGCCGGAGACCGGCGAGGGTGAGCACGCGTTCTTCGCGGACGGCGACGACGATGACGACGACGTCCGCGACGACACCCCGAGGGGCCGCCGCGGAGTGCGCGGTGACGACAAGGGGAAATCGGCCAAGGGCGGCAAGGGCGCCAAGAAGAAGAGACGCAACGGTTGTGCCTGCCTGGTCGTCGTCCTGGTGTTCGGCGGCGGCCTCGGCGGTGTCGGGTACTTCGGCTACCAGTTCTACCAAAACCGTTTCGGAGTGGCCCCGGACTACGCGGGCAGCGGCAACGGTGAGACCGTCACGGTCGAGATTCCGAAGGGCGCGGGCGGATACGACATCGGCCGCAAGCTCAAGGAGGCCGGCGTGGTCGAGAGCGTCGACGCGTTCGTCTCCGCGCAGGCGGCGAACCCCGACGCCAAGACGCTTCAGGACGGCGTCTACACCCTGCAGAAACACATGTCGGCCGCCAGCGCGATCGAGCTGATGCTCAGCCCGAAGAGCCGCAGCAACCTGATCATCGCCGAGGGCCTGCGGAACGCCTCGGTCTACGGCCTGATCGACAAGCGCCTCGAAGTGCCGGACGGCACCACGGCGCGCACCGCGAAGAAGGAGTACAAGCACCTGGGCCTGCCCGCCTGGGCGCTGAACCACCCGAACGTCAAGGACCCGCTGGAAGGCTTCCTCTACCCCTCCAGCTATCCGGTGGCCAAGGGCCAGAAGCCCGAGGCCGTCCTGAAGGACATGGTGTCCCAGGCCGCGGCCAAGTACCGGGAGCTCGGCCTGGAGAAGAAGGCCAGGTCGATGGGTCTCGACGACCCGTGGCAGATGCTCACCGTGGCGAGCCTGGTGCAGGCCGAGGGCAAGACCCACGACGACTTCCGCAAGATGGCGGAAGTGATCTACAACCGTCTCAAGACCACGAACACCGAGACCAACCGGCTTCTCCAGTTCGACTCGACCTTCAACTACCTGAAGGGCACGAGCAACATCCACATCAGCGAGTCCGAGATCAACAGCAACAGGGACCCGTACAACACCTACACCAACAAGGGCCTGCCGCCCGGTCCCATCGGCAACCCCGGCGACGACGCGCTGAAGGCGGCGCTGAGCCCGACCGACGACGGCTGGGTCTACTTCGTGGCGACCGACGGCCAGAGCAACACCGAGTTCGCCAAGACCTACTCCGAATTCCAGAAGCTCAAGGACAAGTTCAATGCCACCTCGGGCCACTGACGCCCGTCGGGCGGCCGTGCTCGGCGCGCCCATCGCCCACTCGCTCTCCCCGGTGCTGCACCGGGCCGCGTACCAGGCGCTCGGGCTCGACGGCTGGTCGTACGACCGCTTCGAGGTGGACGAAGCCGGACTGCCCGGCTTCTTCGAGGAGCTCGGTCCCGAGTGGGCGGGGCTGTCGCTGACCATGCCGCTGAAGCGGGCGGTCATCCCGTTGCTGGACGAGATCAGCGAGACGGCCGCCTCCGTCGACGCCGTCAACACGGTGCTCCGCACCGACGACGGGCGATACCTCGGGGACAACACCGACATCCCCGGCATCGTGGCCGCCCTCCGTGAACACGGCATCGAGCAGGTCGACTCCGCGGCCGTCCTCGGCGCGGGCGCCACCGCTTCCTCCGCCCTGGCCGCCCTCGCCCGCGTCTGCACCGGCGAGGTCGTCGCCTACGTCCGCAGCGACACGCGGGCCGCCGAGATGCGGCAGTGGGGCGAGCGGCTCGACATCGAGGTCCGCACGGCCGGCTGGGACGACGCGGCCGAGGCCCTGCACGCCCCGCTCGTGATCGCCACCACGCCCGCCGGTGCCACCGACGCGCTCGCCACCGCCGTACCCGAACGACCGGTCACCCTCTTCGACGTGCTCTACGACCCCTGGCCCACCGCCCTCGCCGCCCGCTGGTCCATGTTCGGCGGTGCCGTCGTCAGCGGCCTCGACCTGCTGGTGCACCAAGCAGTCCTTCAGGTCGAACAGATGACCGCGTGCGCTCCGGCCCCACTGGACGTCATGCGCCGGGCCGGGGAGAGGGCGCTCGCCGCCCGCTAGGGGCTGCCGGAAGGCCCGTCGGACATCCCGTTTCCCTCCCGCTCCTTCCCGTCCCGCGTCCCGTCAGCTGGACCGGCGGCCGGACACCGCCGCGGACGTGGGAGGATCGGAAGTGGCGGGCCGGGGCCGCGCACCCGGCCGGGCCGTCGCCGTACGCGAGGACACGCGTACGCAGGGCAGTACCGGGCGCGAGCACTGAGGAGCATCGTTGAGCAGGCTGCGTTGGCTGACCGCGGGTGAGTCGCACGGTCCCGCACTCGTCGCGACGCTGGAGGGTCTTCCCGCCGGCGTGCCGATCACCACCGAGATGGTCGCGGACCACCTCGCGCGTCGGCGCCTCGGCTATGGCCGGGGTGCGCGGATGAAGTTCGAGCGGGACGAGGTCACCTTCCTCGGCGGCGTCCGGCACGGCCTCACCCTCGGCTCCCCGATCGCGGTCATGGTGGGCAACACCGAGTGGCCGAAGTGGGAACAGGTCATGGCCGCCGACCCGGTCGACCCCGAGATCCTCGGCGGACTCGCCCGCAACGCCCCGCTGACCCGGCCGCGCCCCGGCCACGCGGACCTCGCGGGCATGCAGAAGTACGGCTTCGACGAAGCCCGGCCGATCCTGGAGCGGGCCTCGGCGCGGGAGACGGCGGCTCGGGTGGCACTGGGCGCGGTCGCCCGGTCGTACCTGAAGGAGACCGCCGGTATCGAGATCGTCTCGCACGTGGTCGAGCTGGCCGCGGCGAAGGCGCCGTACGGCGTCTACCCCACCCCGGCCGACGTCGAGCGGCTGGACGAGGACCCGGTGCGCTGCCTGGACGCGGACGCCTCGAAGGCGATGGTCGCGGAGATCGACCAGGCCCACAAGGACGGCGACACGCTGGGCGGTGTGGTCGAGGTGCTGGCCTACGGCGTACCGGTCGGGCTCGGCTCCCACGTGCACTGGGACCGGCGCCTGGACGCCCGGCTCGCGGCCGCGCTGATGGGCATCCAGGCGATCAAGGGCGTCGAGGTCGGCGACGGCTTCGACCTGGCCCGTGTGCCGGGCTCCAAGGCACATGACGAGATCGTCACCACGGACGAGGGCATCCGGCGTACCTCGGGCCGTTCCGGCGGCACCGAGGGCGGCCTGTCCACGGGCGAGCTGCTGCGCGTGCGCGCGGCGATGAAGCCGATCGCGACCGTCCCGCGGGCGCTGCGGACGGTGGACGTGGCGACCGGCGAGGCCACCCAGGCCCATCACCAGCGCTCCGACGTGTGCGCGGTGCCGGCCGCCGGCATCGTCGCCGAGGCCATGGTGGCGCTGGTGCTGGCCGACGCGGTGGCCGAGAAGTTCGGCGGCGACTCCGTGCCGGAGACCCGCCGCAACGTCCAGTCGTACCTCGACAGCCTCCGGATCCGGTGAGCACCGTGCCTGTGGTCGTCCTGGTCGGCCCGATGGGCGTCGGCAAGTCCACCGTCGGACAGTTGCTGGCCGAACGGCTGGGCGTCGGCTACCGGGACACCGACGACGACATCGTGGCCGCCGGGGGCCGGAGCATCGCGGACATCTTCGTGGAGGACGGCGAGCCCGCCTTCCGCGCCGTCGAGAAGCAGGCGGTGCGCACGGCGCTCGCCGGGCACCCGGGCGTTCTCTCGCTCGGCGGCGGCGCGATCCTCGACACGGACACCCGCGCGCTGCTGGCCGGGCACCGCGTGCTCTACCTCTCGATGGACGTCGAGGAGGCTGTCAGACGCACCGGTCTGGGCGTGGCCCGGCCGCTGCTCGCCGTCAACCCGCGCAAGCAGTGGCGCGAACTGATGGAGGCACGCCGGCACCTCTACGAGGAGGTCGCCACGGCTGTCGTACCCACCGACGGCCGCACGCCGGAAGAGGTCACCCGAGCAGCACTGGACGCACTGGAGTTGAAGGAAGCATGAGCGAGGCAGTGACGCGGATCCAGGTCGGCGGCTCGGCGGGCACCGAGCCGTACGAGGTCCTGGTGGGCCGTCAACTCCTGGGTGAGCTGGCCGGGCTGGTCGGCGACAAGGCCAGGCGGGTCGCCGTGATCCACCCCGAGGCGCTCGCCGAGACCGGCGACGCGCTCCGCGCCGACCTGGCGGAGCAGGGCTACGAGGCCGTGGCCGTGCAGGTGCCCAACGCGGAGGAGGCCAAGACCGCCGAGGTCGCCGCCTACTGCTGGAAGGCGCTCGGCCAGTCCGGGTTCACCCGCAGCGACGTCATCGTCGGCGTCGGCGGCGGCGCCACCACCGACCTGGCCGGGTTCGTGGCGGCGACCTGGCTGCGCGGGGTCCGCTGGATCGCCGTCCCGACGACCGTGCTGGCCATGGTCGACGCCGCCGTCGGCGGCAAGACCGGCATCAACACGGCCGAGGGCAAGAACCTGGTCGGAGCCTTCCACCCGCCCGCGGGTGTGCTGTGCGACCTGGCCGCCCTGGAGTCGCTGCCGGTCAACGACTACGTCTCCGGACTCGCCGAGATCATCAAGGCCGGGTTCATCGCCGACCCGGTGATCCTGGACCTCATCGAGTCCGACCCCCGGGCCGCCCGCACCCCGGCCGGCCCGCACACCGCCGAACTGATCGAGCGCTCCATCCGGGTCAAGGCGGAGGTCGTCTCCGCCGACCTCAAGGAGTCCGGCCTGCGCGAGATCCTCAACTACGGCCACACGCTCGGCCACGCCATCGAGAAGAACGAGCGCTACCAGTGGCGGCACGGAGCCGCGGTCTCGGTCGGAATGCACTTCGCCGCCGAACTCGGCCGCCTGGCGGGCCGGTTGGACGACGCCACGGCCGACCGCCATCGCGCCGTCCTGGAGTCGGTCGGACTGCCGCTGCACTACCGCTACGACCAGTGGCCCAAGCTGGTGGAGACGATGAAGGTCGACAAGAAGTCCCGCGGTGACCGCCTGCGCTTCATCGTCCTCGACGGCCTCGCCAAGCCGACCGTGCTCGAGGCGCCCGACCCGGCGGTGCTCCTCGCCGCGTACGGAGAAGTGGGCCAGTAGGCCGGCCCGCGCTCCTTCCGCCCGATTCACCCCGCCCGGCGGGCACTTCGGACCGCCCCCGGCCGTTTCACCAAACGACGGCCGGGGGCGGTACCGTTCGGTAGCGAGCGGGTCCGCACCCGCCGCCGTTGCCCACGGCGAGCGTGAACAGGGCAAGAAGCACGAGTCGGAAGAACGAGACGGAGTCGCACCGGATGCAGCACGCAGTGGGGCCGCCGCTGCCGCCGCCCCACCGGCCGGGGCAGGGACCGGCGGACGGCTGGTCACCGGCCGCACACCACCCGGGCCCGCACCAGCCGGGAACCCACCAGGGTCCCGCACCCGTGCCCCCGCCGCCACCGGTGCCCGGATTCAGCGGGGTCCCGGCGGGACCGGTGCCGCCCCCGTCCCCGCAGCACGTCCCCGTCCCGCCGGCGCCCGACACCACCACCGGCCATGTGCCCCTGCCGCCGGGCGGCCCCGTCACCATGCCGAGCGTGCCGCCCGCCACGGCCGCCGCGCCCGACCTCGCCGCGACGACGCTGGCCGTGCTGCTGATCGGCCCGGCGGGCGCGGGCAAGACGAGTGTGGCCAAGCACTGGGCGGACCACCGCCGGGTGCCCACCGCCCACATCAGCCTCGACGACGTACGCGAATGGGTGCGGGCGGGGTTCGCCGACCCACAGTCGGGGTGGAACGACAGCTCGGAGGCGCAGTACCGGCTGGCCCGCCGCACCTGTGGCTTCGCCGCGCGCAACTTCCTGGCCAACGGCATCTCCTGCATCCTGGACGACGCCGTCTTCCCCGACCGGCCCGCCGTCGGCCTCGGCGGCTGGAAGCGGCATGTGGGGCCCGGCCTGCTCCCGGTGGTGCTGCTGCCGGGACTGGACGTCGTCCTGGAGCGCAACGCCGAACGGAGGGGCAACCGCAGGCTCGCCGACGAGGAGGTGGCCCGCATCCACGGCCGTATGGCCGGCTGGTACGGCTCGGGCCTCCCGATCATCGACAACTCCCAGATGGACGTGCCGGGCACGGCGAGGGCCCTGGACGAGGTCCTGGCCAGGGCGATAGCCAGCCCGCCGAACTGGTAGGACCGGAGGCGGCGCGGCCGGGCGCGACGGTGGAAACCCTGCCGTCCCCCGACCGAACCCCTCCAACCGGCACAATCCCGCCACGACTCCTACGCTCGTGTCATGTCAGACGTGTACGCGAGCCGTCGAACGCGGCTGCGGGAACGGTGCAGCGCGAGCGGCAGCACGGCGGCGCTGATCACACGTCCCGCCAATGTGCGCTATCTCGCGGGCCCCGCCCCGCACGGCGCCGTCCTGCTGCTCGGCAGGTGCGAGGACGTGCTGGTCTGCCCGCATCCGCCGGACGACCGTCCGGCCGAGGGGCGGCCGGACGAGACCCTGCCGGTCCATGTGCTGAACGGCCCTGGGGACCCCGCCGTCGCCGCCGCCGGCATCGCCGGGGAGCGGCGGGCCGACTCCCTCGCCGTGGAGGAGCACCACCTCACCGTCGCCCGGCACCGGGCGGTCGGATCGGTCGCCCCCCGGGTGCGCCTCGCCGACCTGGGCGGTGCCGTCGAGCAGCTCAGGGTGGTCAAGGACGAGGAGGAGATCTCCTGTCTCCGGATCGGCGCCGAGATCGCCGACCAGGCTCTCGGCGAGCTGCTGGAGTCCATCCTGGTCGGCCGCACCGAGCGGCATCTCGCGCTGGAACTGGAACGGCGCCTGGTCGATCACGGCGCCGACGGGCCCGGCTTCCCCACCTCCGTGGCCACCGGCCCGAACTCCGGCCGCCGCGGCCACCGGCCCACCGACCGTCGGGTGGAGGAGGGCGACTTCCTCTCCGTCTGTCTCGGCGCCACCTACCGCGGCTACCGCTGCGAGATCGGCCGTACCTTCGTGATCGGCACCTCGCCCGCCGACTGGCAGATCGACCTGTACGACCTGGTCTTCACCGCTCAGCGAGCCGGACGGGAGGCTCTGGCGCCCGGCGCCGCCTACCGGGACGTGGACCGTGCGGCACGGCAGGTACTGGACTCCGCGGGATACGGTGAGCGGCTGCAACCGCTCACCGGACACGGTGTCGGACTCGAAATCGACGAGGACCCGCAGTTGGCTCCCACGACCATGGGTAAACTGGACGCTTGCGTGCCAGTCACCGTCGAACCCGGGGTTCACCTTCCGGGCCGGGGCGGTGTCCGGATCGATGACACGCTCGTCGTGCGCCCCGAGGCGGACGGCGGACCCGAGCTACTCACCATCACGACCAAGGAGCTGCTCGCGCTGTAACTGAAGCGCGCGGTCCGGGGTCGTACGTCAGTCCAGGAGATTCCGCAACCGTGGCTTCCACGAACGACCTCAAGAACGGCCTGGTGCTCAAGCTCGACGGAGGCCAGCTCTGGTCCGTCGTCGAGTTCCAGCACGTCAAGCCCGGCAAGGGCCCGGCCTTCGTGCGCACCAAGCTGAAGAACGTGCTCTCCGGCAAGGTCGTCGACAAGACGTTCAACGCCGGCGTCAAGGTCGAGACGGCCACGATCGACAAGCGCGACATGCAGTTCTCGTACATGGACGGCGAGTACTTCGTCTTCATGGACATGGACACGTACGACCAGCTCATGGTCGACCGCAAGTCCGTGGGTGACGCCGCCAACTTCCTGATCGAGGGCTTCACCGCCACCGTCGCCCAGCACGAGGGCGAGGTGCTCTTCGTCGAGCTGCCCGCCGCCGTCGAGCTGGTCATCGCCGAGACCGAGCCTGGTGTCCAGGGCGACCGCTCCACCGGTGGCACCAAGCCCGCCACCCTGGAGACCGGCCACCAGATCCAGGTCCCGCTCTTCATCACCACCGGCGAGAAGATCAAGGTCGACACCCGCACGAGCGACTACCTCGGCCGGGTGAACAGCTAACCGTGGCTGCCCGTAACACGGCCCGCAAACGTGCCTTCCAGATCCTCTTCGAGGGCGACCAGCGCGGGGCCGACGTCCTGACGGTCCTCGCGGACTGGGTCCGGCTGTCCAGGACCGACGACCGGCAGCCGCCGGTCAGCGAGTACACGATGCAGCTGGTCGAGGGGTACGCCGAGCACGCCCGGCGCATCGACGACCTGATCGCCCAGTACTCGGTCGGCTGGACGCTCGACCGGATGCCGGTCGTGGACCGCAACATCCTGCGCCTGGGCGCCCACGAGCTGATCTGGGTCGACGAGACCCCGGACGCCGTCGTCCTCGACGAGATGGTGGAACTGGCGAAGGAGTTCTCCACGGACGAGTCGCCCTCGTTCGTCAACGGCCTGCTCGGCAGGCTGAAGGAGCTCAAGCCCTCGCTGCGCCGGGACGAGGCCTGACGGAGCCCCGCAGGCCTCCTGGAGCCCGATACGCCGAAGGGCCCGCAGCGCGACTGCTGCGGGCCCTTCGGCGTATCCGTACACGCGAGCCCTTTGAGGCCCGCAGAACGCCGCCGGGGTGGCCGGAACCATCGAGTTCCGGCCACCCCGGCGGCACGTTTCTGCTCGCGGGCCCGGTCGGGCCCGGTCGGTCAGCCCTCCTCGTGGGCGGCAACCGCGCGGCGCGCGTCCGCGTCGAGCACGCCCCAGCTGATCAGCTGCTCGGTCAGCACCGAGGGGGACTGGTCGTAGATGACGGCAAGGGTGCGCAGGTCGTCCTGGCGGATCGACAGCACCTTGCCGTTGTAGTCACCGCGCTGGGACTGGATCGTCGCCGCGTACCGCTGGAGGGGGCCTGCCTTCTCGGCCGGGACCGTGGCGAGCCGCTCCAGGTCCAGGACCAGCTTCGGCGGCGGCTCGGCGGCCCCGCCCGGCGTGGTGCCCGGCAGCAGCTCCTGCACCGGAACACCATAGAAGTCGGCCAGCTCCGCGAGGCGCTGAACAGTGACGGCGCGGTCGCCGCGCTCGTACGAACCGACCACGACCGCCTTCCAGCGTCCCTGGGACTTCTCCTCGACACCGTGGAGGGAAAGGCCCTGCTGGGTGCGGATGGCCCGGAGCTTGGCCCCGAGCTGTTTGGCGTATTCGCTGGACATATGGCTCCCCGGACACTGTGTCGACGCGGCCGGATGTGTTTCCGGGCCGCGCGGCTGGTAACTCACTGTGAGGTTACGCAGCGTGATTCTTCTGCGTCAAGCCGAATGGTCCACACCGACTCTTCCGTGGTAGCGATGTCCGATTACGCCAAGGGGGTGATCAGGCACGTCCGGTCGCCTGCTAACGTGTAGGGCGCAATTCCGACGTCCTTTAAGGTCCGTCCCGTGAGGCGGAGAAGGAGGTCCGTTTCTTATGGACACGCATGACACGCAAACGTCCGATGCCCGGCCCGTGCTCGAAGGCCCCGACATCGCACGGGTGCTGACCCGCATCGCCCACGAGATCGTCGAACGCGCCAAGGGCGCCGACGACGTGGTGCTCCTCGGCATCCCGACCCGGGGCGTCTTCCTCGCCCGGCGGCTCGCCGGCAAGCTCGAGCAGATCACCGGCCGCACGATCCCGGTCGGCTCCCTCGACATCACCATGTACCGCGACGACCTGCGCATGCAGCCGCCGCGGGCGCTCGCCCGCACCGAGATCCCCGGTGACGGCATCGACGGCCGGCTGGTCGTCCTCGTCGACGACGTGCTCTTCTCCGGCCGCACCATCCGCGCCGCCCTCGACGCCCTGAACGACATCGGGCGCCCCCGCGCGGTCCAGCTCGCGGTGCTCGTCGACCGCGGCCACCGAGAACTGCCCATCCGCGCCGACTACGTGGGCAAGAACCTCCCGACGTCGCTGCGGGAGACGGTCAAGGTCCAGCTCGCCGAGGAGGACGGTCGCGACACCGTGCTGCTCGGTGCCAAGCCGGACGCCCCGGGCGAGCGGCAGCAGTAGCACTCCGGCGTGCGCCCTGAGGCGTACGCCCGCTCAGTGCACCCCTGCACGCACCCGTCTGCCCGAATCCTCCCGAACTGCCTTACGGAGCCTGACAGATGCAGCGTCATCTCATCTCGGCCGCCGACCTCACCCGTGACGACGCCGTCCTGATCCTCGACACCGCCGAGGAGATGGCCCGGGTCGCCGACCGGCCGATCAAGAAACTGCCGACCCTGCGCGGCCGCACCATCGTCAACCTCTTCTTCGAGGACTCCACGCGCACCCGGATCTCCTTCGAGGCCGCGGAGAAGCGCCTGTCCGCGGACGTCATCAACTTCTCCGCCAAGGGATCGAGCGTCTCCAAGGGCGAGTCCCTCAAGGACACCGCCCAGACCCTGGAGGCCATGGGTGTCGACGCCGTGGTCATCCGGCACGGCGCCTCGGGGGCCCCGTACCGCCTGGCCAACTCCGGCTGGATCGACGCGGTGGTCGTCAACGCCGGCGACGGCACCCACCAGCACCCCACCCAGGCCCTGCTCGACGCGTTCACCATGCGCCGCCGCCTGGTCGGCCGGGACGCCGGAATCGGCAAGGACCTCGCCGGCCGGCGCATCACCATCGTCGGCGACGTGCTGCACAGCCGCGTCGCCCGCTCCAATGTCGACCTGCTGCACACCCTCGGCGCCGAGGTCACCCTGGTCGCACCGCCCACCCTGGTACCGGTCGGCGTCGAGCACTGGCCCTGCGAGGTGTCGTACGACATCGACAGGGTCCTGCCGAAGTCCGACGCCGTGATGATGCTGCGCGTCCAGCGCGAGCGCATGAACGCCGCCTTCTTCCCGACCGAGCGCGAGTACTCGCGCCGCTACGGCCTCGACGGCGACCGCATGGCGCGCATGCCCGAGCACGCCATCGTGATGCACCCCGGCCCGATGGTCCGCGGCATGGAGATCACCGCCGAGGTCGCCGACTCCGAGCGCTGCACCGTGGTCGAGCAGGTCGCCAACGGGGTCTCCATCCGCATGGCCGTCCTGTACCTGCTGCTCGGCGGCGCCGTCTTCGATCCGCGGAACACGCCCGCCGACACCCACGCCCGCACCCCCGAGGAGAAGTAAGACCCATGAGCAAGATCCTGATCCGTGGTGCGCGCGTGCTCGGCGGCGAGCCGCAGGACGTCCTGATCGACGGCGAGACCATCGCCGCCGTCGGCACCGGACTGACCGCCGAGGGCGCCGAGGTCTTGGAGGCCGCAGGCAAGGTACTGCTGCCGGGCCTGGTCGACCTGCACACCCATCTGCGCGAGCCCGGCCGCGAGGACTCCGAGACCGTCCTGACCGGCACCCGAGCGGCCGCCACCGGCGGCTACACGGCCGTCTTCGCCATGGCCAACACCTTCCCGGTCGCCGACACCGCGGGAGTGGTCGAGCAGGTCTACCGGCTCGGCCAGGAACACGGCTACTGCGACGTGCAGCCCATCGGCGCCGTCACCGTCGGCCTGGAGGGCCGCAAGCTCGCCGAACTCGGCGCCATGCACGAGTCCGCGGCCGGCGTGACCGTCTTCTCCGACGACGGCAAGTGCGTGGACGACGCCGTGATCATGCGGCGCGCGCTGGAGTACGTGAAGGCCTTCGGCGGCGTCGTCGCCCAGCACGCGCAGGAGCCGCGGCTGACCGAGGGCGCCCAGATGAACGAGGGCGTCGTCTCCGCCGAACTGGGTCTCGGCGGCTGGCCGGCCGTCGCCGAGGAGTCGGTCATCGCCCGCGACGTCCTGCTCGCCGAGCACGTCGGCTCCCGAGTGCACATCTGCCACCTGTCCACCGCCGGGTCCGTCGAGATCATCCGCTGGGCCAAGTCCCGCGGCATCGACGTCACGGCCGAGGTCACCCCGCACCACCTGCTCCTGACGGACGAGATGGTGCGCACGTACAACCCGGTCTACAAGGTCAACCCGCCGCTGCGCACCGAGCGCGACGTGCTGGCCCTGCGCGAGGCGCTCGCCGACGGCACGATCGACATCGTCGCCACCGACCACGCCCCCCACCCGCACGAGGACAAGGACTGCGAGTGGGCCGCGGCCGCCATGGGCATGGTCGGCCTGGAGACCGCGCTGTCGGTGGTCCAGGAGACCATGGTGGACACGGGGCTGCTGGACTGGGCCGGTGTCGCCGAGCGGATGTCCGCGATGCCCGCGCGCATCGGACAGGCCAAGGGGCACGGCCGTCCCGTCTCGGCAGGTGAGCCCGCCAACCTCACCCTCGTCGACACGGAATACCGTGCTCCGGTGGACCCCGCGGGCTTCGCCTCGCGCAGCCGCAACACTCCCTACGAGGGACGCGAGCTGCCGGGCCGTGTCACCCACACGTGGCTGCGGGGCAAGGCCACGCTCGTCGACGGGAAGCTCACGTGACACCTGCAACTCTGCTCGCCGCCTCACTCGCCACCGGCCTCGCCGCCGACAAGGAGTCGGCCGAGGTCACCGACTGGGGCGCCCGCGCGGGCTGGCTCGTCGGACTCGTCCTGTTCGTCGCGCTCGTCTACTGGCTGATGCGCGAGGGCTGGAAGTGGCGCGGAACGCTCCAGGGCGACCTGCCCGAGCTGCCCAGCGCGCCGGACCGGCCCGGTGCGGCCAGACTGACGATGAGCGGGCGCTACCACGGCTCGACCACCGCCGGGCAGTGGCTCGACCGCATCGTGGCCCACGGCCTCGGCACCCGAAGCCGCGCCGAGCTGAACCTGACGGACGCGGGCCTCGTGGTCGTACGTCCGGGAGCGGCCGACTTCTTCGTCCCCGCCGCCGCGCTGCGCGAGGCCCGGCTCGACAAGGGCATCGCGGGCAAGGTCCTCACCGAGGGCGGACTGCTCGTGGTGACCTGGGCGCACGGCGACCGGCTGATCGACTCCGGCTTCCGCTCCGACCACGCGGCCGAGCACGGCGAGTGGGCCGACGCCATCAACTCAATGATCAAGACAACCAGCACGGAAGGCGCCGAACGATGACGACCTCCATCAAGGGAGCCGCCTCGCAGAGGCACAAGGGTGCTCCCGCGGTACTCGTCCTGGAGGACGGCCGGGTCTTCCGCGGCCGCTCCTACGGGGCCGTGGGGGTGACCTTCGGCGAAGCCGTGTTCTCCACCGGCATGACCGGCTACCAGGAGACCCTCACCGACCCGTCGTACCACCGGCAGGTCGTGGTGATGACCGCCCCGCACGTCGGCAACACCGGCGTCAACGACGAGGACCCCGAGTCGAAGCGGATCTGGGTCGCCGGATACGTCGTGCGCGACCCCGCGCGTGTGCCGTCCAACTGGCGGGCCACCCGCTCGCTGGACGAGGAACTGCGCCACCAGGGCGTCGTCGGCATCTCGGGCATCGACACCCGCGCGCTCACCCGCCATCTGCGCGAGCGCGGCGCCATGCGCGTCGGCATCTTCTCCGGCAACGCGCTGCCCGACGCGGGCACCATGCTGGCCGAGGTGCGCCAGGCTCCCGAGATGGCGGGCGCCGACCTCTCCGCCGAGGTGGCCACCAAGGAGGCGTACGTCGTCCCGGCGATCGGCGAGAAGAAGTTCACGGTCGCCGCCGTCGACCTCGGCATCAAGGGCATGACCCCGCACCGGATGGCCGAGCGCGGCATCGAGGTGCACGTGCTGCCCGCCACCGCGACGGCCGAGGACGTGTACGCGGTCGACCCCGACGGGGTGTTCTTCTCCAACGGTCCCGGAGACCCGTCCACCGCCGACCACCCGGTCTCCGTCATGCGGGCCGTCCTGGACCGCGGCACCCCGCTCTTCGGCATCTGCTTCGGCAACCAGATCCTCGGCCGCGCCCTCGGCTTCGGCACCTACAAGCTGAAGTACGGCCACCGCGGCATCAACCAGCCGGTGCAGGACCGTACGACCGGCAAGGTCGAGGTCACCGCGCACAACCACGGCTTCGCCGTGGACGCCCCGCTCGACCAGGTCTCCGAGACCCCCTACGGCCGTGCCGAGGTCTCCCACGTCTGTCTCAACGACAACGTGGTGGAGGGCCTCCAGCTCCTCGACAGGCCGGCCTTCAGCGTCCAGTACCACCCCGAAGCAGCCGCGGGTCCGCACGACGCCGCCTACCTGTTCGACCGCTTCGTATCCCTGATGGAGGGCCAGCGTGCCTAAGCGCACCGATATCCAGTCCGTCCTGGTCATCGGCTCCGGCCCGATCGTCATCGGCCAGGCCGCCGAGTTCGACTACTCCGGCACCCAGGCGTGCCGGGTACTGAGGGCCGAGGGCCTGCGTGTCGTCCTCGTCAACTCCAACCCGGCGACGATCATGACCGACCCGGAGATCGCCGACGCCACCTACGTCGAGCCGATCACCCCCGAGTTCGTCGAGAAGATCATCGCCAAGGAGCGGCCGGACGCGCTGCTGCCCACCCTGGGCGGCCAGACGGCCCTCAACACGGCCATCTCGCTGCACGACAACGGCGTCCTGGAGAAGTACGGCGTCGAACTGATCGGCGCCAACGTCGAAGCAATCCACAAGGGCGAGGACCGCGAGCAGTTCAAGCTGGTCGTCGAGGCCGTCCGGCAGAAGATCGGCCACGGCGAGTCCGCCCGATCGGTCATCTGCCACTCCATGGACGACGTCCTCGCGGGCGTCGACACGCTCGGCGGCTACCCCGTCGTCGTCCGCCCCTCCTTCACCATGGGCGGCGCCGGCTCCGGCTTCGCCCACGACGAGGAGGAGCTGCGCCGCATCGCCGGTCAGGGCCTCACCCTCTCGCCCACCACCGAGGTCCTCCTGGAGGAGTCCATCCTCGGCTGGAAGGAGTACGAGCTGGAGCTGATGCGCGACAAGCACGACAACGTCGTGGTCGTCTGCTCCATCGAGAACTTCGACCCGATGGGCGTGCACACCGGCGACTCGATCACCGTCGCCCCGGCGATGACCCTGACCGACCGCGAGTACCAGATCCTGCGGGACGTCGGCATCGCCGTGATCCGCGAGGTCGGCGTCGACACCGGCGGCTGCAACATCCAGTTCGCGGTCAACCCCGAGGACGGCCGGGTCATCGTCATCGAGATGAACCCGCGTGTGTCGCGCTCCTCCGCGCTCGCCTCCAAGGCGACTGGCTTCCCGATCGCGAAGATCGCCGCGAAGCTGGCTGTCGGCTATACGCTGGATGAGATCCCCAACGACATCACGCAGGAGACCCCGGCCTCCTTCGAGCCGACCCTCGACTATGTGGTCGTGAAGGCGCCGCGATTCGCGTTCGAGAAGTTCCCGCAGGCGGACTCCACCCTCACCACCACCATGAAGTCGGTCGGCGAGGCCATGGCCATCGGCCGCAACTTCACCGAGGCCTTCCAGAAGGCGCTGCGCTCGCTGGAGAAGAAGGGCAGCCAGTTCGCCTTCACCGGCGAGCCCGGCGACAAGGACGAGCTGCTGCGCGAGGCCGTGCGCCCGACCGACGGCCGGATCAACGCCGTCATGGGAGCCATCCGGGCCGGAGCCACGCCGGACGAGGTCTTCCGCGCCACGAAGATCGACCCGTGGTTCGTGGACCAGCTCTTCCTGATCAAGGAGATCGCCGACGAGCTGGCCGAGGCACCGGAGCTGACCCCCGAGCTGCTCGCCGAGGCGAAGCGGCACGGCTTCTCCGACGTGCAGATCGGCGAGATCCGGGGCCTGCGCGAGGACGTGGTCCGCGAGGTCCGGCACGCGCTCGGCATCCGTCCGGTCTACAAGACGGTCGACACCTGCGCCGCCGAGTTCGCCGCGCGGACGCCGTACTTCTACTCCTCCTACGACGAGGAGACCGAGGTCGCGCCGCGAGAGAAGCCCGCGGTGATCATCCTCGGCTCGGGCCCGAACCGGATCGGCCAGGGCATCGAGTTCGACTACTCCTGCGTCCACGCGTCCTTCGCGCTGTCCGACGCCGGGTACGAGACGGTGATGGTCAACTGCAACCCGGAGACCGTCTCCACCGACTACGACACCTCCGACCGCCTGTACTTCGAGCCGCTGACGCTGGAGGACGTGCTGGAGATCGTGCACGCCGAACGGCAGGCCGGTCCGGTCGCCGGTGTGGTCGTCCAGCTCGGCGGGCAGACCCCGCTCGGCCTGTCGCAGGCGCTCAAGGACAACGGCGTGCCGATCGTCGGCACCTCGCCCGAGGCCATCCACGCCGCCGAGGACCGCGGCGCGTTCGGCCGGGTGCTGGCCGAGGCGGGCCTGCCCGCCCCCAAGCACGGCACCGCGACGACCTTCACCGAGGCCAAGGCGATCGCCGACGAGATCGGCTACCCGGTCCTCGTCCGCCCCTCCTACGTGCTCGGCGGTCGCGGCATGGAGATCGTCTACGACGAGACCCGGCTGTCCGCCTACATCGCGGAGTCCACCGAGATCAGCCCCTCGCGGCCGGTGCTCGTGGACCGGTTCCTCGACGACGCCATCGAGATCGACGTCGACGCGCTCTACGACGGCGAGGAGCTGTACCTCGGCGGCGTCATGGAGCACATCGAGGAGGCCGGTATCCACTCCGGCGACTCCGCCTGCGCGCTGCCCCCGATCACCCTCGGCGGGCACGACATCAAGCGGCTGCGCACCTCCACCGAGGCCATCGCGCGCGGTGTCGGGGTTCGTGGTCTGATCAACATCCAGTTCGCCATGGCCGGGGACATCCTGTACGTCCTCGAGGCCAACCCGCGCGCGTCCCGCACGGTTCCCTTCACCTCGAAGGCCACCGCGGTGCCGCTCGCCAAGGCCGCCGCCCGGATCTCGCTGGGCGCGACCATCGCCGAGCTGCGCGCCGAAGGGCTGCTGCCGGCGAGCGGCGACGGCGGGGAGATGCCGTTCGACGCGCCGATCTCCGTCAAGGAGGCGGTCATGCCGTGGTCGCGCTTCCGCGACATCCACGGCCGCGGTGTCGACACCGTGCTCGGCCCGGAGATGCGCTCCACCGGCGAGGTCATGGGCATCGACTCCGTCTTCGGCACCGCCTACGCCAAGTCGCAGGCGGGCGCCTACGGGCCGCTGCCGACCAAGGGCCGGGCGTTCATCTCGGTCGCCAACCGGGACAAGCGGTCCATGATCTTCCCGGCCCGCGAACTGGTCGCGCACGGCTTCGAGCTGCTCGCCACGTCCGGCACGGCCGAGGTCCTCAAGCGCAACGGCATCCACGCCACCATCGTGCGCAAGCAGTCCGAGGGAACCGGGCCGAACGGGGAGCGGACCATCGTCCAGCTCATCCACGACGGCGAGGTCGACCTGATCGTCAACACCCCGTACGGCACCGGCGGCCGGCTCGACGGCTACGAGATCCGCACCGCCGCCGTCGCGCGTTCCGTGCCCTGCCTCACCACGGTCCAGGCGCTCGCCGCCGCCGTCCAGGGCATCGACGCCCTCAACCACGGCGACGTGGGAGTGCGTTCCCTACAGGAACACGCTGAACACCTGACCGCGGCCCGCGACTAGCAGCCCCGAGGGGGACACCGGAAACGGTGTCCCCCTCTTCATGAGGCCTCACGAGGACACCCACATGTACAAGATCTTCTTCCGACTGGTCTTCCGGGCGATGGACCCGGAGCAGGCCCACCACCTGGCCTTCCGGTGGATCCGCCGAGCCGCCCGCGTCCCGGTGCTGCGCACCTTCGTCGCCGCCGCCCTCGCCCCCCGTTACAGGGAGCTGCGCACGGAGGCGTTCGGGCTGCGGATGCACGGGCCCTTCGGGCTCGCCGCCGGCTTCGACAAGAACGCGGTGGCCGTCGACGGCATGGCGATGCTCGGCTTCGACCATGTCGAGATCGGCACGGTCACGGGCGAGGCGCAGCCGGGCAACCCCAGGAAGCGGCTGTTCCGCCTCGTCCCGGACCGGGCGCTGATCAACCGCATGGGCTTCAACAACGAGGGCTCCCTCGCGGTCGCCGCCCGCCTCGCGTCCCGCGAGCCGGTCTTCCGGACCGTCGTGGGCGTCAACATCGGCAAGACCAAGGTCGTCCCCGAGGCGGAGGCCGCGGCCGACTACGTGAAGTCGGCCGAACGGCTCGCGCCGTACGCCGACTACCTGGTCGTCAACGTCTCCTCCCCGAACACCCCCGGCCTGCGCAACCTCCAGGCCACCGAGGCACTGCGCCCGCTGCTGAGCGCGGTGCGCGAGGCCGCCGACCGCTCGGTCCCGGACCGCCGGGTGCCGCTCCTGGTGAAGATCGCGCCGGACCTGGCCGACGAGGACGTCGACGCCGTCGCCGACCTGGCCGTCGACCTCGGTCTGGACGGGATCATCGCCACCAACACCACCATCGCGCGCGAGGGACTCGGCCTCACCTCCGCCCCCGCGCTCGTCCAGGAGACCGGCGGGCTGTCCGGCGCCCCCCTGAAGGGCCGCTCCCTGGAGGTCCTGCGCCGCCTGTACGCCCGCGTGGGAGACCGGATCACCCTGGTGGGTGTCGGGGGCATCGAGACCGCCGAGGACGCCTGGCAGCGCATCCTGGCCGGCGCCACGCTGGTCCAGGGGTACAGCGCCTTCATCTACGAGGGGCCGTTCTGGAGCCGCTCCATCCACAAGGGGCTCGCCGCCCGCCTGCGCACGAGCCCGTACGCCACCCTCGCCGACGCCGTCGGCGCCGACGTCAGGAAGGCGGGACAGCCCGCATGAGCGCTCTCGAACCCTTCGGCGCACGACTGCGCCGCGCCATGGACGAGCGTGGCCCGCTGTGCGTCGGCATCGACCCGCACGCCTCACTGCTCGCCGAGTGGGGGCTGAACGACGACGTCACCGGCCTGGAGCGGTTCAGCCGCACGGTTGTCGAGGCGATGGCCGACCGGGTCGCCGTGCTCAAGCCGCAGAGCGCGTTCTTCGAGCGCTTCGGCTCGCGCGGGCTCGCCGTCCTGGAGAAGTCCGTCCGGGAGGCCCGGGCGGCGGGCGCGCTGGTCGTCATGGACGCCAAGCGCGGCGACATCGGTTCCACCATGGCCGCCTACGCCGAGTCCTTCCTGCACAAGGACGCGCCCCTGTTCTCGGACGCCCTGACCGTCTCGCCGTACCTCGGATACGGCTCGCTGAGCCCGGCCGTCGCGCTGGCCAGGGAGAGCGGCACGGGCCTGTTCGTGCTGGCGCTGACCTCCAATCCGGAGGGCGGCGAGGTGCAGCACGCGGTCCGGGCCGACGGGCGCTCGGTGGGCGCGACGATGCTGGGCCACCTGGCCGCCGAGAACGCGGGGGAGGAGCCGCTGGGCTCCTTCGGGGCGGTCGTCGGCGCCACGCTCGGCGACCTGTCGTCGTACGACCTGGACATCAACGGTCCGCTCCTCGCCCCGGGAATCGGCGCCCAGGGCGCGACGCCCGCCGATCTGCCGCGGGTGTTCCGGTCCGCGGTGCGCAACGTCGTGCCGAACGTGAGCAGGGGTGTTCTTCGTCACGGTCCGGACGTGGGGGCGCTGCGCACGGCCGCGGACCGCTTCGCGGAGGAGATCCGCGCGGCCGTGACGGCGGCCTGAGCCCCTCCGGTGGGCGACCGGAGTCCGAATACACCCTCAAAACCTGGTCGTTATGCCTGAAATGCCCGACCTGACGGAGGCTGACCAGGACTTTTCCGCTGTTCTCGCTGACTCTGGCGGCCCAGACCGCTAGTCTCCGAGCAGTGGGGGCACCTCCCACGCCCTCTCAAGGCAGTGGGGGAAACGGGCAGCGTGTTGCTCGTAGCTCCCCAGGTGTGGGGCGACTAGGTTCCTCACCGGTCCGTATCCGACAGTTCGACATCCGAGGTGACGCAGGCGTGGCTCTTCCGCCCCTTACCCCTGAACAGCGCGCAGCCGCGCTCGAAAAGGCCGCCGCGGCTCGCCGGGAGCGGGCCGAGGTCAAGAATCGACTCAAGCACTCCGGCGCCTCTCTCCACGAGGTCATCAAGCAGGGCCAGGAGAACGACGTCATCGGCAAGATGAAGGTCTCCGCGCTGCTTGAGTCGCTGCCGGGCGTGGGCAAGGTCCGCGCCAAGCAGATCATGGAGCGACTCGGCATCTCCGAGAGCCGCCGTGTGCGTGGTCTCGGTTCCAACCAGATCGCTTCCCTGGAGCGCGAGTTCGGCAGCACCGGTTCCTGAAGTGCGGGGGGTCCCGGGGATCGGCGTCCCGGGCACTCCGCGATTGCTGGAATAATCGCTGCATGAGTGAACGTCCGCGACTGACCGTGCTCTCCGGCCCCTCGGGGGTCGGCAAGAGCACGGTCGTCGCTCATATGCGCAGGGAACACTCCGAGGTCTGGCTCTCGGTGTCGGCCACCACCCGCAAGCCCCGGCCCGGCGAGAAGCACGGTGTCCACTACTTCTTCGTCACCGACGACGAGATGGACAAGCTGATCGCCAACGGTGAGCTGCTGGAGTGGGCCGAATTCGCCGGCAACCGGTACGGCACGCCGCGTGCGGCGGTGCTGGAGCGGCTGGAGGCGGGCGAGCCCGTGCTGCTGGAGATCGACCTCCAGGGCGCCCGGCAGGTCCGCGAGTCCATGCCGGAGGCTCAGCTGGTGTTCCTGGCTCCCCCCTCCTGGGAGGAGCTGGTGCGCAGACTCACGGGCCGGGGTACCGAGCCGCCCGAGGTCATCGAGCGCCGCCTGGAAGCGGCCAAGATCGAGCTGGCGGCCGAGCCCGAGTTCGATGTCACCCTGGTCAACACCTCCGTCGAGGACGTGGCGCGTGAGCTGCTAGCCTTGATGGACGTTGTGTGATTGCGTCTGATCTGTTCCCATCTTTCGGAAGGTAGAGCGTGTCCTCTTCCATTACCGCGCCCGAGGGCATCATCAACCCTCCGATCGACGAGCTTCTTGAGGCAACCGACTCGAAGTACAGCCTGGTGATCTACGCGGCCAAGCGGGCCCGCCAGATCAACGCGTACTACTCGCAGCTCGGTGAGGGCCTCCTGGAGTACGTCGGTCCCCTCGTCGACACCCACGTCCACGAGAAGCCGCTCTCGATCGCCCTGCGCGAGATCAACGCGGGTCTGCTGACCTCCGAGGCCATCGACGGTCCGGCGCAGTAGTACTTTCAGTCCGCAAGTGACTTGTCCACAGGCCCGGCAGCGCGACTGCCGGGCCTGTGGTGTGTCATGGGAGTCGTACGTTTCAGACTGCGCGTTTCCGAGTCCGGGGAGAGACGGTGGACAAGCCGAGGGTCGTTCTGGGGGTCAGTGGCGGCATTGCCGCGTACAAGGCCTGTGAGCTGCTGAGAAGGCTGACGGAGTCGGGCCACGACGTCAGGGTCGTGCCCACGGCGTCCGCCCTGCACTTCGTCGGCGCCGCCACCTGGTCCGCGCTCTCCGGCAACCCCGTCTCCACCGAGGTCTGGGATGACGTGCACGAGGTCCCGCACGTCCGCATCGGCCAGCACGCCGACCTGGTGGTCGTGGCCCCGGCCACCGCCGACATGCTCGCCAAGGCCGCCCACGGTCTCGCCGACGACCTGCTCACCAACACGCTGCTGACCGCCCGCTGCCCGGTGGTCTTCGCCCCCGCCATGCACACCGAGATGTGGGAGCACCCGGCCACCCAGGAGAACGTGGCGACCCTGCGCCGCCGGGGTGCGGTCGTCATCGAGCCCGCCGTCGGCCGCCTCACCGGTGTGGACACCGGTAAGGGCAGACTGCCCGACCCGGCCGAGATCTTCGAGGTGTGCCGCCGGGTCCTCGCCCGGGGCGACGCCGAACCCGACCTGTCGGGCCGGCACGTCGTCATCACCGCGGGCGGCACCCGCGAGCCCCTCGACCCGGTCCGCTTCCTCGGCAACCGCTCCTCCGGCAAGCAGGGCTACGCCCTCGCCCGCACGGCCGCCGCGCGCGGCGCCCGCGTGACGCTGATCGCCGCCAACACCGGCCTGCCGGACCCGGCCGGCGTGGACGTCGTGCCGGTGGGCACCGCCGTGCAACTGCGCGAGGCCGTGCTGAAGGCCGCGGCGGACGCCGACGCCGTGGTCATGGCCGCCGCCGTGGCCGACTTCCGGCCCGCCGCCTACGCCACCGGGAAGATCAAGAAGAAGGAGGGCCAGGAGCCGGAGCCGGTCGTCCTGGTGCGCAACCCGGACGTCCTCGCCGAGATCTCGGCCGACCGGGCGCGCCCCGAGCAGGTGATTGTGGGATTCGCCGCCGAGACGGACGACGTCCTCGCGAACGGCCGCACGAAACTGGCCCGCAAGGGCTGCGACCTGCTCGTGGTGAACGAGGTGGGGGAGCGCAGAACCTTCGGTGCCGAGGACAACGAGGCAGTGGTGCTGGGCTCGGACGGCAGTGAGACGCCGGTACCGCACGGCCCGAAGGAAGCGCTCGCCGACATCGTCTGGGACCTGGTGGCGCCCCGCCTCTCCTGACCCGTCCGGCTCGTCCGGCGGTCCCCCGGGAGCGGACTTTGCGGCGTGGCGACTCTGGCCAAGGCCGCTCGGCATTGGGCAGAATTGCGCGTGCCGCAGGTCACAGCGCTCCCGAGAGGCGAGACGGGTGGGCCGGCGGCAGGGTGCGACAAGTAAGCTGTTCCCCGGATGGCGCCGGGTGGCAGCCCCGTGTCGTCCGACAATGATCAGCCAGCAGCCGCTGCAACCCCAGGGAGCGTTGTGTCCCGTCGACTGTTCACCTCGGAGTCCGTCACCGAGGGTCACCCCGACAAGATCGCTGACCAGATCAGCGACACCATTCTCGACGCGCTTCTGCGCGAGGACCCGACCTCCCGGGTCGCCGTGGAGACTCTGATCACCACCGGCCTGGTGCACGTGGCCGGCGAGGTGACGACCAAGGCGTACGCGGACATCGCGACCCTGGTCCGCAACACCATCCTGGAGATCGGTTACGACTCCTCGAAGAAGGGCTTCGACGGCGCCTCCTGCGGCGTGTCGGTGTCGATCGGCTCGCAGTCCCCGGACATCGCGCAGGGTGTCGACACGGCGTACGAGAACCGGGTCGAGGGCGACGACGACGAGCTGGACAAGCAGGGCGCGGGCGACCAGGGCCTCATGTTCGGCTACGCGACGGACGAGACGCCGACGCTGATGCCGCTCCCGATCTTCCTGGCGCACCGTCTGTCCAAGCGCCTGTCGGACGTCCGCAAGAACGGCACCATCCCCTACCTGCGCCCGGACGGCAAGACGCAGGTCACCATCGAGTACGACGGCGACAAGGCCGTCCGCCTCGACACGGTCGTCGTCTCCTCCCAGCACGCGAGCGACATCGACCTGGAGTCGCTGCTCGCCCCCGACATCCGCGAGTTCGTGGTGGAACCGGAGCTGAAGGCCCTGCTGGACGAGGGCATCAAGCTGGACACCGAGGGCTACCGCCTCCTGGTCAACCCGACCGGCCGCTTCGAGATCGGCGGCCCGATGGGTGACGCGGGCCTGACCGGCCGCAAGATCATCATCGACACCTACGGCGGTATGGCCCGCCACGGTGGCGGAGCCTTCTCCGGCAAGGACCCGTCCAAGGTCGACCGCTCGGCCGCGTACGCGATGCGCTGGGTCGCCAAGAACGTCGTCGCTGCGGGCCTGGCCGGCCGCTGCGAGGTCCAGGTCGCCTACGCGATCGGCAAGGCCGAGCCGGTCGGGCTCTTCGTGGAGACCTTCGGCACCCACAAGATCGAGACCGAGAAGATCGAGAAGGCGATCGACGAGGTCTTCGACCTCCGCCCGGCCGCCATCATCCGCGACCTCGACCTGCTCCGCCCGATCTACGCCCAGACGGCGGCCTACGGCCACTTCGGCCGTGAGCTGTCGGACTTCACCTGGGAGCGCACGGACCGGGTGGACGCGCTGCGCAAGGCTGCTGGCGTGTAAGCGAGCTCCGACCACCCGAAGCCCGGCCTCGTGTCACACCTCGGGGCCGGGCTTCGGCGTATCCGGACCGGCGCCGGTTGTCAGTCCAGTTTGGTAAGAATGCAAGCGTGAGCAGCGAGAACGAGCCGCGGGACGGCGGGGCCGAAGGAGCGCCGCCGGAACAGCTCGCGCTCATCCGGGAGAGCGTGCGCGAAGCCAAGGTGCCGCGGGCCAAGCCCCGGACCTGGCGCGGGGCCGCGCTGGCCGGAGAGCTGCCGGTCGCCCGGGTACTGGTCGACAAGGGAGTGCTGCACCTCGACCGCTACTTCGACTACGCGGTGCCCGAGGAACTGGACGCCGAGGCACAGCCCGGTGTCCGGGTCCGGGTGCGGTTCGGCGCCGGGCGGCACCGTGTGCGCGGGGGCCGGCGCGAGGGCGGCGGGCTCATCGACGGGTTCCTCGTGGAGCGGCTCGCCGAGTCCGACTACTCCGGGCCGCTGGCCGCGCTCGCCCAGGTCGTGTCGCCCGAACCCGTGCTCGGCGAGGAGCTCCTGGGACTCGCCCGAGCCGTCGCCGACCGGTACGCGGGCAGCCTCGCCGACGTGCTGCAACTGGCCGTGCCACCGCGCAACGCCCGCGCCGAACAGCGTCCCTCGCCCCCGCCGCTGCCCCCGCCCGACGCACCCGCCGCCGGGTCATGGACCCGGTACGAGCACGGCGCCGCCTTCGTCGAGTCACTGGCCTCGGGCGGCGCCCCCCGAGCCGTGTGGAACGCGCTGCCCGGACCACGGTGGAGCGAGGAGCTGGCGCGGGCCGTCGCCGCGACGCTCGCCTCGGGACGCGGCGCCCTCGTCGTCGTGCCGGACGGCCGTGCCGCCGCCCGGGTCGACGGCGCACTGACCGAGCTGCTCGGCCAGGGACGGCACGCGCTGCTCACCGCCGACGCCGGGCCCGAGAAGCGGTACGCGCAGTGGCTCGCCGTGCGCAGGGGCTCCCTGCGGGCCGTCGTCGGCACCCGGGCGGCCATGTTCGCGCCCGTCCAGAACCTCGGCCTCGTCGCGATCTGGGACGACGGCGACGACAGCCACAGCGAGCCGCACGCCCCGCAGCCGCACGCCCGGGACGTGCTGCTGCTGCGCGCGGCCCAGGACAAGTGCGCTTTCCTGCTGGGCGGCTGGAACTGCACCGTGGAGGCCGCGCAGCTGGTGGAGAGCGGCTGGGCGCGCCCCCTGGTCGCGGGCCGGGAGCAGGTCCGGCGGACCGCGCCGCTGGTGCGGACCGTGGGCGACGGCGACCTCGCCCGCGACGAGGCCGCCCGCGCCGCCCGGCTGCCGACCCTCGCCTGGCAGACGGCCAGGCAGGCGCTGGGGCACGGACCGGTGCTCGTCCAGGTACCCCGCCGGGGGTATGTGCCGCGCATGGCCTGCGACCGGTGCCGGGCGCCCGCGCGGTGCCGGCACTGTTCGGGACCGCTCCAGGCGCCGGACTCGGGCGAGCTGCGCTGCGGATGGTGCGGGCGCCCGGAAACGGAGTGGCACTGTCCGGACTGCGGCGGCTTCCGGCTGCGGGCCCAGATCGTGGGGGCGCGTCGGACCGCCGAGGAACTGGGCCGGGCCTTCCCCGCCGTGCCGGTGCGCACCTCCGGGCGGGAACACGTGCTGGACACGGTGCCGGGCACCCCCGCGCTGGTGGTCTCCACCCCGGGTGCCGAACCCGTCGCCGAGGGCGGCTACGCGGCGGCCCTGCTGCTCGACGGCTGGGCCATGCTCGGCCGTCCGGATCTGCGGGCCGGTGAGGACGCGCTGCGGCGCTGGATCGCCGCCTGTGCGCTGGTACGCCCCCAGCCGGACGGGGGGACCGTGGTGATCGTCGCCGAGCCGACCCTGCGTCCCGTGCAGGCGCTGGTGCGCTGGGACCCCGTCGGGCACGCGGTGCGGGAGCTGGCGGAGCGCGCCGAGCTGGGCTTTCCGCCGGTGTCCCGGATGGCGGCCGTGTCGGGTCCGGCAGAGGCCGTCGCCGGCTTCCTGGGCGCCGTCGAACTCCCGCCGGACGCCGAGCTGCTGGGACCGGTGCCCGTCCCGGCCACGCTCCCCGGACGGCCGCGGCGCACCGGGGCGCCGCCGCCCGGTGAGATCTGGGAGCGGGCGCTCATCCGGGTGCCGCCCGGCAGCGGGGCGGCGCTGGCGGCCGCACTGAAGACGGCACAGGCCGCGCGGCTGGCGCGGGGAAGCGCGGAGGCGGTGCGACTGCGGATCGACCCGCCGGACATCGGGTGAGCCACGGTGCCGTCCGGGGGGACGGGGCCAGGGGCGGTCTGGGGGGGCGCGTGTGCCGGGCGGTCGTGGTGGAGGGCGTACGGGGGTGAGTTGATGTGCCGGACATCGGCTGCGCCGGGATACGGCCGCGTCCGGGGGACTGCCGGGAGGTTTCGGTACGCCGTCGCCCTCCCGGAGGGGTGCCGGGAGGGCGAAGTGAGGGTGGGTCAGCCGTTGCGCGGGCCGGGAAAGGCGGTCGGCCGGACGTCTTCGCGGAGAGTGGGGCTGCCCGCGGTGGGCTGGGTGGGCATGGAACGGGCGGCGGGGACCGTGGGCACCGTGGGAAGGCCGGCGCCGACATTGACGGTGCGCGTGCCCGAGGGCTCCGAGGCGATGTCGGCCTCGGTGGGCGCCTGGGCGGTCGCTGCGCGGCGGGCGCCGTAACGGCGGTGAACCGCCTGCTTGGTGACCCCGAGCGCGGAGCCCACCGCGTCCCACGAGAAGCCCAGCGAGCGGTCGAAGTCGACGGCCGCGGTGACCAGGGTTTCGACGCTGTCCCTGAGTTCCTGGGCGAGGCGCACCGTCGGGGCGGGGGCGCGTCCGTAGACGACGAAGCCCGTGGAGGGACCGGAGCGGCGAGGACGGTAGACGTTGCCCAACTGGGCGGTGAGCGTGCGCAGTGCGTCCACCTGGCGGCGGACCCGCTCGATGTCCCGCACCAGCAAATGCAGGCTGGCCCGGGCCTGGGCGTCGTGGGTTGCGTGGTCGGCCATGAACAAGCCTCTCGAACCGGCGTTGAAAGGAAACGGGCGCAATGGCGGCCCTTTGTGGTCAACTCTTTTTTGACCAACGCGTTCGCGCTCCGCTGGTCACGGGCTGGGGGCGTATGGGTATACGCGTACGCTGCTTTTCCCGCCCGCGCACGCCCTGTTTCCGTGTGTGGTCATAGACTTGGAGGCTGCCCGCCCGTCGCCCGCCCGAGAGGCCCCCACGCACCCATGAAGCTCGTCTTCGCAGGTACCCCCGAGGTCGCCGTTCCCGCTCTGGACGCTCTTCTCGCCTCCGGGCGGCACGAGGTGGCCGCCGTCGTCACGCGTCCCGACGCCCCGGCCGGCCGCGGGCGCCGACTGGTCGCGTCCCCGGTGGCCGAGCGGGCGGAGGAGGCCGGCATCGAGGTGCTGAAGCCGCTCAAGCCGCGCGACCCCGAGTTCCTGGAGCGGCTCCGCGAGATCGCCCCGGACTGCTGCCCGGTCGTCGCCTACGGCGCCCTGCTGCCGCGCGTCGCCCTCGACATTCCCTCCCACGGCTGGGTGAACCTGCACTTCTCGCTGCTGCCCGCCTGGCGCGGTGCCGCGCCCGTGCAGCACTCCGTCATGGCCGGGGACGAGATCACCGGGGCCTCCACCTTCCTCATCGAGGAAGGACTCGACTCGGGCCCGGTGTACGGGACGGTGACCGAGGAGGTCCGCCCCACCGACACCAGCGGCGACCTGCTCACCCGGCTCGCCTTCGCCGGTGCCGGGCTGCTCGCCGCGACCGTGGACGGCATCGCCGACGGCACGCTGAAGGCCGTACCGCAGCCCGCCGAGGGCGTCACCCTCGCGCCGAAGATCACCGTGGACGACGCCCGGATCGACTGGGCCGCGCCCGCGCTGCGCGTCGACCGGATGGTGCGCGGATGCACCCCGGCGCCCGGTGCCTGGACCACCTTCCGGGGCGAGCGGCTCAAGCTCGTGCACACCACACCGGTGCCGGACCGGACCGATCTGGCCCCCGGCCAGTTGGCGGTCGCCAAGAACACCGTCCACGTGGGCACCGGTTCCTACGCCGTGGAGCTGCTGTGGGTGCAGGCCCAGGGCAAGAAGCCGATGCGCGCGGCGGACTGGGCGCGCGGCGTGCGGATCGCCGCGGACGAGACGCTGGGCGGCTGAGGCCGCTCGCCCCCGGCCCCGGCCCCGGCCGGGGCGTCCGGCGCAGGGGCGTCCGGGCGGGGGCGTACGGCGTAGGGTGGGAGCCGCACCCATCCCACACCCGGAGCACCTTTTCCGTGACTGAGCAGTCCCGGCGGCCACGCAAGCCCGCCAAGCCCTATCGCCGCCCCCAGAAGGACCCCGTCCGGATCCTCGCGTTCGAGGCGCTGCGCGCCGTGGACGAGCGGGACGCCTATGCGAACCTCGTGCTGCCGCCGCTGCTGCGCAAGGCCCGGGAGAAGGAGGGGCCCGAGAAGTTCGACAGCCGGGACGCCGCCCTCGCCACCGAGCTGGTCTACGGGACGCTGCGGCGGCAGGGGACGTACGACGCGGTCATCTCGGCGTGCGTCGACCGGCCGCTGCGGGAGGTCGACCCGCCGGTGCTGGACGTGCTGAGCCTCGGTGTCCACCAGCTGCTCGGCACCCGCATCCCGACGCACGCCGCCGTCTCCTCGTCCGTCGAGCTGGCCCGGGTGGTGCTGGGCGACGGGCGGGCGAAGTTCGTCAACGCGGTACTGCGCAAGGTCGCCCAGGACGACCTCGACGGGTGGCTGGAGAAGGTCGCGCCGCCCTGGGACGAGGACCCCGAGGACCATCTCGCCGTCGTGCACTCGCACCCCCGCTGGGTCGTCTCCGCGCTGTGGGACTCGCTCGGCGGCGGACGGGCCGGCATCGAGGACCTGCTGGAGGCCGACAACGAGCGGCCCGAGGTGACCCTCGTCGCCAGGCCCGGCCGGGCCACGACCGAGGAACTGCTCCGCGAGGAGGCCGCCGTACCCGGGCGCTGGTCGCCGTATGCCGTGCGGCTCGCCGAGGGCGGGGAACCGGGTGCCGTCGACGCCGTCCGGGAGGGCCGGGCCGGCGTGCAGGACGAGGGCAGCCAGCTGGTCGCCCTGGCACTCGCCAACGCGCCCCTGGACGGGCCGGACGGCAAGTGGCTCGACGGGTGCGCGGGTCCCGGCGGCAAGGCGTCCCTGCTGGCCGCGCTCGCCGCGCAGCGCGGGGCCGTGCTGCTCGCCTCCGAGAAGCAGCCGCACCGGGCCGGCCTGGTCGCCAAGGCGCTGGACGGCAACCCGGGCCCCTACCAGGTGATCGCCGCCGACGGCACCCGGCCGCCGTGGCGGCCCGGCACCTTCGACCGGGTTCTGATGGACGTGCCGTGCACCGGCCTCGGCGCCCTGCGCAGGCGCCCCGAGGCCAGGTGGCGGCGCCGCCCGTCGGACCTGGAGAACTTCGGGCCGCTCCAGCGTGCCCTGCTGCGCACCGCGCTCGACTCGGTACGGGTCGGCGGTGTCGTCGGCTACGCCACCTGTTCACCGCACCTGGCCGAGACCCGCGCCGTGGTGGATGACGTGCTCAAACAGCGCCCCGACGCCGAGCTCGTGGACGCCCGCCCGCTGCTGCCCGGGGTCCCGGAGCTGGGCGAGGGGCCGGACGTGCAGTTGTGGCCGCATGTGCACGGCACGGACGCGATGTATCTGGCGCTGGTCCGGCGGACGGGGTGACGCGTCCCGCAGGGCGGGACCGAGGCGAACATCCGTGCCCGGGCATGGCAGGCTTGGGTCATGGCCGCGCAGATCAACCCCAGCATCCTGTCCGCCGACTTCGCCCGCCTGGCGGACGAGGCCAAGGCGGTCGACGGAGCCGACTGGCTCCATGTCGACGTCATGGACAACCATTTCGTCCCGAACCTCACGCTCGGCGTGCCGGTCGTGGAGTCCCTGGCCCGGGCGACGGACACCCCGCTGGACTGCCATCTGATGATCGAGGCCCCCGACCGCTGGGCACCCCAGTACGTCGAAGCGGGCGCCTCGTCCGTCACCTTCCACATCGAGGCGGCCGCGGCGCCCGTGCGCCTCGCCCGGGAGATCCGCGCCAAGGGCGCCCGCGCCTCCATGGCGCTCAAGCCCGCCACGCCGATCGAGCCGTACGAGGACCTGCTCCCCGAGCTCGACATGCTGCTGATCATGACGGTCGAGCCGGGCTTCGGCGGTCAGGCGTTCCTGGACATCATGCTGCCGAAGATCCGCCGCACCCGTGAGCTGATCGCCAAGCACGGCCTGGAGCTGTGGCTCCAGGTCGACGGTGGTGTGTCCGCGTCGACGATCGAACGGTGCGCGGAGGCGGGAGCGGACGTCTTCGTGGCGGGCTCGGCGGTGTACGGCGCGCAGGACCCGTCGGCCGCGGTCCGGGCGCTGCGCGCACAGGCGGAGGTGGCCACCGCGAAGGCGTCGTGGGCATGCGACCACTGAGCCACCGCAACATGAACAGCTGAATGAACGGCGCCCATGAGGGCGGATCAGTTACGCCGAATCTGCAAGGATGAACGGCGAATCCAGAGTGTGAACAGCAGTGAGGAGATCGCCGTGTCGGGTATGTCGGCGGGCCGGTCAGCCATGCGGATGGGACCCGCTGAGCTGGTGCAGGCGGCGGCCATGGCCCGCCGCTTCTACCTCGAGGGCAAATCCAAGATCCAGATCGCGGAGGAGTTCGGCGTCAGCCGCTTCAAGGTGGCCCGGGTCCTGGAGACGGCCCTCGAACGGGACCTGGTCCGCATCGAGATCCGCGTGCCGGCCGAGCTGGACGCCGAGCGCTCCGACGCGCTCCGCGCCCGCTACGGCCTCAGACACGCCGTCGTGGTGGAGTCCCCGGCCGAGGCCGAGGAGACGCCCGACCCCGAGAACCTCGGTGAGGTGGCCGCCGATCTGCTCGGCGAACTCGTCAACGAGGGTGACGTCCTCGGACTCGCCTGGGGACGGTCCACCATCAACATGGCGGCGGCCCTGAACCGGCTGCCGCCGTGCACCGTGGTGCAGCTGACGGGCGTGTACGACGCCGGGACCGCCGAGCGCGGCTCCGTCGAAGCCGTCCGCCGCGCCGCCCAGGTCTCCGGCGGCGACGCCCACCCCATCTATGCGCCCATGCTGCTGCCGGACGCGGCCACCGCGGCGGCCCTGCGCAACCAGACCGGGATCGCCCGCGCCTTCGAGTACTTCGACAAGGTCACGGTCGCCTGTGTGTCCATCGGCTCCTGGGAGCCGGGCATCTCGACGGTGCACGACATGCTCAGCGACGAGGAGCGGGCGCACTACGCCTCGCTCGGTGTCGCCGCGGAGATGTCCGCCCACCTCTTCGACGCCGACGGCCGCCGGGTCGGACGCGACCTGGGGGAGCGGTGCATCACGGTCAAGACCGACCAGCTCCGCCGTGTCCCCGAGGTCGTGGCGATCGCGGGCGGCCAGCGCAAGGCGCCCGCGATCGACGCGGTGCTGCGCTCCGGGCTGGTGACCAGCCTGGTGACGGACACCTCGGCAGCGGACTACCTGATGACCGCGGGGAGCACGCCGAAGCCCGCCCTGCACCGGTCCGACCCGGACGGTGCCTGACCGGCGTCGCAGCGGGTCAGGAGGGGACGGCCGTGACAGCATCGTTCGTATGCCGCCACGGTTCGTCCCCCGTCTGCTCTCGGGCGTCCTGCTCGTACTCGCCGTACTGCTGACGGGGTGCTCGCACACCGGTACGACCTCCACGGCGGCCCCGGTCGCGTCCACCCCGGCGTGGGCCGGGCACATGGCCACCGTCGAGGAGTCGCGGCTCCCGGCCGAGGCCCGGCAGACCCTGCGTCTCGTCGACCGGGGCGGCCCCTTCCCGTACACCCAGGACGGAACGGTCTTCCGGAACTTCGAGGGACGGCTGCCGAGCCATCCGCGCGGCTACTACCACGAGTACACGGTGCGCACCCCGGGCTCGCGCGACCGCGGGGCCCGGCGCATTGTCACGGGGCAGAACGGCGAGGTGTACTACACGGATGATCACTACGACTCGTTCCGGGCGGTACTGAGATGACCGACCCGTGTGTGGTGACGCTCGACCTCGGCGGAGCCACCGGCAAGGCGGACCTGATGGACCGCGTCGCGCGGGCGCTCACGCTGCCCGACTGGTTCGGCCGCAACTGGGACGCCCTCGCCGACAGCCTCGCCGACCCCACCGTCTGGCCGCCGGGCGCCGCCGAGCGGGGCCTGCTCGTCGTCGTCGGGGACTGGCGGGAGTACGCGACGGCCCATCCGCACGAGTGGACGGTGGCCCTGGAGGTGTTCACCGACGCGTCGGCCCGCGAACCCCTCCTCACCGTGGCGCTCGCGGTGGTGTAGGCCGCGTCCGCGAACGCGACCCGGGTGGCGTCCTTGGCGGATCCTCCAAGGGGTCCGCCCGACTGCCTGGACGATTCCACCGGGCGTCACGCCACGGTCGGCATGGGACAATGAAGTACGTGCTTCTCCCCCTGGCTGACCTGTCCGGGGGTCACCTCTGATCGACTGGGATGTGCAGCACGTGCGTTTCCTCAATGACAACCGGCCCGCCTACGACCTGACGTACGACGACGTCTTCATGGTGCCGAGCCGCAGCGCGGTCGGCTCCCGTCAGGCGGTGGACCTCAGCTCCCCGGACGGCACCGGTACCACGATCCCGCTGGTCGTGGCGAACATGACCGCGATCGCGGGCCGCCGGATGGCCGAGACGGTGGCCCGGCGCGGCGGCCTGGTGGTCATTCCGCAGGACATCCCGATCGACGTCGTCGCGGACGTCGTCGGCTGGGTGAAGAGCCGCCACCTGGTCCTCGACACCCCCATCATGCTGGCCCCGCACCAGACCGTCGCCGACGCGCTGGCCCTGCTGCCCAAGCGGGCGCACAACGCCGGAGTGGTGGTCGACGAGGACCGCCGGCCCGTCGGTGTCGTCACCGACCAGGACCTGACCGGCGTCGACCGCTTCACCCAGCTCGAAGAGGTCATGTCCCGGGACCTGCTGCTGCTCGACGCGGACATCGAACCCCGCGCGGCCTTCAACACCCTGGACACCCACAACCGGCGCTACGCCCCCGCGGTCGACCAGGACGGCAGGCTCGCCGGCATCCTGACCCGCAAGGGCGCGCTGCGCGCCACGCTGTACACCCCGGCCGTGGACGCGCGCGGCAGGTTGCGCGTCTCCGCCGCGGTCGGCATCAACGGCGACGTGGCGGGCAAGGCCAAGCAGCTGCTCGACGCGGGCGTGGACACGCTCGTCATCGACACCGCGCACGGCCACCAGGAGTCGATGATCAGCGCCGTCAGGCTGGTGCGCGCGCTGGACCCGCAGGTGCCGATCGTCGCGGGCAACATCGTGTCCGCCGAGGGCGTCAAGGACCTCATCGACGCCGGCGCGGACATCATCAAGGTCGGTGTGGGCCCCGGCGCCATGTGCACCACCCGCATGATGACCGGCGTGGGCCGCCCGCAGTTCTCCGCGGTGCTGGAGTGCGCCGCCGAGGCGAAGAAGTACGGCAAGCACGTGTGGGCCGACGGCGGGGTGCGTCACCCGCGCGACGTGGCGATGGCGCTCGCGGCGGGCGCGTCCAACGTGATGATCGGCTCGTGGTTCTCCGGCACCTACGAGTCGCCGGGCGACCTTCAGCAGGACGCGAACGGCCGCCTCTACAAGGAGTCGTTCGGTATGGCCTCCGCGCGTGCGGTGCGCAACCGCACGTCGGACGAGTCCGCCTACGACCGGGCCCGCAAGGCGCTGTTCGAGGAGGGCATCTCCACCTCCCGGATGTTCCTCGACCCGGCCCGACCGGGTGTGGAGGACCTGATCGACTCGGTCATCGCGGGCGTCCGCTCCTCCTGCACCTATGCCGGTGCCGGTTCCCTTGAGGAGTTCGCCGAGAAGGCGATCGTCGGTGTCCAGAGCGCGGCCGGCTAC
Organism: Streptomyces sp. NPDC086787; assembly: GCF_044745865.1. Classification (NCBI taxonomy): domain Bacteria; kingdom Bacillati; phylum Actinomycetota; class Actinomycetes; order Kitasatosporales; family Streptomycetaceae; genus Streptomyces; species Streptomyces sp. NPDC086787. Next base: position 62,269 of record NZ_JBIVBC010000007.1, on the reverse strand, counting down.
GCCGAGGGCAAGCCGCTGCACGCCAGCTGGAGCTGACCGGGCGCCGGATCGGCGCCTGAGGCCGTCGGGTCGTGTTCTACTTCTTCCACCTGCTGGTTCTGCTTGAGAAGTGATCGACCCAACGTGCTGAACGATCTCGACGAACGCATCGTGCACGCCCTCGCCGAGGACGCCCGCCGCTCCTACGCCGACATCGGGCAACTGGTCGGCCTGTCCGCCCCCGCCGTGAAGCGGCGGGTGGACCGGCTGCGGGCCACCGGGGCCATCACCGGGTTCACCGTACGGGTCGACCCGGCCGCCCTCGGCTGGGAGACCGAGGGGTTCGTCGAGATCTACTGCCGCCCCAACACCTCGCCGGAGACCATCCAGCGAGGTCTGGAGCGATACCAGGAGGTCGTGGCCGCGTCCACGGTCACCGGCGAGGCCGACGCGGTGGCCCAGGTCTTCGCCTCCGACATGCGCCACTTCGAGCGGGTCCTGGAACGCATCGCGGGCGAGCCCTTCGTGGAGCGCACCAAGTCGGTGCTGGTGCTGTCCCCCCTGCTCCGCCGCTTCTCCTCGGGCTCACCGGCCTGAGCGGTCATCGGCCCGAGGCGTCATCCGGTCGCCGTGGTGTCGTCGGCGGCCTTTCTGGCCAGGGCGTTGTTGCCTATCGAGTTGCGGACGCCGAACGTCACCGCGTCCGACCGGTAGCGGTCGTCGGACCACTCGACGGGGCGGCCCTCGCGGGTCGTGGTCACCCGGCGGACCCGGAGCAGGGGGCTGGTGCGGCGGATGCCGAGGAGTCCGGCGTCCTGGGCGCCCGCCGCCACCGCGTCGATGACGTGCTCGCCGTAGGCGAAGACCAGGCCCGTCTCCTCGTAGAGCCGCTGGGTGACGGAGGGGCAGTCCGGCTCGATCGCCTCGACCGCCGGGGCGATCCAGTCGGCGTACACGGTCCGCTCCAGGAGCACCGGCTCACCGTCCAGACCGCGCACCCGCAGGACGTGCAGCACGGGTGTCCCGGGGCGCAGCTGGAGGCGGACCGCGTCCTCCTGGACGGCGGGGCGGAACTCCTGCGACACGACGTGACCCGTCGCCTCCCGGCCCATCGCCCGAGCCCACTGCGCGAAGCTGCGCAGTTCCTCGAAGCTCTGGCTGCGGCGGCTGGCGAGCACCACTCGGCGGGCGCCCTGACGGGAGCCGATGAGCCCCTCGGCGGTGAGGGACGAGACGGCCTGCCGGACGGTGCCGCGCGAGACGCCGTAGTGGGCGGCCAGCTCCGTCTCGGCGGGCAGCCGGCTGCCGACTGTGTACTCCTCGCGGTCGATGGCCCGCCGCAGTTCGTCGGCGATTTCCTCGTGTCGCGCCGTCATGCTTCCCCTCTGGATAGGTCGCTGTGCACAGCGTGACCAGCGTAGTCCAAAGCTGCCGGTGATCACTGTCAGCTGCGATTGTGCAGGGAATCGGGGGGCGGCGTTCCTCCTCCGTTAACGATCAGGACACCGAGGCCGGGCGTACTGGGGTCAACTTGTTCAGACAAGTTGGCCGCACCACTCACCCTCGTGTGTACTCCCTGGAGAGACCGTGACCGTGTCCCTGCCGAGAACCGCCGCCCTCGGCGGCTCCCTCGCCGCCGTAGCCGTGCTCGCGCTGAGCGCCTGCGGTGCCGCCCCCGACACCGCGTCGACCACCACCAAGGACGGCAAGAACGCCGCCACCGCCACCTCCGCGGCCGACTTCGGCGGCATGGACGCCCTGGTCAAGGCCGCCAAGGCGGAAGGCAAGCTGCACATCATCGCCGTGCCCCGCGACTGGGCCAACTACGGCGCCATCATCGACGGCTTCCAGAAGAAGTACGGCATCAAGATCGAGGACGAGAGCCCCGACGGCTCCAGCCAGGACGAGATCAGCGCCGTCACCTCCCGCAAGGGCCAGGACCGCGCCCCCGACGTCCTCGACCTCGGCAGCTCCTTCGCGCTCAGTGCCGCCCAGCAGGGCCTGCTCGCGCCGTACAAGGTGACCTCGTACGACGACATCCCGGCCGCGCAGAAGGACACCCAGGCCCGCTGGTACAACGACTACGGCGGCTACATCTCCATCGGCTGCGACGCGAAGCGCGTCAAGGCCTGCCCGGCCACCTTCAAGGACCTGCTGAAGCCGCAGTACAAGGGCCAGGTCGCGCTCAACGGCAACCCCACCAAGTCCGGCTCGGCCTTCGGCGGCGTGTACGCGGCCGCGCTCGCGAGCGGCGGCTCGTTCGACGACATCCAGCCCGGCCTCGACTTCTTCGGCAAGCTCAAGAAGAACGGCAACTACACGCCCGTCGAGTCCACCCCGGCCACCGTCGAGAAGGGCGAGACGCCCATCAGCATCGACTGGGACTACCTGAACGCCGGCTACGCCGACGAGTTCAAGTCCAAGGGCGTCGACTGGAAGGTCGCCATTCCGAGCGACGGCCAGTACGCCCAGTACTACTCCCAGGCCATCAACAAGGACGCCCCGCACCCGGCGGCCGCCCGCCTGTGGCAGGAGTACCTCTACAGCGCCGAGGGCCAGAACCTGTGGCTCAAGGGCTACGCCCGCCCGGTCCTGATGACCACCCTGGACAAGGCCGGCACTCTCGACAAGACGGCCGCGGCCAAGCTCCCGCAGGTGTCCGGCACCCCGGCCTTCCCGGCCGAGGCGCAGCAGAGCAAGGCCAAGACGGCCCTGGCGCAGGGCTGGTCGAAGGCCGTCGCCGGATGACCACCGCTCTCCCCAGGGTGGACACGGCGCCCGTCGCTTCCCAGCAGCGGCGGCGCCGTGCCCCCGGCTGGCTCGCCGTCGTCCCGCTGCTGGTGTTCACCGCGATCGCCTTCGGCGTCCCCGCCCTGGCCATGCTGGACGGCGCCTTCACCGTCAAGGACCAGACCACCGGCGCCACGTCGTACACCGCGCAGAACCTGGCCACCTCCCTTGAGGGCCCCTACCTCACGGCCCTGATCGGCAGCGTCAAGCTGTCCGCCGTGTCCGCCGCCCTCGGCACGCTGCTCGGACTGCCGCTCGCGCAGGCCGTGGTGACCTCGCGCTCACGCGCGCTGCGCGAGGCGGTGCTCACCGCCTCCGGCGTCCTCGCCAACTTCGGCGGCGTCCCGCTGGCCTTCGCGTTCGTCGCCACGCTCGGCAACGCCGGTGTGCTGACCGTGCACCTGGGCCTCGGGGACAAGGGCTGGAGCCTCTACAGCTTCTGGGGTCTGGTGCTGGTGTACCTGTACTTCCTCATCCCGCTGATGGTCCTCACCATCACCCCCGCCCTGGACGGACTGCGCGCCCAGTGGCGCGAGGCCGCCCGCAACAACGGCGCCACCACCGTGCAGTACTGGCGGCACGTGGCCCTGCCGGTCCTCGCGCCCTCCCTGCTCGGCGGCCTGGTCCTGCTCTTCGGCAGCGCCTTCGCCGCCTACGCCACCGCCGCTGCGATGGTGGGCAGCGCGGTCCCGCTGGTCACCCTCCAGATCGCCGACGCCATCTCCGGCAACGTGCTGGTCGGCCAGGAGAACGTGGCGCTCGCCCTCAGCCTGGACATGGTCCTGGTCGCGGGCCTGGTGATGGCCGTGTACCTGCCCCTGCAACGACGGAGCGCCCGATGGCTCGACGCCTGAACCCCTGGCGCTGGGCCGTGCTCGGCCTGGCCGCGCTGTACTTCCTGGTGCCGCTGGGCGCGTCCGTGGTCTTCACGGTCGACGTGGCCGGTCAGGGCCTCACCTTCGACGCCTACACCCAGATCCTGTCCGCCGAGGGCTTCACCTCCAGTCTGCTGCTCTCGCTGGAGCTGGCCGGGGCGACCATCGCCGTCGTCCTGCTGCTGATGGTGCCCGCCATGGTCGCGCTGCGGCTCGGCGCGCCCCGGCTGCGGCCCGTGGTCGAGGTGGTGTGCTCGCTGCCGCTGGCCGTGCCGCCCATCGCCTTCGTGGCCGGGATCGCGACCGTACTGAAGTGGGGGCCCGACCACTTGTCCCGCACCCCGCTGTTCCAGACGTTCGTGGCGATCCAGAACCCCGACTTCCCGGTGGTGCTCGTCCTCGCCTACGTCGTGATGGCGCTGCCGTTCGTCCACCGCGCGCTGGACTCCGGACTGCGTGCCATCGACGTCCGCACCCTGGTCGAGGCCGCCCGCAGCTGCGGCGCCTCCTGGCCGCAGGCCCTGCTGCGGGCCGTACTGCCCAATCTGCGCGGCGCGCTGCTGAACGCGGCCTTCCTCACGCTGGCGCTGGTGCTCGGCGAGTTCACCGTCGCCCGGCTGCTCGGCTACCAGCCGTTCGCCGTGTGGATCTACAACGTCGGCGGGTCGCAGGCCCAGATGTCCGTCGCCGTGTCCGTGCTCAGCCTGCTCGTCACCTGGGCCCTGCTCCTCGCGCTCGCCGGTGCCGGCGGGCGTAACCGAACCGCTTCGTCCCGGGGATGAACCACCATGACCGCCACCGCACTTGAGAAGACCGCGACGGAGAACGCCGCCACCGTGGAGTTCCGGGGCCTGCGCCGGGAGTTCGGCTCGACCGTCGCCCTCGACGGCCTCGACCTCGCCGTCCGCCCGGGCGAGTTCCTGGCCCTGCTCGGTCCGTCCGGCTGTGGCAAGACCACCGCACTGCGCATGCTCGCCGGGTTCGAACACCCGGACTCCGGCGCCGTGCTGGTGGACGGCCAGGACGTCACACACGTCCCGGCCCACCGCCGTGACGCCGGGATGGTCTTCCAGTCGTACAGCCTCTTCCCGCACCTCGACGCGGTCGACAACGTCGCCTTCGGGCTGCGTATGCGCAAGGTGCGTACCGCCGAACGGCGGGCGCGTGCCACCGAGTTGCTGGAGCTGGTCGGCCTCGCCGACAAGGGGGAGCGCTTCCCGCACCAGCTCTCCGGCGGTCAGCAGCAGCGCATAGCCCTGGCGCGGGCGCTCGCCCTGCGCCCGCGCGTACTGCTGCTGGACGAGCCGCTGTCGGCGCTGGACGCCAAGGTGCGGCTGACCCTGCGGGAGGAGATCCGCCGGCTCCAGCAGGAACTCGGCATCACCACCCTGTTCGTGACGCACGATCAGGAAGAGGCGCTGTCGGTCGCGGACCGGGTCGCCGTCATGCGCGACGGACGGCTCGAACAGTGCGCCGAACCTGCCGAGTTGTACGGCCGTCCCGCCACCGCCTTCGTCGCCGAGTTCGTCGGCACGATGAGCCGGATCCCGGGCGAGCTCAAGGACGGCACGGTCGAGGTGCTCGGGCAGCGGCTGCCGGCCGACGGCGAGGCACCGGCCGGGACCGTGGACGTGCTGGTGCGCCCCGAAGCCGTACAGGTGCGGCAGGACGACGCGGGCACCGCGCGGGTCGTCGCGACCGCCTTCCTGGGCGCGGTCGTCCGGGTCACCGTCAGGCTCGCCGACGGCACCGAGGCCAAGGCGGACCTGCCCGCGCACGAGGCCGCCGGACTCGGCGCCGGAGCGGCCGCGCACGTGTCACTGCCGCAGCGGCCGGTGCTAGTGGCCGAACGCGCCACCCAGTAGACGCAGCCGACAGACGCCTACAGACGCCTACTGACGCCTGCAGACAAGGAATGAGAGAAACGTGACCCCCCACCCCCGACTCCCGCTCCAGGCCGTCCTGTTCGACATGGACGGCACGCTCGTCGACACCGAGCGGCTGTGGTGGGAGGCGGTGGAACACGTCGCCGGGCGCCCGCTGACCGAGGCGGACCAGCCCGAGGTCCTCGGCCGCGCGGTCGAGGACACCGCCGAATGGCTCGGTGCGACCACGGGCCGCCCGCTCGACGGCATCGCCCGGGAACTGCACCGGGAGTTCGTCAACCGCGTCAGCACCGGCATCGTGCCGCGCCCCGGAGCCGTCGACCTGCTGGACGCCCTGGCCCGCGACGGCGTACCCACCGCCCTGGTGACCGCGTCCCCACGCGCCGTCGCCGACACCGTGCTCGAAGCCCTGGGCGCCGACCGCTTCGCGGCCTCCGTCACGGCCGACGACACCGGCCGTACCAAACCCGCCCCGGACCCGTATCTCGCCGCCTGCGAGGCCCTCGGCGTCGACCCGGTGGCCTGCGTCGCGGTCGAGGACACACAGACCGGCGTGGCGTCCGCGGAGGCGGCCGGGTGCGCGGTGCTCGCCGTGCCGTCCCTCGCCCCCATCGAGGCGGCCCCCGGCCGGACCGTGCGGGACAGCCTGGTCGGGGTCACCCCGCAACAGCTGCGGGACATGACGGGCCGCGAACTGCGCGTCATGACCTGGAACCTCTGGCTGGGTGGCGCCATGGTGGACGACCACCGGGCCAAGCAGGTCGAGGCGATCGTGGCCAGCGGCGCCGACGTGGTGGGCCTCCAGGAGACCGCCGGCACCGCCGCGCGGGAACTCGCCGAAGCGCTCGGCTGGCACCACCACCAGGCGGGCGAGAACCTCGGAGTGATCAGCCGCTACCCCGTCACCGCCCGCTTCGGTGACCCGGACGTCGGCTTCTACGGCGCCGCCGGGGTCCGCGTCGGGATCGCCCCCGGACTGCCGGTCGACGTGTGGACGGCTCACCTCGACTACACGCCGTACGGCCCCTACGAAGCCGCCTTCGACCAGCTCCCCGCCGAACAACTCGTCGCCCACGAGGAGGTGCGGCTCGCCCAGATGCGGGACACCCTCGGCCGGATCGCCGAGTCCGCCGACAGCGCCGTACCCGTGGTCCTCGTGGGGGACTTCAACTGCCCGTCCCATCTGGACCGGCCCGACGTCGAGTGGCCGGTGACGAAGGCGGCCGAGGAGGCGGGGCTGCGGGACTCCTACCGCGAGGCCCACCCGGACCCGGTCACCGCACCCGGGCACACCTGGTCGCCGGTCCACCCGTTCCACGAGGACGGCAGCGGACGCCCCGAACCGCAGGATCGCATCGACTTCGTCCTGCACCGGGGCCTCACGGTGCTCGGCTCGCGGACGGTGGTCGCGGGAACTCCCCTCCCATGGCCGGACGTTGCGGGCAACGCCTGGCCCTCGGACCACGCGGCGGTGGTCACCACGTTCGCCCTGCCCGGAAACTGACCCCGGACGTTACCCGCGGGCACCATTGCGGGGAGGGTGATCGTCCCGTAAGTTGTGCCGGACTTTCTACTGATCGGTAACACCGGCAGGTGCTTTCATGCGTTGGCCCGTCGGCCGTCCCACCACCGTCCGCTCGCGCATCGTGGCGCTCGCGCTCGCTCCGGTTCTCGCCCTGATGGCCCTGTGGGGGTTCGCCATGGTGTCGGTGACCGGCGAACTGCGCGCGCTCCTCCGGGTCCAAGGGGTCTACGAGGACTACGGCACCCCCGTGGACACCGCCGTCGGGCAGATCCAGATCGAACGGCGGCTGTCCGCGGCCTACCTCGGCGCACGCCACCACAACAGCGACGCCGGGGACCTGCTGGCGCAGCAGCGCCGCACCGACCGCGCGGTGAGCGCCATGCGCGACGCGATCCGGGGCGGCGACCGGAGCAGGCTCAGCGGGCGGCAGCGCTCGGCGCTCGACGCGATGCTCCACGCGACGGAGCGGCTGGACGGGCTGCGGGACCGGGTCCTGTCCCGGAAGGTCACCTGGGACGAGGCCGTCGCCGAGTACAGCACCCTCGTGGAACCCGGCTTCGACATCCAGTCCGCGCTGACCGCGCTCCAGGCCGGACAGCTCGCCCGGGAGGCGCAGGTCGTCGTCGAGCTCGTCCGGGTACGCGAATACGTCTCCCGTGAGGACGCCCTGGTCGCCGGGGCGCGTGCCGCCGGCACCCTCAGTGACCGGCAGTACGACACCCTCACGGCGACTATCGAGGACCGGCGGGTCTTCGAGGGGATCTACGTTCCGGACCTGCCGTCCGACTCGCGCGCCCTGTTCGAGGAGTTCCGGCGCGGCAGCCTGCACGGCTCCCTGGAGCGGGGCGAGAACGCGCTGCTGCGGGCCGGCCCGCGCCGCGCCGGCGCGGCCGTCTCGGCGGACACCTGGCGCACCACCACCGACCGCGCCGTCGTTCGCTACCGGGAGCTGTGCACCAGGGCCGCCGAGAACTCCGCCGCGCGCGGCCGGACGTTCGCCTATCGCGAGCTGACGAAGGCGGCCGTCGTCGGGGCGGCAGGACTCGCCGCCGTGGGACTCTCGCTGTGGTTCGCGGTGCGCGGGGCACGACGTATCTCGCGCCGCCTGGAGACGCTGCGGGACTCCGCCGACCTGCTCAGCACCCGGCAACTGCCCGACGTGATGCGGCGGCTGAGCGCTGGTGAGGACGTGGACGCGGCCGCCGAGGCGCCGCCGCTGGCCGCCGACGACGCACAGACGGACGAGATCGGCCAGGTCGGCCGGTCCTTCAACGCCGCCCGACTGGCTGCCGTGGAGGCCGCCGTCAGGCAAGCCACCCTGCGGCGGGGGCTGTTCGCGGTGCTCCTCAACATCGCTCGCCGCAACCAGGCGCTCGTCCACCGGCAGTTGAAGCTCGTGGACACGCTGGAGCGGCGCACCGACGACCCGGACGTCCTCCGGGAGCTGTTCCGCATCGACCATCTGACCACCCGTATGCGCCGGCACGCGGAGAGTCTGATCATTCTGTCCGGAGCGGCACCCGGCCGCAGATGGCGGCGCCCGGTGCCGGTCGCGGACGTCGTGTCCTCGGCGGTCGGCGAGATCGAGGACTACTCCCGCGTCGTCGTACCGCCGATGCCCCGGATCGGTGTCGCGGCGGACGCGGTGGCCGACGTGGCCCATGTGATCGCCGAACTCCTCGAGAACGCCACGGTGTTCTCGCCGCCGCACACACCGGTCACCCTGCGGACCGGGCAGGCCGCCGAGGGCTTCGTCCTGGAGATCGACGACCGCGGTCTCGGCCTCGACCCCGAGCAGCGCGCCGGCGCCCACCGCACCCTCAGCGACCCGGACGGCTTCGACCCGACCCGGCACGACCGGCTCGGCCTGTATGTCGTGGCCCGCCTCGCCGCCCGCCACGGCATCCAGGTCACGCTCCAGGACTCGCCGTACGGCGGTACGACGGCGGTGGTGCTGCTGCCGTGGGCGGTGCTGGCGGAACCGGAGCCGGAGCGGGAGGCCGAACGCCACGCACCGGCACCGCAGGACGCCCCGGTGACGGACCAGGCCCCGCAGCGCCGCCGGTCCCCGCGCCCGCCTGCCCTCGCCCCGGCAGACGGCCGACCCGATGCCACGGTGGCCGATGGCGGGACCGAACCCGGGCCGCCGCCCGCCCCCGCCCTCCCCGCCCCCGAGACCACCACCCTCGACACCCCCGCCCTCCCCACCCGTGTCCGGCAGGCCTCGCTCGCCGCCCCGCTGCGGGACGAGCCGCCGGGGCCGGACGAGGCCCCGGAACGCGAGGTCGGCGCCGAGGAGATGCGGGCCGTCTTCGGCGCCTTCCAGCGCGGCCTCGAACGTGGCCGCAGGGGCCTGCCCACGAGCACCGCCGCCGACGAAGGGACGGACGCCGACCATGCGCGATGACCACCAGACCCACGGGCCGGCCGGGCCCGCCGCCCAGACCCCCGGCACCGGCCTCGACTGGCTGCTGGACGACCTGGTGGCCAGGACCGACCACGTCCGCCAGGCCGTCCTCCTCACCGCCGACGGGCTGCCGCTGAGCTGCTCGGAAGGCATGCGCAGACGGGACATCGAGCACCTTGCCGCCGTCTGTTCCGGCTTCCACAGCCTGGCCCGTTCCGCCGGTGAGCGGTTCGAGGCGGGAGAGGTCCGGCAGACGATGGTGATGCTGGACGACGCCTATCTGTTCATCACCCCGGCGGGCGACGGCAGCCGCCTGGCCGTGCTCAGCGAGGTGCAGACCGACGTCGGACAGCTGGCGCACGAGATGGCGCTGCTCGTCCGCCGCCTCGGCCGCCACCTGGACACCGCCGCACGCTCGGACCCCTGATCCGGCCGTGACCGACGACCACTGGTACGAGGACGAGACCGGGTCGATGGTGCGCCCCTACACCGTCACACAGGGCCGCACCCAGCCCTCGGACCGGCACACCATCGACCTGATGTCCCGGGTGACAGCCCTGGACGTGGACGCGGCGGGGTCCGGCGTCGACCATGCCCGCGCCACCCTGCTCGGCCTGGTGCGCCGCGGCCCGCGCCCGGTCGTCGAACTGGCCGCGGACGCCGACCTGCCGCTCACCGTCGTACGCGTGCTGCTCGGCGATCTGGCCGAGGCGGGCCTGGTGCGCATCGACGCGCCGCGCCGCCTGCGCGCCGCCGGTCCCGTGGACGACCCCGAACTGCTCCAGGAGATCGTCCAGCGGCTGCGCGAGCTGTAGCGGAACACCACAGGGTCACGGCACGGTGACCGACCGGAAGCGCGCCTGCCCGCGCGCAACGAATCGCCGCCGGATGGCTCTCCTGCGCAATGAACCGCTCACCGGCACGCAACGGGTCCTTCTTGTCCGGCCGAGCGCGCCGACCGTACCGTCTATCCGGACCTTCCAGCTGGTCCTCCACAAACCCCTCCTTACCGGTGAGGACCACGCATGCGCACCGCCCTGCTCCAGAGCTCCGGCCGTCCCGGCTCGACCGTCGAGAACCTCGAGGTCCTCGACGCCGCCGCGGGCCGGGCCGCCGCCGCGGGCGCCGCGCTGCTGGTCACCCCGGAGATGTTCCTCACCGGGTACGCGATCGGCGACGACATCGGCCGCCTCGCCGAGCCCGCCGACGGTGCCGCGGCCGCAACGATCGTCGGCCTCGCCCGCAGGCACGGCCTGGCGATCGCCTACGGCTACCCGGAGCGCGACGGTGACACGGTGTACAACTCCGTCCAGCTGATCTCCGCCGATGGCGCTCGCCCGGCGAACTACCGCAAGACCCACCTCTTCGGCTGCTTCGAGCGCGATCACTTCACCCCGGGCGACCAGCCGGTCGTACAGGCCGAACTGAACGGTGTGACCGTGGGCCTGATGATCTGCTACGACGTCGAGTTCCCCGAGAACGTCCGCGCCCACGCGCTGGCCGGTACCGATCTGCTGCTCGTGCCGACGGCCCAGATGCACCCGTTCCAGTTCGTCGCCGAGACCCTCGTCCCGGTGCGGGCCTGGGAGAGCCAGATGTACGTGGCCTACGTCAACCGGGTCGGCCCGGAGGGCGAGTTCGAGTTCGTGGGTCTGTCCACGCTCGCCGGTCCCGACGGGATCGCCCGCAGCCGGGCCGGCCGCGAGGAGGAACTCGTCCTCGCCGACGTCGACCCCGCCTTCCTGGCCGCCTCCCGCGAGGCGAACCCGTATCTGAAGGACCGCCGCCCCGGCCTCTACGGGTCCCTGGTCTGACCTTCTCAAGCCTCCCCCCGAGTTCCCCCCCGCGCAAGGAGTCCGTACCCCATGACGTCCACGGTGCCCAACGCCGTCCAGCACGCCGACGAGCAGCAGCCGCCGATCACCATGTTCGGTCCGGACTTCCCGTACGCGTACGACGACTTCCTCGCCCACCCGGCGGGCCTCGGCCAGATCCCCGCCACCGAGCACGGCACCGAGGTCGCGATCATCGGCGGCGGCCTGTCCGGCATCGTGGCCGCCTACGAGCTGATGAAGATGGGCCTCAAGCCCGTCGTCTACGAGGCCGACCAGCTCGGCGGCCGGCTGCGGACCGTGGGCTTCGAGGGGTGCGACCCGTCGCTGACGGCCGAGATGGGCGCGATGCGCTTCCCGCCGTCCTCCACGGCCCTCCAGCACTACATCGACCTGGTCGGCCTGGAGACCCAGCCGTTCCCCAACCCGCTTGCGGAGACGACGCCTTCGACCGTCGTCGACCTCAAGGGCGAGTCGCACTACGCCGAAACGGTCGCGGACCTGCCGCAGGTCTACCGGGACGTCGCCGAGGCCTGGAACAAGTGCCTCGAAGAGGGCGCCGACTTCTCCGACATGAACCGCGCGATGCGCGAGCGCGACGTGCCGCGCATCCGCGAGATCTGGGCGAAGCTGGTCGAGAAGCTGGACAACCAGACCTTCTACGGCTTCCTCTGCGACTCCGAGGCCTTCAAGTCCTTCCGGCACCGCGAGATCTTCGGCCAGGTCGGCTTCGGCACCGGCGGCTGGGACACCGACTTCCCGAACTCCATCCTTGAGATCCTCCGCGTCGTCTACACCGAGGCCGACGACCACCACCGCGGCATAGTCGGCGGGTCCCAGCAGCTGCCGCTGCGCCTGTGGGAGCGCGAGCCCCAGAAGATCGTGCACTGGAGCCACGGCACCTCGCTCAGCTCCCTGCACGAGCGGGGCGAGCCCCGCCCGGCCGTGACCCGGCTGCACCGCACCGCGGGCAACCGGATCACCGTGACGGACGCGAACGGCGACATCCGCACGTATCAGGCGGCGGTCTTCACCGCCCAGTCGTGGATGCTGCTCTCCAAGATCGACTGTGACGACTCGCTCTTCCCGATCGACCACTGGACGGCGATCGAGCGCACCCACTACATGGAGAGCTCGAAGCTGTTCGTGCCGGTGGACCGGCCGTTCTGGCTCGACAAGGCCCTCGACGACAACGGAAACCCGACGGGCCGGGACGTCATGTCGATGACGCTCACCGACCGCATGACCCGCGGCACCTACCTGCTGGACGACGGCCCGGACAAGCCCGCCGTCATCTGCCTCTCCTACACCTGGTGCGACGACAGCCTCAAGTGGCTGCCGCTGTCCGCGAACGAGCGGATGGAGGTCATGCTGAAGTCGCTCGGCGAGATCTACCCCAAGGTCGACATCAGGAAGCACATCATCGGCAACCCGGTGACCGTCTCCTGGGAGAACGAGCCCTACTTCATGGGCGCGTTCAAGGCCAACCTGCCCGGCCACTACCGCTACCAGCGCCGTCTGTTCACGCACTTCATGCAGGACCGGCTGCCCGAGGACAAGCGGGGCGTCTTCCTGGCCGGCGACGACATCTCCTGGACGGCCGGCTGGGCCGAGGGCGCCGTCCAGACCGCGCTGAACGCGGTCTGGGGCGTCATGCACCACTTCGGCGGAGCGACCGACGCGACCAACCCGGGCCCGGGTGACGCCTACGACGAGATCGCACCGGTCGAGCTCCCCGAGGACTAGACCCTTCCGTCAGACCCCCGCCGCGCGGGCCTTCTCGTAGACCTCCGCGGCGACCTCGTTGAGTTCCCGGGCGTCGCGTGTGGCGCCCTGGAGGTCGAGGAGGATCTCCTCCAGGCCGATCTCCGCGTGCGCGACCAGGTCCTCCACGATCTGGTTCGCGTCGCCCTGGAAGGGGGTGCGGTCGGGGCCGTCGTACGGCTTCGCCTGGTAGGTGGCGTTGACCCGCAGGACCGTCTGGATCGGCTCCTTGCGTCCGCGCTCGGCCGCCAGGTCCTGGAGCTCGCGCCACTGCCCGGCGACCTGCCCGGGACCGCCCATGGCGACGGGCAGCCAGCCGTCGGCGTGGTCCACGAGCCGGGTCAGCGCCTTCTTGCTGCCGCCCGCCAGCATGATCGGGATCGGACGGGCCGGCTTGGGCCCGACCACGGCCGACTCGATGCTGGTGATGCTGCCGTCGTAGTGCACGGGGTCGGGGCCCCAGACCGCGCGGCAGACCCCGATGATCTCGTCCAGCACCTTGCCGCGCTCGACGATCGGCCGGATGCCCGCCGCCGCGTACTCGTCCAGCGACCAGCCGGTGCCGAAACCGGCGATCACCCGGCCGCCGCTCGCCGAGTCGAGGGTGGCGAGGGACTTCGCGAGTTGGAACGGCTGGTGCAGTGGCGCGACCAGCACGCTGGAGCCGAGGCGCACCCGCTCGGTGGCCGCCGCGGCCAGCGCCAGGGTGACCAGCGGCTCGGCCACGCCGCGGTACGCGTCCGGCCAGGGGAGGCCCTCGACGCCGTACAGACCCTGGGTCGCGGGCTCCGGGAACAGGGCCCGTTCATAGACCCACAAGCTGTCGTACCCGATGTTCTCGGCGGCGCGTGCGACGTCGGGCACGTCCTTGCCGATGTCGTACTGCCGATTCTGCGGAAGGCTGAGTCCGAGCCTGGTCGCCATGTGCCGAATGCTCCTTCGCGATCGGTATCGACTTCAACCTACAGCGGTGGCAGCGGAGTTCTCGTGAGGCGTGGCGGAATTGTCCGGATCGGACCGCCTCAGCCGGGGAGCGGGGTGAGCAGCATGCGCCCCGCGAGGCCCACGGCCGCGTCGAGCCGCTCGGCGAACTCCTCGGCCACGTCCTCGAACCGGCGCAGCGCCCACAGGGCCCGCGCGGTCGTCCAGGTGGCGTCGCGGGCGCGCTCCAGGCTCCAGGAGCCGAGTAGATGGGTGAGCGGGTCGGCGACCTGGAGCAGGTCGGGTCCGGGCATCAGATCCTCGCGGACGCGCTCCTCCAGCGACGCCAGCAGATCGCCCACGCGGTCGAACTCGTCCTCCAGGTCGACGGGTTCGCAGCCAAGCGCATGGCAGGTGTCCACCACGGCCAGCGCCAGGTCGTGACCGATGTGCGCGTTGATGCCCGCGAGCGCGAACTGGAGTGTCCGTACGCCGGGGTGGCGGCGCAGTTGGAACAGCGGCCGCCAGCAGGCGGGCGGACGACGGCCGTCCGCGACCGCGGCGACCGCCGCCAGATAACGCTCGGCGAACCGCACATCCAGCGTCGCCGCCGCCCGCGGATCCGTGAACTGCTCGGCTTCCAGGCCTCGTTCGACCTCCTCGGTGACGGCCAGATAGACACGGTTGAACACCGCGACGCCGTCCCGCTCGGGCAGCGCCTCGTCCAGGGCGCGCATACGGGCGACCACGGTGTCGACAGGAGTGAGGAGGTGCTCCAACTGCGCCATGGGGAAAGGTTCCCAGCCCTGCTCCGGCCGACGCGCCGACCGCACCGCGACTTCCCCGAAACGAGCGAAGGGCCCGAGCCCCTCCCGATTCCGACTCGACCTCCCGATTCCGACTCGACCGGTATCCCGACTCGACCGAGAACCGGTCTGAGCGACCGCTTAGACTGTGGCCCGTACCGCCGTACCGCCCCGAAGCGACACCCAGGAGCCCCGCCCGTGACCGCCCAAGCCCCGACCGGCCCCGCTCTGTCCTACGGACGGCTGATACCCGTCACCGTCCACTTCGACGACCTCGACGCGCTCGGGCTGCTCCACAATGCCCGCTACCCGCTGATGGTCGAGCGGGCCTGGACCGAGCTGTGGAACGAGTACGGCGTCCGCTTCGACGGCGACTGGGCGGCCGCCGGTGACGCCTGCAACGCGGTCAAGGAACTGCGGATCGGCTACGAGACGCCGGTGACCAGGCCGGGCGTCTACGCCGTGCACCTGTGGCTGGAGCGGCTCGGCAACACCGGTCTGACCTACGGCTTCCGCTTCTGTTCCGCCGACGGGACGGTGACCTACGCGCAGGGCTCCCGGGTCCTGGTCCGGCTCGACGCGGCGACGCTGCGCCCGGCGCCGTGGAGCGAGGGTTTCCGGGCGGCGGGCCAAGGGCTGCTGCGGCCCGAGGACTGATCGGGCCCCTGGCCGGGCCCCTGGCCGGGCCTAGGAGTGCGCGCCGACTCCGGCGGTGCGCAGCACCCCCGCGAAGGCCACGAGCCCGAACGCCAGCGCGGTGACCAGACCGAACGACACCACCAGGCTCGTCGCCTGGGCCACCCCGCCGATCAGGCCGGGCGCGACCAGCCCCGAGGTGTAGGTGATGGTCGCCACCCCGGCGATGGCCTGGCTGGGGTTCGGGCCGCTGTGTCCGGCCGCCGCGAAGCACAGCGGTACGACCACCGCGATGCCGAGACCCATCAGCGCGAATCCGGCCATCGCCACCGCCGGATGCCCGGCCACGACGATCAGCAGTCCGCCGAGGACGGCCAGCCCGCCGCCCGCGCGCACGGTGCGCACCGCACCGAACCGGTTCACCACCGCGTCCCCGGCGATCCGGGCCACCGCCATCGTCAGCATGAAGCCGGTGGTGGACGCCGCCGCCAGCCCCGCCGAACTGCCGAGCCGGTCGCGCAGGAAGACCGCCGACCAGTCCAGACCGGCCCCCTCGGCGAACACCGAGCAGAAACCGACCGCGCCGATCAGCAGCGCCGACCGGGGCGGCAGCGCGAACCTCGGCGGGGGTTCCTCGCCCTCGTCGGGCCGGAGGTCCGGTACCCGGCCGGCCGCCAGGACGCCGAGGACCGTGAGCACGGCGGCCGCCGCCGTGAAGTGTGCCCGGGCGTCCGTACCCAGATGCGCGGCGAGGGTGCCGACCGCCGCACCGATCAGCGCGCCCGCGCTCCACATGCCGTGCAGCCCGGACATGATCGACTTGCCCATCAGGCGCTCGACCTCGACGCCCAGCGCGTTCATGGCGACGTCGGCCATGCCCGCGCTCGCGCCGTAGACGAACATCGCCAGACACAGCGTGGGCAGGTTGACGGCGAGCGACGGCAGGGGCAGGGACAGGGTCCACAGGGCGATCAGCGCGCGCAGCGCCGTACGGCTGCCGAGGCGATGACTGATCCGGCCCGCCAGCGGCATCGCGCACGAGGCACCGAACGCCGTGAAGGCCAGCGCGAACCCGAGCCGGCCCGCGCCCAGCGAGGCATGGTCCTGGATCCACGGCACACGGGTCGCGAACGAGCCGGTGACGGCGCCGTGCACGGCGAACACGGCCGCCAGGGCGTACCGGGCGCGGGACGGCGCGCGCTGCTCCCGGCCCGTGCCCCTGTCCGTGTCGGCCATGTCCCTCATGCTGCCGCAACCTCCTCGACGCGGACGCCGCGGCGACCCGGCGGCGGGCAAGGGCCGTCGTCACCGCCGCCGGGCCCGCCCGCACAGTAAAAGGACTAGACCATTGAGTCAATGGTTCCGACGGATCGTCAGCTGCCCGGTGGGTGCCGGGTGATGCGTCCTGTGAGCCAGTCCACACGGCCCCCCTGTCGGGATGGCGATCCGGCGTGGCACACTGACCCTGTACCAGAAGCAGCGCACTCCGGGGTCGGTGAAAGTCCGAACCGGCGGTTACAGTCCGCGACCCGGTCGCTTCCAGCGGCCGGTTGACCAGGTGAAATTCCTGGACCGACGGTTAAAGTCCGGATGGGAGGCAGTGCGCGGCGGGCGGGCACGTGTGTGCGCGCCGCCGTATCTGGGCTCGTCCGACGCCGGACGGGTCCCCTTCGGCGTCGGCAGAGCTCACGACGTTGCTCACCCGTACATTCTGTCGTCATCGACAGGCCCCGGAGTCCGCGCCCCTTTGAGGCAGGAGGACCCGGGAAGTGTTCACCGGAATCGTCGAAGAACTGGGTGAGGTCACCGCCGTCGAGAATCTCGGCGACGCCTCCCGCTTCCGGCTGCGCGGCCCCGTCGTGACCGAGGGCGCGCGGCACGGCGACTCCATCGCCGTGAACGGGGTCTGTCTCACCGTCGTGGAACACGAGGGTGACGAGTTCACCGCCGATGTCATGGCCGAGACCCTCGACCGCTCCAGCCTGGGGGCCCTCGCCGTCGGCTCCCGCGTCAACCTGGAGCGCCCCACCGCCGTGGGTGCGCGTCTCGGCGGGCACATCGTGCAGGGCCACGTGGACGGCACTGGCCGGGTGCTGGGACGCGAGCCGTCCGAGAACTGGGAGATCGTGAAGGTCTCACTGCCCGCCGACCTCGCCCGCTACGTCGTGGAGAAGGGCTCGATCACCGTCGACGGCATCAGCCTCACCGTCGTGGAGGCCGGTCCTGACTACTTCACCGTCAGCCTCATCCCCACCACGCTCGACCTGACCACACTCGGCCACAAGCAGCCCGGCGACCCGGTCAACCTTGAGGTCGACGTGATCGCGAAGTACGTCGAGCGGCTGCTCGCCGCCGGTCAGGGGGCCGGCCGGTGAACTGGCTGAACCACGAGGCCTTCGTCCTCTTCGACCAGCACATCCTCTGGTCGGACATGATCGGCAACATCTTCGGGCTGATCGCCCTCGCCCTCGGCTGGCGGCGGTCCATCTGGAGCTGGCCGGTGCAGTTCCTGTCCGGGCTGATCCTCTTCGGCGCCTTCTACGGCCACCTGACCGGCAGCGCGGGCAAGCAGGCCGTCGTCATGGCCGTCGCGCTGTTCGGCTGGTGGCAGTGGAACCGCGGCAAGGACCAGGGCGAGGACGGCCACATCTCCGTACGCTTCGCCACCTGGCGCGAGCGCGCGGCCATGCTCGCCACCGCCGCGGTCGGCACGGTCGGCGTGGCCCTGCTCTTCAAGGCCAACCCGTCCCTGTCCTGGGACCCGTGGCCGGACGCCTACATCTTCGTCGGAACCATCGTCGCCATGTACGCCCAGGCACGCGGCATGGTCGAGTTCTGGTTCGCCTGGCTGCTCGTCGACCTCGTCGGCGTGCCCCTGAACTTCGCCAACGGCTACGCCTTCTCCGGCTTCGTCTACGTCATCTACGGCGCGCTCGTCCTGTGGGGCATGCGCGACTGGTGGCTGCGCTCCCGCCAGGGCGCGCGGCCCGCTCTGGAAGGAGCGCCCGCATGAGTACGGCACCGATCCTGTACAGCACCGAAGGTGTCGAGGACCTCACCCTCGACCCCGTCGAGCAGGCCATCGCCGACATCGCGGCCGGCCGCCCGATCGTGGTCGTGGACGACGAGGACCGGGAGAACGAGGGCGACCTCGTCATCGCCGCCGAGAAGGCGACCCCCGAGATCGTCGCCTTCATGATGAGCGAGTGCCGTGGCCTGATCTGCGCCCCCATGGAGGGCGAGGAGCTCGACCGGCTGCGGCTGCCGCAGATGGTCCAGGACAACACCGAGTCCATGAAGACCGCGTTCACCATCTCCGTGGACGCGACGGCCGCCCACGGGGTGAGCACCGGGATCTCGGCCGCCGACCGCGCCACCACGCTCCAGCTCCTCGCGAGCGGCACGGCCGAGCCCACCGACCTGGTCCGCCCCGGTCACATCTTCCCGCTGCGCGCCCGGCCCGGCGGCGTCCTGGCCCGCAACGGCCACACCGAGGCCGCCGTCGACCTGGCCCGGCTCGCCGGACTGCGCCCGGCCGGCGCGATCGTGGAGATCGCCGGTGAGGACGGCCGCATGCTGCGCCTGCCCGAACTGATCCCGTTCGCCCGCAAGTACGGCTTGACGATCATCTCCATCGAGGACCTGATCGCCTACCGCCGCGACTCCGAGCCCGCCGTCCGCCGCGAGGCGGAGGTCCGCCTGCCCACCAAGCACGGCACCTTCACCGCCTACGGCTACCGCTCCGCCGCCGACGGCGTCGAGCACGTCGCCCTCGTCCACGGCGAGATCGGCGACGGCGAGAACGTCCTCGTCCGGGTCCACTCCGAGTGCCTCACCGGCGACATCTTCGGCTCCGCGCGCTGCGACTGCGGCCCCCAGCTCGACGCCTCGCTGGAACGCATCCAGGCCGAGGGCAGGGGAGTGGTGGTCTACCTGCGCGGCCACGAGGGCCGCGGCATCGGCCTGCTGTCCAAGCTGCGCGCCTACGAACTCCAGGAGCGGGGCCACGACACCCTCGACGCCAACCTGGAACTCGGCCTGCCCGCCGACGCCCGTGACTACGGCGCCGGCGCGCGGATCCTCGCCGACCTCGGCGTCCGCAGCCTGCGGCTGATGACCAACAACCCCGAGAAGACCGACGCGCTGCTGCGCCACGGCCTCAAGGTCATCGACCGCGAGCCGATGCCCGTACAGGCGGGCGAGCACAACCTCCGCTACCTGCGCACCAAGCGGGACCGGATGGGACACGACCTGCCCTGGCTGGACACGCCCGCCGTGTCCACCTGCGGCAACCAGTAAGAAAGCACAGAGGGAGAGACGTGAGCGGCAAGGGTGCACCCGAACTGTCCGTGCGCAACGTGAGCGACCTGCGGGTCGCCGTCATCGCGGCGCAGTGGCACGAGAAGGTGATGAACGGTCTGGTGGACGGCGCCCTGCGCGCCCTGCACGACCTGGGGATCGACGAGCCGACGCTGCTGCGGGTCCCCGGCAGCTGGGAACTCCCGGTCGCCGCCAAGGTCCTCGCGGGCCGCGGCTACGACGCGGTGGTGGCCCTCGGCGTCGTCATCCGCGGCGGCACCCCCCACTTCGAGTTCGTGTGCCAGGGCGTCACCCAGGGACTCACCCAGGTCTCGGTGGAGACCGGCGTGCCCGTCGGCTTCGGCGTGCTCACCTGCGACACCGAGGAGCAGGCACTGGACCGGGCCGGTCTGGAGGGCTCGAACGAGGACAAGGGGCACGAGGCGGTGACGGCGGCGGTGGCGACCGCGGCCACGCTCCGCTCAGTATCCGAACCCTGGCACTAGGGGGTCGCGGTAACCGCGTAGGGTGGGCCCATCATGTCCAAGAAGACGTTCGAGGAGCTCTTCACCGAGCTCCAGCACAAGGCCGCCAACGGCGATCCCGCCACCTCCCGCACCGCGGAACTGGTGGACAAGGGCGTCCATGCCATCGGCAAGAAGGTCGTCGAGGAGGCCGCCGAGGTCTGGATGGCCGCCGAGTACGAGAGCAAGGACGCGGCCGCCGAGGAGATCTCGCAACTGCTCTACCACGTCCAGGTGATGATGGTGGCCCGCGGCATCTCCCTGGAAGACGTCTACGCCCACCTCTGAGCCGTACCAGCACCCGCACCACGTAGGCACGAACGAAGGAAGCCGACCTCATGCTGCGCATCGCCGTCCCCAACAAGGGTTCCCTGTCCGGACCTGCGGCGGAGATGCTCCATGAGGCCGGCTACCGGCAGCGCCGGGAGTCCAAGGAACTGCGGATCGTGGACCCGGCGAACGAGGTCGAGTTCTTCTACCTCCGCCCCCGCGACATCGCCATCTACGTGGCCTCCGGCCGCCTCGACATCGGCATCACCGGCCGCGATCTCCTCGTGGACTCCGCGGCCAACGCCGAGGAGATCCTCCCGCTCGGCTTCGCCCGCTCCACCTTCCGCTTCGCCGCCAAGCAGGGCACGGCCAAGGGCGTCGAGGACCTCTCCGGCATGACGGTCGCCACCTCCTACGAGGGAATCGTCGCGGGCCACCTCGCCGACAACGGGGTGGACGCCTCCGTGGTCCACCTGGACGGCGCCGTCGAGACCGCCATCGAACTCGGGGTCGCCGAGATCATCGCGGACGTGGTGGAGACCGGCACCTCGCTGCGCAACGCCGGCCTTGAGGTCTTCGGCGAGCCGATCATGAAGTCCGAGGCGGTGGTGATCCGCCGCACCGGTGCCGACGCCGAGGAACCCAAGGTCCAGCAGTTCCTGCGCCGCCTCCAAGGCGTCCTGGTCGCCCGGACCTACGTGATGATGGACTACGACTGCCGCGTCGAGCAGCTGGAGAAGGCGGTCGCCCTCACCCCGGGCCTCGAATCCCCGACCATCTCCCCGCTGCACAACGAGGGCTGGGTCGCCGTACGCGCCATGGTCCCGGCCGGCGATGCCCAGCGGATCATGGACGACCTGTACGCCATCGGAGCGCGGGCCATCCTGACCACGGCCATCCACGCCTGCCGTCTCTGAGCCGGAGAGGCCGTACAGCGATGTCCGAACCCGTGTCCCCGCCCGCCCTTCCGGTCACCTTCCGGCCGGGCCGCACCCGTGCGATCCTGCTCACAGCCGGAGCCGCGATCTTCGTGGTCCTCGCGGGTGTGTCCCTGCTGCTGGAGCAGCTCGGCCCCGGCGACCGGATCACTTTCATCATCTCCGGCGCCCTCGCCTTCTGGGCGCTGGCCCAGCTCGGCCGGGTGAAGGTGGTCGCCGACGAGAGCGGCGTCACCGTGGTGAACATTGTCACCAGACGGCACCTGGCCTGGGCGGAGATCGTCCAGGTGAACCTCCGACCGGGCGACCCGTGGGTCTTCCTGAACCTCAGCGACGGCACCAGCCTGCCCGCGCTCGGCATCCAGCCGGGCGTCGCCAAGCAGCGGGCCATAGCGGACGCGCGCGCACTGAGGGCACTGGCGGAGACTCGCGCGACGGCGGCTCCGGGACCGTCCGAGAGCTGACTCGGGGACGCTCACCCTGCCGCATGAGCCCGAGTCTTGATTAATCTGGTGGCGGAGGTGTTTTCGTTGCGCCTCCGCCCCTGTCGCGCCGACCGGTGCACAGGGGCTCCTGCTACCCGAGGAGTGACTCCCTCCAGCGATGGACGGATCGTCCTGTAGTACCTGCGCCGCCCCCTACCGCCACAGTGCGAAGGCGGCGGCATCATGACCACCTCCCTGCTGCTCCTCGCGGCAGCGTTCCTGCTGATCCTGGCCAACGGTTTCTTCGTCGCGGCGGAGTTCGGCCTGGTGACGGTCGAGCGTCCGGAGGCCGAGAAGGCCGCGGCCGAAGGCGACGGCCGCGCCCGCACCGTCGTGGACGCGCTGGGGGAGCTGTCCTTCCAGCTCTCCGGCACCCAGCTCGGCATCACCATCACCTCCCTGGTCGTCGGCATGCTCGCCGAACCGGCCCTCGCCGACCTGCTGAGCGGCCCGTTCTCCGCGATCGGTGTCCCCGATGGCGCGGTCTCCGGCGTCGCCGTGGTCGTCGGCATGCTGCTGGCCTCGGCGATCCAGATGGTGATCGGTGAGCTGGTGCCCAAGAACTGGGCGGTCTCCCGGCCGCTGCAGGTCGCGCGCTTCGTCGCCGGCCCGCAGAACCGCTTCTCCCGACTGTTCCGCCCGGTGATCGCCGCGCTGAACACGGTCGCCAACCGGCTCGTCCGCGCCCTCGGTGTCGAGCCCACCGAAGAGCTGGCCTCGGCCCGCACCCCCGGCGAGCTGGTCTCCCTGGCCCGGCACTCCGCCCAGGCGGGCGCGCTGGAGCAGGACACGGCCGACCTCTTCGTGCGGACCCTGTCCCTCGGTGAGCTGACCGCGCAGCACGTCATGACCCCGCGCGTGAAGGTCAGCGCGCTCCAGGACTCGGCCACCGCCGAGGACGTGGTCAACCTGACCCGCGCCACCGGACTGTCCCGCTTCCCCGTCTACCGGGAGAAGATCGACGAGATCGTCGGCATGGCGCACCTCAAGGACGCCCTGGCGATCCCGCCGCACGACCGGCTGCGTACCCCGGTCGGCCGAATCGCACGCAAGGCATTGCTGGTCCCCGAGACGCTCCCGGTGCAGCCGCTGCTCGCGCGCCTGCGCAGCGAGCAGCCGATCGCCGTGGTCGTCGACGAGTACGGCGGCACGGCGGGCGTGGTCACCCTGGAGGACATCGTCGAGGAACTCGTCGGTGAGGTCCGCGACGAGCACGACGGGCACGACCTGCCCGAACTGGCCGTGGCCGCTCCGGAGGACGGCAGGCCCGCCTGGGACGTGGACGGTGGCTGCCGCGTCGACATCCTCCAGCGGATAGGCCTCGACGTGCCGGAGGGCCCGTACGAGACCGTCGCGGGCCTGGTCGCCGACCTGCTCGGCCGGATCCCCGCCCCCGGTGACCGGGCCGAGCTGCCCGGCTGGCGGTTCTCCGTGCGCAGCGTCGACCACTACCGCGCCGAACGCGTCCGCCTGGTGCGGCTCGCCTCGGTGGCCCCCGCCCTGGAGGCCGCCCGATGAGCGTGCTGCAACTCGCCTTCGCGGCGCTGCTCGTGCTCGCGAACGGTTTCTTCGTCGGCGCCGAGTTCGCGCTGGTGTCCGTCCGCCGCAGCCAGATCGAACCGCTCGGCACCGCACGGGCCCGCCAGGTCCTCTACGGCCTGGAACGGCTGCCGCAGATGATGGCCGCCGCCCAGTTCGGCATCACGGTCTGCTCGCTGACCCTCGGCGCGGTGGCCGAGCCGACGGTCGCCCAACTGCTCGAACCCGCGTTCGAGGTGATTCGTCTCCCCGACGGCGTGATTCACCCGCTCGGGTATGTCATCGCCCTCGCCGCCGTGGTGTTCTTCCACCTCGTCATCGGTGAGATGGTCCCGAAGAACCTCGCGATGGCCGCACCGGAGAAGGCCGCGCTGTGGCTCGGCCCCGGCCTGGTCGCCTTCGCCCGCATCTGCCGCCCGATCACCGTGGCCCTCGGCGCCCTGGCCAAGGGCATCCTGCGGCTCTTCCACGTCGAGCCCAAGGACGAGGTCGAGGCGGTCGTCACCAGCGAGCAGCTGAACCGCCTCCTGGAGGACTCCGGCCAGGCGGGCCTGCTCGCCCCGGAGGAGCAGGAGCGGCTGGAGGACGCCCTGGAACTGGGCTCCCGCCCGGTCACCGATGTGCTCCTCAGGCGTGAGTCGCTCGTCATCGTGCCGCCGTCGGTCACCCCGGGGGAGATCGTCCGGCTCACCGCCCGGACCGGGTACTCACGGTTCCCGGTGGCCGCCGAGAAGGGCGCCTTCATGGGCTATGTGCATGTGAAGGACGTACTCGACCTGGAGGAGTCGGAGCGGGCCGTGCCGCAGCACGTCTGGCGGCCCATGACCACCCTGCGGGCCGAGCTGCCGCTCGACGACGCGCTCACGGTCATGCGCCGCGCCGCGACGCACCTGGCCCAGGTGGCCGACGCCTCCGGCCGGGTGCTCGGCCTGGTCGCGCTGGAGGACGTACTGGAACTGCTGGTCGGCGAGGTACGGGACCCGGCGCACCGGCAGACGCCGGAGCCGCGGGTCTCGGAGCCGAGGGCGAGCGGGGAGCCCGAGGAGGTACTGGCCACGTAGCCGTCGGCCGGGCGGGGCGGGGCACACGGGTCGTGGCCGGGGGAGCGCGGGCCGTGGGCCCCGGGGGGCCGCACGTCCGTGGGCCTACAGAGGGCCTACAGGGCCGACGGACCGTGCGGCCCCCGCCCCGACAGCACCTCGCCGTAGGCCTGCATCAGATCGGGCAGCCGCAGCGTCGCCAGGTCCTCCCGCGACAGCATCCCGGGATACGTGGACAGCCGCAGATCCCGGTAGGCACAGCTCTTCTCGTACAGGGTCCGCAGGAACCGCCCGTTGCCCAGCTCGTCGATCCACCCCTGGTCGACCACGTGCCCGGCGATCGACCGCAGCTCGTCCAGCGCCTCCTCGTCCCACCCGTCACCGTTCTCCGCGGCGAGCACCTCGCCGATCGCGGTGAGCTCGAGAGGCCGGTAGGAAGGGAAGTCGACGCGGGTCGTGAACCGGGAGGAGAGCCCCGGGTTGGCCGCCAGCAGCCGGTCCATGCCCTCCGGGTAGCCGGCCAGGATCACCACCAGATGGTCCCGGTTGTCCTCGGCCCGCTTCAGCAGGACCTGGAGCGCCTCGTCGCCGTAGGCGTCACCCTTCCCGTAGCCGGAGTTGGACAGCGAGTAGGCCTCGTCCACGAAGAGCACCCCGCCGATCGCGGAGTCGATCAGCTCGTTGGCCTTGACCGCGGTCTGGCCCAGATACTCCCCGACGAGGTCCGCCCGCTGGGCCTCCACGAGATGGTCGCCGCCGAGCAGGCCGAGGGCGTAGAAGACGCGGCCCAGGATGCGGGCGACCGTGGTCTTGCCGGTGCCTGACGGACCGGAGAAGACGAAGTGCCGCTTCGGCGGCTGCACGGGCAGCCCCTGCCCGGTCCGCAACCGTGCCATGTTCAACTGCGCGGACAGCGCCTTGACCTGCCGTTTGACAGGCTCCAGCCCGACCATGCGCTCCAGTTCGGCGAGCGCCTCCTCCAGCAACGCGGGGTCGGTGGGCCCGGTGGGCAGCGGTGAGGGTACGGCGGTCTTGGCGCGCACCGCGGGGTCGGCCACCGACGGCAGGGGACCGGCGCCGGGCGGCTCGGGGTCGGGGAAGCGCAGGTCACGGGCCTCGGTGCCGAACAGCGGGTCGAGCACGTCGGAGCCGTCCACACTGTCCTGGCCGATGCCGGTGAGCGTGATCGCCGCGAGCCCCGCCACTTCGTCGTACCCGTCGGCCTCGGCGATCGCGGCCAGCCGGGCCGAGGTGTCCATGAAGGCCGGGTCCACCCGGTGCACGGCCCGGTACAACGGCAGCGCCGCCGCGCTGCGCCCGGTGCCCTCGTGGGCCCGCGCCAGCCAGTAGCGCAGCTCCTTGCGCTGCGGCTGTTCGCTGCGGCAGCGCATCAGGGCCGCCGACAGCATCGGCTCCGCCTGCCCGTACATCTCCAGCCGGACCCGGGCCATGCCGCCGAACAGGCCCGCCTCGATGCCCAGCATCGCGTCGTCGAGCAGCGGGTCGGTGTGCCGGACCAGCTGTTCCCAGTCCTTGACCAGATAGGCCCGGCAGGCGTGCAGAAAGCGGACCTGCGGGTCGGTGTCCACGGGCGGCAGCCCGGCGAGCGCCCGGTCCAGCTCCGGGACGTGGCGGCCGTCCAGCCAGTGCGAGGCGTGCGCCAGCAGCAGATCGCGCACGCTCTCCAGCACCGGCTGCACCCACCAGCCGAGCCAGTACCAGGAGTTCAGCGTGCGCCGGTGCCGGGTGCGCTGCTCGCCGAAGCGGTCGCGGTGCCGGAACATCCTCAGCAGCGCGGTCGTCGTGTCGACCCGCAGCGCGTGCAGCCCGAGCCAGGCGTCGGCCATCCCGGGATCCATCCGCACCGCGGCGCGGAACTCCTCCTCCGCCTGCGGATAGGCGCCCATCGTGTAGGCGTCCACGCCTCGCAGCCAGGCGAGGTCGGCCGGGGCCTCGGGGCCCTGCGTGCCGAAGTCCATCACGTCCCCCACAAACCGTGCCCCCGTGGTTCACCGCCGGGCAGTCGCCCGGCGGTCGCCTTGCTCGAACCGCTTTGCCGCGGACTGGAGTTGAAGGTGCGCGAGGCAGCCGTTCGAAGGTCGCACCGAGGGCATCGTACCCGCGGGCCGGGTGCCCGCCGTAGGGCGCCGCAGGGCCTGTTCGACGAGGTGGGCGCACAGGGGGCGCAGCGGGAGCGGTGACCGAGGGTGAGCGGATCGCTGCGTGTGGCGGCCGGAAGGCCGACGGAAGGCAGAACGAAGCCCCCGATCACGGGGGAACAACCGGGGGCTTCGCGTTCTGGGGGCGGCTGTCGATAGCCGCACATTGAGAACGTAAGTCCTGTACGGGCCCCGGGTCAAGCCGAGTTGGGGTACCCGAACAAGTTCCCGGACCTGCGTCTTCACAAGTTCAGCACACAGCGGACGGGTCGTCACCCTCAGTGACTCGCGGCCCCGCATCAGGGGTCACTCCAGGCCCGGAAAGCACCTCATATCCCCCTGTCGACTCCAGCACCAGGAGGTCGGCATACGGCCGCGAAGGGTCGACCGCGAAGTGTCGGCGCTCAGCCCCGACCCACCCGCCCCAGAAGTCCCGCATCTCCGCACCGTCCCGCAGGCGGCCGCGCGCCCAGGAGTCCTCGTCCGACAGTTCCATCCACAGCAGTCGCGCCAGATACGGGCGCAGCGCACGGCGGCCGGCGCCGACGCCCTCGATTAGCATCACGGGCGCGGGCGGGAGCGCGCGGGGCGGACCGAAGCGCCGGGCTACCCAGTCGTAGGGGGCGTACGCCGCGCTCTCCCCCCGCGCGAGCGGCTCGATCACCTGGGTCAGCAGCCGCTCGGTCCACCCGAAGAGTTCGTCGTGGCTCGCGACGTCGTCCAGGTGCAGCACGGGCGCCCCGCCCAGCGCGTCGGCGAGACGCCCGGCGAAGGTCGACTTCCCGGCCCCGGCGTGCCCGTCGACGCCGATCAGCCGCACCGGTCCGCAGGACGGCGGCAGTTCGCGCAGACGGGCGGCGAGACGGTGAATGACGGTTCCCGGGGTGGGGAGGGGCGGGCCGAAGTGGAGTGGGATGGCGTGTGGGGGTTCTCCGGAGCCATTGTAGTTTCGGCGTGGCGGGGTCCGGGGTGCTCGCCGGGGCATGGCGCCTCGGCCATAGTGGGCGCACCGCCGCCACTCGGACACCGGGGGTCCGCCGCGCATGAGCAGAGCCGAACAGCCGTCCCGCAGAACAGTCCTGACCATGGCGCTCGCCACCGCCACCTCCGTGCCCGTGCCCGCGCGCGCCGCCGAGGACGGGAGGGACGCCAAGAACGCCGAGGAGGCCGAGGACATCGAGGCCATCGAGGGCGCCGACCAGCCCCGGCGGACCCACTACCGCGCCTGGACCACATACGCCGACTGGATCACCGGTACCGCCGCGGGCGTGCGCACCGAGGCGGGCAGCCGTCCCGGTGTCGTGATCGCCGATCCGGTCGGCACCACCGAGTACGCCGACCCGCACACCGGCGTGACCGCCGCCTGGGAGTACGCCACCTGGACCTCGCCGGTCCACCGGCTCACCGTCCCGGCCACCGAGGCGATCGCCTCCTGGAACGCCCTCACCCCGGCGGGCACCTGGCTCCAGGCCGAACTGCGGGGCACCTACTCCGACGGCACGGACACGCCCTGGTACGTGATGGGCCGCTGGGCCGCCGGTGACCGGGACATCAAGCGGACCTCCGTGGACGGCCAGAGCGACGGCAGAAGCACCGTCCGCACGGACACCCTGGCCATCGACGACGCCGCCACCGGCCTTCGTCTCGCGTCGTACCGCCTGCGGCTGACCCTGTACCGCAGGCCCGGCACGCGGCTCACCCCCACCGTCTGGCGGGCCGGGGTGATGGGCTCCGACGTTCCCGACCGGTTCACCGTCCCCGCTTCCACGCCCGGCCCGGCCCGGGAACTGGCCGTCCCGCGCTACTCGCAGGAGATCCACAAGGGCCAGTACCCCGAGTACGACAACGGCGGCGAGGCCTGGTGCAGCCCCACCTCCTCGCAGATGGTCATCGAATACTGGGGCGGCCGCCTCACTCCGGGGCAGCTGGCCTGGGCCGATCCGTCGTACGCCGATCCGCAGGTGTGCCACGCGGCCCGGTACACCTACGACCACCAGTACCGGGGCTGCGGGAACTGGCCGTTCAACGCCGCCTACGCGGCCACCTTTCCGGGACTCCAGGGCGTGATCACGCGGCTTGGCTCGCTCACCGACCTGGAGACCCTGATCGCGGCCGGCATCCCGGTCATCACGTCCCAGTCCTTCCTCAAGGGCGAGCTGACGGGCGCCGGGTACGGCACCGCGGGTCATCTGATGACGGTGACCGGCTTCACCGCCGCGGGCGATGTGATCGCGGGCGACCCGGCCGCCCCCGGCGACGAGGCGGTACGGCGGGTCTACCGCAGGAGGGAGTTCGAGATCGTCTGGCTGCGGACCAGGCGGTACAACGCCGGGGGAGAGGCGGTCCCGGGCACGGGCGGGGTCTGCTACCTGTACTTCCCGGCACGGCCCAGCGCCCGGGAGCGTACGGCGCTCGCGGCCGTGGGAGTGCGCTGACCTGTGACCAAGCTCTCCGCCGCAAAAGCCGCCAGGGGTGGCAAGGTGGACACCATGACCGCGCACTCAGCCACCGCCACCCGCGCCCGTACGGGCGGCCCCAAGGACGACGGCCCGAAGATCGTCGAGCATGTCCTCGGCTGGACCCTGGTCGTGGTCGTCGCGATGCTCGTGACCCAACTCGGCCTCGTGTGACCGGTCCCCGACCGGCCCGACGCGGCCCCGGACGGTCAACGGCCTTCTGACATACTGCGGATGTCCCGCCGACCGTTGAGACCAGGGCCGAAATCGAATATGCGTCAACAGCCCGCCGTCGTCCGCCCTCGGGCCCGCGGCACCGAGCGCTCCGTCGCGCGCCGTGCCGAACTCATCGCCATCGGGCGCAAATTGTTCGCGGACACGTCCTACGACGCGCTCTCCATGGACGACATCGCCCGGCAGGCGCATGTCGCCAAGGGGCTGATCTACTACTACTTCCAGTCCAAGCGCGGCTACTACCTGGCGATCATCCAGGACTCCGTCGCCGAACTGGTCAGCTATGCCGCGAGCGGGCTCGAACTGGCGGCCGTGGACCGCGTCCACCGCACCATCGACACCTACCTGCGCTACGCCGAGCACCACCAGGCCGCCTACCGGACCATCGTCAGCGGCGGCGTCGGCTTCGACACCGAGGTGCACGCCATCCGGGACGGGGTGCGCGAGGCGATCGTGGCGACCATCGCCGAGGGCGCGTACGGCCACCAGGACATCTCACCGCTCGCGCGTACGGGACTGCTCTCCTGGGTGTGCAGCGTCGAGGGCGCCACCCTGGACTGGATCGGCCGGCCCGTGCTGTCCCGCGACACCATGCGGGAACTACTGGTGAAGACCCTCGGCGGAGCCCTGCGTGCCGTCGAGGAACTGGACCCCTCCTACCCGGCCCCGCCGCCCGCCCGCCGGGAACTGTGACCACCCTGGCTGGACGACCTGAAGTAAGCGGTCGTTAACTGGTGACTGGAGGTCGCTGATCGGGCATACTCACAGCGCACAGCCGCTGGTCAGCAGCCTCCGAGACCCGGGAGCGAGCGCCACGGCCGGACCACGAGGACCAGGCGGCGCCGCCCCACCCAAGGCGCACGACCGCCATGCGCCCGACAGGGAGGAGACCGTCGCCATGTCCGACAGCGCCCCGCAGCCGGTGGAGCGTCAGCTGCCCACCGACGAGGCCAGGGAGCTGATCTCACTCGTCCGCGACATCGCGCAGCGTGAGATCGCACCCAAGGCGGCCGAGGAGGAGGACGCCGGACACTTCCCCCGCGAGGTCTTCACCCTCCTCTCGAACTCCGGACTGCTCGGTCTGCCGTACGACTCCGAGTACGGCGGCGGCGACCAGCCGTACGAGGTCTACCTCCAGGTCCTCGAAGAGCTCGCCGCGGCCCGCCTCACCGTGGGTCTCGGCGTCAGCGTGCACACCCTGGCCTGCTACGGGATAGCCGCGTACGGCACCAAGCAGCAGCAGGTCGAGCACCTGCCCGCGATGCTCGGCGGCGGCCTCCTCGGCGCCTACTGCCTCTCCGAGCCCGCCTCCGGCTCGGACGCCGCCTCGCTGCGCACCAAGGCGGTGCGGGACGGCGACGGATGGGTGATCACCGGCACCAAGGCCTGGATCACGCACGGCGGGATAGCCGACTTCTACACCGTGATGGCCCGCACCGGTGAGGACGGCTCGCGCGGGATCACCGCGTTCCTGGTGCCCGGCGACGCCGAGGGGCTGAGCGGCGCGGCACCGGAGAAGAAGATGGGCATGAAGGGCTCGCCCACCGCCCAGGTTCACCTCGACGGCGTAAGGGTGGGCGACGACCGCCGTATCGGCGAGGAGGGACAGGGCTTCGCCATCGCCCTGTCCGCGCTCGACTCCGGCCGGCTCGGCATCGCGGCCTGCGCGATCGGCCTCGCCCAGGCCGCACTGGACGAGGCGGTCAGGTACGCGACCGAGCGGCGTCAGTTCGGCCGCCCGATCTCCGACTTCCAGGGCCTCAGGTTCATGCTCGCCGACATGGCCACCCAGATCGAGGCCGGCCGCGCGCTCTACCTGACCGCGGCCCGGCTGAGGGACGCCGGCCGTCCGTTCGCGAAGCAGGCGGCCATGGCCAAGCTGCACTGCACGGACACGGCGATGAAGGTGACCACGGACGCCGTGCAGATTCTCGGCGGATACGGATACACCGCGGACTTCCCCGCCGAGCGCTACATGCGCGAGGCCAAGGTCCTGCAGATCGTCGAGGGCACCAACCAGATCCAGCGGATGGTCATCGCCCGCCACCTGGCGGGGCCCGAGGCCCGCTGAGCGGGTCCTGGGGCCTGTCGTCACGACAGGCCCTAGTCCTCCAACTCGCTGAAGTACCCCTGAAGGATCGTGGGGGCCGCCAGCCTGACCCACTCCGGGTCGTGGCGGCCCGGCAGGGTGCGGCCCCGGTCGGCCCAGACGCGCATGAGGTCGCGGTAGATGGGCGGGTCCTGCGGCTGCGGCGGCGGAGCCGATGTCGCGGGCGGGGGCACGAAGAGGAGGCGCTGACGCCCGGTCGCCGTGTACGTGGGGGTCATACCTGGGCAACGCCGGGACCGCCGGACAGGTCACCGATCCGGCGAATCGAGCGTGAGTTCACCGGCGTCCGGATGGAACCGGGAACCGGGCACACCGATCCCGCACCACGGCCTTCGACATGCGTGCCACGGTGCGGGGTGGCTGCTGGTGCGGAGCGGGCCCGGAGGAGGCTCAGGCGGCCAGACGGCGCATCGGGCGGGAACCCGGCCCACCGACGTGCGAGAAGGGCTGTGTACGCCAGTCCAGGCCCTGGGGGAGCGTCAGCAGGAGGGCGGTGTCCTGCTCCTGCGGCACCGCGGACTCGTCCGCGGGCGGGGCGTCGGCCGCCGTACGGCCCGTACCCGTGCACACGGTGAGCCCGAACGGGTTCCACGGCGAAGCGCATCGCGCGTGCTCCGGCAGGACGTCCTCGCCCGCCAGCAGGGCGATGGGCTGTGCGCAGTCCGGGCAGATCACCCGGAACATCTCGAACGTGTCGTAGGCGTCGGCCTCCTCGGGCCCGTAGACGTCGGATTCGACGCCCTCCGGCTCGGGTTCGACGACCGGCTGCTGCCGTTTGGACGTGGCACGACCAGGGCGCTTGACGCTCTGCATGGATTCTCCCCCTAGGGCTGGGCCGTGAAGGCGCTGCGGCCTCGACCACAGCAAGCACTTCCCGTCCGGTCCCGGCCGTAACCACGAGCGCATCACGGAGCGCGGCCGGATGCTGTGGTGTTCATCACATGCCGCCCGCAGGTGCCCGGCCCACGCATGACCTGGGCTCCCGGGGTGCCGGACACGGCTATCGGGGGAGATCAGGCGCCATGTAGGTTCAGCGCCATGGAGGAGCTGGACCGTCAGATCGTGCAGCTGCTCGTCAAGGACGGGCGGATGAGCTACACAGACCTGGGCAAGGCCACGGGGCTGTCCACGTCGGCCGTGCACCAGCGGGTGCGGCGGCTGGAACAGCGCGGCGTGATCCGCGGCTATGCCGCGGTCGTGGACCCGGAGGCCGTCGGGCTGCCCATGACCGCGTTCATCTCGGTGAAACCGTTCGACCCCAGTGCCCCCGACGACATCGCCGACCGCCTGGCCGACGTCCCGGAGATCGAGGCCTGCCACAGCGTCGCCGGCGACGAGAACTACATCCTCAAAGTCCGTGTGGCCACGCCGCACGAGCTGGAGGAACTGCTGGCCCGCGTGCGCTCGCTGGCCGGTGTGTCGACGCGGACCACGGTGGTGCTCTCGACGCCTTACGAGGCACGCCCGCCGATGATCTGAGCCGGCGGGCGCGGTACGGCGCGCGCCGTGACCTGCCCCGGGTGCGGACGGCGCCCGCTCGCGCGAGAGACTGGGCGCCATGAGTGAACGCCCCGCCGATCAGAAGACCGTTCTGCTGCGCCGCGGGGAGGTCCACAGCCCCGCCGACCCCTTCGCCACCGCGATGGTCGTGGAACGCGGCCAGGTGGCGTGGGTCGGCTCCGAGGGCGCGGCCGATGCCTTCGCGGACGGCGTCGACGAGGTCATCGACCTGGACGGCGCCCTCGTCACCCCGGCGTTCACCGACGCCCACGTGCACATGACGGCCACCGGCCTGGCCCTGACCGGCCTCGACCTGTCCGGCGCGCCGTCCCTGGAGGCGGCCCTGGCGCTCGTAAGGGACTTCGCCGCCGCCCGCCCCGCCGACCGCGTCCTGCTCGGCCACGGCTGGGACGCCTCCCGCTGGCCCGGCGGCCGTGCCCCGGCCCGCGCGGAACTCGACGAGGCCACGGGCGGACGCCCGCTCTACCTCTCGCGCGCCGACGTTCACTCGGCCGTCGTCACGACGGCCCTGCTGGACCTGGTCCCGGGCCCCGTCACCGGCGAGGACGCCCCCCTCACCGGTGACGAGCACCACGCCGCACGGGCCACCGCGCTCGGCGCCGTGACGCCCACCCAGCGCGCCGAGGCCCAGCGGGCCGCCCTCACCCATGCCGCCTCGCTCGGCATCGGCTCCGTCCACGAGTGCGGCGGCCCCCGGATCTCCTCCGAGGACGACTTCACGGACCTGCTGCGGCTCGCCGCGCAGGTGCCCGGACCCCGGGTGGTCGGCTACTGGGCCGAGCACGGCGAGGAGGGCATCACCAGGGCACGCGAACTGGGCGCGCTCGGCGCCGCCGGTGACCTGTTCGCCGACGGCGCCCTCGGCTCGCACACCGCCTGTCTGCACCAGCCGTACGCGGACGCCGCCCACACCGGCACGCCCTACCTCGACGCGGACGCCGTCGCCGCGCACGTGGTCGCCTGCACCGACGCGGGCCTCCAGGCGGGCTTCCACGCCATCGGGGACGCCGCCGTCACGGCGGTCGTCGACGGCGTCCGGGCCGCCGCCGAGAAGACCGGCCTCGCCCGTGTCCGGGCCGCCCGTCACCGCGTCGAGCATGCCGAGATGCTCACCCCGGAGACCATCGCCGCCTTCGCCGAGCTGGGCCTGACCGCCTCGGTGCAGCCCGCCTTCGACGCCCTGTGGGGCGGCGAGGACGGCATGTACGCCCAGCGGCTGGGCGTGGCGCGGGCGCGGACCCTGAACCCGTTCGCGGCGCTGCTGCGGGCCGGTGTGCCGCTCGCCTTCGGCTCCGACAGCCCGGTCACCCCCCTCGACCCGTGGGGCACGGTCCGGGCGGCCGCCTTCCACCGCACACCCGGGCACCGGATCTCCGTGCGCGCCGCCTTCACCGCGCACACCCGCGGCGGCTGGCGTGCCGTCGGCCGCGACGACGCGGGTGTCCTGGTGCCCGGAGCACCCGCCGACTACGCCGTGTGGCGCACCGGCGCACTGGTGGTCCAGGCCCCCGACGACCGGGTCGCCCGCTGGTCGACCGACCCTCGCTCGGGCACCCCTGGCCTGCCCGATCTGACCCCGGGTGGTGACCTCCCGCTCTGTGTGCGCACGGTGGTGGGCGGCCGGACGGTGTTCGTAGGGCCGGGCGAGTGATCTACCGGGGTGGCGCGGTCGGGATCAGCCGCCGCCGCTCCTTCGTGCGACCTGCGCATCCTCCGCGCTGACCAGCTGTTTGAGGCTGTTTTCGCAGGTGGAACGGGTGTTGACAGCGAACCGGAGGGGGCCGGTAGGTTCGGCCGAGTCCACCACCGGACGCCCGACCGGGGAGCTTCCGCGCACTCGTCGCAGCGCCGCTGAGTCAGGGACGGTGTGCCGCACAGGGGCACTGTCACTGGGAGCCAGGCTCAGCGCCCGCGCCGGCGAGGGAACGTTCCGGCCGGTCGGGAAGGTGTGACCCGGGTGGGGCCCGGACGCTCAGTAGACAACGGCTTTCGGTCGACCCGCAGCCAGCGGGTCCCAGGTCGGCCCGAAGGGCGCCGGGCCCCCATCCGCAGCGCGCGCTGTCATCGCGGCAGCATCACTTGCCACCGTCACTTAAAAGAGTGTTCTTTACCCCGCTCCGGTGTATTCGACACCACCGTAAGCATGAGCCGTCACGTCACCGCAGGCGGCGGCCATTATGGTGGACCCCTGTGTACGACATGAAGGGGCAGCAGTGAACGACGGCGACGGGACCCGTGCGGGACACGCCCAGGGCAGAGAGTTCGGCCCGCTCGGCACCGCCTTGGTGATCATTCCGACCTACAACGAGGCGGAGAACGTCAAGGCCATCGTCGGTCGAGTGCGCAAGGCCGTCCCCGAGGCCCATGTGCTGGTGGCGGACGACAACAGCCCCGACGGCACCGGCAAGCTCGCCGACGAACTGGCCGCCGAGGACGACCACGTCCAGGTGCTGCACCGCAAGGGCAAGGAAGGGCTGGGCGCCGCCTACCTCGCGGGTTTCCGCTGGGGTCTGGACCGCGGTTACGGCGTGCTGATCGAGATGGACGCCGACGGTTCTCACCAGCCCGAGGAACTGCCGCGCCTGCTCACCGCTCTCAAGGGCGCCGACCTGGTGCTCGGCTCCCGCTGGGTGCCCGGCGGCCGGGTCGTGAACTGGCCCAGGTCCCGCGAGTTCCTCTCCCGCGGCGGCAGCACCTACTCCCGCCTCATGCTCGACGTGCCGATCCGTGACGTGACCGGCGGCTACCGGGCGTTCCGCCGGGAGACCCTGGAGGGCCTCGGGCTGGACAAGGTGGCCTCGCAGGGCTACTGCTTCCAGGTCGACCTGGCCCGCCGTGCGGTCCGGGCCGGCTACCACGTGGTCGAGGTGCCCATCACCTTCGTGGAGCGGGAACTGGGCGACTCCAAGATGAGCCGGGACATCGTCGTGGAGGCGCTGTGGCGGGTCACGGCCTGGGGCCTGCGGGAGCGGTTCGGAAAGATCACCAGCCGCGGCACCCGGGCCTAGACACGGCCGGGCAGGGAGACTCCACAGGCCTTCCTGATCGTCCGCTTATCCCGTGCTGAGCCGGGCCCAGGCACACTGGGGGCATGACGACTGGCGCTCCCACCTCTTCGCGTTCCACCCGGCCCCGGCGTTCTCCGCTGCGCAGGTATCTGCCGCTCGGGGTGGCCGCGTGGCTGGTGCTGGAGATCTGGCTGCTGACCCTGGTAGCGGGCGCGGCGGGGGGCTTCACGGTGTTCCTGCTCCTGCTCGCGGGCTTTGTGGCGGGCTCCGTGGTGATCAAGCGGGCCGGGCGGCGCGCCTTCCAGAACCTCAACGAGGCGTTGCAGCGTGGCGGCTCCCCCGACAGTGGCGGCGACGCCCCCGAGAGCGGGCGAGGCAATGGCCTCCTGATGCTCGGCGGCCTGCTGCTGATGATCCCCGGCCTGCTCTCGGACGCGGCCGGTCTGCTGCTCCTGATCCCTCCGGTCCAGAAGGCCGTGAGCCGCTCCGCCGAGCGCGCCTTCGACCGCAGGCTCGGTGGGGCCGCCCCCGGCACCGTGGGCGACGCCTTCCAGCAGGCCAGGATCCACCGCCCCGACGGCAAGATCGTGCAGGGTGAGGTCATCCGGCACGACCGCGAGGAGCCGGGCGACGCCCCGCGGATCAGCCCGTACGGCGCCTGAGCGCGCGAAAACCGCGGGCGCCCCACCTCGTTCGAGGTGGGGCGCCCGCGGTTCTACGTGTTGAGTACCAGTTTCCGGTTATGCGGACTTGCGGCTGTCCCGGGGATGAACCGCGATGTTCATCGCCCCGGAGCGCAGAACGGCCAGCCGCTCCTCGAGGACCTCTTCGAGTTCCTCACGGGTCCGCCGCTCCATCAGCATGTCCCAGTGTGTACGCGCGGGCTTGGCCTTCTTCTCCTCTGGGCCTTCGCCGTCCACGAGGAGTGCCTGGGCACCACAGACCTTGCACTCCCACTCCGGCGGAATCTCCGCCTCGACCGAGAAGGGCATCTCAAAGCGATGTCCCTTCTCGCATGCGTACTCCACG
Organism: Streptomyces sp. NPDC086787; assembly: GCF_044745865.1. Lineage (NCBI taxonomy): Bacteria > Bacillati > Actinomycetota > Actinomycetes > Kitasatosporales > Streptomycetaceae > Streptomyces > Streptomyces sp. NPDC086787. The sequence continues at coordinate 25,236 of NZ_JBIVBC010000007.1, read as the reverse complement.
GCCTGGCGCGGGGCCAGGTCGATGCCGCGGTCCGTCTCGTAGCTGGTCACCACGAGGCGCGTACCGCGAAGAGCTCGCTCACTCATGAATCGTGCCTCCCGGGCTTGTCGCCCACAGGACAGGTGTCGCTGTCGTCGTCATCCGGTCAACGTCCGGTCGGCGGTAAAGATTCCCGTTGCGTGTCCCGTTCCGGGTCATGCGTCGCCGTCGTAGCCGCCCCTTGTTGTACCCACCGGCGCCCGGTTTGTCACATCTGTTAGCAGATGTCACCCAGCGTTTCGGTGCCTTTGACGCGCAGTAACGGTACGCCAGGCAGGCCAAAGGCGTACACTACCGCCCTTTCGCGCTGAGTGCTAAATCGGCGCTAGATCTTTTCCGGAACCGTGTTGCCCGCCGCTTCCACCGCCCGCCGTACCGGCACCCTCGCCAGCAGCACGAACCCGATCACGAAGAAGGCGACCAGCGAGACGATCGCGGAGCGGTAGCTTCCGGTGAGCTGGTAGGTCATGCCGAACAGCAGCGGCCCGATCCAGCTCATGCCCCGGTCGCTCAGCTCGTACGCCGAGAAGTACTCGGCCTCCTTGCCGGGCGGGACGAGCTGGGAGAAGAGCGAGCGGGACAGCGCCTGGCTGCCGCCGAGCACCAGTCCGATTCCGGCGGCCAGCACGAAGAACCACACCGGTCTCCCGGCGGGCAGGAAGTACCCCGCCGCCAGCGTCACCGTCCAGGCGACCAGTGAGCCGAGAATCGTGCGCTTGGCGCCGTGCGTCCGGGCCAGCCGCCCCATCGCCAGCGCGCCCGCCACCGCGAGCACCTGCACCAGCAGTACGGCCACGATGAGCGTCGACTGACCGAGACCGAGTTCCTCGGAGCCGTAGACCGAGGCCTGGGAGATCACCGTCTGGATGCCGTCGTTGTAGATCAGGTACGCCAGCAGGAAGGCCAGCGTCAGCGGGTGCCGGCGCATGTCGCGAACGGTCTCCATGAGCTGCCGCGCACCGGACGCGGCGGAGGCCCGCTCCACCGTGGATTCGCGGTCGCGCAGCCGCCGCAGCGGTATCAGGGTGAAAGCGCCCCACCACAGACCGGCCGAGGCCAGGCAGACGCGGACCGCCGCCGACTCGCTCAGGCCGAAGGAGTCGTGCGCCGTGTACAGGACGAGGTTGGCGATCAGTACCAGTGAGCCCGCCGCGTATCCGAAGGCCCAGCCGCGCGAGGAGACCGCGTCACGTTCCTCGGGCGGCGCGATCTGCGGCAGGTAGGAGTTGTAGAGCATCGTGCCCACGGACATCGCCGCGTTGGCGACGATCAGCAGCAGGCCGCCCAGCAGATACCGGTCGCCGTCGAGGAAGAACATGCCGGCGGTCGCGGCCGAGCCGGTGTACGCCGCCGCCGCGAGCAGCGGCTTCTTGCGGCCGGTGCGGTCCGCCACCCCGCCCACCAGCGGCATCACCACGACCGCCACGATCACCGACAGGGACACCGTGTACGCGAAGAAGGAACCCGCCCGGACCGGTATCCCCAGCGGATGCACATAGCCGTCCGCGTCCGCCGCCGACTTGGCGATCGCCGTCAGATAGGGGCCGAGGAACACGGTCAGCACGCTCGTCGAGTAGACGGAGCACGCCCAGTCGTAGAAGTACCAGCCGCGCTGCTCACGCCGCCGTTCGGCCGTTTCGTCGGCCACACGCACGGTCTCGGTGCTCATGCGTGCCCTCGCTTTCCGCAGAAGTGCTGTGCGAAGGCTCGGGCAAGGAGCCCCGGAGCTGTCAGGCCCAGACGCCCCGGTCTTCCATGACCTTGCGCAACGTGTCGATGTGATCGGTCATGATGCCATCGACTCCTGTGTCCAGGAGCCGGTGAATGCGCTCGGGCTCGTTGACCGTCCAGACGTGCACGTGCAGTCCGCGCGCGTGTGCGGCGCGGACGAAGCGCCGGTCGACCACCGGGATGCCCGACTGGCTCTCCGGGACCTGAGCGGCGATCGCCGACCGGCGCACCGACGCGGGCAGGCCCCAGGAGCGCAGCCGCAGGCCGAGCACGCCGCGGCTGCCGAACGAGGTGGCCAGGCGCGGCCCGGCCAGCCGCTGCGCGCGAAGCACGCGTGCCTCGGAGAAGGACCCGACACAGATCCGGTCCCAGGCGTTCGCCCGCTCGATCAGGTCCAGCAGCGGCCGCAGCGCGCTCTCGGCCTTGACGTCGATGTTCCAGCGGACCTCGGGGAAGGTCTCCAGCAGTTCCTCGAACAGCGGGACCGGCTCACGCCCCGCCACTCGTGCCTGCCGCACCTCGTCCCAGGGGAGGTCGGCGATCCGGCCCGCCCCGTCGGTGACCCGGTCGAGGGTGCCGTCGTGGAAGGCGACCAGCTTTCCGTCGGCGGTCGCGTGCACATCCGTCTCGATGTAGCGGTAGCCGAGCTCGACCGCGCGCCGGAACTGGGCCGTGGTGTTCTCCAGGCCGTCGGCGGCGCCGCCCCGGTGGGCGAACGGAATGGGGCCGGGGTGGTCGAGGTACGGATGGCGAATGAGCGTGGTCACGAACGCAGTATCACCCGTGCGGGTGACCCGGTGGCAACGACCGTGCTTCCGCCGGATGCCGAGGGGGCGGCGAACATCCGCAGGAACAACTGGGCGAGCGGGCCGATGGACAGCGCGTACAGCAGGGTGCCGACGCCGACGGTCCCACCGAGGACGAACCCCACGGCCACGACCGTCACCTCGATGCAGGTCCGTATCAGGCGGATGGAGCGGCCGGTACGGCGGTGCAGTCCCGTCATCAGGCCGTCCCGGGGGCCCGGCCCGAAGGCCGCGGAGATGTAGAGGCCGGTGGCCGCGCCGTTCAGCACCACGCCCGCGACCAGCAGGGGGACCCGTACGGCGAGGGCATGCACGTCGGGGAGCAAGGTGAGCGCACCGTCCATGGCGACGCCGATCACCAGGACGTTGGAGACGGTGCCGAGCCCCGGCCGCTGGCGCAGCGGGATCCACAGCAGCAGGATCGCCGCTCCGAGGATGGTCAGCACGATGCCGATGGGCAGGCCGGTGAGCCCGGCCAGGCCCTGGTGCAGCACGTTCCAGGGCTCCAGCCCGAGGCCCGCCTCGACGAGCAGCGCGGAACTCACGCCGTACAGCACGAGCCCCGCGTACAACTTGACCAACCGACTTGCGAAATGACTCCGTGTGGACACGGAACACCCCCCTGGTGTGGTGACAGTGGACTGACTCATGACACCCTGTGGCTTGAGAAGCGATGCCATCCATGGCCAATTCGGGGAAGGTGGACTGATCTTCATGTCGCAGTGGACCTCGGCGGTGGGTGCCGCGCAGCTCGGTCGGCTGCTCACCTCCCAGCAGGACCGCCCGGCGGGCCCCGGCACCCGCCGCCCGCCCGCCTACCGCGCGCTGGCCGACGGCATCCGGCTGCTCGTCCTGGAGGGCCGCGTACCCGTCGCCGCCCGGCTGCCCGCCGAACGGGAACTGGCGATCGCCCTCTCGGTGAGCCGCACCACGGTCGCCGCGGCCTACGAGGCCCTGCGCACCGAGGGTTTCCTGGAGTCCCGTCGGGGCGCCGGCAGCTGGACGGCCGTACCGGCCGGGAACCCGCTGCCCGCGCGGGGCCTCGAACCCCTGCCGCCCGAGGCGCTCGGCTCGATGATCGACCTCGGCTGCGCCGCGCTGCCCGCCCCCGAACCCTGGCTCACCCGGGCCGTCCAGGGAGCCCTGGAGGAACTGCCGCCGTACGCCCACACGCACGGCGACTACCCGGCGGGGCTGCCCGCCCTGCGCGCGATGATCGCCGAGCGGTACACCGCGCGCGGGATCCCCACCATGCCCGAGCAGATCATGGTGACGACCGGCGCGATGGGCGCCATCGACGCCATCTGCCACCTGTTCGCCGGGCGGGGCGAGCGCGTCGCCGTGGAGTCCCCCTCCTACGCGAACATCCTCCAGCTGATGAGGGAAACGGGCGCCCGCCTGGTTCCGGTCGCGATGGCCGAGGGGCTGACCGGCTGGGACATGGACCGCTGGCGGCAGGTGCTGCGCGAGGCCGCGCCCCGGATCGCCTATGTGGTCGCCGACTTCCACAACCCCACGGGCGCGCTGGCGGACGACGACCAGCGGCGGAGGCTGGTGGACGCGGCGCGCTCCGCCGGGACCGTGCTCGTCGCCGACGAGACCATGAGCGAGCTCTGGCTGGACGAGAGCCTCGACCGCGGCGCGATGCCCCGCCCGGTGTGCGGCTTCGATCCGGCGGGGTCGACCGTCGTCACGGTCGGCTCGGCGAGCAAGGCGTTCTGGGCGGGACTGCGCATCGGCTGGGTGCGCGCCGCCCCGGATGTGATCCGCAGCCTGGTCGCCGCACGCGCCTACGCCGATCTGGGCACCCCCGTGCTGGAACAGCTGGCGGTCAACTGGCTGTTCAGCACGGGCGGGTGGGAGGAGGCGGTGGATCTGCGCCGCGTCCAGGCGCGGGAGAACCGGGACGCCCTGGTGGCGGCGGTACGGCGGGAACTGCCGGACTGGGAGTTCCAGGTACCGGCGGGTGGCCTCACGCTGTGGGTGCGGGCGGGCGGCCTGTCCGGCTCCCGGCTCGCGGAGGTCGGGGAACGGGTCGGCGTCCGGGTGCCTTCCGGCCCCCGCTTCGGTGTCGACGGCGCCTTCGAGGGGTATGTGCGGCTGCCGTTCACCGTGGGGGGCGCGGTGGCGGACGAGGCCGCGGCCCGGCTGGCCGCGGCGGCCCGGCTGGTGGAGACGGGGGCGACCGCGGCGACGGAGGCACCGCGGACGTTCGTGGCGTAGTCGCCGGGCCGCCGTGGGCGTGCCCGTGCGTCTCGCTCAGGCGCTCTCCGCTCCGACGGCGTCCGCGACCACCGGTGCGGCCTCGACCGGGTCCGCGTCCGCGGGCGTGGTCCGGGGCGGAAGCAGTGCGAGCACCGCCTGCCGGTCGGCGTCGCTCACCGCGTCGTCGTACGGATCCGGGGTGGACGGCACCTGGAGCCGGTGGACCGGCCCACCGCCCAGTCGCGCGTACCCGCGACCGGGCGGGACGTGGGTGAGCGGGGTGGTGTGCGGCGGCGCGCCGAGCACCGCCTCCAACTGCCCCGGCGTCGCGGGGCCGAGCACGACCCGCGCGCGGGTGTGCTGCCGTACGGCGTCGCCCAGGGCGTCCACCCCGTCGAACTGCTCGGCCACCACCACGGTCACGCCCGCCGCGCGTCCGTGCCGCAGCGGGATCTGGAGCAGGTCCTGGGGATCCTTGCACCCTTCGGCGGTGGCCAGGTGGGTGAAGACGCTCGGCCGGTCCAGGAGGATCCACAGCGGCCGTCTGGTGTCGTCCGGCGGCGGATGCCCCTCCTGCCGGGCCTGGTTGGCGGCGATGAGCCGGCGCTCGGTCTCGTGCGCGGCCCATTCCAGGCTGGCCAGTGCCCCGGTCAGCCCGCACTCGACGCCCAGGACCCCGTCCCGGCCGGTCAGGCAGGCGTACTCGCCGGTGCCGGAGCCCTCCACGACCAGCACGTCGCCGTACTGGAGCGCCTGGAGGGCGACGCAGCGCAGCAGCGTCGAGGCTCCGCTGCCCGGCTGCCCCATGACCAGTAGGTGCGGTTCGGTGGAACGGACGCCGGTACGCCAGACGACCGGCGGCACGTCGCGCTGCTCCTCGCCGTAGGCGAGCGGCAGCGTGCGCTGGACCTCGGTGGGATCGGTGAAGCCGAGGACCGTCTCGCCCGGCGCGGTCACGAAGCGCTGGACAACGATGTCGGTGGGCAGGGGAGTGAGGACGCCGACCGTGAGCAGGTTGGCCTCCTCGTCCCAGCCGAAGTGGTACTCGCGGCCGCGCCCCGCCTTCGCGGCGAGCAGGTGCTCGATCCGCGCGCGCTCCTCGGCCTCGCCGTCCGGGAAGTACGCCGGGTAGCGGATCACCAGGTGGGACACCCGGCCCGCGTCGTCGAACTCGACCGAGGTGAGGGACTTCTCCCAGTCTCCGCCGTGGGCGTACAGCGGTGCCGGGTCCTCGGGGGCCGAGAAGTAGGGCACCAGGGCCTCGTACAGCGCCCTCAGCCGCTCCGCCTGGGACTCGTCGGGTCCCTCGGGTGCCGGCTCGGCACGGTCCCGGCCGTGCCAGGCTGCCGCCGCCATCAGCGAGATGACGGCGAGCAGCGGTCCGTACGGCACCATCACCACGACCAGGACGACCGAGGCCGCCATGAAAAGCAGCGGTCCGCGCTTGTCCTTGGGCGTGTCCGCCCACTTGCGCCGCCCGGCCAGGGCCAGCCGGCGCAGTCCGCGGGTGACGGTGATCAGCGGTTGGAGCACGTCGGTGGCGCTGTCGGCCGCCGTCCGGGCCATCTCCCGGCCGCGGGCGATCTGTGCGCTGCCGTTGCTCAGGATGCGGGGGAGGGGGCGCCGGGCCACTGCTGTCTCCTGTTGGTGCGTACGGGCGGGAGGGGCGACGTCAGAACTTGATGCCGCCGAGCAGGCTCGCCAGGCTCTCGCCGCCCGCCTTGATGCTCGGCGCGATGGCAGTGCTGGCGAGGTAGAAGCCGAACAGCGATGAGACACAGGCGTGCGATGCCTTGAGGCCGTCTTTCCGGAAGAAGAGGAAGACGATGATGCCGAGCAGGACGACGCCTGACATGGAGAGAATCATTTGAGGTCTCCTGGTGTCGAGGGGGGACAGTCACCATGAGTTCTTCCAGGATCACAGCATGTATCCATACGACAAAAGGTGCAACTGGGTGGATTTCCTTGGTTTTCCCTCGATCGGCGGAAGCATGAGGGCCTGGTGGAGCAGGCGGCCGGTCACCCGGTGAAGGGCGCTCTTGCGTCCAGCGGCCGCTGGGGTGATCTTTACCTCGGTCACATCGGGTCATGTCCCGTGTGAGCCAGTACGCTGGCGATTCACTCGTACGGCGGGCAGAGCCGCCCGCCGTACCGGGCAATCCGGCTCCCCAGGAGCCCCGAACGTGCAGGAGAGGCGGTCCGGCGGATGACTGAAGCCCCCGACCCGGAGGTCGTGGAGCTGGCGACCAAGATCTTCGACCTGGCCCGGCAGGGGCAGGCCGAGGCCCTTGTCGCGTACGTCGACGCGGGCGTTCCGGCCAACCTCACCAACGACCGGGGCGACTGCCTGGTGATGCTCGCCGCGTATCACGGCCACGCCGAGGCGGTGCGCGCGCTGCTCGCCCGGGGTGCCGAGGCGGACCGGGTGAACGACCGGGGTCAAACTCCGCTAGCCGGGGCGGTGTTCAAGGGCGAACAAGAAGTGATCAAGGTATTGCTGGAGGCCGGGGCGGACCCCTCGGCGGGTACTCCGTCCGCCATTGACACCGCCCGGATGTTCGACAAGAAGGAACTTCTGGAATTGTTCGGAGCATGCTGATCCGAACGTCCTGACCAGGAACGACACGGAAAAACGGGGGAGGCGGTAAGGGCCGCCGGAAATACGGTCGCGGCAGCGGAAACCCGCGAGTCATGATGTCGATGTGATTCACGGACATCATGGCTGGGCAGGTGTTGCCGCACCGCGCGGACCGTGATGCGGTCCGCCTGGGCCACAGACGAGAGGCAGAGGAAATGATTTGCAGCAAGCAAGAGACGGCGGGCGCCCCGACGTTGTGTCACGCGGCCAGGTAGTGCGTGTTCCCCGGTTGCGTCGACGCTTGATGTGAGGCATTTTCCTATGTTCGATCCGGTCATAGCGCCCAGCGGTACGCTGCTCGGCCTGCTCCAGCGCGGCCGCGGTGACGGCACGCTGCACGCGCTCACCGCCCCGCGCGCCGAAGCGCTCGCGGCACTCAACCACTGTGTGCTGAGCGACCCCCGCCACGACTGGCAGGTGGAGAACCGCTCCCTCTACTACGCCCGGCTCTACCTCGACCTGAACGGCGAGCTGGACGCCATCGAGGCGCACCTCTTCGACCCCGAGGACGTGCTCGACACCGACGAGTCCCGCACGGGCCTCGCCCTCGCCGTCCTCGGGCACCTCGCCTCCTACGGCAGGCGGGACGCCCTCGCGCTGCTGCGCCGCTACGCGGCCCTGGGCGCCAACTGGGCCTGGGCGCTCGACGAACTCGCACTGCGGGACGACGACGCGGCCCTGCGCGCCCTGGCCGCACCCGTGCTGGCCCGCTTCGGCACCGACGCCGAGGGCGAGGCGCAGCTGGCCGCGGCCGTCCGCGACGCCTTCGAGCCGCGCCCCTGGCGGCTGTGGGCCGAGGACCCGCGCGAACCCATCGCCACCCGAGTCCGCACAGCCCATGAGGCCGGCTGCTTCGACCGCTGGCAGCGGCAGATGCGCCCCAGTGGCCCCCGCCCCGGGTGGAGCGTGCGAGCGGTCTTCGAGTGGGCACAGCAGGGCATCGAACGCGGCGCCGCCCTGCATGTGCCGGCCGCCCGGTGCCTCGCGGCCGTCGCGGGCCCCGAGGACCGGCCGGAGATCGTCCGGGCCGCCCAGGACGGCACCGACGGAGCCCGCTGCACCGCGTTGCGCTACCTCGCCGACAGCAACGACCCCGACGCCCTCGAGCTGATCGAGGCCGCCGTCACCGACGGCACGGCACTCGTCGTGGAAGCCGCCGTCGACGCCTTCGAGCGGATGCGCTCCGTCGCCGCCGTGGACCGGGCCCGCGGCTGGGCCCGCCGGCCCGACGCGCTCGGCGCCTCCGCCGGACGGATGCTCGCCTGCCGCGGCGGCGCCCAGGACAAGGACCTCGTCCTCGGTGCCCTGCGCGAGGCCGTACGGGGCGAGGGCCCCGACGCGCCGACCCTGTGGACCCTCGTGGACGGCACCGGACGCCTCGGCATCGCCTGCGCGGCTCCCGTGCTGCGCCACATCTACCGGGAGACGGCCTCCTCGCACCTGCGCGGCCGCGCCGCCCGTGCCCTGGCCGCCACCGACCCCTCCTTCCCCGTCGGCTTCGCCGTCGAGTGCCTGTGGGACTGCGAGGAGACCACCCGCGAACTCGCCGCCCGGCACGCCGAGACCGGTGACAACCGGGTCGTGGAGCGGCTGCGCCGCCTCGCCGCCGATCCGGCGGAGGAGGACGAGGTCCAGACAGCCGTCCGCAGCCGGATCTCACCCGAAGGGCATGTCTCGTGAACACCGGGTGACTCGCGGGTCAGGAGGGCATGGACACGGTCTGACCTGCTCGGGTGTGCAGCACAACGCTCACGGGACGTTCCTCGTCCGGAAAGATCCAAGTTGACGCGGCCACGTCCGGCACGGCGAGAACACCCCTATGCGTGTCGTCATCGTGACCGAATCCTTTCCCCCCGATGTGAACGGCGTGGCCCACTGCGCGCTCCAGACCGCCCGGCACCTCGTCGATCGCGGTCACGCTCCCCTCGTCGTCGCCCCGGCTCCCGCCCCCGGCGTCCGGCCCGACGCTTCCGCGCCGTGCCCCGTCGTTCACGTCCCCTCCCTCCCGCTCCCGGGCTACCCCCAGGTCCGCGTCGCCCTCCCCAGCCGACGTCTCGCCGCGGCCATCGCCGACCACCGCGCCGACCTGGTCCACCTGGCCAGCCCCTTCGTCCTCGGCGTGCGCGGCATGGCCGCCGCCGCCCGGCACGGCATCCCGGCCGTGGCCGTCTACCAGACCGACCTCGCCGGCTACGCCCGCACCTACATGGGCGCCGGCGAGGCGGCGGCCTGGCGCCGTATCCGCTCCGTGCACTCCGCCGCCGACCTCACCCTCGCCCCCTCCAGCGTCGCCCAGCACGACCTGGAGGCGCACGGGGTGCCCCGGGTCAGGCTGTGGGCGCGCGGCGTCGACACCGTACGGTTCCGCCCCGGCCACCGGGACGAGGCACTGCGCCGCGAACTCGCCCCGAACGGAGAGCTGATCGTCGGCTACGTCGGCCGGCTCGCCCCCGAGAAGCAGGTCGAACTGCTGGCCGGAGTCTCCGGCCTTCCGGGCGTGCGGCTCGTGGTGGTCGGCGACGGCCCCAGCCACGCCCACCTGACCGAGACCCTGCCCGGCGCGGTCTTCCTGGGCCGTCGCACCGGCGACGAACTCGCCCGGATCTTCGCCTCGCTGGACGTCTTCGCGCACACCGGCCCCTTCGAGACCTTCTGCCAGACCGTCCAGGAGGCCATGGCCAGCGGCGTCCCGGTGATCGCACCCGCCGCCGGCGGCCCGCTCGACCTCGTGGACCACGGCCGCACCGGATTCCTGGTGCCCCCGCGCGACGGCGACGCCGTACGGGACGCCGTACGCGCCCTGGCCGCCGATCCCGCGTTGCGGGCCGCCTTCGGCACCGCGGCGCGTACGACGGTCGAGGGACGCACCTGGGCCGTCATCGGTGACCAGCTGATCGCGCACTACGGCGACGTGCTCGCCGCGCGCCGGACGGTGGTGGCGGCATGAAACCCGACCCGGACGGTGGTGGCGCCATGAACGCCGAACTCCCCGGCTCCGCACGCCCCCTGCGCATCGTGCGGCTGGCCAACTTCGTCGCCCCCGCCTCCGGCGGTCTGCGCACCGCGCTGCGCGAGCTGGGCAAGGGTTACCTGGCCGCCGGCCACGAACCCGTACTGATCGTGCCGGGCGAGCGGCACACCGACCAGGACACCGAGCAGGGCCGCGTCATCACCCTGCCCGGCCCGCTGCTGCCCGGCACCGGCGGCTACCGGGTCCTCACCGACAGGCGGCGCGTCGCCGCGCTCCTGGCGGAACTCGCTCCCGACCGTCTGGAGGTGTCAGACCGCACCACACTGCGCTGGACCGGCCGCTGGGCGCGACGCGCCCGGGTCCCCGCCGTGATGGTGTCCCACGAGACCGCCGACGGTGTGCTGCGCACCTGGGGACTGCCGGAGTACCTCGCCCACCGCGCCGCCGACTCCCTCAACATCCGTACGGCCCACACCTACGCGCGCGTGGTGTGCACCACCGAGTTCGCCGAGCGGGAGTTCGTCCGGATCGGCGCGCGCAACGTCGTACGGGCCCCGCTGGGCGTCGACGTGACGGAGCGGCATCCCACCCTGCGGGATCCGGCGCTGCGCGCCCGGCACGCGCGCGTGGACGAGGTGCTGCTCGTGATGTGCTCGCGGCTGTCCGTGGAGAAGCGGCCCGGCACCGCGCTGGACGCGCTGGACGCGCTGCTGCGGCGCGGGCGGCGGGCGGTGCTCGTGGTCGCCGGGGACGGGCCGCTGCGGGCCCGGCTCGAACAGCGGGCACGCGAACGGGCCCTGCCGGTCACCTTCCTCGGGCATGTCTCCGACCGTGCCGAGCTGGGTGCGCTCCAGGCGTCGGCCGATGTGAGCCTGGCGCCCGGACCGGCCGAGACGTTCGGACTCGCCGCGCTGGAGGCCCTGGCCTGCGGGACCCCGGTGGTGGCGAGCGCGTCGTCCGCGCTGTCCGAGGTGATCGGGTCCGCGGGAGCCACCGCCGCCGACCACGGGGACGCCTTCGCGGACGCCGTCGAGTCGATCCTGGGGCGGTCCGAGGCCCGGCGGCGCGAGTCGGCACGCGCGCGTGCCGAGTGCTTCGGCTGGGGCACGGCCGTGGAGGCCTTCCTCGCGGCCCATGACGCGACGGTGCTGTCCCGTCGCAACGGCGACGGCACGACGGTACCGGTCCGTCGTATCGTCCCGGAGGGCGTCATATGAGACCCGTCCGCTTCGTGGCCCTCGGGGACTCTTTGACCCAGGGCGTGGGCGACCCGGCCGACGACGGGTGGCGCGGCTGGGCCGCACTTCTGGCCGAGGGCCTCACCGCCGCACCGGCCGACTTCACCAACCTCGCCGTCAGCGGGGCACAGACCCGGGACGTCGTGGAACGCCAGACCCCGGCGGCCCTGGAGCTGCGCCCGGACATGGCGTCCGTGGTCATCGGCGTCAACGACACCCTGCGCTGCACCTTCGACATCCACGCGGTGGCGGCGCGGCTCGACGAGGCCTACGCGGCGCTCACCGGCCAGGGCGCGATCCTGCTCACCGCGTGCCTGCCCGACCCGGGCGCGATGCTCGGCCTGCCCGGCGCCCTGGCCAGGCCGCTGGCCCGGCGGCAGCGAGCGGTCAACACCGTGGTCCACGCCCTCTCCGAGCGGTACGGCGCGGTCCACCTGCACGCGGCCGAGGGCGCCTGGCTCACCGACCGCGCCATGTGGAGCGCCGACCGGCTGCATCCCGGCGAGCGCGGCCACCGGCAGTTCGCCGTGCGCTTCCACGCGTTGCTCGCCGACTCGGGTCTCGCGACCGGTTCCGCGCCCTCCGCGGAGCCGGAGTTCCCGGGGCCCACCCGGTCGGCCGGCCTGTGGTGGCTCGCCACCGCGGGCACGGCGTGGGTGCTGAGGCGCTGCCGGGACCTGCTCCCGCAGCTGTTGGGGCTGGCCCTGGACGAGATACGGCACCGCGCGCGGGGCACCAGCGCCCGCCTCGACCTCAGGGCCTCCGCCGCCGTTTCGGCCGCGCTGGCCGCCCTGTCCGTGGCGGACCGGCCGGACGTGGCGTGAGCGCTCAGCGGCGGCGTACGGCGACGAAGCGGACCGGGGTACCCGGCACCGCCTGCGCGGCCGCCGCGAGGTCGGCGGCGCGCACCACCGCGATCACCGGGTAGCCCCCGGTGGTCGGGTGGTCCGCCAGGAACACCACCGGGCGCCCGTCCGGGGGGACCTGTACCGCGCCCAGCACCATGCCCTCGCTGGGGAGTTCACCGGGCCGGGACCGCTCCAGGGCGGGCCCGTCCGTGCGCAGTCCGATGCGGTTGCTCGCCGACGCCACCCGGTAGGGGAGCGAAGTGAGATCGCGTACGGCCTGCGGCGTGAACCAGTCGTCGCGCGGGCCGGGCACCACCCGCAGGACGAGTTCGGCCGGCGGCCGCGGCTGCGGGGCCGTGTCAGCGCGCGCGGGCGGCCCGGACGGGATGCCCAGCGGCAGCACGGCTCCGTCCGCGAGCGGCGGCGGACCGAGGCCGGACAGCAGGTCCGTGGACCGGCTGCCGAGCACCGGCTCCACGGCGACGCCGCCGCCGAACGCCACGTATCCGCGCACCCCCTCGGCCGCCGCGCCCACCTCCAGCACCTCCCCGCCCGGCACCACGACCGGCGCCCCCCAGGCGACCGGACGTCCGCCCACCCTGACCGGGCTCGGCGCGCCGCCGACCGCCACGGTGACCGTCGAACGCGGGCGTACGGCACAGCCGTCGAGCGTGGTCTCCAGGACCGCGGCCTCGGGCGGGTTGCCCACCAGCCGGTTGACGAGCGCCGCCGCGGGCGCGTCCAGCGCGCCGGACCGGGGCACTCCGAGATGGGCGTACCCGGGCCGCCCCCGGTCCTGCACGGTGGTCAGGGCTCCGGCCCGTACGACGACCAGCGCACGGTCGCTCATGCGGCGCCCGCCGGGACGAAGCGGACGCGGGCGCCGGGCGACAGCAGGGCGGCCGGCACGCGCGCGTGGTCCCACAGAACCGCGTCCGTGGTTCCGATCAGCTGCCAGCCGCCCGGCGAGGAGCGCGGATAGACCCCCGTGTACGGGCCTGCAAGGGCCACCGCTCCGGCCGGGACGGCCGTGCGCGGAGTGGCCCGGCGCGGCACGTCGTAGCGGGTCGGGAGCCCGGTGAGATAGCCGAACCCGGGCGCGAAGCCGCAGAACGCGACGGTGAACTCGGCGGCCGCGTGGATGCGTGCCACCTCCCGCTCACGGACGCCCCAGTGGGCGGCGACTTCGGCGAGGTCCGGACCGTCGTAGCGCACGGGAAGCTCGACCACCTCACGTGTGCGCGGCGGAGCCGGCGGCACCTCGGACGCGGTCAGTTCGGATGCCAGACGGACCGGGTCGTCAAGACCGTCCAGGAGGACCGTACGGGCCGCCGGGACGATCTCGCGGACCGTCAGCGACCCCTCCGCGCGGCGCCGCAGCAGCTCGGCGTGCAAGGCCTGCGCCTCCCGGCCGGAACCGACCTCGATGAGCAGCCCGCTGTCGCCCACGGGCAGTGCCCTCATGCGAACGCCTCCACCCGGACGCCCGCCGCCACCAGCCGCTCGCGCACCCGGCGGGCCAGCCCGACCGCGCCGGGAGTGTCCCCGTGCAGACACAGTGAGCTGGCCCGGACCTCGAGGCGGCCGCCCGACTGCGCGGTGACCGTGCCGGAACGGGCCAGCTCCAGGGAGCGCGCCACCACCGCCTCCGGATCGCTCAGTACCGCGCCGTCCCGCCCGCGCGGCACGAGGGTGCCCTCGTCGGTGTACGCGCGATCCGCGAACGCCTCCGTGACGGCCGGCAGACCCGCCTTCCGGGCGTACTCCAGCAGGCGTGAGCCGGGCAGCCCCAGCACGGGGAGCGCGCCCCCGGCGAGCCGCACGCCGTCGATCACGGCACCTGCCTGCTCCTCGTCGTGCACGACCCGGTTGTAGAGCGCGCCGTGCGGCTTCACATAGGCCACGCGCGCGCCGGCCGCGCGGGCGAAGACTTCCAGGGCGCCGATCTGGTAGGCCACCTCGGCGGTCAGTTCGCCCGGCGGCACGTCCATCGCGCGCCGCCCGAACCCCGCCAGATCCCGGTAGGAGACCTGCGCGCCGATCGTCACCCCGCGTTCGGCCGCCAGCTCGCACACCCGGCGCATGGTGGCCGCGTCCCCGGCGTGGAATCCGCAGGCCACGTTGGCACTGGTGACGACGGACAGCAGCTGTTCGTCGTCGGTCAGCCGCCAGCGGCCGAAGCCCTCGCCGAGGTCGGCGTTCAGATCGATCGAGGTCATGGATCTTCCGTGTCTCCGTCGTCCGGTGTGGTCCTGTGCTTTCCGGTCGCCTTGCCCTCAGGCCACGCGGTAGTGCTCGTCGCGGGTGTCCGTGAGGAACATCTGGCCCGGCGCGTGGGTGATCGCGAACGGCGGGCGCGAGGCCGTCACCGCCGCCTGCGGGGTCACCCCGCAGGCCCAGAACACCGGGATGTCGTCCGGAGCGGTCTCCACGGGGTCGCCGAAGTCGGGCCGCCCGAGGTCCTCGATGCCGAGCGCAGAGGGGTCCCCGCAGTGCACGGGGCTGCCGTGCACCGCCGGATACCGGCCGCTCTCCCGGATGGCGGCCGTCAGGTGCTCCGGTGGCACCGGGCGCATGGACACCACCAGCGGGCCGCTCAGCCGCCCCGCCGGGCGGCACGGGCGGCTGGTCACGTACATCGGGACGTTGCGGCCCTGCTCGACGTGCCGGATGGGGACGCCCGCCCCGGCCAGCGCCCATTCGAAGGTGAAGCTGCACCCGATCAGGAACGACACCAGGTCGCCGCGCCAGTGGTCGCGCACGTCGGCCGGCTCGTCCACCAGCTCCCCGTCCCGCCACACCCGGTAGCGCGGCAGGTCGGTGCGCAGATCGGCCCCTTCGGCGAGCACCGTGGTCCAGGAACCGGCGTCCGTCACGTCGAGTACCGGGCAGGGTTTCGGGTTGCGCTGGCAGAACAGCAGCATGTCGTACGCCCAGTCGGCGGGCACCGCGATGAGGTTGGCCTGGGTGTGGCCCGCCGCCATGCCTGCCGTGGGACCCGTCAGGCCGTCCCGGAACCGGGCCCGAGCGGTTCTCGCGCTCCACGCGCGCGGGTGCGCGTCGACGGGGGTCGGGGGGCGGTCGTCCGTGACGAGGGCCGGGGGAGGCTCGTCCGTGACGAGGGCCGTGGGATGTCCGTCCGTACGGGGCTCCCGCCTCACGCCAGTTCCTTTCCGCGCGTCTCCGGAAGTCCGATCAGCGCCAGGGCCGCGATGCCGTATCCGACCGCCCCGAAGACCAGCGCGCCGCCCACGCCCCAGCTGTCGGCCAGGAAGCCCACCAGCGTGGGGAAGACGGCGCCCACCGCGCGGCCGGTGTTGTAGGTGAAGCCCTGCCCGGTGCCGCGGACGGCGGTCGGGTACAGCTCGCTCAGATACGACCCGAAGCCGCTGAAGATCGCCGACATGCAGAACCCGAGCGGGAAACCGAGCACCAGGAGAAGCGTGTTGGCGCCGTCGGGGATGCGCGCGTACACGAGCACACAGACCGCGGACAGCAGCGCGAACAGCCAGATGTTGCGGCGCCGGCCCAGCCGGTCGGTGAGGGCGCCGCCGGTCAGGTAGCCGAGGAAGGCGCCCGAGATCAGGAAGGTCAGATAGCCGCCGGTACCGACCACCGACAGCCCGCGCTCCGACTTCAGATACGTGGGCACCCAGGTGGCCAGCGTGTAGTAGCCGCCCTGGACGCCGGTGGACAGCAGGCACGCGAGAACCGTCGTACGCAGCAGACCCGGTGAGTCGACCGTGCCCGGCCGGAAGATCGCCCGGAACGAGCCGCGCTCCGTGCTCTGTTCGCGTACGGCCGTCGCCTCAGGTGCGTCGTGCACCCGGCGGCGCAGCCACACCACCAGCAGCGCGGGCAGCGCGCCGGTCCAGAACATCACCCGCCAGGCGAGGTCGTCACCGGCCACCGAGAAGACCAGCGTGTAGACGACCACGGCGAGTGCCCAGCCCACGGCCCACGAACTCTGGACCGCGCCGAGCGTGCGGCCGCGGTGTCTGGCGCTCGCGTACTCGGCGACCAGGATCGCGCCGACCGCCCACTCACCGCCGAAGCCGAGGCCCTGGAGCGCGCGGAACACCAGCAGGGTCTCGAAGTTCGGTGCGAAACCGCAGGCCACGGTGAACACGGCGTACGTGATCACCGTGATCATCAGGGCTCTGACCCGGCCCACGCGGTCGGCCAGCACGCCCGCCACGGCGCCGCCGATCGCGGAGACCACCAGCGTGACGGTGGTGAACAGGCCGGTCTGGCCGCTGTCCAGGCCGAAGTACGCCGCCAGCGCGACCATGCTGAGCGGCAGCGTGAAGTAGTCGTAGGAATCCAGGGCATATCCACCGAAAGCGCCCGTGAAGGCGCGGCGGCCGTCGGGGCCGAGGGCGCGCAGCCAGCCCAAGGCGCCGTCGCCGGTGCCGTGTTCGTCCCGGGCGCGCCGGGTGGTGGTGGAAGGGGCCTGCTGTGGGGGAGTTGAGCTCATGGGCACCTCGCAGGTGAGGGACGGAGGGTGCGGGAACTGAGCCGTGCCGTATGGCGTGTCGTGCCGAGTACCGTAGAGGATCGTTCAACGATCCTTCAATAGGTACGTTGTTTTGTCCTGCCGACTGCGATTGAATTCCGGGCATGGCAGAGCAGTTGACGGGACTGGCCGACGATCGCGCCCTTCTGGGCCGTACCAGTACGGCGGAACGGGTCTCGGACATCCTCAGGAGCCGGATCGCGGAGGGCTTCTTCCCGCCGGGCACCCGGCTGTCGGAGGACAGCATCGGCGGGGCGCTCGGCGTCTCCCGCAACACCCTGCGAGAGGCGTTCCGGCTGCTCACGCACGAGCGCCTGCTCGTCCACGAGCTCAACCGCGGTGTCTTCGTCCGGGTCCTGACCGTCGAGGACGTCGAGGACATCTACCGCACCCGCGCCCTCGTCGAGAGCGCCGTCGTACGAGGGCTGGGTGAGCCGCCGTACGCCCTGGACGGCCTCGCGTCGGCGGTCGAGGAAGGGCAGGCGGCGGTCGCCGGGAACGACTGGAAAGGGTTGGGTACCGCCAACATCCACTTCCACCGGGAGCTGGTCGCCCTGGCCGGCAGCGAGCGCACCGACGAACTGATGCGCAGCGTCTTCGCCGAGCTGCGGCTGGCCTTCCACATCGTGGACGACCCGCACCGCCTGCACGAGCCCTACCTCGCCCGCAACCGCCAGATCCTCCACGCACTCCAGACCGGCGACCGGCACGCGGCGGAACAGCTCCTCGAGACCTATCTCGCGGACTCCCTGGAACGCGTCGTGGAGGTGTACCGGCGCCGGGTCGGCGAGGACGGCTGACCCGCGCACACCGACGGACCGCCGACACGTCGCCGGACGCCCCCGACGGACGGGCCCCGGCGCGGGTGTGACGCGCCGCTGCGACGGGCTGCTGTGACGGGCGTCGCTTCTGCGTCGTTTGGGTCGTTGTCAGACCGAGGACCTAGTCTGTGCACCGTGACTTCACCCGCATCCACGGACAGCGCTCCGCCCCAGCTCAGCGCGGGCCCGCGCCCTGCTCCGGGTCCGGCCGCCGACGAGGGGCTGGCCCGGCGGCTGCGCGCGCTCGCCTGCACCGCGCCGCTGCACGACCTGGACGCGCGCAAGGCGAATCTCGCGGGTGAGTACTCGGTCTACGGCATGGCGGAGGTGGCCCTCGCCGCCATCGACCTCGTCACACTGAACATGGACTTCGACACGGGCGCCGACCACGACCAGATAGTGGCGAGGCTCATCCCGCGCATCGCCGCCCAGGCCCCGCAGCGGCCCGCCGCCGAGCACGAGCGAGTGGCCCGCTGGGTCCTGGAGAACCTGATCAACGTGGGCAGCGTCGACCGCGGCTTCCGAGCCGTGTACGGCACGTTCGCGCCGGACGGCACCTATGTCCGTCGTGACTACGACTTCAAGCTGATCGAGGAAGTCCCCGGCCCCGGCGGCACCGTCTATCTGCGCACGACGGACGAAGCGGTCAACGTCCTGGTCGGCGCGCTCGACACCGACGTCACGAGCGCCCAGATCGCCGCCGAGGTCAAGCTGGAGATCCTGATCAGCCGCGGCCGCCTCGCCGACGCCCAGCTCGCCGCGGAGCAGGCCCGCTACCGGACCGTGCAGTACTCCGAGACACTGCGCCGGGCCCTGGACGCGACCCGCCGCAACGTCCGCGCCGTGGACTGGCTCAGCGCCGTCCCCGACATGATCGCCGAGGCCCTCGACCACGTCGCCGACCGCTACCGGCACGAGAACGCGATCCTCACCAACATCCGCAAGGCCCGCGACGAGAGCGAGGACCCGGAGCACAAGCGCCGCGCCGCCGAACTGGTCGACATCGTCAAGGACTGCATCCGCCGGCACACCCAGCTCCAGTCCCGGCTGCTGGAGGCGGGCCCCCTGTTCCGCGCCGAGCAGGACCGGCAGGCCTTCGCGACACCCATGACCACCTCCGGCACCGACCTGTACGGCCACCTCCTCGCACCGGCCCTGCCGTTGCCCCTGGAACAGGCCATCCGGGTCACCGACGCCTTCTTCGCCCGGGGCACCGGACTGCGCACCCCCGGGTCGGTAAGGGTCGCGGACCTCGTGGAGATGCTCCTGACACCCCCCGTGGAACGGGAGCACCTCGGCGCGGAGATGCCCGAACCCGACCTCATCGCCACACCGGACGACAGCCGGTTCAGCGACGAGCAGCTGGCGGCCGCGCGGGCACTGCTCGACCTGCCCGCCGACGCGCCGAGACGCCTGTCCGGGCTGCTCGCGGACGCGCGCCGGCAGGACACCGACCTGCCGTACCTGGTGGCGCTGCTCGCGGTGCACGCGGCCAGCCCGCCCGTCGGCACCGCCTACCGTCAGGGCGAGGAGAAACTGCTGTTCGCCGTGGACGACGGGACGGAGCTGGACGATCACGAGTTCGGCGGTGCCGATCTCATCGTGGGCACCGCCCTGCTGGACGCGGCCGGGATGGCGGCGGACCGGACGGAGGCGGCGTGAATCGAACCGGCCGTAGGTACGAACGTCAGAGCAACAAGGAGCTGGAACCGTGACCGAGCCCGTCGACCGGGGCGAGCCAGAGCCCACCGCCGCGCCCGCGGGCTCCGTCGTCACGCCCGCCGACGCCGCCGACGCGGCACGGCTCGTCGCCTTCGGACTCCAGCCCAAGACGCAGCCCGCGCGGGACCAGGAGTACGCCGAACTGCTGCGCCGTTACCGCGAGAACCCGGCCTTCGCCCGGCTCGCCGACGCGGTGGCGGCCGGACTCGGACTGGTCGTGCTGGAGGTCTCTCCGCGCGCCGGCATGGCCGTCACCGCCGCCGAGGACTCGGTGTTCGCCGTGCGCATGGGCGACTACGCGCGTCGCGCCTCCGCCGACTCGAGCGACCGGTTCCTGCACGGACTCGCCCATCTCGCCGTCGCCGCCCTCGCGTTCCCGAGGCCCGAGGACCTCGCCGACGACGGCTACATCGGCCGCATCACCGTCAACGGCGTCGACGCCTTCGTCCGGCAGGCCTGCCGCCGCCTGGAAGAGCGGGCCGACGAGCAGGGCGAGAACACCGACCCCGCCACCGACGCGCCCGCCCTGGAGGCCGCCTGGCGCATCTGGGCCAGACGCAGCGCGACCGGCGCGACCAAGGACGCGCGCCGGCTGGCCGGTTCGACCACCGGAATCGTCGGCAAGGCGGCAGCGTTCCTCACGGACTCCGGCTTCCTCCAGCGCACCGGTGACGAGAGCGGCGGCACCTACCGCACCACCGCCCGTTACCAGCTACAGGTGCGTGACATGGCGGCCAGCGCCGCGATGGCCGAACTCCTCGACCTCGGCGTCGTCCCGGTCACCGACGGCACCGCCAGCCTGCTGCCCGGTGAGGACACCGAGGACCTGGACCTGGTGGCCGACGCCGGGCTGCCGTTCCACTCCTGACCAGCGCACCAACTTCCTCAGACCCACGAAGACTTACGACGAGAGTCCGCCATGTACGAGCTGTCCCGGGTCCGCCTCTACTCCATCGGGCCCGCCGGTGCGCGCTATGCCGACACCGTGCTTGACCTGCGGGGCGTGGGCGAACCGGTGCCCGACCCCGCCCCCACACAGGCGGAGTTCTTCGAGGAGGAGCCGGTCGGCCCGCCGCGCCGACCCGCCCCGGCCGGAGTGCTCTTCCTGGAGAACGGCGGCGGCAAGTCGGTCCTGCTCAAGCTGATCTTCTCGGTGATGCTGCCCGGCCACCGCAACACTCTCGGCGGTGCCAGTTCCGGCGTGCTGCGTAAGTTCCTGCTCGCCGACGACTGCGGGCACGTCGCCCTGGAGTGGCAGCACACCCTCACCGGCGAGTGCGTGGTGGTGGGCAAGGCGAGCGAGTGGCGCGGCCGCCAGGTCTCCAACGACCCGCGCAAGTTCGCCGAGGCCTGGTACTCCTTCCGGCCCGGCCCCGGACTGAGCCTCGACAACCTCCCCGTCGCCGAGTCCACCGCCGTACGTCCGCCCGTCGAGGGCACCTCCGGCGCCCAGGGCCGCCGCCGCACCATGAAGGGCTTCCGCGACGCCATCACCGAGGCCGGAAAGGCGTATCCGCACCTGGAGGTGCACTGGGAGGAGATCCACGACCGCTGGATCGAGCACCTGGGCGACCTCGGCCTCGACCCCGAACTCTTCCGCTACCAGCGGGAGATGAACTCCGACGAGGGCGAAGCGGCCGGACTCTTCGCGGTGAAGAAGGACTCCGACTTCACCGACCTGCTGCTCCGCGCGGTCACCGACACCCGCGACACCGACGGGCTCGCCGACCTCGTCAGCGGCTTCGGCAACAAACTGGGCCGCCGCGCCGAACTGATTGCCGAACGCGAGTTCACCGCCGGCTCCGTCGATCTGCTCGGCCGCATCGTGGAAGCCGCCGAGACCCGCTCACGCAGCCGCGACATCCACGCCGGAGCCGAACGCCGCACGCGGGCGCTGGCACGGCGGCTGTCCGCACGCGGTGTCCGCGAGCGGGTGCGAGCCGCCGACCTCGCCCAGCGCGTCACGGCCGCCGCCTACGCGGTGACCCACTCCGAGGGCGGCCGTGAGCGCAGCTCGCTGATCGCCGCCGAACTCGCCTACCGGCACGCCTCGCTGGCGCTCGCCGCGGGCGAGAAGTCCGCCGCCGCGCAGAAGCGCGAACTCGCCGACGCCCGCACCCTGCACTCCGCCTGGCAGGCCGCCGAAGCCGCACTGCGCCACCGTGCCGCCGCCGACCGCGTCGCCCGCGTCGCCACCGCGATCCAGGAGGCCGAACGGGACGCGGCCCCGGCCCTGGCCGCCCGCGCCAAGGCCGCCGTGGACCTGGTGCGCGTCCTGCACACGGCCGCCGCGAGTGCCGAAACCCTGGCCAACGAGGGAGAGGAGCGCTCCGCCGCGCTCCAGGAGGCCGGTGAGGCCGCCCACCGTGACTCGACCGCCGCCGCCACCGAGGCCCAGCGTGCCCGCAGCGAGGCAGGCCATCTGCGCCAGCGGCTGACCGAGGTCGAGCAGGAGACCGCCGAGGCCGTGCGCGCGGGCTGGCTCGACGACAGCACGCCCGACGCCGACCCGGCCCGCGCCGCCCTCGCCGCCAGCGACGCCGAGAAGACGGCCGTCGCCGCCTGGGACACCGCGCGCGAGACCGCCCGCAAGGCGGCGGAACACGCGCGCGAAGCCGCCTCCGCCGAGTCCCGGGCAGAACTGACGGCGGCCCGCGCCGCGGACGCGGCGACCGCCGTCGAACGCTCCCACGAGGCCGAACGCCGTCTCGCCGAAGCCCTCGCGGAGGAGCCGCGGCTGGGCGACCTCCTGAGCCTGCCGCAGGCCACCACCGGTCCGCGCGCCGCAGTGCCCGCACCGCGGACCGGAGTGGACGGCGGCCCGACGGACGCCGGCACCGCCACCGGGGCCGAGACCGACGACGCCGGCACCCGCGGCCCGTCCGGTGAGGGCCGCATGACCCCCGAGGACCTGGACCGTTTCGCCGACGAACTGCGCGAACTCCTCGACGACACCGTCTCCTCCGCCGAGCGCCACCTCTTCGACCTGCGCACCGCCGCCGCGGACGACGCCCGCATCCTCGGCGCGCTCGGCGACGGCGGCCTCCTGCCGCCCGGCCCCGACGTGCTGGCCACCGTCGAGTTCCTCGGCGAGCACGGCATCCCCGCGCTGCCCGGCTGGCGCTATCTCGCGCAGGCCGTCGACCCGGCCGACCACGCCCGTGTGCTCGCCGCCCGGCCCGAGCTGGTCGACGGCGTGATCATCACCGACCCGGACAGCCACGCCCGGGCCCGCGAGGTACTCGGCGACGCGGCCCTGCTGCCCCGGTCCGCCGTCGCGGTCGGCACCGCGGCGGCCCTGCTCGCCCCCACCCCGCCCAGCGGCGACACCACCGACGTGTTCCTCGTCCCGCCCAACCCGGCCATGCACGACGAGCACGCCGCCGACGAGGAACGCCAGACACTGCGCGCCCGCGCGACCGAGCGCGACGAGGAGATCCGCACGCTGGCCGGCCGTCTCGGCAAGGACCGGGAACTGGTGGCCCGGCTGTCCTCCTGGCGTACCGGCTGTCCCGCCGGGCGGCTCGTGGAGCTGGCCGCCGCCGCCCGCCACGCACGCGCGTTCGCCGAGGAGTCCGAGGCCGAGCTGGCCGAGGCACGGACCCTGCGGGCCGAGGCCGACGAGGCCGCCGCCGAGGCGGCACAGGCCCGCGACGAGCGGCAGGAGGCCGCACAGCGTGCGCGTCGCGCCGCGGACGCCCTCGCCGGACTCGCCTTCCGACTGCGCGAGCGCGCCGGCTGGCAGGCCAGACTGCGCGAACTCGCCGACGAGGCAACGGAGTCGGAGGCCCGGGCCCAGGTCTGTCTGGAGCGGGCACGTGCCGCGGACGAGGACCGCCGCGCCGCCCAGCGCGCCGCAGACGACGCCCGGCGCACCGCCCGCGCCCTGCGCGCCGAACGCGCGGAGATCGCCGGCGCCCCCGACGACCTGCCCGAGGACGACTCGGACGCCCCCAAGGCGTCCCTGCCCGCCCTCCGCGAGGCCTATCGTGCCGCCTCCCAGGTGTACGAGAAGGTCGGCGTCGGCGCCGACCTGCGTGCCGAGCAGGCCCGCGCGGAGAGCGACGAGAGCGCGGCCCGTGCCGAGCTGGACCGGCTCAGCAACAAGGTCCGCACCCGGGCCGAACAGATGCTCCAGTCGCCCGACGGCTCCGACGGACCGTCCCGGCAGGCCGCCGCCGCCCGCGCGGAGGAGCTGGTGCAGCTCCTGGAGACCCGGATGTCGACCGCGAGCGAGCAACTCGGAAGGCTGCGCGGCGAGGCCGAACGGCACGCGCCCGAGGACGGCGAGCGGCACACCGAGCTGCCCGAGGAACTCGTTCCCCGCGACGCCGAGCACGCCCAGGCGCTGCTGCGCACCGCCACCGCCGAACTCGCCTCAAGGACCGAGGCATTGGCTCAGGCCCGAGACGCGCACGCCGAACTCCTCGCGGCCCACCGCGCCGCCGAGGACGCGGCCGGAGGCTTCGACGAGATCTCCGCGATGCTCCGCGACCTGCTGCGGGAGCACACCCCCGACGAGGAGCAGGAACAGCCCGAGCCGTACCCCGGCAGCCTGGAGGACGCCCGCCAGTCGGCCGCCGAGGCCCGCCGCTCGCTGCGTGGCTGCGCCACCGACCTCTCCACCGCCGAGTCCGCCGTGCGCGAGGCGAGCGACGTCCTCGTCCGGCACGCCAACTCCACGCGTTACGAGCAGGTCCGCACCCCCGCCCGCCAGCAGATCCGCGAACTCCCCGCGGCCGCGCTGCCCGAGCACGCCCAGCGGTGGGCGGAGGCCTTCGCGCCCCGGCTCCGTGTCCTCACGGACGAGCTGGCGCAGCTGGAACGCAACCGGGACTCGATCGTGGACCGGCTTCGCGGGCTCGTCGAGTCCGCCCTCGCCACCCTGCGGTCCGCGCAGCGGCTGTCCCGGCTGCCCGAGGGACTGGGGGAGTGGTCCGGCCAGGAGTTCCTGCGGATCCGCTTCGAGGAGCCCGACCAGGCGACGTTGACCGAGCGGCTGGGCGAGGTCATCGACGAGGCCACACGTTCGGCGGTGAAGAAGAACTCCGACCTGCGGCGAGACGGAATGTCCCTGCTGCTGCGAGGCGTGGCCGCCGCGCTCCAGCCCAAGGGGGTCGCCGTCGAGATCCTCAAGCCGGACGCGGTGCTGCGTGCGGAGCGGGTGCCGGTCGGACAGATGGGCGACGTGTTCTCGGGCGGACAGCTGCTCACCGCGGCCATCGCGCTGTACTGCACGATGGCGGCGCTGCGGTCGAACGACCGGGGCAGGGACAAGCACCGGCACGCGGGCACGCTGTTCCTCGACAACCCGATCGGACGCGCCAACGCCACATATCTCCTGGAGCTCCAGCGAGCGGTCTCGAACGCCCTGGGAGTGCAGCTCCTCTACACCACCGGCCTGTTCGACACGACCGCGCTGGCGGAGTTCCCGCTGGTCATCCGACTGCGCAACGACGCCGACCTCCGGGCCGGTCTCAAGTACATCAGCGTCGAGGAACACCTCCGCCCGGGACTGCCGCAGCAGCCCCAGGCGGGGGAGACGGTGCACAGCGAGATCACAGCGACACGCATGTTCAAACGCCCGGCTTCTGCAACCCCCTAGGTGTATTGACCCGCAGGGTTGTTGACACGGCTGATGGGTGGTTGGCCTCCGAGTGCGGTGTGGCAGCGATGGTAGTTGTAGGTGTGAAGGAAGTCG